>JAILCI010000047.1 GCA_024686335.1 Bacteroidales bacterium | reverse complement strand
CTTCAACGGCAAGGGCGGCTGTCCCGTCTGCCAGGGCAAGGGCGTCATCGTCAACGACATGGCCTTCATGGATGCCATCGAGACCACCTGCGAGGCCTGCGGCGGATTGCGCTATTCGCCGGAAGTGCTCTCCTACAAGGTGAACGGCCTCAACATCGCCGAGGTGATGGACCTCACCGCCAACAAAGCTGCCGAGTTGTTTGCCGGAAGTGTGATTGCCGAGAAACTGGAACCTTTGCGCAAGGTCGGCTTGGGCTATCTCCATCTGAACCAGTCGCTCTCCACCCTCTCTGGCGGCGAGCTGCAGCGCATCAAGTTGGCCTCCTATCTGCGCGATGCGGGCAAGATCTTCATTATGGATGAGCCCTCTGACGGTCTCCACGCGGGCGACATCAAGCGCATCCTCAACCTCTTCGACACGATGGTGGAGGCGGGCAACACCATCTTCCTCATCGAGCACAACATCGAGATGCTGAAGTCCTGCGACTGGCTCATCGAGCTCGGTCCCGGCGGCGGCGCGATGGGCGGCGACATCATCTTCGAGGGAACGCCCAGGACGATGGCGGAGGATGAGGGGTCTGTCACGGGGCCGTACTTGAGGGTTAATTAGGAAGTTAGCGTGACTGATGAAAAAAAATCCGCAATTGAAAAAAAGTATTTTTGTAAGTTCAAAGGAGAGAAAGATTATGGAGCTGAAAAAAAACAAACCAGAAGAGTATCTTTTTTGAAGAAGTTATCCTTCAAATTAATAGACCTTGAAGAATATCTTTTTATCATTACCATCACCTGCTGCCTGTTGACAGCGTGTGGCACACGTAGCAACTGTGACTACGACCATCCTGAGCCAACCTACATGGATACGGTTGCGGGTATATCCTTGCAAAACATCCATTCAATCAGTTTTCATGTCGCACCCCTGTCGTGCGGATGGGTTGTATCGTTTGCGAATGGTGAAATAGGGTTTGCCTCTTACGACAAAATCAAGCGTTGGCGGTTTCGGAACCGCACAGACACTATTGATGCATACCCTTTGACCGGCCAAAGCAGCGCATTTCTTGATTGTTATGGTATTGCAGAATACCAGTTGGCTCAAATAATGGACTTTTGTAGAAACAATCACATACCTCTCCTTTGTGGTCCAACCGTTCTTCGATGGGAAAAAGAATATGCCTCTGCCATCTATGAATACAGTGATGACACCCTGCACGAAGAGCTATTGCTTTTTGGCACTATATGCGATTCGATACGTTTCAAATATAACATAGAGACAAAAGAATACTGTACAGGCAAATCCGGTTATGCCCATCTGTCTGACTGTACTTCATCTTATTTGGAGTACCTCCAGGATGAGGACTTCCGTGTAACCATTCGTTTTTCTGCAGACACTCTCCAATGCCTAAGTGTCTGTAGCGGCAGCGAATCCGACAATTTTCACAACCACTATCTTAAC
The DNA here is from genome assembly GCA_024686335.1 of Bacteroidales bacterium. Classification (GTDB taxonomy): domain Bacteria; phylum Bacteroidota; class Bacteroidia; order Bacteroidales; family WCHB1-69; genus F23-D06. Next base: position 899 of record JAILCI010000047.1, on the reverse strand, counting down.
TCTCTTCAACCTATGGCGAAGAAATAATAACGACTTTCTCGGAGGCAAATCTGAGATTCTGCATTGCAAGCTTTCAGGCTATATCTGTAAATAGACAGTTTCTTTACTGCTTTTTATATAGACATTTCCCCTTTCTGTAATCATTAGGGGACAATCTTTTCATGCGATCAAACGCTGATTTATACTCCTCCACATTCCACTCCCATGCCTCTTGCATCACATAGTTTTTATCATATAGAATCCAAATTAATCTATCCCATTCATAATTCGTTGCCTTTGGAACCATTGTTACAATACTGCCTGGTTTGCCACTTGGTCGATTGCCCTTTACCTGATACCGAATATTCTTAAAAACGAAATCCGATCCTTTATTAACGGCCGTTTTATCTTTCATATATTCAGAATATTCTTTTTCTGACATCCCAACTAACATCGCCGCATCATATTCTGAGACCGTACTTGTGATAGATGGAGAAACCCCAAATTTCGCTTGCCATTTCAAAGCAATCTCAACAAGCTCGTTTCTTAAAAAAACATGAAAGTCGACATTCTCTTTGATGACACCTGATTGTTCAAATAACTTGGCCTTTAATTCGTCCATCAGAAAACTGTAAACATAGCCTGACGACTGGAAGAAAAGGCCGGTGTTGGGGTCGCCAAGTTTCTCGAAAAGGCGGGAGGTGTAAACGGCATCGAAAGCCTGCTGCATCGTGAGTCCTCGCTCTTCCATAAGGCGGGCAATCATGTCCTTCACGATCTCCTCTTTCATAATTTGAAATTCTGCTTGGGTGACGTTCATAACTTGATAAGTTTGTCCACTGCCTGCTGCGTGCAGAAAGCATATTGGAAAGTGATACCTTTGATGTATTGAATACGGCGCAAGAACTCGTCGAAGGTGA
>JAILCI010000042.1 GCA_024686335.1 Bacteroidales bacterium | reverse complement strand
CAATTTGTCAAGAAGCCGTGGTTTGCGAAGACTGTCAAGCGAGAGAATGTCTTTGTAAAGATAACTTTGTGTGAGTTCTGTGAGGTATCGGCGGGCTTCTTCGGGATGCATGATGATATCAGGATAGCTGCCGTAAATGAGCCGATTCTCCAAGGTGCGGTGCTCCTCAATCAGACCATACGTATCCATGATCTCACCACAGCTGACGGGGTACATCTGGTACTCAAACTTGCGACCTGTAAGCGGCTCATTCAAACTGTTGCGCAGCTCAAAAGCCGACGACCCCGTCGCAATCACCTGCACATCTGGCAAGTTGTCCACAATCAGTTTGAGTGTCAAACCGACATTATCCACTTTTTGAGCTTCGTCAATTACCACCAATTCATTATTGCCGATAATGGTTTGCAATTTGGCCACATTGGTGTTCGTCAACATCGTCTGTGCCTCTGGTTCATCGCAATTGAGCAAGAGTACTTGCTTGTCGCTCCGACGTATAAATTCCCTAAGCAAAGTGGTTTTTCCCACCTGCCGGGGTCCTATCAGAATAATCACTTTTCCCTTAAACAACTGATTTGTAATAACTTCTTCCAGTTTTCTCTTGATCATAGCAACGGATTTTAAAATGCAAAAATATAAAATTTCTGGAATATAATCCGAAAATTATATATTTTTATTGGATTAAAGTCTGTAATCCAATATCTCCGTCTCCCCCGGAACGAATCTGCTTGACGGAGGCCTTCGCCGCCATCCCGCCCGCCGACACGGATGGCGAGGGGACGGTTTCCTTTACTTGATAGTTGATTTCAGTTGCCAGTGGCCGCTGCCGTATGTCTTCTTCTCGTAACCATCTTTGGTGGGGAGCCAGACTTCAGCGGTGGTGTTGGCGGGAATAGTGATGTCCCATTCGAATTTCTTCCCCTTTTGTCTCCAGGAACTCACAATGGTGCCGGAAACGGATTCGTATTTACAGTCCACGTTGCTCAACCCTTTGATAGGGTAGGGCTTGAGTTGGATTTTGCTATAGCCGGGTTCCAGGGCGCGGATGCCGCCGAGGTATTCGTATTCCCAAACCAGAAGGTCGCCGAGGAGCATGACGTGGTTGCCGGAGTTCATGGAAGGCTCGGCCGTGTTGCCGTTCCACAGCTCCCAGATGGTGGTGGCTCCGTTGCGTGCCATGTAGCCCCAGCTGGGGTAGGTGTCGTTGGAGGCGATCTTCAGTGCCAGGTCGCCACGCCCATATTCCGTGAGCGTGCGCATCAGCTGCTGTATACCTACCACTCCCGTGGAGACGTGTCCGTTGCACTCATTCTCGGTCTTGTCGATGATACTGGCAAAGACCTTCTCCTCCACATCTTTCGGAACCATTCCGAACCACAATGGCAGGATATTGGCGGTGACGGTGTTGTTGTCGTAGCGTCCGTTCTCCTTGTCGAGGTATTTCTCGTTGTAGGCTTTAGTGACAAAAGCTATTTCGTTGCGGAAGAAGGCCTCGTCTTCGGGCTTGTTCAACAGTTTGGCGAACTGGGCCATCTTGTCTGCCAGATAGCAGTAGAAGGGCGTAGAGATGGCTTCCGCCCGGGTGATGCGTGAGGGATCCTTGGCATGGATGAGCTCGAGCGACTCCGGTGGCATGCACCAGTCGCCATAGCAGTCGCGGGTCATGATTCCGTCCACCATATAATGTGTTTTCATGTGATGCAGCCACTTTTTCATGGCAGCATAGTGCTCGCGGATAGGCTGGTCGTCCCCGAAACGGGTGCGCAACATGTCGGCCGCGGTGATGAGAACGCCGGGCCAGGTCAGATTGTCGGTGTAGCGTCGCCAGTAGGCCGGACAAACGTCAGACAGCGCACCGCTAGGCCACTGCGTGTCTTCGATATCGGTAAGCCATTTGCTGTATAGGCGGTGGTTGTCGAACAGGAAGGATTCGCCGTAGTTGCCGGTGGTCCGATCGCCAGTCCAACCCATGCGTTCGTCGCGCTGCGGACAGTCGGTGGGCATGCTGCGGTAGTTGCCCCGGATGCCCCAGTAGGCGTTGTGGTATACGGTGTTGAGGATCTCGTTGGAGGTCTCAAAATGACCAGTATTGTTCATTTTGTCGTAGAAGACCAGTCCTTGAAAATCAGCTGTTGTAGGTTTCTTCCGTAGACCGGAGATCTCCACATAGCGGAATCCGTGATAAACGTAGGTCGGATGCCAGCGCGGCGAGGTGGTCCCTGTCTCCGCATTGGACACGATATAGCGGTCGGTGGCATCTATTTCGCGCAGGTTATCCATGTAGAGGGTACTGTCTAGGTTGAGAAGCTCGGCGAAACGCATCGTCACAGTATCTCCCGGGTGCAAATCCCACATCTTCAGATCCAGGTATCCCACCATATTCTGTCCCATGTCCAGATACCATTTGCCGCCCTTCTGGAAGATGGCTATCGGCCGCAAAGTGTCTTGTATCTGGAGGTTAGGGTTAGCCTGTGGTTGCAGTGCGCCGCCGGGAGGGTATACGCTGGGAGCACCTACCCAAATCGAGGCATCGTACTCCGGGCTGTTCTCATAGTCCACGGAAGTCCAGTCTCCGAGATCATAGTTGGCGTCGTAGATCTCGCCATCGAACTCGTTGGCTGAGCGTATGGGACCTTGGTTGGTGATTTTCCAGCTGGGATTGCTGACGAGGCGGTCGGTTGTGCCGTCCGTATAGGTTATTTCCAGTTGAAGGATCAGTCGGGGCAGACCGTAGTGCATGATGTTGTACAGGCCGAACCATTCGATTTCATTCCGGTTGTAGCGCATGGTGTAAAAGCGTCCGCCCGCCAGGGAGACGCCTATGGCATTGTCGCCTTTCTGAAGCATATCGGTGACATCGTATGCGTTGAAATAGATTCGTTTATGGTAATCGGACAGGGCCGGCTTGAAGATCTCTTCGGGGGCAACTTCGGCACCGTTAATGAAAGCACAGTATTGACCCAATCCGCTCACATAGAGTCGCGCACTTTGGACGTCATTGCGCAGGTTAAATTCCTTGCGGAGATAGCGTGCGGGCACACGGGTTCTCTGTATCAGCGTGTCGTCTTTGAAGTAGTATCCAATCCACTGCGCGGTCCAATTGTCCTGGTACAACAGACTGATTTCGAAAGATTGGATATCGCTTTCGATGGATTCAGAGATGGGTGCTGATTCTGAAGCCTTCTCTTTGTTGTAGGTCACGGAGGCAATTACCTTCCAGTAGGCCTTGTCGCGGCTCTGCAGTGTTTTGCCTTCGTAGGGGATGAGCAGCATGCGTTTGGAGGTAACGGTCTTGGTATCCCACAGGTCACCGATTCCTTTCTGGACCAGCTCTTTGGTGGAGGACACAATGATGCGGTAGCTGTTCTGTTGCACATTAAAGGCGTCGCTTTGGTAGTTCCAACTGAAGCGCGGGGCGTTGGTGCCCAGCGGCTGGGAGCCGTCCTGATGCTCGACAGTAAGGTTGGTGATGGTAACTTGACCGTGGATGGCGCATAGGGTAAAGAGGAATGCGCACATGGAAAGAAGTATACGTTTCATCATGATAATCATATTGAGATTATAATCATGGCAAAAGTATAAAATTATCTTTTTGGTCTTGAACAGGAAATGCCAATTCTATTTTTTACACAAATCACCACAAATTATTTGTAAATATTAACATTGAAATGCGCTATTTAATAATCCGCCTGATTTTGATTGTCTGACTACTTAGCGGTTACGTTTACGCCTTTTCTGCCGGCGACACGGTGTTGCACGGGAACAGATGATGGGAAAGAGGTGGCGAATGGCGAAATTGTTGTTTTCAAAATAGCGATGACGGGTGCACTTTTTTTCATTATTACAAAAAGCAAAACATATTGAAATTCAAAATATTTTATGTATTTTTGCATCGTTTTCTATATGTGTGAAAATGAGGCAAAAAATGAATAAGACAATCGTAATCGCAGGCAAGGAATATCCTTTGGTAAGCATAGATACCAGCACACTACGCCAGGTCTGGGTAGAGGTGAGGGCGGCTTTCCAGTTCTATTCTGGATCCTTCAAAGGTTTGGACATTGTTTGGCTTGAACAGAAATCAAAGCAAAGGTTCACGCCTCGCAAATTGAGAATAATGGCCGAACGGCTTAATACCATTATGGGCAACCCCATTGTCTTCTTGTTTGAGAGTCTTCCGTACTTTGAGCGGAACCGGCTTATTGAACAGGACGTCTATTTCATTGTGTCAGGCAAATACGCATTTCTGCCTAATCTGCTGATAGCGGCTCGCGAAGCGGAACCCATAAAGGGGGAAAAACTCACCGCTGTGGCACAATGGCTGTTGCTGGCCTACCTTCAGGGAATGTACGTGAATCGCAAGACTATCAAGGAGGTGGAGCGGGTTTCGCCATACCAATATGTCACTTTGACCCGTGCTTTTCGATTGTTAGAGAGACTGGAACTGTGCAGCATGGAGACTGATGAGGCAAGGTTCAGGCACATTGTTTTCAGCAAAGACAAACGTACACTATACGAACAGGCAAGAAAATTTTTCGTCTCCCCCGTTAAGCAACGTCTGTATTGTGACAAGGTTAGACAGCCCCAGCAATACAAACGGGCTGGCATCTCCGCTTTATCGCACTATTCGGCACTCAACCCCGATGAAACAACCACCCTCACAATGACGGCAGACCAATGGCGGAACCGAGATGAGGATGACTTTATGAATGTGAACCCCATCGAAGGCGACTATTGCGTGGAAATATGGCTATATCCACCGATACCTGCCGATGAAGAATACGTTGACAAACTCTCACTTGTCTTGTCGCTGCAAGGCGATCACGACCCGCGAGTGGAAAAAGAGGTTGAGATTTTGCTTGAAAAACTATGGTAAAAGGTTTGGGAACATTTAGAGAGGCTATGCGGCTGTTCAAAGATAAATTCGTCATTATTGGTGGAACAGCCTGTGACATACGGTTGGCGGAGACCACGATGCGCCCGCGTGCCACAGATGACATTGATATTATTGTGGTGGTTGAAAATCTGACCCGAGAATTTGTCAGTGCATTCTGGCAATTTGTTCGTGATGGCAATTACCGTGTTGAAAAGCGCATCGACCACGCAGGATCATCGGTATATGCTCTCTATCGTTTCACTTTGCAGGACGAGAACATAGCGTATCCGCCTATCTCAATCTCATCAAAGAGCGTGAAGAGGGCAGAGAGGTGAACAGTAAGGATATCAAAAAGCACCGTTCGGACGTCCTGAAACTTGTTGCAGCAGGCGTCTATCCCGAAACGGTAGCAGTTATGCCGAAGTTGTACAACGCCATTCAAAACTTCGTCGCCGAAACGGAACAACATATCCATTCGTTGGCGGACGCTTTGGGCGTAGATGAAAATGACGTCAATGCCTATCTTGACGTTTTGCGTAATGAGATTTTTGAACAAGAGTAACCTATGAAGATACAGTTTGCATCAGACTTGCACTTGGAGTTGTTGGACAACAGCCGCTATTTAAAAGAGCACCCGCTTTCAGTAGTGGGCGATGTGCTGCTGTTGGCTGGCGACATTATCTATTTGGAGCAGGAGCATTTGATGAAGCATCCGTTTTGGCGCTGGGCGGCTGATCATTTCGAGCAAGTGATAGCTATTCCGGGAAACCATGAGTTTTACGCCTTCTACGACATCGCATCACTGCCTGATTCTTGCTGCTGGGAACTGTTCCCTAATGTCAGAATATGCTCCAACAAGGTAGAACGAATCGGCGATGCAGATATTATCGCATCTACCCTGTGGGCACATGTCGATATAAAAAACGCATACAATACTGAACGGTATGTGTCCGACTTTCACCGCATTATGTATGGAGACAATCTCCTGACATCAGTAGACTTCAATTGTGAGCATGAAAAGTGCTTGCATTTTGTGAAACAGGCCGTTTTGGATAGCTCAGCTAAAGTTAAAATCGTTCTCACGCATCATGTTCCGACAGAACTTTGCACGTCACCTGAGTTCAGCGGCAGCAATATCAACGGAGCTTTTACAGTAGAACTGGGGAACTATATTGTAGATTCAGACATTGACTATTGGATTTACGGCCATTCCCACCGCAATATAGACGCTCAAATTGGAAAAACCCGAATTCTATCCAACCAGTTAGGCTACGTTGCCCATGACGAACACCTTTCTAATGGCTTTCTCTCTGGAAAAATCATCGAGATTTGACAGCACGATTGGTGAAACTTGCAGTCCCCTGCATGATAAAATGCAGGTGTGTCATTATAGAAGACGAGTAGTTCACTTTCCACTGTTGCCATATCACCACCTGACTCCTCGAAAGAAAACGCGTGTTGTAAATTTTTCATTATTTTTTGGTCATTGCAATACAGCACTCTTCTTTTAGGCATCTCCATGGGTAAATCGTCGATGTCATCAGCACTCATGATTAATACCATCTCCATGTTCCCTTTGGATAAATCATATTCCATTATGGGATTGGTGATAATTGAATCAATGGTGTTGTTTTGCGAGTTCAAACAATCATCTCGTGTAATTATTACAGGAAAACCGCCGATGGAAATCCAAACACCAAAAACTACACAGACAGTAATTATCAAATACCCTATCAGTTTATTATTTCTGCGCATTTTATTTCATTCCTCCCTTTTTAGAAATCACCCTCTCATTGTTTTTCATAAACGTTAAATTACTCAAATAAAATACCATTTGAGAGACAGTAAAATTACAAAAAGTTGATTACGCCGGATTGTGTCCGATACTCCCGCGGCGACTGGCCTGTGAGGCGTGAGAAGAACTTGCTGAAGGATGGCGTGTCGGCAAAATGCAGCCTGTCGGCAATCTGGCCGACGCTGAGGCTGGTCGCGGCGAGCAGATGGGAAGCCTCCATGACAAGCAGTTGGTTGACGTAGTCGATCACGGTGCGCCCCGACACTTGGCGGACAATCCGCGAGAGGTAATCGGAGGTGATGTTCAGTTGCGAAGCGTAAAATCCGATGTCGTGATGTTCGGCAAAATGGTGGGGTAGCAGGCGCATGAAGTCAAGGAAGAGCTCTTCCGTACGTTGCGGCACACTGTGTTCCCGGATGGCCTGCTCCTGCGAGCCTTGAAGGTCGAGCAGGAAGACACCATAGAGCAGAGGCAAAATCTCTTTCTTGTAGATATGATCGGAGTAGAGAGTGCTGATGATCTCCCGCATTTTGAGGGCCAGCCGCTCCGCAACCTCTGGGGGAAGCGTCACCTTCGGCTCATGCAGTTGCACGATAGGTTTGTAGGCGAGACTGACGAGATCACGCACCGAGGGCATACGTAGTGTGGTGTCTTCGTCGGCGAGCAGACAAATGCCATGGTAGTCTTCGGATGCGCTTAGGATGGTGATCGCCATACCAGGTGAATAGAAATAGAGATCATGGGGGCGGAGTGTCAACTCGCGGTTGTTGTATGCTATCGTCAGACTGCCCTCCAAGATGAGCGTGAAGGTATAGGCAGCCATGTATCCATGAGTCTTGTTGACGCGGTGAGTGATGACGGCGTCGGTCTCGGTACAGTACATCTTGCCGTCCCAGTCAGGGTAGGGGATTTCTCCGATCATCTTAATCCAAGCTTCCTTCAGTGTATACATGACGAATATATTTGGCTGCAAAGATACAAATAAAAATTGTCTTGTTCGCTTTCAGACAACTTTTGTCCCCTTTCGGATTTTGTCGGGAAATAGAAAAGGTCTAATTTTGCAACCTCAATAATGTTTGAGACAAGAAATTTCAAGTTGTTCAAAATTAATATTAAACATAAATAAGACAAAAATGGAAAAACAGAAATCAATTGAGGCGTTGCAGTTTTTCGCAACAGGACTGACAGAAGGTGCACTGGTGCACAAACTTCAGGGACAAATTTTTAAGGCTCAGGGTCTTACCAAACTCGGCCAGAAATATGTTGACCATTTCACCGAGGAGATGGAATGGGTAGAGAAATTCTATGACCGCATTATGGACCTTGGCGGCGAAGTGAAATTTGAAGGAGCCAAGAGCCGCGCTTTGTGCTGCGACCCTGTCGAGTATATCAAGGCCGACCTCGACATTCAGCGTGCCGGTGTGGATCTGCTTTACAAGTGCATGGAAACGCTGACTGGAGACCCGACCACTTACGACATCATGAAGGGCTACCTCGCCGATGAGGAAGAAGATCTCTACTGGAGTGAGAATGCAATTGAACTCATCGAGAAGATTGGTGTCCAGAACTGGATGAACCATCAAATCTAAAACAGATTAACAATTTAAAAATCACATTATTATGGAAGCTGTACAGAAAGTTTACGATTTCCTGGAAAAAGCAGGTACGTTTTATTTAGCAACCGTTGAGGGCGATCAAGCCCGAGTACGTCCTTATGGAGCTATGCTATTCTTTGATGAAAAGATTTATATCATGGCTTTCGGCATGACGAATGCCACAAAACAGATTGCCGCCAATCCTAAAGCTGAGATTTGCGCTTTCAAAGGACAAACGCTCCGCATCGAGTGCGAACTCGTAGAAGACAACAGTCCCGAGGTGGGCAAAGCCTTGGTTGAGAAGATGCCGCAACTGAAACCCGCCCTTGGCGAAAATTGCGAGAATGGCGTGATGTATTATCTGAAGAATGCAAAGGCAGACTTCTTCAAGGTTATGGAACTTGTTGAAACCGTAAAATTCTAAGAAAATTAAAGACCATTCTCCCGTCCGCTGCAAATGGCAACCCGCTTCGGATAGATAAAAGAATTCGAAGACATGAATTTCAATGTAGAGATGTAATGCGTTGCGTCTCTACTTTTTTACTTGCTGCAATAGAAATTATTGCCTATTTTTGCAGCAAAATAAACGGGCAAGCAGATTGCCGAGCCCATAAATCTTTAATAACTAATTTATTATGATGGAAATAAAAGCAGTAAAATTCAGACGTGACGGGTTCTATACCCAACCTTTCGCCTTTGGAGGTGAAGAAGGAAAAGAGAAGTTCGACAGCAACATCCGCTATCGCGGCAGTTTGCAAAACTATCTGATTGACACAGGCGAGGAGGTGATTCTGGTGGATACGGGATTCCCGAAAGACATGCCGGAAGAGGTGCCTGATGAGAACTCATTAGGTTTCACGGGTTTCAATATATGCGGCTATATGGATGCCTTTGCAGCCCTTGGCTACAAGCCAGAACAAGTCACAAAGATTCTGCTCACGCATCGCCACTCTGACCATAGTGGTGAACTGCGCTCCTTCCCGAATGCCAAGATCTATGTCAATGAAGAGGAACTGGGCGCAGAAGAGCTTCAGGGTATCAATAATATCGTGCCTGTCAGTTTCAGCGATGGTCCTTATTACAACTTCCCCGAATGCCAGAAGATTCAAGACGGCATCTATTTTATCAAGGCCAAGGGTCACAC
>JAILCI010000041.1 GCA_024686335.1 Bacteroidales bacterium | reverse complement strand
CACGATGCGCGTCGTGATGCTGTCACAGCCGTTGCTGCCTTGAACAGTATCGACAATGGTAATCGTACCGGCCTCGCTGACCGTGAAGGTCTTGTCGGAAAACTCCATAGTGTAGGTAGTGCCAGCATAGACAGTGTCCTTATAGACCGTGTCGCGCTGTACAGTCTGGTAGTCGACATGAAGGGCTACAACACTGTCGCATCCGTTCACGCCCGTCATCTTCAGGTAGAAGTCGCCAGGATTGGAGGTGTTCGTGATAACCTCAACAGCTGTGGAGGAAGAGGTCACCTCTACCCCGCTCTCCGTAACCTTGATGGTCACGGCGCTGTTCTCACTGTAGGCCTCTGTGTAAGTATCCGTATAGAGGCAGATGTCGACAGTGTCGGTCTCGCGGCTCGACTCGTTGACCGTCAGCTTGAGGTAGGATACGGTGTCCACACTCGTGCCGTTTATGATTCTCTGGCCCGGGAACTCGTAGTAACCAAGGGTATTGACGGTCTCGCCGGCAATGCAGTTGTTTACGCTGTTGTAGTCCCAGCAGTATCCACCCACATTGTCTGTCCACTGGAATGTAGTGGTGTTGAAGGTGCTGTCGCAGATGGTCTCCTCATGAGGCTCCTCAACGATGAGGATGCGGGTGATGATGCTGTCGCAACCGTTGCTGCCTGTCAAGGTATCGGTGAATGTCATCACACCAGGTTCCTGAACATAGAAAGAGTGGTTGGCAAGAATATAGTCATAGGGAGTTTCAACATAGAGAGTATCTCCATATATGGTATCGCGCTGACCAAAATGATAGTTCGTCTGCAATGCCACAACGCTATCGCAACCATAATCATTCGTTGTTTTCAGATAGAAGAGACCCGGTGTTAAAGCATCTTTATAAACCGTCACAGTGGGATCTGCTGAGGTAACGCTCACACCAGAAGGCGTCACATTGATGGTTATATTTTCATTTCCACTATAGGTCTGAGTATAAGTTTCTGTTGAAATACATTGACCAATAGTTTCATCTTTACGACCGGTCGGGTTGATATTTACCTTGAGATAGGTGACAGTATCAATCATTGTACCGTTGATCTCTCTCTGACCCGGGAACTCGTAGTATCCGTCAGCGTTGGGGGTCTTGTCGGCAATGCAGTTGTTTGCACCATTGAAAGTCCAGCAGTAATTTCCAACATTATCCTCCCAAACCAAATCCGTGGTATTGAAGGTGCTGTCGCAGATGGTCTCCTCGTGAGGCTCCTCAACAATGACAATACGAGTCGTAATGCTGTCGCAACCGAGACTGCTTGTCAACGTGTCGGTAATAATGTAGGTACCGTGATCTGTAATATAGAAATCCTTATCTGCAAACTCGGTTGTGTAAGGAGTTCCATAGTATAGGGTATCTTTAGAGAGCGTATCTCGTAAAATGTCGGTCAGTCCTACATGGAGTGTTATAATGCTGTCACAGCCATGGACGGTCTTCGTTCTCAGAATAAAATCACCCGTGGAGGCATTCACCGTTTCCACAATCACATCTGTGGTAGAGGACTCTACGGTTACGCCTGTTTCAGTAACAGTGATACTGATTCTGTTATCCTTGTCATAAGGTACAGTAACACTTTCAGCGTTCAAACAGACATCAAACTCATCAGAGGTCTCGGCTTCAGGATAAACAGTGAGTTTAAGATATGAAGTGGTATCCAAAACGACTGTACCGATAGTGTCGACACCTGGGAACTTATAGAAACCGTTCTCATTGGTGTCAGCAGGCAGCGTATTTCCACGCCACGTATAGTCAGTAAGCGCACTCTCGCAGATGGTGTCATAGTGCGGTTCCTCTACGTTAAGGTAGCGAACGATGATGCTGTCACAACCATTGGAAGCACCGCCAGGAAGAGTATCTGTGTAGGTCAGCAGACCCGATTCTGTTACTTCAAAGGTGTGGTTGGCCACAATCTTCTCAAAGTCTTCTCCAGTCACGTGCACGGTATCCGCATAGATGGTGTCGCACTGCTCAAATCTTGTATCAATATGAAGGAAGACAAGACTATCACAACCATTAGTACCGACCGTCTTAATAATAAAATCACCAGTTACGTTATTCACAGTAATAGGTCTATACAGAGACCAGTTAGATGAGCTTAAATAAAATCTCCCTGATGTATAGACAGTAATGTTAATATAATCATTTTTGCTATAAGGGATTACCAGATTTGCCGTCATCGGATCTGGGAGGCACACCATCTCGGTGTCAAGAGTCTCGGATACGGGTAACGTCGCCACATGGAGATAGGAAATGGTATCTATTTCAAATCCTTCAATGGTTCTAGTTCCCGGGAACTCGTAGAAGCCGAACTCATTGGTGTCCAGACCAGAGATACAGTTGTTTACTCCGTTATAGTCCCAACAGTATGTCTCAGTATAGTCTTTCCAAATAATTGTATTATTATTGTAAGTTTTCTCACAGACAGTATCATAATGAGGATCTTCCACAGTGAGTACGCGCATAACAATGCTATCGCAGCCGTTGGCGGCACGGCCAGGGAGAGTGTCATTAAAAGTCTGTGTGCCAGGGCCGTCCACAGTGAAATCATGACCTGCTAAAGTGTAGGTGTAGGTTTCATCAATGTAGAGGGTGTCGGCATGGAACAGTGATTTACCTTCCGTGTTCTCGATGTGCAAAACGGTCACGCTGTCGCAGCCTACAGAGTTCTTCGTGATGATGAGGAACTCGCCATTGGCGGCATTGGTGGAATCGATTCTCACATCCGTAGAGGAGGAAGTCAAGGTGACTTTATGGTCGGTAACGGAGATGGTCACGTTAGGATTGTTCTCATAGACGGTAGTTGAGTTGTCGCTAAGACAGAGCGCTGCCGTGTCACCTTTGATATAGTCATCAAGGATAGTAAGGTCATAGTAGGCCACCGTATCAATGGTACGACCACTAACTATCTTTGTACCATGGTGCTCATAGATACCGCTCACGGTACCGGGTTTGAAGGTGGTGTCAAACGGGGCGAAATAGTAATCTTCCGTAATCGGACAGAGCGTATCTGTATAGATATTCTGACAACCGTCAACAACCGTCAGAATCAGCACCACCGTACTGTCGCAACCGTATTGGTTTTGAGTGGTCTCAGTATAAGTTCTTGTGTAGGGGTCGTATTGTTGTGTTGTAGAGTTATAATAACCCATAGGACAAATGTACAAACCCGTAAATAGGCTACTCTTGGTAGAGTTGTATGCTGATGAACAGCCATTACACCCTGAGCCCGTTTTATAGTCACACATACAGGTGACTTCGTAGATGGTGTCCGGGACGGAGATCTCGTGAACCACCACGGAAGCAGTGGCGGGGAAGGTGTCGGTACCGTATATCACCACAGCCTCATATGATGTGGTTGCCTCCGGAGTCACAGACATCGTATTTGACTTCTCGCCAGTTTCCTGATACTCTGCCAACCAGTAGGCTTCCGCCTCTTCATAGCCGAAGTCACGGACGGGACGGATATAGTAACCATTGTCATAAAACAAACCATGTGAGGATGCTTGAGTTATAGACCCTGGGTAATTAGAACTATAGCTAACAGCTTGAAGTACATAAAATTGTGTTGCCGTAGCATTGTAGGGTGTACTACTTCCATAAGCATCACGTCCGCTGCCTTGCAAAAGACGTCCCATAGAACCACCATTCTCAAGAATTCTATTTTGGAGAATAGGAGCATAACGATAAATACGGTCGATCTGCAAAATATCAGGTATGTACCAACCGTTCTCAAAATCTACGGCCTCAGCAGCCGTCGAATTTCCCGATGCAATAAGTTTAAGTGTGTTATATTTTCCATGAGCATCCCATTCGTCCGAAGAATTGAAGGTACTTGGATTGGTTGAAGGGGTTTTCAGACCGGATGTCGAGGTACCAGGCTTCATCAATCTATATAAACCTTCAAGATCGTTGAGCGCCATAGCCCACCCTTTTTTCGTATCGTTAGGGTTCACGTAGCAGACCACGCCTTTAGAGCCATCAGAGAATTCTATCAAATCCCCAACTTTATAGGTTTGCGCAAAAGCACCTGTAATAACAATGAGTTGGAGAATAAAAGTCAATAAAAATATCTTAATCTGTTTCATATTCTATAAAATCCTGCAATCGTACGAAAAAATTAAAAACTCATAATGGGGCGAACATGGAATTTGGTGGATTGACCATCTCTGACGCCTCCGTCAGAATCTATCCAATAGGGGGCATCGGAATTGTACCATGTGGATGAATGATTGTTATATTCTTCACCAGTAGATCCCCAATAACCTCCATTTAGTAACGAGTTTTTACTCAGTTTAGCCAAAGAGGTATTCACATCGAATCGATTCATATACAAGAGATTCATCTCGCCACAACTTGGCATATACCAACCGAGATGAGTAGGTCCTACGTTTTCGGTACGATGATCATAATAATAACAATGATATGCCGCTGGGGCTTTGTCTGAAAATTCACCTACGGCTTCTGCTGTCTCTTTAATATGGAGAGTGTTCTGGTAACCTCCAAAATCTTGTCTTGCGGTAGCGACGTTTCTTGCTACTGTATAGGATCTGACATTGTTCTTATCGGTGGTCCAAGCTAATGTGCTTGTACTAGCATCCGTTAAAGCGGTTACCAAACCGTGGCTTCCAGTGCTGTCCACATAGAATACAACACCCATGGCATTTGTCTTGCCGCTGGCCACGTAGTCGTCAGGATTCATGATGCTACCATCGGTGCACATCACATCGCCAATGTTGATGGCAGGCGGCACGAGGTCGTCCTGCATACTGCTCAGATCCGGCACTGTTGCCATTACTCTAACAGTACCCTCTTCTCCTTCGCAGACCTCATCTCCCACGGTGTCTATTTGGATTACGATAACATCGAGAATGTCCAAACTGTCGCAACCGTTAGCAAGAGTCGTCAGTTTAGTGTAACGACCCGTAGTAGTGATAGTAGTGTCCTTATTCGGCCAGTAGTAGCTGCCAATAACATTCGTAATCACCACGGTAGTGTCATAAGTGGCAGGAGGCTCAACCGTCAGCACGAAATTGACGATGGAGTCGCAACCGTGTTGAGAGGCACCGAAGATGGTGTCGGAGTACATATAGACACCTGCCTTACGCATGTTGTCGGTCAGAATGTCTACATTATCGACGATACTCGGCACAACGTGGAAAGGATCGTCGTAAGTGTTGGTCTGGCTTTGGCAGACATAGTCACGAATGTAGCTTTCGCTCTTTTCATAAATGTCGGCAATAGCTTTGCCCGGTGAGTGCTCCACGATGGCGCTCCATCCGGAGGCAGCCTTCATACCAGGAACAAAATAAAGGGTAAGTGCATCACCATTGGAAGTGATGACACCAGGATTGTCGCTGTCTGCAGTAAACTCATAAAGTACAGAGTCTGCAGAAAGGGAAGAACCGGAGATGACAAACAGGTGAGCCGTCTCCGAGAGGTCTATATTCTCAAAATTGATGGTCACAGGTTTGCCGTCAGTTGTAGTGTATGTGTGTTGAACAACTTCATTAATAGTGTAGTCGCCATTGGCACCGCCATTGTCATAAACTCGCAGTACCTTGCCACAAACCAGGTCGGTGGCACCGCTAGTCATACTTACGGAGCTGTTGGGAACGCCATAAACGGTAGGACAATAGCCATCCTTCTCAACACTCACAAAGACTTCAGCGTGCTGGGTAAGAGCAAGGGTGTCATAATATGATGTGTCAGGGCCATCTACAGTCATAGTCTGTTCCATCAACAAATGGGTCAGCTCATAGTCGCTGTACCAACGGATAGTGTAAGGCTTAGCCATGGTGGAGAGGGCTGCAAAACGAGCGTCACTGCCGTAGCAAACGGTGTCGAGCGAACCCATAATGGTACATGCGTCAGCAACCTCCTGCTTCATTCTTACATAGATAGTGTCATACTCATCAGCGAGGGTATAGTCGCAGTTTCCATCGTTGATGCTTATGGGATAAATCTTGGCATCAGTAAAGGTTGCATAGAGATCATTTACTGTAACACCAGATGCTGTGCTGTATGTACGTGTCTCGATGCTATCGCCATTGTCGAAAGCGATAGTGAAGGTAATGTCATTGCCTTCAGGACTGGTAGGGGTGAAACCGAGGTTAACCTCTTCGCCCGGACAAACAACAGCATTTGAGTTCAAAGTGATGTCGGGAGACTTCTTAACAGTAAGATATACACTGTCAATCATTTCACCAGAGCAACCGGTATTGGTGATATGCACTTTGTACCAACCATTAGAAGCACCACGCGGGATGAAGATAGATGGTGAAGAGACAGTGTCAATCAACACATTATCAGGATTGTACCAATGATATTCAAGGATGCCTCCAATCTCCAGAGCATGGACTGACACGGTCGAACCTTCACACGTTGTCGTTGTGGTCAGGCCATCGTCAAACCACAGCTTCTGGAGATCAGCCATGGTACGAGGATAGAAGTTGACATGGAAATAGGCGCCGCAAGCGTCTTCTACCATGCAGGACATCTCATGTTGTACGTTCATCAGTTTGTCAGGGAAGATAGCGGGTTGGTCAGGATCGGCAATAGTCTGCGTCATGACCACGTTACCCTGCTTGTCAGCCTGATCATATAATGTATATGTATAAGGTGGTGTACCGTTAATACCTTTCACATAAGCGGTACCTTGAGTACAAGTGTCGTCGCAAAGATATGCATATGCATATTCAAACTCAACAGTTGCTCCATCATAATATATTGTATCAAAGTACTTGGGCAGATCACACACTGTCAAAGATGTGACTGGTGCAATTTCCACGATATAGGTACCAGGGATAGAGATACGCAACTGCTCATTAACCAAATGTTTGGTTCCGTCATAACCGCCAGTAGGACCATCGATAATTTGGAAATTTGTAATCAACGGCTCTTCAATGGGAGGAACATCAAGACCAGTAATGGAGTCAGTACTCCACGTCATACGGGAGAAAGCTCCTGCCGTATAGGTAATATAACGGTCTGTACATTGCTGAGAACTTTCAAAAACAGGTTCCTCAGTCATTTCTGTAGTGTAGACGACAGGGAAGACCAGGTTTTTAGACAATATAAAAGTATCGCAAGGCGTCATGACTTTAAAAGTATAAGGGCCTGAAGGCAAGCAGTAGTCCTTGAAGGTCAAGGAACGTCCGTTAGCAGCGCCGATAACAGTAGCGACATTGGCCAGGTTATCTTTAGTGACAGTCCACTCTTGCGTTGCAGAGCTGTAGACAGCCGTGAAATTGTATTGGTTGTTGCGAGGGCTCTGTATCAATGCGATGGTGCTTCCATCGGGATCCATAGCGGAACTATGGTTTTCATACACCTGAATAGAACTTTGGTATCTGCAGCAGTGGTCTCCATCACTCTTCCTCATTGCCCAATCCACAATCTCGGAACCCACGTCATAGCAGTAAGGCAGGGAATCAAAACGGGAGTAAAGCACACAACCGTTAGCGTCCACCAACTCACGACGGATAGGAAGATTGAGAGGATTGCTGGCGGTATATTCACGGAAGGAGCCATAGATGGACTCTACTTCAGTGTCGTAGAGATAGGATTCCGTTGTCAAAGAGGAAACGACATCGCGCTTGATGGTATCACCCGTCTCAGTATCGATGTACAACCATGTCAACGGATTAGTATAGTGGTGACGATAGTAGGGATCATCCTGATAAGCTGTCACATCGCTCGGGTTGTGGTATTTATAGTTGATTTTATGGAACCAGCGGTGCCAATACCACATGTCCTGACAGGTGTTATCCTGAATATAGGTGGAGTCTCTTGTATCAGAATAGTCTCTTAAGTAATAATTCACGTTAGGTTTGTTGATGGTAAATGTCTTGGAGACGGTTTCGTTTCCACATTGGGTAAGTCTATATTCCAGAGTAATCTGTTTTCCCCAGAGGTCACAATACCTGTTACCTGTTGTGTCATACAGAGTGGCTCTGTAACCATCCGTCACTGAAGGGAAAGGTTTCCAGTCGCTGGAGGGAGTCCCATCGTAAAGGAATCGGTATTCCGCATAATCAGGCAGCAATGAGGTATAGTATGAATAGTCATGATCCAACACAGCGTTGATTTTGACGACATTGTCATCGCTCATATTGCCTGAGGAAGCGAACACCTCCACATAGTCAAGTGTCGGGAAGTTGATCACTTCGACCGTCTGACCTGTGCGCGGGAGACCGTAGTCACAACCATCCACAAGGTAGAAATCCCAATCGCCGCCAGGCAGGCTGTCGATTGTATAATAGTCCTTGTAGTTGTAAAGGGAGAGATCCGTGCCGTCGTACTGAGGCCCGTCAAAGGAGACAGTACGAAGCGTCTCACCGGTGGAATGGTTTACCACTGTGATATTGTAGGGATAGGAACCATTCTCAATTTTAAGCTGCACGCGACCGGTGTTGGCACAGTCAAGTGTCGGCCATTTACCGAAACCGTCCAATGAGTTAGCCGTCACATAAAGTGCGGAAGCAGAGGGAACCTGATAAGTCGTAGGCACCTCAATAGTGGTCATTGTATCCAATTTCGTGAACGTGCCACCGCTTTCGCAGAGACCCTCGACACCAAAGGTGTAGTTGCCGAAATTCACTGTCAGCGTGTCCCAGCCGTTAGCCGTCATGTTGCCGGCTGCGTCGATCAGGTAAAGTCCAGAATAGTGTTTTGCAGTGTCACCTTCTTCGATGTAGTAAGCACGGACCTGCGTCAGTCCTGCTGGAGGAGTTGTCAGCACATTACCAGAAGCATCTGTAAGTGCATAGGCCACTTTACCGTTGTTGAAACACGACGCAGGAATAACCGTCGAAGTGACCTTGAAGGGGCAGGTCTGCGAAAATGCCAGGTTCAGCATCAACATCACAACCCCAAAAATCATAAAAATCTTCTTCATATATGTTGCTATTTTTTAATTAGCGTAAATAAGTTTTTTGTCTGAAAAATAAGGCAAATGATTTAAAGCGCAAAAATACACTTTTAAATTGACACTTTAATATAATTATTTTAAATTTTACAATAAAAAATTTTTTTTCTAAAACCCTCTAAACAGATGGTATACAAGACATTTTGGGTGAAAATCATTTAAATTTGAAGCATTGATTTGTAAATAATTGTTGAAGTTTGGCGTGATTTTGAATTCTTTATAGATGAAAGTTCGCGAAAATCTTACATTTTTACCAAAAAAAAATCAACAAATAGATACTTTCTACACTTTTAGATTTTGTCCTTCATCATCCTCATAATGCACAATAAAATGCTATTAAAAAGTTTTTTTATTATGTTAATTATTTGAAAATAATTTGTATTTTTGCAGCGTCATTTAGAAATAAACGACCATGCTCATTGACTCAAAAATCTCTAAATACTAAACAAAAACTTAATGAAACTACACTATGAGCAGAAAATCAATCACCCAAAAGCGGGACGGCAGAAGATACCGTTCCATCCCATTTTTTTATCTCTTTCTTATCGTCCTATGGGCGCCAATAAGCGTCAAGGCACAAACTTGCCAAATAGAGTTACTGGCAACGGCCACGCCCGCCCACTGCCAGGGCGACGGCATCATCCATTGCACTCTGGCCGACACATCGGGACTGCAACTGGAGCAGATCCGCTACTCCTACATTCCCTTCATTGGTGAGGACTCCGTCGTGAACACCGAACTGGCCGTCATGGGAAACCTGAGACCAGGGCACTACCGAGTGATAGTCAGCGCACTCTGCGCCACAGGACTATCCCAAGGCGAAGCATACACAATCGTTTCCGACACTGTGACCGATGTTCTCGTGGACAGCCTCTACTCTATCCCATCGGCAGGAATACCCTACCACATCTTCTCATTTCTGGAGCCATACGGCATCGTTCCCTCATACGACTGCGCACCGTCTGGCCGGGCACAGATACGCATTGAGTCAGGCTCCTATCCCTACACTGTAGAGATATGGCGCATCAGTGGTTCTGATACCGTTCACCTGCGTGACGATCATTTCAACTCCCAACAACACAATGGCAACAATCCTCTCGATGAGAACTTTAAACACTATTACGACCTCGACAGTTTGGCACCAGGCGACTATTGGATCCAATGCTATGATGGCTGCGGATATCACGTGCCTGATATGAGTGTCACCATCCCTACCCTATCCCCTGACTACAGCGCCATCCGTCCCCTTCTCCGTAACAGCTCCGGCATCCCGACTAGCGACAACATCATCACCATGAAACTGTTATTCCGCATGCTCACGACAACCACCGGCAACGACGACTACTACCGTTACCAGAGCTCTCGCGAGAGCATGTACGAATACCGCTTCATCAACCCCGCCATATGCAGTCAAGACACTACCCTCTGGCGTCCCGCACCACTACTATCGTCTAACGGCGCAGCCATGCTCCGCGACACAGTCAGTGCTTTCGACAACTATGGCGATATCTGGTTTCACGACGTCACACTTCAATTGCGATCAAAATATTGCGAAGACTCAATTCTCAGCTACTCTTTTACCATCTACCCGCAAGGAAATAACAAATACCGAGATATTATCACTTATACAAACAGACACAATGCTCAAACATATTATGACTGTCTAGGCTATCACAACAGCGGCTCCAGCTACGACCAAATTTGCATGTCACTCCAATCCTATCACTCGATTACAGGATCTTTGAATTCCAATTCCGACTCCATCAACATAAATCATTACAATGCCTACACCTCTGAAGGTTACATCAATAGTAACTGGGGAGGGATGGTTTTCCAAAGTTACATCACTTTGCCTCTCATCGTAAAGGTCACTGATATCAGCAGAGACAGCCTCGTGAGAGTGGACACACTCACACAACTACAGTACGAGTGGATCTTCAAAACACCTATTGACACCTCACTATCCGGAGATACCCTCGTCGTCGAGATCTTTGACAACAACTTATCCCCTATTTTTAGTTATTCAAAACAATATATATACGATCTTGGGCACCATGTGTCGGCAGGTTTCAACATCAATTTCCGATGGGACACAATTCCTGTCCGCGACGACCGGTTCTGTGATGGGACAGAACGTACAATAGGCATCTACCACAATGGCGCCAAAATCACCCAATACCAAGACTCCCTTAACAGACCGTTCTATAGTTATGAAGAAGATACCATCCGGATGGTAGAATCACCGGGAAATCTCTACAACTTTGCGGTGGTGCTTCACAATCCAGACAGCATAGAAGTTCTCCAAACAGACAGTCTAGGGATTCTCAGCTTCAACGTAGGCGTTTATCTGAATCAATATTCAGCTCGCCTACCCTCGTTTGAGGTCAGTGGCACAAATCTGCCCAACGGGGATTACAAATGGGTCATCACGCACAGTTGTGACGAGAGTGAAGAGATGCTGATCTCGCACATACGTTTCCCCAACGAGCCAGAGATTACTGAGGCGCCGCAATTTGAGTTCGTTCCGGCATGCACCCGGCTCAACATCATCCCGACGGCCGGCAAGTTCTCGTACAAAAATGTCGAATTGGAGACATACTTTACTATTCGTCAGGGAGACACTCTGGAGCACAGCGCCAACTCGCGTCATGTTGGTGACACACTATCTGTGGGCGTTCCAGGAACATACACCTTAAGCATGTATGCACTCCCCAAAAATAACGAGACCCTCTTGAGCTTGAATCCTTGCTTCGTATGGGACACCATCATCGTCTGGGACGGCAACACTATCGAGCTGGATTATCTGTATGCGTACGTCTGTCATGCCGAGGACAGCATAGGCATGGTGCGGACTCGCGGGCGCAACGGACTGAGACCCTATGAATACACGCTTTTCAGCGCCTCGAACGGCAGCGGTGACACGTTGGCACAGAATGAATTAGGAGATTTCTTCGATATGCCGATCCACTTGGGACAGATTCTCTCGGTAAATATGGAAGATGCCTGTGGAGCGCATTTCATCACCGACATCACGGTAACGAACTTGGAGTCACAGCGCAAAGGGTGGCTTGAAAATGGAGAGGCATATGACTACTATGAACTTGGCGACACCTGTCATCTCCACGCAATATCACTTGGAGATATCAGCTACCATTGGACTGGACCTGACAATTTCAGCTCTACAAGCAAAGACACAATACTGATCATTGACGACGAGCAACGGGCTGGCTCTTACTATCTCACCATTGAAGGAAGCGGTTGCGACCCAGTCAACGACAGCATCCGTGTGCTTTTGATGGAAGATATGCCTGTTCCTTGTCCTAGTGCAACTGACTTCGACGGCAATGTATACGAGTCCACGCGCATCAACGGACTCTGTTGGACCCGCACCAACCTACGCTCCGAGCACTACGGCGACGGACGAGAAATACCACACATCTATCATTACAATTCATACATGTATCCCGACAGCATAGCCAACAGCGATATCTTCGGATTCCTCTACAACTGGCCCGATGCCATGGACCTCGGCAACGACATGCCAACGGCAGAGGACTCTCTACGTCAAGGCATCTGTCCAGAGGGGTGGAGACTGCCTACAGGCTCAGAAATGTCGGCACTCGCTGTATGGGGCGACGCCTTACGTTCCCCGCTCTACTGGTGGGACGGTGGTGGCAGTGACGAGACCCTCTTCAGTGCCCTGCCAGCCGGATTCTTCAACCATCTGAGGAACCGATATGAGAACCTCTATTATGAGACTCGATTTTGGTCATCAAATTACAACTTTGAGACCGGCAATGTGACAATTCTGGACTTCATAACCAACTGCAATGAGGGTAAAATCCTCCAAAAACCAATCCTTGATGCATACTCAATTCGCTGTGTATTAATAGAATAACACATATAAGAAAAAAAATTATCCGACAGTGTGGTTATTCAAAAATAAATCGTATTTTTGCACTCCGATTTTTACAAAGATTATTAATACATAAAAACAGATAAGAAATGTCACGAGTTTGTCAAATCACTGGAAAGAAAGCAATTGTTGGTAATAATGTTTCTCACTCCAATATCAAAACTAAAAGAACATTCAAACCCAACTTACACACTAAGAAATTTTACGTACCTGAACTGGATGAGTGGATTCTCCTCAAGGTTTCTGCTCACGGTATGCGCAACATCAACAAAAAAGGCATCTATAAATGTCTTGTTGAGGCATCTGAGAAGGGAGTTTTGTAAGATTTATATAAGGTTTTATGGAAAAGCTGCTGTAGTTTCTGGCTATAGCAGTTTTTTTTTACCTTTAATACAATATTTTAAGGTTTTTTACGATAGAATAAAGTTAGCTCATTCGCATTGAACAGATTATCCATCATCATATTATCCTTTTTGACGCTGCTCAGCTGTATTGCGTACGGTCAGCGCGGCGTATTGAAGGGCACGGTAATGGATGATACTGGAACACCATTGGAGAATATGGTTATTATTGCAATAGACCAAAATCTCTCCACCTTCACAAACAGTTACGGTCATTTCACCATGCAACTGCCCACGGGAAAAGATGTGAGGTTGCTGTTCCAACAGATGACTTATAAAGACACCATCATCACGGTACGGCTGAAACCTTCCGAGACGTATAATCTGGCCGTTGTCTTGCCGGCACAAGCCAGCCAGTTGGACATGGTCTCAATACAAGCCCAGAGTGAGCAGGGATACATCACCGTCAACCCCAAGCTGAGTTTCCAGATGCCGTCACCTGGCGGCGGCATGGAGTCGCTCATCAAGATGTTGCCAGGCACCTACTCCACCAACGAACTCAGTTCACAATACAACGTACGTGGTGGCAACTACGACGAGAACCTCATCTTTGTCAACGACATACAGATCTACCGTCCCTTCCTGATCCGCAATGCGCAGCAGGAGGGCATGAGTTTCGTCAACACTGACCTGGCAGGCAATGTCATCTTCTCGGCTGGTGCCTTCGAAGCCAAATATGGCGACAAGATCTCATCCGTCCTAGATGTCCAATACAAGACTCCCACCCAATATGGAGGCTCTGTATCAGGCAGCATGCTCGGTGCCACCGCCCATGCGGAAGGACGAGTAAACAATGTCTTTTCCTTCCTTATCGGCGCACGCTTCAAAGCGAATACCTACCTGCTCAAATCCCTGCAGACAAAGGGTGACTACAAGCCCCGATTCTTCGACACGCAGATGTTACTCAAATGGGATGTAACCAAGAAGTTCGACATCAGCTTTCTGGGCAACTTCTCCCGTAACAAGTACCTCTATATTCCTCACGACCGTGAGACCAATTTTGGCACCACTACGGACATGATGCGCTGCACTGTCTATTTCGATGGTCAGGAGGTGGACACCTACGAGAACTATCTTGGCGGTCTCACCTTCACATATCGACCTACTGATGCCGACAAAATAAAACTGATTCTCTCATCATACTTTTCAAAGGAGAGCGAGACATACGACATTCAGAGTCAATATTTTCTGCACGAGGTAAAACCGGATCTCGGAGAAGGCGCCTTAGAGCTGGGCGACTTGAGAGGTTACGGCACTTATCTGGAACATGCCCGCAACAGCATCTCATCCGTGGTTTCAGCTGTCAACTTGATAGGCGAGCATAAACTGCCCTATTTCAACACGTTGAGTTGGGGCGTAAAAGCTCAGAACGAGATCATCCACGACAAGATTAAAGAGTGGACCATGCGTGACTCATCCGGTTACACGATGCCATTCCTAAGCTCCGAAATCGGTGTCGGCCTGCCCATCGACGATCCCTCCCGTATCCTCGACATCACTGACGGCAACTTTCTCAGCACCGCCAACGACCTCAGCACGTTCCGGTTCACCGGTTATATACAGGATCAATGGAAGATTGACGGCGACAGTCTGACACGCTTCTTCCTCAACGCAGGCGTGCGTTTCCACTACTGGACCTTCAACAAGAAAGAGTTCACCGTCTCCCCGCGACTGGCCTTCACCTACCACCCGCGCTGGCGCCACGACTGGACCTTCTCGTTGCGTACGGGCATCTACTACCAGCCCGCTTTCTACCGCGAGATGCGCTATGCCGACGGAACCCTTAACCACGACATCAAGTCACAACGTTCATACCAAATTGTAGGCTCCTCGGAATACAACTTCCAAATCTGGCGTCGCCCATTCAAGTTCACGACAGAGGTCTATTATAAATATATGGACAACCTCATCTCTTACACCCTTGACAACGTCCGCATCACATACAGTGGTCAAAACGATGCAGTAGGTTATGCTACCGGTTTGGAGATGAAACTAAGCGGTGAGTTCATCCGCGGTCTCGAGTCATGGGTGGCTGTCTCCATCATGAAGACAGCAGAGGACATCATCGGTGACGGTTACGAAGATGAGAACGGCAACTGGGTAGAGGCCGGCTATATCCCGCGCCCCACCGACCAGCGCGCCTCCTTCAACATCTTCTTCCAGGATCATGTGCCTGGATTCCCGCAGTTCCGCGTGCACCTGAACTTCGTCTTCGCCACACCACTGCCCTACTCCGCACCCAATGCCCCCGCATACATGAGAATGAAGGGCGACAGCTGGTACCGACGCGTCGACCTCGGCGTCTCCTTCATGTTCCTGGAGCAAAGCCGCGACCGCATGCAACACAAGTCAAAATTCCTCCGCAGCATCAAAAATGCCGGTATCTATGTCGAAGCTTTCAACCTCCTCGACATCAACAACATATCCTCATATTTCTGGGTTACCGACCTCAGCAACAACCAATTCAGAGTCCCCAATTATCTTACAGGACGTCTGATCAATGTTAAACTGATGGTCGAGTTCTAACTCCGTTACTTGGAGTTTTCAATCATAAAGTGTAGTCTGTTAAAGACATTCGCCTCCGAAGTACCTCCGTCGAAATCGATGAAGAGGAGATTCAACTGCGGATAAAGAGATCGTATCTTCTTCTCTATACCCTTGGAGATGATATGGTTGGCAATACAAGCGAAAGGTTGAAGACTGATGATGTTCTTCACACCGTTCTCGGCCATCGCGGACATCTCCGCCGGGATAAGCCAACCCTCGCCAAAGTTAGCCGCCATGTTGACCACTCTCGAAGCCAATTCTGCATCATGAAACATATCTGCAAATGGCCTATAGAATGGAAAAACGCTACATATCTTGTCATATGACTTAGCCATCTTGAAGACCAAATGATAGGCTGCATCGTAAATAAAAAGCGGCAAATCGACAGGCTTTATGTGCAATTTCTTATTAATGTGATGATTAACAAAACTGTTAATAAAGAAATTATACATTGAAGGAGCGATCACCTCCACACCTTGGTCGGCAAGCCAATCGAGGACGTTGAGATGGCCGAAAGTGTTGTATTTGATATAGATTTCGCCCACAACACCCACTTGAGGCAAAATTTTCTTAGTATCAATATGCTGGGTGAAGTCTTCGGCAGCCTTGCGTAGCAACCTCTTCATTCCACTATAATCCCGTTTTTCAAGCAGCGGTAGAGCTAAATCTATATACTTTTGGTGCAGTTCTTTTGCTATTCCAGGTTGCAGCTCGCGCGGACGGGAGGCATAATACATGCGTAATAGGCAGTCAGCATAAAGCAATGTGTGCAACGCCGGCAACACGAACTTCTTCTCATCGATAACGAAACCGGGCTGATAGTTGGCCAAAGTCTTGCCTAGAGCCATAGAGAGGACCGGAACCTTTTCAAAACCGGCAGCTACCATCGCTTTCTTAATCAGCATGATATAGTTGGTAGCACGGCATTGGCCACCTGTTTGGGTTATGATAACCGCAACATCGTCAAGATTATATTTGCCGCTACGTAATGCTTTCAAGATACTACCAACCACAATGGTGGCAGGATAGCAAACCTCGTTGTTGGCATATCGAAGGCCCAGCTCCACACACTCTTTGTCGCCCATCGGCAAAGTTTCCAGATTATATCCAGCCATCTTGAAAACTGTCGGAATGAATTCCGAATAACCTCCAGCGAAATAGGGACCAAGAATTGTACGTCTTTTGTCTGCTATTTCAAAGGGCGGTGTTGTCACAAAGGGCTTCTCCTCCAGAGTCTTATGGCTGAACTGGAGACTCTCCACCATTGAACGGACGCGCAGACGTAGAGATCCGATATTGTTGACATCATCCACCTTCAGCAGCGTAAAGCTCTTGCCCTTGCGGTCAAGGATATCGTGCGTTTCATCGATAATAAAAGCATCAGGACCGCAACCAAAGGAGGTAATCATCATGAAATGGACATTGTCGGAGCTGTTAGCCACAAAATGTGCTGCCTTAAAGATACGGTTAGGATAGGTCCACTGCGTGACGGCCACCAACTCATCATAAACGGACTTATCGTTGTCATCTGCGGCAAACTCAGTCACCACATCAATACCCATATCAGCCAGACAGTCAGAGACCTTGTGCTGAATAAGCGGATCTGAGTGGTAAGGACGACCTGCCAACACCACAACCATGCGACCAGCAACCTTGGCGTTCTTCATAATCTCTTTGGCGCGACTATGTTGACGGGCAATGTAGGCCTGCTGCTCCTTGACAGCCACATCCAATGCCCGAAGCGCCTCCTTCTTGGAGACACCCAACGTGGCCAGATAAGCAACGCAGGACTCCTTCAACAGTTTTTCATTATTGAAGGTAATGACAGGAGCATCAAAAGGAATATGGAAACGCTCATCCGTATCGATAGAGTTGCGCAAAACATCGGAATAACCTGCCACGATAGGACAGTTATAACTGTTTCGTACTTTGTCGTCGGCCTTGGACTCCATCACGATATAGGGATAGAAGATGCGATCCACGCCCTGACGCGCCAGCTCAAAGATATGACCATGCATCAGCTTTGCAGGGAAACAGATGTTCTCCGACATCACCGTATGGATACCCTTCTCGTATTGACGATTCGTGGACGGTCCTGAGATAACGGGAGCGAAACCGCACTCACTGAATAACGTATGCCAGAAAGGATAGAGTTCGAACATACCCAACGCACGCGGAATACCAATCTTCAATTTAGCCTGGTGAAGATTGGAGACAGGGCGCTTATAAAGTAACTTCAGTCGCTCATGGTGTTGGTTTACACCTTTTTGGCGCACTTCAGACTGATTGGCATAGACCTTCTCGCAGTTATTTCCCGAATAAAATACACTTCCATTGGAGAAGTGATATTTCATCACAGTACAGTGGTTAGGACAACCAGGACACACCTCGTGGGAGGTCTCAAACTGCTGAATAGAAAGAAGGTCTTCCACCGTGAGAGTTCGCTCCTCCTGCTGTTGCGATGCATAAAGGGCACATCCATAAGCACCCATCAACTCGGGAATATCCGAGAAACGCACATCCTTGCCAGTAAGCAGTTCCAGTGCACGCACCACAGCAAGATTCTTAAATGTACCACCTTGTACAACGATATGGTCGCCAAGTTCCTCCACATTACGGAGTTTTAGAACTTTGAAAAGACAGTTTTTGATAACAGAATAGGCAAAACCTGCAGAGATATCTTCTGGTTTTGTGCCTTCACGCATAGCCTGTTTCACCTTGGAATTCATGAAGACAGTACAACGCGTTCCCAAATCGTACGGATGCTGGGCCTCGCATGCAATACGGGCAAAATCAGAGACCGTGAAGCCTAACATCTTGGCAAAAGTCTCAATAAAAGAACCACATCCTGAAGAGCATGCCTCATTGAGCTCCAAACGACGGATGGCCTGATTCTCAATAAAGATGGCCTTCATATCCTGACCACCAATATCCAGGATGAAAGAGACCTCCGGGGAAACGCTCTTGGCACCCACATAGTGCGCCATCGTCTCCACCACTCCATGATGCAAGTTGAAAGCTGTTTTGAGAAGATTCTCTCCATAGCCAGTCACGGCACTGCTTACGATGACAGGATTTACATTATGCTCGCGGCACTCCTGCTGAAAACGGGTTAGCGCATAGCGGAAAGCATTGAAACTATCACCATTATTGGAACGATAATCGGTAAAGAGGAGACGGCCATCGGCATCTGTCACCACCACTTTTGTTGTGGTTGAACCAGAGTCGACACCGAGGAAAACTTTATCACTGGCCCGGTCTTCCCATGCGATATGTGGAACAAAGAAGTTCTGCTTCTCAGCCTTCCACTGCTCAAAATGGTTTTTACTGGTGAAAAGCGGATCCAGACGGTTGCTCATCACAACGCTATTGTCAATCTCCACATTAGAGACCTGATCGAAGAAAGACTTCAGTGAAATCGATTCTTTGCAAACGGTGTGGGACATGATAGCGGTACCGTGAGCTGACACGATACGTGCATCAGCAACGGAAACACAATCATCCTCTGTCAAATTCAGATTGTCAAGAAAGCTCTGACGGAAGACAGGCAGGAACGCGAAAGGGCCTCCACAGAAAAAAACAGGTGCCTTGGCATCGAGACCGCGCGAGAGGGTTCCGATGACCTGGAGAGCCACGGCATGGAAGACCGAAAGGGTGACATCCTCCTTGCTCACATGACGTGCCAACAGATTCTGGATATCCGTCTTGGAAAAGACACCACAACGGGAGGCGATAGGATAGACATGCTTAGCAGAGGCCGCCATGGCATTCAATTCAGATGTATCAACGTTCAGCAATCCGGCTGTCTGATCGATAAAAGCGCCAGTGCCACCAGCGCAGTTACCATTCATTCGGATATCGGGGACACGACCCTCCTCAAAGAAGATCATCTTACTATCTTCTCCACCAATATCCACCAGCGTCTTAGTCTGTGGATATTGCTGCTTGATAAGAGTGGCTGCGGCAATCACCTCCTGCACAAAGGGAAGATGCCAGAAACCTGCATAACCCATACCTACAGAACCTGTCACCGCAATCTTCACCTCCACATCACCCTGCTGCTCAACCAATGGAGCCAATGAATCTTTCACGGCCTCGCGGATGTTCATGTTGTGACGGCGATAGTCTGTATAAAGGACATTCCCCGCTTCATCAATAGCCACCATCTTGACCGTTGTAGAACCTATATCTATACCAATATAAAGCATACTTTTTAGTTAGACAAAAAGAGCGGCAAAGATACTATTTTTTATTTCCAAAAAACAATGTGCGTGTAAAAAATACACATCAAATCCAAATAGGTCTAAAATAAAGGAAAATACAAAAAAATAGGGAGGCATATACATGATGGCAGAACAAAGAAAAGTATAAAGTCAAAAAATGTTGCATTTTAACTCCATCATGATTTACCGAGGTATCTGCCCATAGAGCACGCGGGCGGGTAGGCCGACATGCGGTGCGGACGCGGTGTGAATGGCCGGCCTCCAACAGCGGCGTGCAAAGGCGCTTGCGTTTACAAAAATGCATGCCTTCCGTATGTTTTCTCGTTTGCTACATGCTGCATTTTTGTTCCCGTTTGCCGCCGCTGTCAGAGGGCGGACAGAGCGGGCGGGATTCATGTCGGCTTGATCTTTTGGCAACTTTTCTATCAAGAGAAAAGTTGAAGAATTATATTTATGGGAGTAGTCTGCCTTGAAGCCATTGTCTCCCTCAAAAAAGTCTATTAGCAACATACTTGGGCATACAAGGTACCATCATATATATAACTCCAAAAAATAATGTAAGAATTTTTTATTTTTGCCGTTTATGAAATGTATGACAAATATGGCAGAAGAGAATCTTTATCCCTGGGTTTTGAATGTTGCGCAGACTCGT
The DNA here is from genome assembly GCA_024686335.1 of Bacteroidales bacterium. GTDB lineage: Bacteria > Bacteroidota > Bacteroidia > Bacteroidales > WCHB1-69 > F23-D06. The sequence continues at coordinate 3,256 of JAILCI010000041.1, read as the reverse complement.
CTGTGCGAGCATCATACTATAGAACATGAACCTATCGCCTCCATCGACCTGATGGAGCGCGCTGGCGAGCGTTGCGCCCACGAGATTGCCATGCTTCCTTGGCATGACAACAAATTTTTCATCTTCTGCGGCACGGGCAACAATGGTGGCGACGGACTTGTCATCGCCAGACATCTTGCTGAAGCATTCGAATGGTTGGAGAATCCCATCCACGTAGTGATTTGCGAATCAGAAAATCCTCACTACAGTCAAGAGATGACCACCAATCTGGAGCGTTGGAAAGAGATGTGTGCAAAACACAAACACCTCACTTGGAGCATGTTGGATCCTGACAAACCAGTCATTGCCGACAAAGAAGACACGATTGTCGATGCTGTTTTCGGCATCGGCTTGCAGCGGAAGGTAGAGGGGCGTCTGGCATCTGCCATCGCGATGATGAATGCCTCCGATGCCTTCACTATCGCCATTGACATGCCTTCAGGGTTGTATGCCGACCAGCCGACGCCTGAGGACAATCCCATCGTCTTGGCCAACATGACATTAACGATACAGTATCCCAAGAGAGCATTCTTCACCCCCGAGGGACAGCCTTTCTATGGAGAGGTTCGCGTGATGAACATAGATATGTTCCCGCCCAAGGAGGTGGAGTGTCGCTGTGAATATCTGACACGCAAAGCGTTAGCCCCTATGGTGCGCATTGCTGACGCCTTTGCACACAAAGGCACCTTCGGTCATGGACTGTTAATCAGTGGCAGTGCTGCCATGCCTGGGGCAACGATCCTTGCCGCCACCGCAGCCATGCGCGGAGGCATCGGCAAACTGACCGTACACAGCGCCGGAGCCGTTACCCGTATCCTGCCCACCGTCTTGCCGGAAGCTATCCTCCATACTGATGATGATGAGCAGAAAGTCAGTCGCCTGAAATGGGAAGGACTCCCCTCCTCCATCAATGCCGTGGCTCTCGGACCGGGACTGGGCACCGACAAAGCCACTGTCAACGTCATCAAAGATGTACTCGACAGCTGTCAGAGTCCGCTCATCCTCGATGCCGACGCTTTGAATATGCTAGCCGACAACAAGACGTGGCTTGCATATCTGCCTGCATATAGCATCCTGACACCGCACTTCAAAGAGTTTGAACGACTGGCTGGTCCCGCTGCCAACCATTTTGAGCGAATAGAACAAGCCAAGGCCTTCGCCGAACGCTATCAGGTCGTCCTAATCCTCAAAGGTCACAACACCCTCATCAGCCTTCCTGACGGTATGCAGTTCTTCAACACTACCGGTAATAGCGGCATGGCGACTGCCGGAAGCGGCGACACCCTCACTGGCTTGCTCCTCGCCCTATTGGCCCAAGGGTACACTCCCGTAGAGACAGCCCTCATGGGTGTGTATATTCACGGTCTCGCCGGCGACATCTACATTCGAGACAACGCACCACAAAGCCTTATCGCCTCCGACCTTCCCAAACTGTTCGGAAAGGCCCTCAACGAATTAACTTCAAAAACAGATATATTTTAACACTTTTTATCAATGAAAAAGAACCTCTACGTTATACTGCTGACACTCATCGCTTGCCTGCCCGCCTTTGGACAGATGGAGATTACCGTCCGCATGCCAGACAAAGAATTCGACACCGTTCGCATCTACGGCTACCAGGACGGCAAGCAAGTTCAGAAATATGCCACAGCATATCAACCTATCATGGTTTTCAAGGACAAGCAACCTCTTGAGGACGGCGTCTATTGGATCATGCAGGACTCCGTCACGCTGCTGGACGCCTTCATCATCAGTTCGCCCAAGACTCAAAAGTTCTCCGTTACCATCACCGACACAGGAGCAACTTATACCAACAGCAAAGAGAACACCATGTACCACGACTACATGAGAGAATTGCAACTGTTTGACAATCAGGCTGCAGCGCTTGATGCAGAATTTCAGCAGGCTCAACAGGGAGGAATTCCTTCCTATATGATGCAGGTCTTCGTAGACTCTCTTATGGCCAAATATGTACGCGTCTCTATCGCCAAAGAGCAATATCAAGTCAAGGCAGCTGAGGAGGCCAAAGGCTTATTGCTCTCTTCCGTCATCAAGGCAAATACCACTGCCCCAAATCCCAGCAAAGAGACCGTTACGAGCGAACAGATGTATCAGGCATATATTGTGGAACATTTCTTCGACCATTTCCCATGGAACGACCCTCGCATCTTCAACACCATGCTGGCAGAGAACAAGATCAAGCAATACTGCAATATCATCTATCAACTTGACCGTCCATCACTAGACACCTTCGTGATAGCTACCTTAAAAGAATCCATGGTCAATGTCAACTCTTTTAACACTTTTTTTGACAAGTTGGAAAAGGTCATCGGCAGCTACATGTCTCCCTATAAGGTTGAGCATACCTATATCAAAATGCTTCAGGAGGCGCTCGCCTATCCGAAACTGGAGACTGCCCGCAAAGTGCGTTACGAGAAAGAGCTGGCACGTATCAACAAGAACCTCGCAGGAAGTACTGTGCCCAACTTCAATATGGTGATGAGCAACGGAGATACTACTACATTATATGATGTGGAAGCCGAGTACATGTTACTATATCTGCAACATCCCACATGTCCTACCTGCCGCGAGGTGCGCGGAAAGATGGTCGACTTCACAGAGCTCAACAAAGCCATTGCTTCTGGCAAACTAAAGGTGCTCACCGTCTATTTTGAGGGTGACAATAATGTGTGGAACAATTTCATCAACTCATCCGAAGCCAATCCCAACTACCTCCACGGCTGGAATTACGACCTGAAGATTGAGGAAGACGATCTCTTTGACACCCGAACCATCCCCTATATGTTCTTGCTTGACAAAGACAAGAAAGTCATCCGCAAAGACCTCCTTTGGAATGAGATTGAGGACTACGTGAGAAACCTACGTTAACAACCAATAGTTAAATATTTAATTATTTCATAATTTTTTCTAACATAGTTATTAATTTTATTGCAAATATATTATAAAAGTAGTATATTTGCAGTCGGATTTTAAACTATGAAACTATGTTAGTAAGAGCGTACAATTGTGCATTGATGGGTGTGGCGGCGATCCACATCACGATAGAGGTCAACGTAGACGTTGGCATTGGTTTTCACCTGGTCGGTTTGGCTGACAGCGCCATCAAGGAGAGTCAGCAGAGAATAGAAACTTCGCTAAAGAGCTTTGGCTATAGAATGCCTGGGCGCAAGATAGTGGTCAACATGGCTCCTGCGGA
>JAILCI010000024.1 GCA_024686335.1 Bacteroidales bacterium | reverse complement strand
TGTCAATGCCTGAAATAACTTGACCGTTTTTTGTAAAAAAACAGGTTAACAATGGAAAGACTAAACAAAGAAGAAAAACAGAGACGGAGGTTCAGTGAGAGCTTCAAGAGAAAAAAAGTTCAAGAGGTAGAGATCGGTCATGCGAAAGTTTCCGATATTTGCCGGGTGTACAACGTCAGCAGAGTGAGTGTATACAAATGGCTTTATAAATACAGTAATATGAGAGAGAAGAAAGAGCGTCTCATAGTGGAGACGGAGAGCGACACGGCGAAGCTCGTGGAGTTGCAGAAGCGCATAGCGGAGCTGGAGCGCATCATCGGCCAGAAGCAGATAGAGATAGACTTCAAGGACAAGATGATAGAGCTGGCAGAGGAGATGTACAACGTGGACATTAAAAAAAAACTATGCACCCGACAATCCAGTGGTTCAGAGAGCACCGGGAAGAGTACCCCTACACGCTGAACATGCTGTACAGGGCGATAGGCATCAGCAAGCAGGCAGTGCACCAGCACAAGGCCGCCGCCGACCGTAAGGCGGAGGAACTGTGCTATGTGGGAGATATCGTCTGCCAGGTCCGGGCGGAGCACCCTACCATGGGCTGCCGCGACATCTACTACATGATGCGACCGGAGGGGATCGGCCGCGACCGGTTCGAGGCCGTATGCCGCGAACTGGGACTCGCCTCCTCGCGTGCGCGGAGCCCGTTCCGAACCACGGACAGCAGGGGAGTCACCCGCTTCGAGAACCTTCTGGAGAAGACCACTGTCACGAGCGTGAACCAGGTGTGGCAGAGCGACATAACCTACTTCGAGGTGTCGGGGAGATTCTACTACATCACCTTCGTCACAGACGCCTACTCCCGCATGATCGTGGGGCACAGCGTGTCACGGAGACTGTTCACGGAGGACACTGTCCTGCCTGCACTGGAGAGTGCGGTGAGGCGCAGGAAAGGGGTGGACCTGGAGGACCTGATCTTCCATTCCGACGGAGGCGGCCAGTACTACTCGAGATCCTTCCTGGAACTGACACGCAGGCTCCACATGAGAAACAGCATGTGTCTGTACTCTTGGGAGAACGGAAAGGCGGAGAGGGTCAACGGGGTGATCAAGAACAACTACCTGGCACACAGGAATATCGGTACCTATGACGAACTGGTCATGGAGGTTGACCGTGCCGTGCAACTATACAACAACGAGAAGCCGCACATTAGTTTACACAGATTAAGTCCTGCCCAATTTGAAAAAAATATATCTTTGCAACGTCATAGTCCGCTTTGCCAAAATGCACAGGGCACAGACGTCATCAACCAAAATAGCATTGAAAATGCGTCATCAAATGACTACAATAAAACAACAAAATTAATTGACAAGCGGTCAACCTTATTCAGGCATTGACACTGTTTAATCGTTGAACTGAAAACTGATAATTGATAATTGATTACTTATAACTGATAACTGATAACTCCACTTTGCGTCTCTGCGTTAAAATATCAGTGAGCGCAGATACCTCTTTCGCCCCTTTGGGGCTTCCTTGATTCCCGTGCTAACACATACACAGGGGTTCACACCCCTGCCTGTATTCTTTCGCCCTTTTAGGGCTCTGACAAGCGCAATCTGCTGTCATCATCAGGGCAAGAATAGTGGCGTACCTTTGGCACGCTGATATGCTACCGCACCGGCCAACCCCACACTGATGTGCGGGGTTATTAGGATAGCGTGCCTCCAGCACGCAGTCACATTGTGGAGGCAATTATGAGCACAACGAATAAAATCCCCGAGATGTCACCGCGAGGGGCGTTAGCCGCGAGCAAATCCGCTTGTTAAAATCTATCTGCGAGATATTCGTAATCTGCGGGAGAAAGAAACACAAATTACCGCATATCTCTCACCCAATAATCATATTTTCATAATTTAATATCTTAATAACTTAATAATAAAAGCGGGGCGACCGGAAATTGGCCGCCCCGCTTGACAATATTTAGTATTATTGATTATTCAACAGGAATATCGGTATTGACATTCTTGGAGCCCCAGAGAGCGTAGAAAAGAATATATGCTGCGCAGGCCAGCACTACAAAGAAGCTTGTCAGGTAGCTGCCGGTGATATCGGCAATCCAACCCTGGAGACCGATAACGATGGCAAAACCGAATACCATGGTCATGAAAGCACCAGAAGCGATAGCGGTGTATTTGCCCAGACCTTCAGTAGCAAGGTTGAAGATTGCACCCCACATCACTGAGGAGCAGAGACCAACCAAGATGAAAGCGAAAATGCCGATAGGCACGTTAGCCCAGATAACGTTGAGGTTAGCCCAGTCGATACCAGGAACCTTAACCATAATGGAGGTAGGAGCAAACATACCGAAAGCAACTAACACAACTGCCAAACCAGCAGCCGTAGAGAGCATAGCCTTAGTAGAAACCTTGTTACCGATGGCACCACCAATGAAACGACCAATAAGCATCATCAGCCAGTAAACGGCCACGATAAGACCAACAATGGTAGCATCCATGCCAAGTCCTGGCGTAGCAGCATCGGGAGCGGCAGTCAGATATTGCATGATATAGGTTGGAGGACCAACTTCTACAGAACCATACAGGAAGATAGCCAAGATACCGAGTTTGAAATGACGGAAGGAGAAAGCACTGTATTGATCCTTAGGAGCATTAGCATCCTTGACTTCTACAGGCTGTTGCGGCTCCTCAATCTTGGTGAAAAGGATGACGATGAAGGCAATCACAAAGATAGCCAAAGCAATCATCAGAGCTGGAGTAGCATCGGCAATCTTAGCCTTGGTAGCGTCGGCGATAAGCGCACCCATGATGATGTAAACAGCCACTGCAGCAGCGGAGTTGAAGACACCACCAATCTGGATCAACTGGTTGCCCTTGTTACCACCACCACCCAACAAGTTAAGCATCGGGTTGACAACAGTATTAAGCATACACATGCAGAAACCGGCGATGAAAGCACCAATCAAATAGACGCCGAAGCTGCCAACCTGACCACTGAGCCACTGCACGAGGATACCGATAATACCCACCACCAATGCAGCCAAAGCAGTCTTCTTATAGCCGAAGCGTTTAATCAGCATACCTGATGGAATACCCATAACCAAGTAGGCAATAAAGTTGCCGTAGTTACCAACCTGGGAAAGGAAGTTGGTAGCTCCGAACTGGTTCTTCACGATAACAGCCATAGGAGAACAGAGGTTCGTCACAAAGGCAATCATCGCAAAAAGGGCAATCATGACGATAATAGCACCCCATTGTTTAGTTTTTGTACTCATTTGTTTGTTTATTAAAAAGTTAGAAAATAAAAAATTATTGATTTATCATACTTTTCACCCTCGCGGAGGATGGTATTAGGAAAATTGGCATGATTCGGGGAATCGGGCAGTGCCTGACACTCGATAGCCACTCCATCGTTGTCGTGATATATATGTCCTTTCTTTCCTTGTGGACAGCCTTCGAGCCAGTTGCCAGTATAGATCTGGACTCCAGGTTGGTTTGTGGCAATTCCGACCACACGACCAGTGCCCTCATGAGAAAGCACAGCAGCCATGGAAACCTCTTTGTCTTCTTCATCGCGCTCCAAAACCCAACAATGATCATATCCTTTACCAAAGCGCAACGGCTCATAATCAGTACGTATCTCTTTCCCAATCAGCTTTTCTTCACGAAAATCCATGGGCGTGCCTTCTACGGAACGCATTTCACCAGAAGGAATCAAATCTTCATCAGTGACCAAGAAACTATTCTCATAAAGACGCAACTCATGGTCCAAGATGTCGCCATTTCCCTCACCTTTCAGATTGAAATAGGTGTGGTTGGTCAAATTTACAACTGTAGGACGATTGGTGGTAGCTTGCAAATCAACTTGAAGTGTGTTGTGATCCGACAATGTATAGCGCACTGTAGCAGTCACTTCACCTGGATACCCAGACTCGCCATCGGGAGAGACATAGGTAAAGACAACACTCCCCTCCTCTACTTTTCCTGTCCACTTGCGGTTGGCAAAGCCAGGATTACCACCGTGCAGATGGTTCCGGTCAGCAGCCGTATTGAGGTCGAGTTGGTAGTGCTGTCCATCAATGTTGAGACTGCCGCCAGCGATACGGTTAGCATAGCGTCCGGGCGTCTTGCCCATACAGGGACCATCGCCTTCATAATCCCCCACATTATCGTAGCCAAGCACAATATCATCGAGATGTCCATTACGGTCCGGAGCGTATATGCTGACGATGCCCGCGCCCAACTCACTGAGCTGGACTTTGACGCCATGACTGTTGGTCAATGTGAAGAGCTGAATCTCCTCGCCGCTCGAGGTTTTACCCCATATCTCACTCTTTATTTCTTCCATAAATCCTGCGGATAAACACCTTTTTCAATCAGCTCTTTAATCTTGCGCATCACCTCGGGTTTGTCATCCTTATAGGTGACACCGAACCAAGAGGCGTTGCTGGAAAGCACTTTCAACTTGGCAGTGCCGTCATTGATAGCTTGGTTGACCATCAACGGAATAAAAAATTCAGCCTTAATGTTGGACTGTGCCGGTCCTTTTAAGAACTCTACGAAACCCTTCTCGGAATAGTCAAAGAAGTCTGGAGTGAAACCAAAGAAATTCATTGATACCAACGAGTCGAGATCCAGAGGATGAGACCCTTCGGCATCGGTATAAGCAGCGCCACCATCCTCAGTGTGACCGATAGCTGTGCGCTCGACGATAGTCTTGAGATAATCATCAGCATCAGCGGTGCAGATGCCGCGAGACACCGTGCCATAGTCGGACATCGTATTACGCAGACGGTAAGCGACCATACTATAGGCGCCCGTCTTACCTGTACACTCTTTCAAATAATCAGCCAACACCTCATAGGCCTCTTTGCCGTAGAAGTCATCGGCATTGATGGCGGCAAATGGCTCATGGATGACATCCTTAGCCATCAGCACGGCATGACAAGTGCCCCAAGGCTTAACGCGCCCTTCAGGGACAGTAAAGCCTTCCGGCAGTTTGTCTAGCGATTGGAATACATACTCCACCGGGATGCCGAATTTCTCGGAGTTATTGACTTTTTTAAATGCCTCGGCGAAGTCCTCGCGAATCACGAAGACCACCTTGCCGAAACCTGCACGCTTGGCATCATAGATAGAATAATCGAGGATAGCCTCATTGTTGGGGCCAACACCGTCCATCTGTTTCAAAGCTCCATAACGGGAGCCTAAACCAGCGGCGAGAACGAGTAATGTGGGAACATTCATATTTAGAGTTTTAAGTTATCAGTTTTCAGTTTTTATTTTTCAGTTTGAGTTTGGAGGTTCGGGTTATGCTATTGAATAATCTATATAGTTCTTTGCAGTTTGACATTGTTTTTTCGTATTCTTCAGTTGTCAGATAATTGGTTTTATGCAGAAGTTCAAGCCAATATTCTGTTTCAGCAGCTTCTTTTAACGATATAAATATCTTTGCCAGAAAATCTTTCTCACTTACACCATTCTGCGCTTCAACAAGGTTTGCTCCTATGCTCGTCCCACTTCTCAAAAGTTGTTTAGAAATCACATATTCTTTTTTATTGTCCGTTAGTTCCTTGTATAGATTCACTACTTCAACCGCAAAATCCAAACATTTTTCTCTCAAATATTTTCCAAAGTCCTCCATCCCAAACTGATAACTGACAACTGAAAACTTTTTAACTTACATCAATTTTTCTGGCTCCATTTGAAATGACTACATCATAGATTTTCGGTTCGTGGCCGAATTTGGCGGAGAATTTCGTTTTAGCTGTTGCGATAAAGTTATCATACAGTTCCTCTTTCACCAGGTTAATGGTACAACCGCCGAAGCCGCCGCCCATGACGCGAGAGCCGGTGACACCGCACTCTTTGGCAACATCATTTAGAAAGTCCAGTTCGGCACAGCTCACTTCGTAGAGTTTGCTCATACCATAATGAGTGCCATACATTCGATCTCCAACGGTCTTATAATCACCACGTTGCAAGGCGTCGCAAACATCCAAGACACGCTGTTTCTCGCCGATGACATACTCAGCACGCAGATAATCCTCTTCAGAAATCTCAGCCTTGACTTCATTAAGCATTGCCATGTCGGCATCACTCAAAAATTTCACCTCGGGATGACGGGCAGCAATGTGACGGCAGGCGTTCTCGCAGGACTCACGGCGCTTGTTATAGGCAGATGAGGCAAGCTCGTGTTTCACTACGGTATCCAGAAGCACGACCTTATACCCTTTAGGGTTGAATGGAAAATATTCATACTCCATTGTAGCACAGTTAAGACGCATAAGGTTACCAGCCTTGCCAAAAAGGGAGGCAAACTGGTCCATAATGCCGCATTTTACGCCACAATAGTTGTGTTCAGTAGACTGACCTATGCGAGCCAACTCAAACTTGTCGATATTCAGATGCAACAAATCATTAAGAGCAAAAGCAAATGTGGACTCTAGAGCTGCTGATGAAGACATGCCAGCACCTAGAGGGACATCACCACAGAAGACTGTGTCAAAACCGTGGACTGTATAACCGCGTTTCTGTATCTCACGACAAACTCCGAAGATGTAACAAGCCCAATGCTCTGCCGGTTTATCTTCCTCCCGGAGACTGAATTCAGTATATTGGTCATAATCAATAGAATATGCGCGCACTCTGTCTAAATCATTCAGACGGATACAAGCATAGATACCTTTGTCGATGGCTCCAGGGAAGACAAATCCGCCATTATAGTCAGTGTGTTCGCCAATTAAGTTGACACGTCCAGGAGATGTATATATCGTCCCTTGATTATTAAATCGTTGATAAAAAAGAGATTGTAATGTGTTTATATCCATATTATTCCCAATTTTCAAAGAGGGGCGCAATTTAACAAAAATTCAAATCGGATGATTACTAATTATCAACAACATTCCTAACAGACAACATTTGAAATGCTTTTGACTATCCATATTTTTCAAACCGATATAATAAAAAAAGTTATCTTTGCATCTTCCAAAATGGACAGTTCTTTGTAACATCAATATTTATTTCTTAACACTTGAACTACAACTAAATAAAACCTATTATGAAAAAGATTATTGCTACCGTTTTTCTACTTTTCTGCATTATTGGAGCAGGATTAGCGCAAGATCAGAAGTTCACCTCTATGGACAATATGCATTTTGCTAAATTGATTAAGAAGAAAAGTACGCAGTTGGTAGACGTCCGCAGTACGAGAGAATATGAAAAGAGTCACATTAAAGGTGCCATCAACATTCCGTTCAATTCAAAAGGTTTTGACAGAACGATCATGGAACTCAAGAAAAAGAAACCTATTGCTGTCTATTGCAACGGTGGCAAAAGCAGTAAAGCTGCATGCAAAAAACTAGTTCAGATGGGGTTTAAGAAAATCTATGAGCTAGACAAAGGATTTAGAAAATGGGAAGGAGCCAAAGAGCCATAATCTTCTCTTTTCTAAACATTTATAAAATACGACAATGCATTTCAAAATCAATAAAGGATTAGACATTAGAATAGCTGGTGAAGCGACTGACTTTTCGCTTGTTTTACCTTTGTCTACACTATTTGCAATACAGCCATCAGACTTTCGTTGGCTGGTTCCAAAGTTGAAGATAGATCCTGACAATCATGTAGACATTGGCACACCGCTGTTCTGCGACAAGCAGAATGAGCGTATAGTCTTCGTCTCACCTATAGAGGGTACAATTAAAGAGGTTGTACGCGGTGAAAAACGCGTCATCAAATCGGTGACTATCGAGCGCGACAATGAGTCTCCAACTGAGAAGATCATCGATTTCGAGGCTCCTACATCTAGCGCAGAGATTAGATCACTGATGTTGCAATATGGTCTATGGCCTTGTCTGCGCCAACGGCCCTACTCCACCATCCCTGAACCAGATATTCGGCCTAAATCCGTATTCATTCCCTGTTTCGACAGTAATCCGCTCGCACCTGATTTCAACATACTGCTGCGTGGTCAGGAGGAATATTTCCTAAAAGGTCTACAATACCTAAGAGAGGCCGCAGAAGATGCGCCATTGCATCTTTGTATGAAAGAAGGCTCTAACAATCAATTGTTTGAAAAAACTTCTGACGCAGAAAAGCACTACTTCAGCGGCCCACATCCAGCAGGCAATGTAGCTACCCACATACACAACATCGATCCGCTTGACAAAGGAGAAACTGTTTGGTACGTAGATCCACAAGACGTGGCTCGCATCGGACGCTTCTTTGGAAAACACACACTCGACTTCAAAAAGAGAGCAGCTCTGACAGGCCCTGCGCTAAACAAAACTGGCTATTTTGACACTATCTATGGTGCTGACTTATCTACCTTTTTCAATGACAACATCCAGAAGGAAGAGAGCCGGATCATCAGTGGTAGCGTTCTGAGTGGAAACAAGATTGAAGAGTTCAACACCTTGCGTTTCTACGACCGTCAGATTACCGTCATCCCTGAAGGCGGTAAGCGAGAAATCTTTGGTTGGCTGTTGCCCGGCCTCAAAAAATGGAGTCTCTCGCACACCTTCCTTTCCTGGCTCACGCCGAAACGCACCTACGATGTCAACACTTCGCTTCAAGGCGGCCGCCGCGCCTTCATGATGACCGACGTGTATGACAAAGTCTTCCCCTTCGACTTGATTCCCTTAGAACTGATGAAAGCCTGCGAAATCAAGGATATAGAGAAGATGGAAGCCCTTGGCATCTACGAGGTCGACAGCGAGGATTTTGCATTATGCGAGTTGGTATGCCCGTCAAAAAAAGAGTGCCAGAAGATTGTGGAAGAAGGAATGAGACAGTTGATAGTTGATAGTTGACAGTTAATGTGCGAAGAAGGTAATTTGTAGAGACGCGTTATTAACACGTCTCGGGACAGAAAAATGTGAGGAGGCACCACGTAGAGACGCGTTATTAACACGTCGCGATAATAATTAAAAATCAAACAATTGGATTATGAAACGGAATATTTGTGTCCTATTATGGATAATGATGATGGTGACGACTGGGTTTGCGCAGGAGACGAAGGTGCAGCCTACATGGGAATCGTTGAATGAGCGTGGCTATCCACAGTGGTTTTCTGATGCCAAATTGGGTATCTTCGTCCACTGGGGCTTGTATTCCGTTCCCGCATACGCCTCCAAGGAGGGCTACGGCGAGTGGTTTTACCGTGGACTCATGATGAAGGATTCGGGGCGTTTGGCGGCCATGAGCTATTACGCCGACACTACCAAACCTGTCTTCGAGCAATATTCCGAACTGACAAAATATTGGCACGCAGAACTTTGGAATCCCGACGAGTGGGCACAACTTTTCAAGGATGCAGGAGCCAAATATGTGCTACTGGTCACCAAACACCACGACGGCTACTGTCTGTGGGACAGTCCGCAACAGCCACAGTGGAACAGCGTGGTGAGCGGACCGCACCGCAATATTGTGGAGGACCTCACAAAAGCTGTCCGTAAATCTGGACTGCGCATGGGCTTCTACTACTCTCTGCCCGAATGGAGCAATCCCCGACACATCTGGATGGAAGACCCTGATAACGAGATTAGTGATTACGTGGATAACTATATGATTCCGCAATTCAAGGAGCTGGTGGACCGCTATAAGCCGGACGTCATCTTCTCTGATGGTGACTGGAATAACAGTGCCGAGCAGTTCCGTTCACAAGAGATAATCAGCTGGTACTACAACACCGTGGGGCCTGATGCCATCGTGAACAACCGCTGGGGAAACGGCACTAAGCACGGCTTCCTGACGCCTGAGTATAGTGCTGGCATTGCGAATACAAAGATTCCGTGGGCGGAGTGTCGCGGGATCGGACGCAGCTTCGGTCTAAACCGCAATGAAGATCTAAGCAATTATCTTACAGACGATCAGTTAATACAACACTTTGTGGAATTGGTGGCCCATGGCGGTGGTATGACGCTTAATGTGGGCCCCAATGCAGACGGAACAATCCCTTTTATTCAGCAGGAGCGCTTGCTCAATCTTGGCAAATGGCTGAAAATCAATGGAAATGCAATCTATGGTTCAAAACCCTACACTATCCCTTGTCAGCGAGTGGAATCCATAACTACACACTCTTTTTCAGGACCTCTTCAATTTGACTGGGTGCGCAATGCTCCGCTCAAGGATATGCCAGTCGACAACTTCGATATCGATTGGAGTGGTACTTTCAAGGCTCCGTCAGAAGGAGTTTACCGTTTCAAAGCTGTCGCAAATGACGAGATGACAGTTGTGGGTGATGGCGATACGATTTTATATTATAACAGCGCCTGGGCGGAAAACACGCCTTGGTATGAGGTACATCTCGCCAAAGACCAAAACTACCAGTTGGATGTCTCGTATCATGAGAAAGACCTGGAAGCTACTGCTGCTTTATATGTGAGTGTTGACGGTGGAGAGTTTCAGCCTGTATCAACCACTTGGACAAGTGCAATGAGCTGGCAAACAACAACGCGTTGTTTTACGACTAAAGGCAATAACCTTTATATTTTTGAATTTGAATATCCGGATCCGGAGAATCCTCTAGTAATCTATGATATGCCTATTTTGAATCGCAATGCTGGAATGCGTTTGTTAGGCACGTTTCAAGGCGAACTGAAATGGAAACAAGATCGTAAAGGTCGCTTGACCATTGACTTCTCGAAAGTGAGCGCCAGTGACTTACACAACTTGGCGCCCGTGTGGGTGATTGAGGTGGGTGGGTTTCCCACGGGCGAATGATTATTCGCCCTTACGGAATAGGATACAGGCGATTGTACGGGCGAATGATTATTCACCCATTTTTATTATTTTTGCGCCTGCATTTTTGGACTATAAAAATGACCGATAAACCGCATAAATTCAACGCTCTTTTGGACGCAATGGATACGTTCCTACGTACACCGGCGACGGTAACGGAGGGACGGTGTCATGTGCGCGATGCTGTGGATATGAAGCGCATCATGATTACCGTGATGATTGCACTCTGTCCTGCCCTGCTATTCGGCTGGTGGAATGTCGGTTATCAACATTTTCTTGCGCTCGGAGAATCTACGGCACTCTGGCCTTGCCTCTGGTACGGCTTTCTTAAATGGTTGCCACTGGTCATCGTAACATACGTCAGCGGCTTGGGCATTGAGGTTCTTTTCTCTCAGATTCGTAAAGAGGAGGTTGCGGAAGGTTTCTTCGTCACGGGTTTTATCATCCCGATGATCATGCCGCCAGATATTCCTCTGTGGATTGTCGCAGTTGCCACAGCTTTTGCCGTTCTTTTCGGCAAAGAAGTCTTTGGTGGAACTGGATACAACTTCCTGAATCCTGCATTGTTAGCGCGTGCTTTCGTCTTTTTCGCGTACCCATCGGTCATCTCTGGCGACAAAGTTTGGGTCGCTGGTGCTGATGCTGTGACTGCTGCTACACCGTTGGCTCTCGTCATGAATGGCAATCCCAATGCTATGCCCTCCACTTGGGAACTCATCTTAGGTACCATCCCTGGTTGTATCGGTGAGACCTGCAAGATAGCCATCCTCATCGGTGCCGCCATACTCCTCTTCACTCAAGTGGCTGACTGGCGCATCATGCTCACCGTTGTAGTTGGCGGTTTTGTCACTGCAACCATCTGCCATGCCTCTGGTCTTTGCCCTGTCTCTGGCTACCAACAACTCCTCATGGGCGGATTCCTCTTCGGCGCCGTCTTCATGGCCACTGACCCCGTCACGGCCAGCCACACAACAATCGGCAAATACATATATGGACTGCTCATCGGCGTGCTCGCCATCCTGATAAGACTTCTTAACAAAGGCTATCCCGAAGGTATGATGCTCGCCATCCTGCTGATGAACATATTCGCACCGCTCATCGACTACTGCGTTATCCAAAGTAATATCAAACGTCGACAGAAACGTCTGCTGGCACGCAAACAGAATAAAGCATGAAAAAATTCAGCAACACCTATATTTTCATCTACATCACAGTACTAGTGCTGGTGATTGCTGTCGTGCTCACCCTGGTGACCACAGGTCTAAAACCGCGCCGCGATTTCAACAAACAAGCAGAAAAATGTCAGCAAATCCTGCAGGCAGCCGGATACAACGGCCTCGACCGACAAAAATCCGTTGAACTCTTTGCCAAAGTAGCTGAAAAAACTTCTACCGACAGTATTGAACAATACAAGATAGTATGTTCAGACGGTACAACAGGCAAAGCTGTCAGACTTGACGGCAAAGGGCTCTGGGGTGCCATTTGGGGCTATGTTGTAATTTCAGAAGACGGCACCACAATCAAAGGCATCACTCTCGACCACAAATCAGAGACTCCTGGTCTCGGTGCAAAAATCACCGATGAGACTTTCCTAAATGCATTCAAAGGCAAGAAGCTCTACGATAAAGACGGTAAATTCGTTTCCGTCCGTGTCTTAAAGCCAGGCACCTCCGCTGAAATCTCAGCAGAAAACAGAGTCGACGCCATCTCCGGCGCCACCATCACTTCACGGGGCGTAGATGAGATGATGAGGACATTGAGCCATTAGAACTATTAAGTTATTAAGCTATTAAGTTATTAAACTATTAAGTTATTAAACTATTAAGTTATTAAGCTATTAAACTATTAAGTTATTAAGAGCTTAGGGATTCAATTCAACAATTCAACAATTCAACAATTCAACAGTTAAACAATAAGTTGTCTCCAAACTGTGAGGACGCAGTTTGCTCCTTGGACGCAGTTTGCCTCGTAACACAACAGTTAAACGATTAAACAATTAAACAAACCCAAACTGCGAGGACGCAGTTTGCTCCTTGGACACAGTTTGCTCCGTAACCCAACAGTTAAACAGTTAAACGATTAAACAATTAAACATCCCCACGGGCGGTTGTTTTCAAAAAAAATGTACTTTTGCAACTTCAATTAAAAATAAGCAAAAGACTGATAATTAACTACTTAAATGGCAAAAAACATCTCAAAACTGCGAAATATTGGTATTGCTGCGCACATTGACGCTGGCAAAACCACTTGCTCGGAACGAATTTTATACTTCACTGGTGTCAATAGAAAGGTCGGTGAGACTCATGACGGTCAGGCCACCATGGACTTTATGAAACAGGAGCAAGAGCGCGGCATCACCATCGCCTCCGCCTCCATCACTGCTGAATGGAAAGGTCACCAGATCAACTTGATAGACACTCCAGGACACGTTGACTTCACCATCGAGGTGGAACGTTCCCTGCGTGTGATCGACGGCATGGTAGCCGTATTCTGCGCTGTAGGCGGTGTAGAACCGCAGAGCGAGACTGTCTGGAATCAAGCCGACAAGTACCGCGTGCCTCGTATTTCCTTCGTCAACAAGATGGACCGCACCGGCGCGGATTTCCAAGAGGTTATCGCTCAAATGGAGAAATATCTGGGAACTAACGCAGTTCCTATCCAAATCCCGATGGGTGCCGAAAGCGACTTCCGTGGTTGCATAGACCTGGTAAAAATGAGAGCTCTCACCTTTTCAGAAAAAGAGGTCTTTGAAGAAGACATTCCTGAAGAATTTGTAACAGCCGCCGAAACTGCCCGCAAAAACATCATTGAGAAACTGGCAGACTTTGACGACGAGATTGCCGATGCATACCTTGAAGAACGAGAGGTTAGCGAAGAACAGATCCGCAAGGGTCTCCGCGATACAACCCTCAAGTTATTGGTGACACCAGTCCTTTGTGGTGCTGCTTATAAAAACAAAGGTATTCAGCCGCTCCTTGACGCCGTTATCGACTACCTGCCCTCTCCCACTGACATTGGTGCCGTTATCGCCCACGACCCGTACGATGCCGACAAGACACATACTCGTAATCCATCCAACAACGAGTCCTTTTCCGCTTTGGCATTCAAACTTATCAACGACCCTTACGTGGGTCAACAGACATTCATCCGTATCTTCAGCGGCAAGCTGACTAGCGGCATGAGTCTATACAACACCAACAAGGATAAAAACGAGCGCGTTGGACGAATTTTCCGTATCAAAGCAAAAGAACGTGAAGAGATTTCCGAAGCTGGTGCAGGTGAGATTATCGCTCTCGTAGGTATGAAATACACCCGCACAGGTGATACTCTTTGCGACGAACAGCATCCCATTCTGCTAGAATCCATTTCCGTACCTCCTGCCGTCATCGAAATGAAAGTGACGCCGACCGATACGAAAAACCGCGACAAACTGGGCGAGGCGCTAGCCAAACTCAGCAACGAAGACCCCTCCTTCCATGCTCACTATGACGACGAGACTGAAGAGACCATCATCGCAGGTATGGGCGAACTCCATCTGGAGATCATCATCGACCGTCTAAAAGATGAGTTTAAAGTGCCTATCGAAGTTGGTGCTCCGAGCGTCTCTTTCCGAGAGACCATAACTCAAGCATACGAAAGCAATTTTAAACATGTGAAGCAGACTGGCGGTCACGGACAATTCGCCCACACGGTCATCCGCTTTGAGCCAAATCCTGGCAAAGGCTTCGAGTTCGAAGATGTCACCAAAGGCGGCGTGGTACCCAGAGAGTACATTCCATCTGTAGAGAAAGGTCTGCGTGCCGCTATGGAGAAGAGCCCGTTGGCCGGATATCCTGTCGTGGATGTGCGCTGCGTCCTGGTCGACGGCAACTACCACCCTGTTGACTCTAGCGACATGGCCTTCCAACTTTGTGCCGCACAGTGCTTTAAACAAGCCTACAACAAGATGGCTCCAGTGCTCATGGAACCCGTGATGAAGATTGAGGTCAACACTCCCGACGAGTACATAGGCAACATTACCCGCGACATCAACAAGCGCAGAGGCCGTATCGAGAACATGAGACGTTTCCGCAAAGGCTCTCAAAAACTGGACGGTTTCATCCCGTTGATGGAGATGTTCGGTTATGCCACTGCCCTGCGTAATGTTACCAGCGGCCGTGCCAACTACTCCATGGAGTTCTACCAGTACATGCGCATGCCCGCTGCCAAGCAGGAAGAGATCGTGGCAGAACGCCGCAGAGGCTAGTAATAGTCCTCATCGTCCATCCATCTCAGATTGGAATTCAAAATACGGACTGGTGTTATAAACTTCTCATTGAAGTTATACAATAGCCCCAGTCTTTTTTTGGCTATTCCAATATAGTTTCGCACCTGAGCCTTATGTTGATCTGTCAACGTGGAAACAGACTTCACTTCCAAAATAATATTGTCATAGCAGACAAAATCGGCAAAATAGTGATGTTTTAGCCGGCAGCCACGATAATAGACCTGATAGGGCTTTTCTCGTTCGTAAGGAATACCAAGATAATCAAATTCAATAGCAAGAGCCTCTTGATAAAGAAGTTCCTGCAGTCCAACACCTAACTGTTTGTGGACTTCAAATACAGCATTATTGATCGCTGCAGATTCGTGTTCAAAAATTAGTTCAGTTTTCATAATTATCACAACGAACAAATGGATCAAATATTATATTATTTAAAATTATTTTAAATTAAATTTTATATTTTTTTATTTTTACAATTGATAGATAATTTAAGCAGAAAGAAGCGGAATAGCGGAAAAAAGCAGAAAATTATAATATATAACCCTCGTACTTCTTTCTATACTGGAAAGGAGTGGGATAAGAAAAAATGTTTTTCTCTTCAAAATATATTTGAATAATCGATCTAGTTTCCGCCCGTTCAGCATTTTCCGCATCCTTTCCGCAATTAACAACAATCAGTCTTAAAATTGTGTACATTTGCAGCTTTAAAAAAATTTCAATGAAACAGTACCTAGGGCCACTTAGCAAAGACAATCCCATCCTAGTCCAGACACTAGGAGTCTGCTCTGCCCTAGCTGTAACCGCGCAGTTGAAACCCGCCGTCATTATGGCCCTTTCTGTGACCGTCGTATGCGCCTGCTCCAACTTCATCATTTCATTGATACGAAATACCATACCTCCGAGAATACGCATCATCGTCCAGCTGCTGGTCGTATCTTTCTTTGTTATCCTCGTTGACCAAGTATTACAAGCCACCCTTTATGATATCAGCAAAATGCTGTCGGTTTTCGTCGGTTTGATTATCACCAATTGCATCATCATGGGACGACTGGAAGCATTTGCCCTGTCGCACAAGCCGTTACCATCGCTGCTTGACGGCGTAATGAATGGTATCGGCTACGGCCTTGTCTTGGTGGTGGTAGCATTTTTCCGCGAGCTTCTCGGTTCAGGGACTCTTTGGAATCACCAAGTAGTCCCCGACTCATGGTATGCTGCAGGATATCTCAACAACGGCCTCATGATTCTACCGCCCATGGCACTCATCCTTGTTGGCGTGATGATCTGGGCCAAAGGCAGTCTTAATCATTCAACCTCTCGAAGCTAACGTATCATGTCAGATATCTTCAACATATTTGTCCGCTCAGTCTTCATCGACAACATGATCTTCGCCTATTTCTTGGGGATGTGCTCCTACCTAGCCGTATCCAAGAATGTGAAGACAGCTTTCGGGCTGGGTCTGGCAGTATGTTTCGTACTTACCGTCACAGTACCTGTCAACTATCTGATAGACAAATATCTCTTACGCGAAGGTGCCTTAACATGGATAAGCAGTAATTTTGCGACCACGGATCTATCATTCCTATCGTTAATCATTTTCATTGCAGTCATTGCTGGAATTGTACAACTTTTGGAGATGGTGTTTGAACGTTATCTTCCGGCATTGAATATGGCGCTCGGCATCTTTTTGCCTTTGATTGCCGTTAACTGTGCCATTCTTGGCGGCTCACTCTTCATGCAGGAGCGCAACTTCCCGACGGTGGCACACAGTCTTTCTTACGCTTTAGGCTCCGGCATCGGCTGGCTGCTGGCAATTACTGCTTTTGCCGCTATTAGAGAACGGCTCAAATATGCCAAAATTCCATTAGCACTTCAGGGTAACGGCATCGCATACATCATCACTGGCCTGCTTGGCATGGGTTTCATGGCTTTTTTAGGAATGTAACGACGAAAGATAATGCAGACGATCACACTCATAGCGGCCATTGTCATTTTCCTGATCATCATTTGGTTATTGGTGGGCATCTTGCTATTCGCCCGCAAGAAGATGATTCCGGAGGGGAAAGTCAAAATTGGCATCAACGGCAAGCGTGAGATCGAGCACGAGCGTGGTTGTACTCTTTTACAAGCGCTATCAGACGGAAAAGTCTTCGTACCATCAGCTTGTGGTGGCGGCGGATCCTGTGGCACCTGCCGAGGCAAAGTGCTCTCCGGAGGAGGAGAAATCCTGCCCACCGAATTGGCCCACATCACTCGAAAGGAAGCTGCAGATCACTACCGTCTCTTCTGTCAGGTAAAGGTGCGTGAAGATATGGAGATCGAGATCCCCGAGAGTTTCTTTGGAATCAAAAAATGGCCCTGCACGGTTGTCTCCAACCGAAATGTAGCTACTTTTATCAAAGAGTTAGTACTGCAACTACCCGCAGGTGAAATTATGGACTTTAAATCTGGCGGCTATATCCAAATAGACATTCCTGCATGTACTGTTAACTTTGCAGACATGGATATCGACGAGCCCTATCGCGCCGATTGGCAAAAAATGGGACTTTTCGACTTGCGGATGAAGAACACCTCCGCAACGGTCCGCGCCTACTCCATGGCCAACTATCCGGCAGAGAACGGCATTGTAAAGCTCAATGTTCGTATTGCCATTCCTCCATTCAACAGAAAAAAAGGACGAATGGAAAAGGTCAACCCCGGCGTGGCATCCTCTTTCATTTACAGTCTAAAACCTGGTGATACAGTCAATGTGTCAGGACCTTACGGTGAGTTTTTTGTTGAAGATACCAACCGTGAGATGATGTTCATCGGCGGTGGAGCCGGCATGGCTCCTATGCGTTCTCATCTCTTTGATCAATTCAAAACCGTACATACCAAACGCAAAACCACCTTCTGGTATGGAGGTCGTTCTCTTAAAGAGTTGTTCTATACGGAAGAATTCGAGCAATTGGCTGCCGACAACGACAACTTCGAGTTTCACATTGCGCTTTCGGATGCACAACCTGAAGACAACTGGAGTGGTCCGACTGGCTTCATCCATGACGTCATCTACGAGCAGTATTTGAAAGCACATCCAGCACCCGAAGATATTGAATATTACATCTGCGGTCCCCCTATGATGTTGCAAGCGGTTTTGAAGATGCTAGATAGTCTAGGCGTTACGCCCGAAATGATTCACTACGATGACTTCGGAGGCTGATAGTCTGGTAAAACTATGGACAGAAGTTGGGACATATCATCAATCAGATAATTCGTCCCACAGGCAACTAATTCCTCTCTTGAAGCATTCCCAAAAGTCACGGCGCAAGTATGTGCACCCGCTGCATTTCCCATCATAATATCTACGGGCATATCACCAACAACAACACATTCGTCAGCAGGTATTTTTAAGGCTGATAAAATAACATTAACAGGTTCAGGATCTGGCTTATGAGCTTTCACTTCGTCGGCACCAACAACCATCCTTACCACTTCTGTCAGATTCATTTCTTGAAGAAATCCTCGTAATGAAGTCGAGTTTCTGGATGAAGCTATGGCCATCATCACACCATGAGAATATAGTGTTTGAATTGTTTCAAGAACATTAGGGAACAGATTTGGCACCCAACCCTTAGCATTAGCGAAAAAAATCCGACGATAGGTCTCTGCGCAGCGTTCTCCTTCCTCATCAGACAATTGTGGATAAATAACATGAAAACAAGCCTTTAAAGGCAATCCTATCGTAGAAGCACAAGTATCATCATCAGCCACAGGCAAATCAAGAGTTCGCATAGTCTGTTGCATCACCCGGACAATGTTCTGCCGTGTATCAGCCATTGTGCCATCAAAATCAAAAATCACCAGTCTGATTTTCATATAGTCCGTTTGGTCGGCAAAAGTACTACAAAATATTTTATGCACATATTAATTTAAAATTATGTACCTTTGCAGCCGTTAAACATTAAAAACTACACATAATGAAAGCAACAGAAATTTTAGCATTCGTAGCAGGAGCTGCTGCAGCAACTGGCGTAACATTACTTCTCACAACAGATAAAGGCAAGGAACTTTGCAAGAAAGTATCCAGCAAAATGACCAAAGAAGAAATTGACAAATTGATTGAAAAACTGAAAAATCGTCGTCAAGATGCCCCCAGCGAAGAAGATGAGTACGTCGACTCTATCATCAATGAGGTGGTGGAAGATGATGAACCCGCAGTATAACTTTTATCATGGAAAACACGACCCTCAATGCCGTGCTTTCTATGATTTTTTCATCTAAAGAAATAGTTTAGAAAATATCTATATGGATTTATTACATAGGTTGTTCCGCAAATCTCCTCGTAATGAGAAGACTGCTCAGGATGTAAAAACCTATATTACCAAGTACTATGACCTTTTCAAACTGGAGTTGTTGGAAAAATCCTCACAGATTCTCTCCATCATCTTTTCCATGTTGATTGTCATTGTATGCGCCTTGGTGGTGGTAATTTACCTCTCCTCGGCCCTAGTCAACTGGCTCACCATCGCCCTAAGTGCAGGTTGGGCTTACACTATTGTATGTAGCATCTTTATCATCATCATATTGGTGGTCTGGCATTTCAAGGAAACCCTTTTCATCCAACCTCTCATTCGGAAATTCAGCCGAATATTATACCCGACAGATGATGCGGAGGTGGCTAAAATATTGAATGATGATGAACCATCTGACATTGGTCAGCCTCAAGGTCCTCAAAACTACACGGAAGGAGGTTCCTATGAGTAAAAGAAAAAGTACCGCCCCTTATAATAGTCTCTCCGAGATAGAATACCGTAAGCAACAGTTACGAGACCAAATCAAACGTCAAGAGAAAATTCTGGCAAAGGATATGGATGCTTACGAAGACGACATTGAGACTTTTAAAAAAGTATGGCAGAAGGTTAAGGGCGTTCGGCATCTTGGAAAGAATATCAGCGCATCAGGCATTGCCCAAACAGTACAGGCTGTTGGTTCGCTTCCTTTTATTAGAAATAATAATAGAAGCAGCAATAAACCTGGTTGGGTAACCGCATTCACCTTAGGCAGTCAGATAGCGAGATGGTTAATACAATGGAGAAGGAATCGTAAAAAGTAAATTACAACCACAATCACCTGCATCTCAACACAAAAAATGTGTATTTTTGCAAGTTTTGTTCACCAAACAAAGCTCAAATAAAAAGACAATTATTAACGTTAACGTATCATAACAACAAAAAAATGACAGAAAAAATCTCAACAAAGGTAAAACCCGGAGTGGTTTACGGTAAAGATTTACAAGAAATCTTCAGAATTGCAAAAGCTGGCAAATTCGCCCTTCCGGCAGTCAACGTGGTAGGTACAGACTCCATGAATGCAGTTATGGAAGCTGCTGCAGCTGTACATTCTCCCGTCATGATTCAGTTCTCCAACGGTGGCGGTGTATTCGTCGGCGGCAAATCACTAAACAATGATGCACAGGCTGCTGCTATCCGCGGCACTATTGCTGGTGCTAAGCACGTTCACACAATGGCAGAGGCATACGGCATTCCTGTAGTGCTTCATACAGACCATGCCGCCAAGAAATTGCTCCCTTGGATAGACGGTCTTCTTGATGCTGGTGAAAAATACTATGCTAAACATGGCAAACCGCTCTTCAGCTCTCATATGTTGGACCTCTCCGAAGAGCCTCTGAAAGAAAATATCGAGATTTGCAAGAAATATTTAACCCGCATGGCCAAGATCGAGATGACCCTCGAAATTGAGCTAGGCATCACTGGCGGTGAAGAGGATGGCGTGGACAACACTGGCATCGACAGCGCTCGTCTCTACACACAACCTGAGGATGTAGCTTATGCATACGAAGAGTTGAGCAAAATCAGCCCCAACTTCACCATCGCTGCCTCCTTCGGCAATGTTCACGGCGTATACAAACCCGGCAACGTGAAACTGGAGCCCATCATCCTTCACAATTCACAAGAATTCATCCAGAAGAAGTACAACACTCAGGAAAATCCTGTCAACTTTGTCTTCCATGGCGGTTCCGGTTCTGAGCCCGCCAAGATTAAAGAAGCAATTGAATATGGCGTTGTCAAGATGAACATTGACACTGATACCCAATGGGCTTTCTGGGAGGGCGTCATGAAATATTACAAGAAAAACGAAGCCTATCTGCAGTCCCAAATCGGCAACCCCGAGGGCGAAGACAAACCCAACAAGAAATACTACGACCCGCGTGCATTCCTGCGCGAAGGCGAAAAGTCCGTTGTTGAACGTCTTAAGATTGCCTTCAGCGACTTGAACTGCATCGATAGATACTAATAACCTATCATCTATCATCGCGCGACTTTCCTTGGAGGGTTGCGCGATGATGTTTTTTAATAATGAGAAAGATACTGGCATATTTTTTCGCCTTGTGCTGCCTATCCATAGCCCTTTCCATACAGGCCCAGGAGACAACAGACACCAACCCAAAGGATAGTACTGGAGCATCAGCGCTATCCCCGGATTATATGCCCGTGTCATACGCTCATTTGCCTACGGAACAATATGAAATGCTCAGCTATCGTCCCGTAGACACCTCCATGATTTACACTCCACAGTCGAATCCACTATCCGACCCTCTAAACATATACCAATCGTTAGGTATTTTTTCTCAAGCTCATAAGGACATGATTTTCAACTACGAACGACCAACCGGTTTCTCCATGATCACCATGCCCTTTCCACTCTATTTCAGGCGGCAACGAGATTTACGATACTATGATGTGAGCACCTCGTACTCGAAACTGAATTACACATATGGCATCGAGACTGAAAACAGTTTTCAGGCTCTGCATACACAGAAAGTGCGCCAACTACGGTTTACCGTAGACTTGAATGGTTATAGCAACCAAGGATATTTTATCCATCAAAATGCTAACATGTTCACCGGAAATGCCATAATACATTATGCAACACCTAAAAACAGATACGGAGTACTTGTCTCATACATTTTCAACCATGGAAAATATTCGGAAAATGGCGGTCTAACAGACCACAATGCTTTTGTTGACCGTACGCCACTTTCTGCAAACCCCATACGGGAGCTAGGAAGTTATGCTATGCTTTTCAGCAACGCTTCCACCCTGATAAACACGCATAATGCCTATTTGATGCAATATGTGAACCTGGAAAACAAAAAAGGTTTCTATTTTGGAACTTTCACTCATACATTCCAATTCAAGAGAACCAGTAGCCTCTTTTTTGACCATGATCTGAACAACGACTATTACCAAGATGTCTATTACATCAATACCGATACAACTCGCGACACCATACAGTATTTCACGATATCAAACGCCCTACAGTGGTCCAACTACCGTCCGTTTGATACAGTAAGTAGCCAAAACTACTTCATTCGTTTTGCCGGTGGTATCAGACATGAATATGTCGGGGCTTTCATGCCATTCTACCGCGGCAACACCATGACTTTGTTTGCCCGAACCAACATCCGATTATTCACCGTTTGGGACATCTTCGGTGGTATCTCATATTCCTTTTTCGGTTATAATGATAATGATGCCCGTGCCTATGCAAAGGCCACATTCGCCATCAACCGGAAAACACGCCACTATATTGGATTTACGGCTGATTTTTATCGTGTTTCACCCGACTATTTTTACTCATATTACATAGGAAATAACAGTCTATGGTACAACAACTGGCCGAAGCAGAATAATCTTAAAGTTAGCGCATATTGGACCCGCAAGGATTACAAGGTGAGCTTCAACTACTATTTGATGCACCACTACATCTTCCTGAATAGCTCATACATTCCAGAGATGTCACCGAAAGGTGTCAGTGTTATACAACTACAAGGTGAAGCTCCTATAAGAATCAAAAACTTCTATTTAGATGTTAAACTGGCATTACAGCATTCTACGAAATCAGCCATCTCCGTACCCTTATTCGCTGGAAAGCTATCGACTGGATACTGTTTCCGCATCTTCAAGAGGAGACTGAACATCCAGATTGGTGGAGACCTTATGTTTAATACCGCATACTATGCAGACGGTTACAATCCGTTATTGCACCAGTTCTACCATCAGGAAGAGACCAAGATTGGCAACTATCTATATTTCGACCTTCATCTCTCCTTCCGTGTAAAACGCATCTCCTTCTTTGTCAGAGGAGGCAATTTACTAGCAGGTTTGATGGGTTACGGTTATTTCACCACACCTAATTATCCGATGCAGGCACAAAATGTAAGGTTCGGCATCAACTGGCGTTTTTACGATTAACAGATTATTAATAAAACATTTATAACAATATGACATACAGAATAGAGAAAGATACATTGGGCGAGATGCGCGTTGAGAGCGACAAACTTTGGGGAGCTCAGACACAGCGCGCCATGGAGAATTTTGTTATTGGCAAGAAAAAAATACCCATTGAGATCATATACGGCATAGCAACGGCCAAGAAAGCTGCAGCGATGGCAAACAGAGATGCTGGTGTCTTGACGCAAGAAAAATGTGATTTGATTGTTGGGGCCTGTGATGAGATTTTGGCAGGCAAATGGGATGATCAGTTCCCATTGCACATCTGGCAGACAGGCTCCGGCACACAGACAAACATGAACGTCAATGAGGTAATTGCCCATCGCGGCCACCAGTTGCACGGCGGACAACTAGACGACAAAGAATTGTTTCTCTCACCCAACGACGATGTCAACAAATCGCAATCTACTAACGACATCTTCCCTACTGGTATGCGTATTGCCGCCACCAAAATTATTTTAGAGAAAACAGTTCCTGCTCTTGAACGAATGATGGAGACCTATCGTGAAAAGATAGCTGAATATTCCGAAATCAAGAAAATCGGACGTACGCACCTGATGGATGCCACCCCGCTGACATTGGGACAGGAGTTGTCCGGACATCTCTCACAACTAGAGCATGGTTTGGAAACCATCCGTGCTGCCATGCTTCATCTTATGGAGCTGCCCATTGGAGGAACAGCGGTCGGTGACGGCCTTAACACGCCTTCAGGCTATGACAAGAATGCACTTCACTACATCAACGAGTTTACTGGTCTCAAATTCACTAACACACCAAACAAGTTTGAGGCAATGGCCACCCATGATTCTCTGGCAGAGATGTCTGGCGCATTGAAGCGTCTGGCCATCTCGCTGATGAAGATCGCCAATGACTTCCGCCTGCTCAACTCCGGACCGCGCTGTGGTTTCGGCGAAATCATTCTGCCCGCCAACGAGCCAGGCTCTTCCATCATGCCAGGCAAAGTAAACCCAACCCAATGCGAAGCTCTCTCGCAGGTATGCTGCCAAGTAATTGGCAACGATGTCGCCATAACAACTGGAGCCATGCAGGGACATCTGCAACTAAATGTCTTCATGCCGCTTATTGGACGTAATCTATTACAATCTGCACGATTGCTCGCCGACGTCATCAACTCCTTCAACGACCACTGTCTTAAGGGGATAACGCCTAATCTCGACCGTATCCAGATGCATCTTCAGAACTCTCTGATGCTGGTAACTAAGTTAAGCCCTCACATCGGCTACTACAATGCCGCCAAGATTGCACAACAGGCACACCGCGACGGCACCACTCTACGCGAAGCCGCTCTGCAACTCGGTCTCGTCTCCGAGAAAGACTTTGACGAATGGATGAAAATATAAACATTTAAATCAAATAATATGGGAATAATACTTATCGCCTCTCTACTACCTGTCGCAATCCTTATGGCATACATTTATGCCAAAGACCGATACAAAAAAGAGCCGCTATCTATGATTCTCAAAGCACTTCTTGGAGGAGCTTTGGCAGGTCTTTTAGATATTATCCTATTAACATTAACAGGATTAGGAAGTATTCAATTCTCTGATCCATTGATAAACTCCGCATACATGGCTTTTGGACTTGCTGGTATCCCCGAGGAACTCTGCAAGTTTTTCTTCCTCTACCTTTTCATCTGGAAGAGCCAATATTTCGATGAATATTATGACGGCATTGAATATGGTGCATTTGTGGGATTAGGTTTTGCAGGACTGGAAAACATCGGCTATGTGGCACAATACGGTCTTCAAATAGCTGTATCCCGAGCCCTATTTGCTGTCCCGGCCCACTGTTTCTTTGGTATCATCATGGGCTATTTCTTCGCATACGCAAAGTTCAGACCTTGGCAGCGCAAAAGATATATAGTCTTGGCACTACTACTGCCCATGCTCTTCCACGGAATCTACGACTTTCTGTTGATGTACAATAACGCTCTGGAGAACCAACAACTTGGGTACATTCTCTATGCATCCTGGTTTGTATTCTTCTTTATCTTATTCCGTTTTGCCAAGAAAAGGCTAAACAAAATGATTGGAAAATAGGATTATTTTCTCAATTTCTCAGCTAATGCTTGAGCTGTATACGAGCGTTTCCTTTCGATAAGTTTTTCAGGTGTGCCTTCAAAGACCACCTGTCCACCATTTTCGCCTCCCTCAGGTCCGAGATCGATAACCCAGTCGGCACACTTAATGAGTTCCGTATTGTGTTCAATAACCCAGA
The DNA here is from genome assembly GCA_024686335.1 of Bacteroidales bacterium. Taxonomy (GTDB): domain Bacteria; phylum Bacteroidota; class Bacteroidia; order Bacteroidales; family WCHB1-69; genus F23-D06. The sequence goes on along the minus strand of JAILCI010000024.1, from coordinate 118,342 downwards.
TAGAGTTGTTACGCTCAATAATACTGTTGAAGGCAGAATAAAGTTTATTGATATCGTGAAAATGCAAACCGGTAGTTGGTTCATCGAAGATAAAGAGTTTATTCTGGTCTTTATCTTCTTGAGACAGGTAGAATGCCAATTTCACACGTTGTGCCTCACCACCGGAGAGTGTAGAGGATGATTGTCCGAGCACCAAATAGTCAAGACCAACATCGGCAAGTGGTTGAAGGCGTCGGACAATATTTTTCACTGTGTCAGTCATTGGCAAATCACGAAAGAAAGCTATGGCCTCAGCCACCGTCATCTCTAGGATTTCGAAGATATTCTTACCATTAACCTTCACATCAAGAGCTTCGTCTCGAAAACGCTTGCCCTCACATGAAGGACAAACCAATTCGACATCAGCCATAAACTGCATATTGATACGGATAACGCCTTCGCCCTCACACTCCTCACATCGACCGCCGGCAACGTTAAATGAGAAAAATGCAGATTTATAGTTACGCTGTTTGGATAAAGCTTGTGATGCAAAAAGCTCACGAATATAATCATAAGCCTTAACATATGTCACAGGATTGGAACGAGTAGAGCGTCCAATAGGATCCTGATCCACCAGGACGACCTCTCGAATCCGATTCATATCAGCATCAATATGAGAATAGCGACCCGGTTTCACGGTGCCCTTATCAAGCATTTTCATCAAGCCAGGATAAACTACGTTAGAAATCAAGCTACTCTTTCCGGAGCCGCTGACACCTGTGATCACCACGAAACACTCTAACGGAAGTTTCACATCGATATTCTTCAAATTATGCTCTTTAGCACCAAAAACTTCCACGTAATTACGCCATTTACGACGAGACTTAGGAGTAGGTATTGAGAGGCACTCCTCTACAGGATAACCACCCATAATGCCTCGCATATAGGATGCTGTGAGGTTGTCTTTCGTAGCCAGCAGCTCATCGATATTTCCATTAAAAACCACCTCACCACCATTTTGACCCGCCAAAGGACCAATATCAATGATATAATCGGCAGCACGAATAATAGCGTCGTCATGTTCCACAATAACCACAGTGTTTCCGATATCGCGAAGATGTTTTAAGACATTAATAAGATTCTGGGTATCTCTTGGATGCAAACCGATACTAGGCTCATCGAGGACATAAAGAGAACCTACCAAACTGCTACCCAATGATGTAGCCAAGTTTATACGCTGCACCTCACCTCCAGACAACGTACCACATTGACGCTCTAAGGTCAGATAACCAAGTCCCACCTCATTGAGTACTCCAATACGATTAGTCAATTCACGGACCAGGAGTTCTGCGATTTTCTTCTCTGAGTCATTGGCATAATGGAACTTCTGGAAATAGACATAGAGGTCAGACAATTGCATTGACACCAAGTCTATAATATTCTTACCGTTTACTTTAACATAGGATGCATCGGGACGCAGACGATGTCCATGGCATTCGGGACACACCTCGCGACCACGGTAACGGGCTCTTAGTACTCGATATTGAATTTTGTATGCATTGGCATCCACAAACTGAAAAAATTGTTCTATACCTTCCACTTTATGATCAGGATCGCCATGCCACAGCAGATTGTACTCATTTTCGGACAAATCCTCAATAGGACAATGAAGGCGGAATCCCAATTTTGAAGCATTCCGCATAAAATATTGTTTCCACTCTTTAAGGACATCGCCATGCCAACAAGCCACAGCATCTTCTGCTACAGACAAAGAACGATCAGGAAAAACAAGATCTGCATCTACGCCCTCAATGCTGCCGGAGCCAGAACAGGTTTTGCAGGCGCCATAGGGATTGTTGAAACTAAATAGATTGACAGATGGTTCCTCAAAGGTCATGCCATCAGCCTCAAAACGGTTGTTGAATGACTTCTGGGACACTGTATCACCTTCCACTTGGATTACACAAGCGCCCATACCCTCGCTAAAAGCTGTCTGCAGGGAGTCTTGGAGGCGAGCCTCGTTGGCAGCAATATTGTCAGATTTGAAACGGTCTATGAGCAGAAACATAACATCTTGACGAGTGGCCTTTTTACCATTAAGGAACTCATCAATTTCAAAAAGTTTCTTGTCATAGACCACACGACTGAATCCCTGAAGTTTCAAAATGCCAAGCTGCTCAATCATTGTTCGACCTTCTGGAATAAGAACGGGAGACAGTATATAGACACGTTTGCCTGCGGGCACTTCTCTCACATATTCTGCGACGTCTTCCATAAAGTCGCGGCGCACCTCCTTGCCACTGATGGGCGAAAAAGTGTGACCAATGCGTGCGAAAAGAAGCTTCAGATACTCATAGATTTCCGTCACGGTTCCGACCGTAGAGCGTGGGTTATGTGACATGCTATATTGTTGGATGGCAATTGCAGGTGGAATACCCTTAACAGACTTGACCTCTGGCTTGTGCATCTTGCCCATAAACTGGCGAGCATATGAGCTTAGACTCTCAACATAGCGTCTCTGTCCCTCCGCATAGAGCGTGTCAAAGGCAAGCGACGACTTGCCTGAACCAGAGAGGCCTGTCACCACCACCAATTTGTTTCGGGGTATGTCAACATCTATATTCTTCAAGTTATTAACCTTCACGCCCCTCAACTCTATCATCTTATTATTTGCCATCGTCTGTAATTTTCTTATTAAAAATAAAATTGATCACCATTTTTTTCAGTTTTACATAAAGATAATATCCTTGATAACAGGAAATGCGTAATCGGCATTAATGCGGTTCAGGATAGTAGTCTTCTGATTCATCAGCTCAAAGCGAAGGGCTGCATTCGTTACCTTAACGCGCATGATTCCATTGACGACCGATTCGCAGTTCGAATATCTTGCACATACATCTCCGACATATTGCGGCCAATTTTCCACAACAACTCGCTCGGCATACAGCTGCTGTTTGCCATTCTTTTGTACGAATTTTTGTAGTAACTCTTTGATTGAATGTTGGTTATCAGATTTCATTCTCGATAAATTTCAAGAGTGCAAATATACAAAAATGCTACCAGATTTTTGTGTATATTTGCGCCCTAAAATAATTATACTATGGATATTGTTGTTAGTGGCATTCGGCCGACTGGTTTATTACATTTAGGAAACTACTTTGGCGCCTTGCGTAATTTCATCAAGATGCAAGATGAAGCAAACTGTTTCTTTTTCATCGCAGATTACCATTCTCTCACTACTCACCCTACCCCAACGGATCTGCAATCAAATGTGAAGAACGTATTAATTGACTATATAGCTGCTGGTTTAGACCCCGAAAAGGCCACACTGTATGTGCAGAGCGATGTGCCGCAAGTTTGCGAGCTGAGTCTCTTGCTCTCCATGAACGTCTATATTGGCGAATTACAGCGCGTGGCATCCTTCAAGGAGAAGGTACGTCGTCAGCCGCAGAACGTCAACGCAGGACTGCTCAACTACCCCGTCTTGATGGCCGCTGACATCCTGTTGCACCGCGCCGACAAAGTGCCCGTGGGTAAAGATCAGGAACAGCATCTGGAGATGACCCGCGACTTCGCCCAACGGTTCAACCATATCTACAAGCACGAATACTTCAAACTGCCCGTTGCTTACAATTTCGGCAACGAATTGGTCAAGATCCCTGGCCTCGACGGTTCCACGAAGATGTCAAAATCTGACAACGAAGGTTCCTGCATCTACCTTGCCGACGCTCCCGAGGTGATCCGCAAGAAGGTCATGAAGGCCGTCTCCGACAGCGGACCTACAGAGCCTGGCCAACCTAAGTCCCAAGCTGTGGAGAACCTCTTCCAACTGATGAAGGTCGTCTCCGCGCCCGACACCCTTCAGTATTTTGAAGATCAGTACCAGAACTGCGCCATCCGTTACGGGGACATGAAGAAGCAGTTGGCAGTCGACATGATTGCCTTCACCCAGCCAATTTATGAGCGCATCTTAGAGTTACGCTCAAAAGATGACTACATCAGCAAGGTAGCCAAGATGGGTGCTGAAAAAGCTCAGGAAAGTGCAGCCAAGACCGTTAAGGAGGTGCGCGAGATTATAGGATTCAAACCTTTGTAAAACATGTCATTACTGACAGAACACTCCCTTTGGCTTATACCTCTGGCCATCGCCCTGGGCGTTGGCTATGCCCTCTTTTTATATTTCAGAAACCACAATGTCGAATTTGAGAAGGGTCATCGCATCGCGATGGCTTCCCTTCGCGGTCTGGCCGTCACCCTGATGGCTCTGCTGCTGCTCTCCCCGATGTTGAAACGTACTGTCAAGGAGACCGATAAGCCCGTCGTCATCGTGGCTGTCGACAACAGCGAGTCATTGCGCGCTGCGCCCGACTCCAACTTCTACATCAACGACTACGCTGCCCGCGTGGGCGAATTGATCTCCGACATCGGCTCACAATATGAGGTCAAGACCTATCTGGTGGGCGACGAGAACCGCCTCATCCCCGAGAACGAGGCTTTGCAATTGCCGCTGACAGACAAGTCCACCAACCTCTCCTCCCTCTTTGAAGAGATGGAGATGCTGTATGCCAACCGCAATGTGGGCGCTGTCGTCATGCTCAGCGATGGCATCTACAACACCGGCGCCAACCCTTATTACAAAGCCGAGAAGGTGAAATACCCCGTCTACACTGTCGGTCTAGGCAGCACGGATCTCAGCACCGACCTTCTCCTTGCCGACATCGACTATAACAAACAGGCCCTCAAGGGCAACTTCTTCCCCGTGGAGATCAAGGTTGCAGCCAATAAACTGGCTGGCAAACGTGCTGAACTGACCGTCTCTGAAAAAGGACAGGAAATCATGAAGAAGACCATCCAGATCAGTGGGAAACAGTATTTTGAGACTGTCAAACTCAGTATCGAAGCCAAGCAGTCGGGCCTCCACGCCTACACCGTAGATCTGACCGAGCTAGAGGGCGAAGTCACCTACAAAAACAACCACACCAAGTTTTACGTGGAAGTTATCGAAGAGCGTGACAAAATTGCTATCGTTTATCAGTCACCCAACCCGGATGTGGCTGCTATCAAAGAGGCATTGGAACTCACCGACAACTACGACGTTACCGTCTCCTCCATCGACGAATTTAAGGGTACTCCTTCCGACTACAGCCTTTTCATCCTACACCAATTGCCCGCTATAGGACAATCAGCTGCCAATCTCTTGTCTCAAATTCGTAAAGGAGGCATCTCCACACTTTACATATTAGGACCCAAGAGTGATCTTAACAGTTTCAATGGGATGAACGCCGGCGTGTCCATCACACAATCCAAGGCCTTGACAAACCAGGCGACACCTGTCTATAACGACAACTTCACCAGTTTCTCTTTTTCGGAAGAGACGCGACAACTGTTGAACCGTTTTCCACCAGTCAAGACCATTTTCGGCACATACAAAACGGCAGTATCTGCCAATGTGTTCCTCTATCAGAAAGTCAGTGGTGTTGACACCAAATACCCACTCATCGTCTTTAACGAGCACAACGGAGTTCGCAGTGGTGTCATTACCGGTTCCGGTTTCTGGACATGGAAACTATATGATTTCATGTATAAAGAGAACCACGACGCATTTAACGAAATCATAGACAAAAGTGCACTCTATCTTGCATCGCGTACTGACAAGAGCCAATTCCGTGTACAGCATGCTCAGGTCTTCCGCGAGAATAGCGATGTTGAGTTCACTGCCGAGTTATACAACGACAGCTACGAAGCCATCAACGAACCTGATGTCAAGATGAGCATCAAAGGCCATGGCGACACCACATACGATGCCCAATTCTCCAAACAGAACAACGGCTACTATCTGAATATGGGTGCGATTCCGACAGGCACATATCAATGGACTGCCAGCACGCAAGTTGGCAACAAAAAGTTGTCCAAGAGCGGACAGTTCACCGTTGAAGAGGTCATGTTGGAGACATCCAATCTTATCGCAGACCACGATTTGTTGAAGAGCATCTCTACTGCCACCAACGGCCAGTTCTTCACAAAAGATCAGATGAAAGAGGTCGCCAAAGCTATCAAGGCAAATGAGAATATCAAGACCATCGCCACCTACAAGAAGCGTTACAAGATGCTGCTCAGTTCCCCATGGTACTTAGCCGCCATCCTGCTTCTCCTCGGTATCGAATGGTTCTTAAGAAAGTGGAACGGAGGATACTAGGGGAGTTGAGAGTTGATAGTTGATAGTTGACAGTTGACAGTTAAAGTGTGAGGGCACTTTGTAGAGACGCGCTATAGCACGTCTCAGATGAGTCTAAAGAACCTGACAGCCAGAAAGCTTGAATTGTGAGGAGGAACAATGTAGAGACGTTCCATGGAACGTCTCCAATAAAATAAAACGAATACAATGAAAAAGATATATTGCACCATATTGATCATTTTCGCATTTGCGATGGCGGGGTCCGCGCAGCAGATTGCGCTGTTGAAGTACAATGGCGGTGGCGACTGGTATAGCAACCCGACCTCATTACCGAACCTCATCTCGTTCTGCAACAAGAATTTAGGCATGTCTTTGGATGTCAAACCGGCCACTGTGGAGGTCGGTAGCAGCGACATCTTCCAATATCCCTTCGTACACATGACCGGTCACGGCAACATCGTCTTCAGCGATGCAGAAGTTGCCAACCTGCGCATGTACCTGATGGCTGGAGGATTCCTTCATGCCGACGACAACTACGGCATGTCGCCCTACATCCGCCGCGAGATGAAGAAGGTATTTCCCGAGCTGGAACTCGTGGAACTACCATACAACCACCCTATCTTCCATCAGAAGTACAACTTCCCCAATGGTCTGCCCAAGATTCACGAACACGACAACAAACCACCGCAAGCGTTCGCACTCTTCTACGAAGGAAGAATGGTTTTCCTTTTCACCTACGAATGTGACCTTGGCGACGGCTGGGAAGACTTCGTCGTACACAAAGACTCGGAGGCCACCCGTACCAAAGCTCTCCAGATGGGTGCGAACATTATACAATATGTGTTCACCAATTAGAGTCACGGGAACACTCTGTAGAGACGTTTCATGAAACGTCTCCCAGAAAAAAAACAGACAACCACTCAACTTGTTCTTGATATGAAAAAATTCCTTTTATCTACGATTCTGTTATTGATGTGCGCAAGTATCACGTTTGCGCAAAAGGATACCGTAACGGTTATCTCTTTCAATATTCGATACAACAATCCGGGCGATGGCGACAATATCTGGGACAACCGCAAAGCCAGTTGCGTTAACATGGCAAAAATGGAAAATCCTGATTTCCTGTGTGTTCAAGAGGCTTACTTTGTACAACTTGACTACCTGCACAAGAATCTTCCTGGCTATGAATACATTGGCGTTGGTCGTGATGATGGCAAGCAAGGGGGCGAGCATATGGCTATCCTCTATCGCTCAGACCGTTACGAAGTTCTTAAACATGGTGACTTTTGGCTCAGCGAAACGCCCGATGTATGTTCCCGTGGCTGGGATGCTGCCTGCCATCGTATCGTGACTTGGGGTTACTTCAAGGACCGCAAGAGTGGCAAGACCCTCTACTGTTTCAACACCCATCTCGACCATGTGGGCGAGAAGGCGCGCGAAGAGTCTCTGAAGCTAATCCCTCAGCGTATCAAGCAGATTGTCACCGATAAGAAGGCTCCCGTCTTCTTGACCGGCGACTTCAACTCCAACACGGAGAATGTCATCTTCAAACCGCTAAAGAAGATCATGAAGGAGGCCCGTGAAGATGCACCTGTCACCGACCACAGAGGCACATTCAACGGCTGGGGCAACGCGCCCAACAACATCGTCCTCGACCAGATCTTCTACAAAAACGCAACCCCGACGGTATTCCAAACCCTCGACTCAGACAAATATGGACGCTGGCTCATCTCCGACCATTATCCGGTGAAGGGTATGTTTGTTAGAAATTAAAGGGTGGTTTTACAAACTGCGGGGACGCAGTTTGCTCCAGTAACACGGTTTGCTCCGTTCTTCCAAACTGCGGGGACGCAGTTTGCTCCAGGACGCAGTTTGCTCCGGAGACAACAATTAATATGAAGTTATTTAATTCTGAAACTATAAGAATGACAGACATTCCTGCAAATCCCTCCTCATATCTTCATAGTTTAATAGTTTAATATTTTAATAAGCCCGAACTGCGAGGACGCAGTTCGCTCCGGGACGCAGTTTGCTCCAGGACGCAGCTTGCCCCGGAGCAATTCAACAAATAAACAATTCAACAAATAAACACACTAACACCCTTGCAAACAATCTAAAAAATATTATATTTGCCGCCTGCTAAAAATATACAATATGGTAATAGATGAATTAAAACAATCAGAAGCTCTACTGGAAGGGCATTTTCTGCTCTCTTCCGGTCGTCATAGTGACCGTTACTGTCAATGTGCCAAATTATTACAATACCCGGATCGTGCCGAGCGTGTTATCAAAGTCATCGCTGAGCAGGTGAAAGACCTCAATATTGACATGGTTGTCGGACCGGCCATGGGTGGTATCATTGTAGCATACGAGTTGGGACGTCAGTTAGGCAAGCCGGCTATCTTTACCGAGCGTGTCGACAATGTGATGACCTTGCGTCGTGGTTTCGAAGTAAAACCAGGACAACGTCTGCTCATCACTGAGGATGTCGTTACCACTGGTAAGTCCTCTTTGGAGACCATCGAAGTGCTGAAGTCTTTCGGAGCTGAAGTGATTGGTATCGCCTGTCTGGTAGACCGCAGCGCCAATGCTCTGCCCTACCCCGTTTACAGTGCCACCAAACTCAACATCCAAAGTTGGGATGCTGAGGAGTGCCCGCTCTGCAAAGAGGGCAAGCCATTTGTAAAACCTGGAAGCCGCAAATTTTAAGTGTAGAAAGTACACATCTTTTTTATATCTTTGCGACCGCTTTAAAAATCGACAATGAAAAACCCTAAAGTAGCAAGCAGATACGCTAAAGCCTTATATGACTACGCTGGCGAGAAAAACCAGGTAGAAGCCGTCAAGGATGAACTGCAACAGATCATCCGTACTTTGAAGGAGAATCGGGAACTGCAGATTGTACTGGACAGTCCCATCATCGTCCCCTCCAAAAAGCACGCTATTTTCTCCCAGATTTTCTCCAACACCCTAAGTGAAACTTCATTCACCTTCCTAGATGTCATCCTCAAGAAAAAGAGAGAACCCGCCATCGAGTCCATCTGCGAGGAGTACATCAAACTGTACAACAAAGAGCATAACATCAAAGTGGCTAACATAACTACAGCCCAACCTATCAGTGACACGCTGATCGCGAAGATCCGCACCATTCTGGAAGAGAAGACACAGTCAACTATTGAGATCAAACAAGTGGTGGATCCCGATATCATTGGTGGTATCCTCATCAACGTTGACGATTTCTTCATTGATGCAAGTGTCATCTCCAAAATTCACAAGCTGAAACAAGAATTTGCACATAATATCTATCAAGTTAATTATTAATACACTTATATGGCAGAAATTAATCCATCAGAAGTAACCTCTATACTTCGTCAACAACTTCAAAATGTCAATCTGGAGACCGAAATGGAAGAGACTGGCACCGTTCTCATCGTAGGTGACGGTATTGCTCGTGTCTACGGTCTGCAGAATGCGCGTTCCGGCGAGTTGGTCACCTTTGAGACCAAGACTGGTACAGACAACATCACCGGTATCGCACTCAACCTGGAGGAAGACAATGTCGGTGTTGTCTTGTTGGGAGACTCCAAGAGTCTTAACGAGGGTGACATTTGCAAACGTACGGGCAGAATCGCCTCTATCAAAGTGGGTGAAGGTCTTTTGGGCCGTGTCATCAACACTTTGGGTGAGCCTATCGACGGCAAAGGCGCCATTGAGGGTGAGCTTTGCGAGATGCCTATCGAGCGTAAGGCGCCCGGTGTCATCTACCGTCAACCCGTGAAAGAACCTCTGCAAACCGGTCTTAAGGCTGTAGACGCCATGATTCCCATCGGCCGCGGTCAGCGTGAGTTGATCATTGGCGACCGTCAGACGGGTAAGACTGCTATTGCATTGGACACCATCATCAATCAGAAAGAGTTCTACGACCAGGGTAAACCTGTATACTGTATCTATGTGGCCGTTGGTCAGAAAGGTTCTTCCGTGGCTTCCATCGTGAAGACGCTGACAGAGCGCGGCGCTATGCCTTACACCATCGTGGTTACGGCAACCGCTTCTGACGCTGCTGCTATGCAGTTCTACGCACCTTTCGCTGGTGCCGCCATCGGCGAGTACTTCCGTGATACAGGCCGCAGCGCCCTTATCATCTACGACGACCTCTCCAAACAGGCTGTCGCTTACCGTGAAGTCTCCCTGCTGCTTCGTCGTCCGCCCGGACGTGAAGCATACCCTGGCGATGTCTTCTATCTGCACTCCCGTCTGTTGGAGAGAGCTGCCAAGATCATCGAATCCGACGAGATTGCCGCTCAGATGAACGACCTTCCCGAGAGCTTGAAGGGCAAGGTGAAAGGTGGTGGTTCCTTGACCGCTCTGCCAATTATCGAGACCCAAGCTGGTGACGTGTCAGCATACATCCCGACCAACGTGATCTCCATCACCGACGGTCAGATCTTCTTGGAGACCTCCCTCTTCAACGCTGGTGTACGTCCCGCTATCAACGTCGGTATCTCCGTCTCCCGTGTCGGTGGTAACGCTCAGATCAAGTCCATGAAGAAGGTTGCCGGTACCCTGAAACTCGACCAGGCTCAATATCGTGAGATGGAGTCCTTCGCCAAGTTCGGTTCCGACGTGGATGCCTCCACACAATATGTGCTCGACAAGGGCGCACGTAACGTGGAGATTCTGAAACAGCCGCAATACACTCCGTACAAGGTGGAAGAGCAGATTGCCATCATCTTCTGCGGTTCCCGTGGCTTGCTGCAACGCGTTCCTCTCACCGAAATTCGCGAGTTTGAGACCTCCTTCCTCAACTATATGCATGACCACCACGAAGACCTGTTGGCAACCTTACGTTCCGGTAAGATTGATGACGACATCATGAAACAACTGGAGAATGCTTGCGCAGAAGTGGTCAAAACATTTGAAGTCAAATAATTATGGGAAACCTAAAAGAAATAAGAACTCGTATCAGCTCCATTGAGTCTACGCAGAAGATCACCAGTTCCATGAAACTGGTCTCCGCTGCGAAGCTGAGACGTGCGCAGAGTTCTATCCTGTATCTGCGTCCCTACTCAGAGAAACTCAATGAGATTCTGGCCGACCTCTCCACTGCCACCGCCTCCATGGAAGAGATGCCGCTCTTCGAGCAGCGCACTCCTGAAAAGGTGGTCATCGTGGTTATCACCTCCAACAAAGGTCTTTGCGGTGCCTTCAACGCCAACATCGTGAAAACCGTCAACCACCTTGTCGAGGAGAAATATGCCGAACAGCATAAGGCCGGCAATCTGCAGCTGATCTGTCTGGGCAAGAAGGGTCGTGAGCAACTTTCACGCCTCTACCCTGTCATGCAGAGCAACGAGGAACTGATCGACAAACCTGAATTCAGTGAGGTGTCCGCCATCTGCGACCAACTGACACAAGGATTCCTGAAGGGCGAAATCGACAAGGTTGACATTGTCTACAACCAATTTCTGAACGCTGCTACTCAGAAAGTAACCGTAGAGCCATTCCTGCCCATCACCAATCTGGCACAAGAGAACACCACTGCCAACAACGACTACATCATTGAGCCCTCACCGCAAGAGGTCCTTGAGGAGCTGATCCCGAAGATTATGCGCACGCAACTCTACAAGACGCTCTGCGACTCCATCGCCTCAGAGCACGGCGCCCGCATGATCTCCATGACGAAGGCTACCGACAACGCCACGGAGATTCTCCGCGACCTGCGACTCAAGTACAACAACGCCCGTCAGTCTTCTATCACCAACGAGTTGATCGAGATTGTGAGCGGTGCGGAAGCCTTGAAAGGTTGATAACACACTACAACATACATTATCAGGCCATCTTCGGATGGCCTTTTTTTTCGGATCAACAAACAACGACAATCTTGTAGGGTCGATGTGCACATCGACCACTATGTTTATGTATTTTTGCACCATGAAAAAGACGGATAGGTCATTGATGAGAAATATCGCGGTAGTGCTTCTGGTGGTCGTCATGGCCATAGTGACAGAAGTCACTGGACAACAGGAGATTATATTCCCTGAAGTGGGCGCTTTGTGTGTGGGTTTGCTACTAATGGAGAAAGCAGTATGGAATGTACGTGCATGGCAAGTTCCGGTTCTTCTCACGGCAGCCGCATTGATCGGACTCTTCATCAACATCTGCATACCAGTCTCTTTTGAAATCCGTTTCGTACTGGCTTTCATACTTGTAGTTTTAATGTTGCGACTCCGCAACTGCAATATGTTTCCCACCGTTTCTGCCGCCATGCTACCAGTTTTGATTGAAACCACCTCTTGGATCTACCCAATTGCTGTATTGGTTCTTTCCTCGCTGATGGTAATGGTAAGACATTGGCTGCCTCAGACGGATCGTCCCGAGTACCATCCTGCCAGTTTTCTGCATTGGACGGGGCTGGCTGCTGCTTTGGGCGTCATATTGGCAACCATAGCGCTTATAAAACCATTACTCTCTGAGTCTTGGGGTTCTGTGCTACATTTCTGCATGGTACCGCCATTAGTGGTCACGATGATTGAGTTCGCGAACAGAAACAGTGGTTTCCGGCAAAGGCCGTGGACCATTTGGGGACTTATCGTAGCTGCTGCAGTTGTTGGGACTCTTAGCGAATGGTTCATTCATCGAACTTTAGGAGTGCCAATGGCCATAGGTGCCGCACTCTCCACAACCATCATGTTATTGCTATTCCGTCGCTTCAAGCCCTTCGCCCCAGCATTAGCCATAACATTAGTACCCATGTTGTTACCCGACGCCGCAATCCCCTATTTTCCAGTTCTCGCCACCATCGGCAGCGCCTACTTCATTATTGTCGGGATGCTCTGTTTCTCGCAGGAAGGAAGCAGAAAATACAATTAACCCCACACAAGCCTGTCAGCGTATGTTGGCGGGCTTTTTTTCTTTGGCTGTTGGCGGACCCCAAACAAAAGGCTATAAATTGCCTGTGCATTTACTGCAATCCATCCCCTCAAAATCTTACCGTTTAGTGCAATTTAGAAAATCAAAAATTTACCGTTTAGTGCAATTAAAAGTTGTAATTCATTGAAAAAGTGTATTTTTGCGGCGGATTAAAATATTGCGGTTATGAATGAATTGGAAAGAGTGTTGCGCGACCAACGGGAGGAACTGGAAAGCACCGATTTCAGCCAGTTTGTCACCCGAAGGGAGGAGTCACAATTGGAACTGGACAGCCCTGTGGCTCAAATCGTTATCGGGGTGCGGCGTTGCGGAAAGTCAACCTTGTGCCAGAAAGTGCTTAAAGAGAGCGGCGTGTCTTTTGCCTACGCCAACTTCGATGACGCCGTGTTGGCTTCCCTGAAAGCCACAGAGATGAATCTCCTTATGGAGAACCTTTATCGAATCTATGGGGAGTTCGACTATCTCTTCCTCGATGAAGTGCAGAATATTGACCAATGGCCGTTGTTCGTCAACCGACTGTTACGGCAGAAGTTACATCTGATTCTGACAGGAAGCAACGCCAATCTGCTGAGCGACGACTTGAGCACCCATATTACCGGACGTTACAACGAAATTCGTCTCTTTCCCTTCTCATACGAAGACTATTGTGTGGCGAAAAATGTTGACACCCAAGGGCTGACTACCAAAGCGGAGGGCTTGCGGCAACACGCACTTGACAACTATCTGATGGCGGGAGGATTGCCCGAAACCTTCAACATGAAGAATCAAGGCAAATATGTCCGCTCCCTGCTTGACGCCATCATCAACAAGGACATCTGCAAGAGGTATAAGATTCGTTATAAGAAGACGTTGCAGCAAATCGCCAACGGTCTCCTCGACCGTTTTTGCCAAGAGGTGAACTATCAGGATATTCAAGAGACTTACCGATTGAGATCCATTCACACGGCCAAGAATTACGTCAACTATATCGAAAAATCCTACCTTGTGCGCTTGGTCCCGCGCTATTCGTTCAAGAGCATTGAGCGACAGAACCACCGTAAGGTCTATGCAATTGATACGGCATTCGTTACGGACCACTCCGATGTCCTTCAAACCGACAGCTGGGGATGGCGTTTGGAGAATGTGGTGTGCGTGGAGCTGCTTCGTCGCATGGAATATGCCACACAAGAGCTGTTTTATCTGCGAGAGAACCGCAGTTATGAGGTGGATTTCGCCGTTGTGGACCAAGGACACGTAACGGAATTGGTGCAAGTGACCTACGATTTCAGCAATCCCTCAACAAAACTCTACAACCGTGAAGTCGGCGGCCTTCTGAAAGGTGCCGCCGCTACACGGTGCCGAAATCTCACCCTCGTCATGATGCAAGGAGAACAACGTGATATTCAGGTGGGTGAATATACTGTACGCTGTGTGCCGGTCACTGATTGGCTGCTGAAACGTTAGGATATGAGCGATATGAGCCAACCGACATATCAGGAGCTGATAGCCGAACGGGATTGGTTGAGAAACCGCGTCCGGGAACTTGAAGAGGAGAATGCGAGGCTGAAGGGAAAACTCAGCAATGTTGTTTTGGGCAAAAGGCAAGAGCCATCAGCCATGCTGACACTCTCGCCTCTGGAAAAGGTTGAGCTGTTCCGTAGTCTGTTCAAGGGGCGTAAGGATGTTTTTGCCCGAAGGTGGTACAGTCGGACAACTGGGAAAGCAGGTTACCAGCCTGTTTGCGGCAATGAATGGGATCACCAACTCTGCAACAAGAAGAAGTTCAAGTGTGCGGAATGTCCAAACCGTCAGTTCTCTCCGCTCACCGACGAAGACTTCTACAAGCATTTGTCGGGGAAAGACGAGGATGGACGGGATGTGATAGGGGTTTATGCCATCATGGGTTCAAATTGCGAATCCCTCCCGACATACTCATAAACCAGTTTGCTTTCTCCTGGTTGAATGGTGACTATGTTGCGCTGGGTGCTGTCTTTGGTGTTGAATTGCGAATAGGTGATGGGGGTATCCAACGTGTTTTTCAAATAAAACTTATCGTGACATGCGGGGTCGCAAGCTACGGACATCAGTGACAGCCAGCAAAAAAACGCCGCTATCAAAATAATAATCTTATTGTCTCTTTTCTCATAATGGTAATGATTTTTCGTTGTCCTTAAATGTTATATCATAGGCGATTACAAGCACGCCAGTGCGCAGTTTGAACGGATAGCGTGCCAGGTCGCCCTTGACAAGAAAGAGTTTATTTGACCCTTTTCAATGTGGCGCGGTGCTTCTGGCCGAAGGTTGGCGCCCAAGTGTCGGAATATAAGACGAGTTCCTTGTTCTTGTATGACTCTACCGTCCAAACCTGATGGTCGAAGGTCAGAAGACCTGTGGATTCGTCATAATTCCAATTGAGGGTCTCCGTAACACCTTCGCATATATCCTGATAGGTGCCATCGGCGGAGAAAATGTAGGTTTGCACAGGGTCGCTTTCCGACAGCTCCTCCACCCACTCGGTGCTGTTTACCGCTTGGTGCTGGAAACTCTTGAGTTCCCATTTCCCGATAAAAGTTTCTTTTGTCACCTTCTTATCAGAACAGGAGGTCATTACGGTTACTGCGGCGAATGCCATCGCCAGGATAAATAATACTTTTTTCATTTTTTTAAGTTTTTGATGATGAATAAATTTGGTTTAACGAATAATTTAGATTGTTACAATTCTTCATGTTTAAGAAGTTGGATTGTACCCATAGGCGTAAGAGTTTCGGAAGATACCGTCACCTCCTTGCCGTTGATATAGATGGTTACCCTGCGGGTGCTGGTCTTTGCCATGACGTTAAGTTTTGGCAAAGATGGCCTAAACGCCCGTCACATTTTGGGACGGTTACGGGAAAACGCAGTCGTCGGCTTTGACTGCGTTTTCGTCTTCCTTAATACCGCGACAACGATAGGAATGGTTACGAGCGGCCTGCCGCGCAGTTTGAACGGATAGCGTGCCCGGTCGCCCGAAGAGAACAATTTTACTTGGTTTTCCTCAACGTCATACGTTCAGCATAGCCAGTGTACTGGGAATCCTTGTCGCAATAAAGATTGATTTGTTTGCTGGTGCATTTCTCCACGGTCCAATGTGTGTGGTGGAAGAACAAGTCTCCAGTCGTTTCGACGTAGGACCAGGTGCTTTGCTCATGAGTGCCGTCGCTCCAATTCTCGTCGTAGGTGCCATCTGCATTTATGGTAAATGTGATGGTGACACCCTCAAACGGATTTGTCGGGGCGGAACCGTTTACAGGTTCCCACTTGTAATCTGCATTCCATTTCCCGATGAAAGACTCTCGGGTCACCTCCTTGTCGGAGCAGGAGGTCATTACGGTTACTGCGGCGAATGCCATCGCCAGGATAAAAAATACTTTTTTCATTTTTTGAAGTTTTTTAATGGTGAATTGTTCTAAAATAATGGTTCTAAAGTTCATACTCGAAGTGATATGATTTTTGACTCATATCTTCAATGGTTTCTATTAATCCAAGCAACCTGTAATAACCCATTGATGACTTGTCAGGGAATTTATTTTCACAAATATATAGTTCGGACAGAACAACATCAATGTTCTCTATACGTGCTCTTAACAGGTAATAGGTCACAATCAAGTTGTCCAAACTGGGGGACCATAATTCCGAAAAGTGTTTTTGAGCCATTTCATTAACAGGCACCGTTTTGACACCACCCAAAGCTGATTGAACCCTGATATTATCTTCATACTTTTGCAAAAGGGTGCGATTAACACTGTCAAATGACAACAAGTTGTTGTCATTCAAGTGTTTTGCACTTAACAAGGTGGTTGTGTAGAATTCTCGATTTAATAAGTCTAAACCAAATTCGTATTCATCGTTAACTGGGTGCTCAACGATGAATCGAACACCTTCGTCATATTGTCGTGTGAACATACAAGTCAGAAATTTGTATTTAACAAAATCTTTTTGTTGTTCCTCACAAGCACTGCAATATCTGTCGATCAAAGAATCCACTTTGTTCAAGATTTCAGGATTCTTTTCTTTTCTGTATCCTATAAGATAATAATCGATGTCGAGAGTTGCCAAGATGCAGGTGTCGCCTTTGAGATTCCATGGCGGATGTTTTGACGGCAGGTTGCCATGCTTTTCTTGACTTTTACACGAATAACTGCACATAAAAATGCAAATAATAAAACATACAATCTTAATTTTGTTACTGAATGATTTTATCATATTACTAAAAGTTCATCTGTCGCGAATTGACTGAAACGGGGATTTTGGGTGTCATTTTTAGTGGATTTTGGCTTATAAGAAGCAGTTAATCAGACGAAAATAATTAGAAGTCCCCATAATATTTATGCCATTTAGGATACATTGGGCAAGTGAACAGTTTTTCATATCGCCGTCTGTATAAATTTGCTTTTTCAACATCTTTCATTACATATTTTCCCTCAATGTAAAATTCATACAATCTTTTCAGACACTCTCCACTTCCCAAATCTGCACCCTTGTTTAAATAATACAAGACAAAATTAATTGTGGCAGAATCCATCTCTATTTTATATGCGTCATACATTTCTGTGATCAAATCATAGATACTATAACACGCTTGGGGATTATCATATCTGTTTGCAAGAATCAAAACGTACGGAAGTTCCATCTCGTATCTGTTTTTTTCTCCATTGGGATATTTTGTATATTCCTTATCAACAGTAAAGCACAAGTTTCCCCATGATTCCACGTCACCCTTCAACACGACACTGTCTTTGAATGATTGTGTTTGAGCACGAGTATATCTCGGTGATGTGACAATTTCAAATTCCTGGCCTGATATGTTTTGTTGCCATAAAATGCAAAACAAAACAATGTTAACCACACCAATCCAATTATTGGTCAGTCGACATGATTTTCTGGTATTTTTTTTCATATTTATCAATTGGGAACTTCTATTTTTTACTTCTTCGCGCTGCCGCCGACCTTGATGCGAAGTCCGTTGAACATCAAGATAAGCAAACAACGCTACATAATTAAAACATATTTTTATTCATAAGATGCAAAACTTTCAAAAGGTTGCAGTTTGTTAATATTCTTTTTGTTTCTGTCTTTTCAACTATTTGATTTTTTATTAGTTAATTCATTCCAAGTCGTAGTACTTGCTCGTAGCGGCACAGATTGTAGACCAGGTTTGTCAGGGTGTTGAAAGCCGCGTTCCTCGCAAAGCCGACCACACGGCTGTACATTCCGTGAAAGCTCTCTTCCATGAACCCGAACACATGTTCCACCCTCATGCGCAGCTTCGAGTTCTTCCTGTTGATGGTCTCCTGCCATTTGCTGATCTTCTTGCCTCTGGTGCTCCGCTTGATCACTTTGTCCTTCATCCCGAACTTCCGCATCACCCTCTTCACCCCTTTGCCGATGTAGGCACTGTCCGCGAGCAAATCCTCTCCCCTGTCATTCTCATCCACAAGCTCTTTCACCGGCTTGGAGTCATGAACGGAGGCATTTATGGTCACTCCTTTCTTGATGAACTTGCTCCCCTTGTCCACTTTTGCGTGATTTTTGTAGCCGTAATGTTTCTCACCGCCGAATCGGCGGCGCTCGTTCTCTTTCAGGCACTCCGAGACGATCCTGCGCACTTCCTGTGTCACCACCGGGCAGCGCCTCGGACCGCTGTGGTACTGCGGACGTGTGGTCAGCACAGCGTCCACCGCCTCATCCGGATTGTCCGACAGAAGGGCGCTTTCATATTCCTTGACGATTTTCGTGACCGCCTGGCGGCTCGCGCCCAGTTCCCTGGAAATCTCCCGCAGGCTCTTTCCGCCTGCAATGTACATTTGGATGATTTTTTGTTTCTCTAGCATCTTGATCATTTTTTACTTTTCCCTATCATTATTTGCTAATGATAACGATGATCAAGTGGTAAACTTTTACGTGGTTATCTGGTAAACTTTTACGTGGTTATTTACACTCATAAATTTTGGGGAAGAAAGTTTACATAGTGAAAGATATGCTTATAATAAAGAAACAAACGAGTGCTATCTTGTCGACAAAGATCTTAATCCTATAGAATATTAATACACACAAGAGTATTATTTCTATTTTATAACATCCCCCACGAATTATGCGCTAATTATTCAAAAATTATTAAAGATCATTAGAGGCTTTATACGGTAATTTATGTTTTCTTCTACGTAAAATCTCGCTATTGACACCATTACTATTCAAAAATATTAATGATAATTTGTTATAATTTTCGGTAATTTATGTTTATGTTATCAATGCCAAGTTTATCTATTGAACCTTTAACAAAAATTTTGAGTCCACTTTCATCTATCATCATACCAATTCTTTCAACAAATTGCGTCTCCATCGTGATAACGATACGATAGTCAGCACCTTGAACAAAACAAATATTCAGAAAAGTATTATAGATAAATTTGAATGATTCCACGGATCTTTTGCCCGCAATAGTTTTGCCAAAAGTATAAGAGATAAAGCCAAAGAGCTTATTAAAGCTATTGTAAGGCGAATAAACGACATTTCATCTCTCTTTTTACGAAAAATCATACAAATAATGTATTGCCAAGATCAACAAATCTCCATAAAGGCTTTATAGCGTGTGTACTTGGGCTATTAAGTTTTTTTAAGAAATGTAAGAATAAAAATGTATATTTGCGCCTTGTTTTAAAATCTCACTAAATCGATAAGAAAATGGAATTGAAAAGAATGTTAGTAGCCAACACATTGTTGGGCATGGCAGGCGGAATTCAGTACAAACAACTGAAAAAAGCCACGAAAGATCCAAGATCTGCTAGTGAAAAAACTCTGAGAGACATCTTGACATATGCAAAGGACACTGTATATGGCAAAGAGCATGAATTTGAATACATCCTGCAAGCTCCTAACGACACGGAGCTATATAAGCGTTATCAGGAGAAGGTAAAGGTGAACGATTATGAGAACCTCCGTCCTTACGTAGAGCGTCACAAACACGGAGAGTCCGACATCCTGTTCCCTGGCAAACCGCTCTTGTACGCCACCACCTCGGGTACGACCTCCGAACCTAAATGGATTCCCATCACACAGGAATATCTGAACAATATCTACGGCAAGATGACGAAGGTATGGCTCTACAACTTCATCAAGAATAAACGTAAAGTATTCAGCGGCAAGATCTTGTCCATCGTCGGCAAGGTTGTCGAAGGTTATGCTCCCGACGGCACAGTCTTTGGTTCCGTCTCTGGCGTAACACAGCGCGACTGTCCGAACTTCGTAAAGGTACTCTACTCCAATCCGCAGTGTGTATATAGCATTGCCGACTACAATGCCCGCTACTATGTGCTGATGCGTATGGGCATTGAGCAGGACATCACCTTGATTGTGACCGCCAATCCTTCCACCATCGTTGAGCTGCAGAACAATGTTAACAAGTTTTATGACGAATACGTCACCGACATTGAGAACGGCACCCTGAAGAAAGATCTGAATATAGACCCGGAGATTCGTGCCGAACTTGAGGCTTGCCTGAAACCAAACCCAAGACGTGCTGCCGAATTGCGCGCACTGAAAGAGAAATGGGGCAAAGTTCTTCCGAAACATTATTGGCCAAACTTACAAATTCTGAACACCTGGAAATGTGGTAACACCAAAGTTTATCTTGACAAGTTCAAAGACTCCTTCCCTAAGACGATGCTGCATCAGGAGTTTGGTTATTTCGCTTCTGAGTGCCGCTTTGGCTTGGTTATGGACGACACCAACAACACGGTACTCTTCCCGCACTTCCACTATTACGAGTTCATCGACGAGGCAGATTTGGACAACCCGAATCCGACCTACTTGCAACTTCACGAGTTAAAGGCAGGCAAGCGTTATTGTCCATTCGTAACTACATTTGCCGGTCTATACCGCTATAACATGAACGACCTGTTGGAGGTTGGCCCTAACTTCCAGAACACACCTACCGTACATCTCATCCAGAAGGTTAACGGTATTGTTACCATCACGGGCGAGAAGTTGCACGAGCGTCAGTTCATCGAGGCTATCCACAAGGCTGAAGAGGCTACCGGTCTCAAGACCCGCTTCTTCATTGGCTTCGCCGACCTCAGTACTGTAGGTTACAAGTTCTACTATGAGTTTGCTGACCAAAGCACGTCACAAGAGCAGGCTGAGAAGTTCACCGATAAGGTAGACGAGATCCTGATGAATATCAACGTGGAGTACAAGACCAAGCGCGACTCCTTGCGTCTGAAGATGCCCGAGACTTTCCGCTTGATTCCGGAATCCTTCGAGACCTTCAAGGCTCAATGTATTGCCGAAGGCGCTCGCGACGGACAGTTCAAACTCCAGCTGCTGCTCCAAGACGAGAAACGTCACGAGAAATTCAAAAAATTAGTAGTTGAATAGGAGTTACTGGTTGTCAGTTTTCAGTTTTGACATCTAATAAAAAAGCAGGTTCCGATGGGAGCCTGCTTTTTAAATGTAAATGCTTCACCGTAAAGGCGGTATGTTATTTTCCTCCATTCAGACGGCGATCCATCTCCTGTGCAATGTAGGAGGCAACATCGTCGGCGTAGGTGTTGGTACCGAAACCGGCATCAAAGCCGAGTTCCTTGGCCAACTCGTGGGTAATACGCGGACCACCGCAAACCACGATGAGTTTGTCGCGGAGACCTTCAGCCTCGAGCATCTCGATCAATTCAGTCATGTTCTTGATATGAACATCCTTCTGAGTAACTGTCTGGGAGACGAGCAGCGCGTCGGCGTGCATCTCGACAGCCTTGGCGATAAACTCCTCGTTCGGCACCTGGCTACCCATATTCAGAGCCTCGAACATCTCGTAACGCTCAATACCATAGTGTCCGGCATAGCCCTTCATGTTCATGATAGCGTCAATACCGACCGTATGAGCGTCAGTACCTGTGCTGGCACCCACCACGACGAGTTTACGGCCGATATGCTCACGGATGAAATCATCCGTCTCGCCCATAGACCATACTGTAGACTCTACCTTCGGCACGTGGATGGTTGAATAGTCTACCGTATGTGTGCATGAACCATAGCAGTTCACGAAGGTGAAACCGGGAGCCAACTCTTTGCTGTAGACCACCAACGGGTTTTCAAAACCCATCTTTTTCAGCAACTGCTTGGCAGCCTCCACGGCCTCGTCGCCAGCGGGAACCGGCAATGTGAAACTTATCTGTGTCTTACCGTCATTCATCGTGTCACCATAAGGTTTCACTTTGGTAAGGTCTAATGTCTGATCAAAATCCTTTTGATCCATTGAATATAATCCACCACTCATTTTTCTATGTTTTTTGTTTAATTGTTTAACTGTTTAATTGTTGTGAATGAGAACAACCGATTCTCATTTTATATTAATTGTTTTTGGATCCTACGAAATAGTCTTCCTTGTTCTCGAAGAGGATGTTGAAGGAGGTCATGCTGCCGTAGATACGGGAAATGTACTGCTGGAGATTGACTTTTTCTTCATCGGTGAGATGGTCATTGCTGTTGATGTTCTGTTCGAGCACGCGCAGACGGTCACGCATCATCACAATCTTGTGGAAGAATGTCTCTATCGGAATCTCCTTAGCCTGCAGTTCCTTGTTGGCGGGTTGGAGCAGCATCACCCCACCCTGCCATTTCTTGCCGAGGTCAACCTTATGCTCAATAGCGTTGTACTTGTTGAGCACAAAGGTCATCATGCGCTCCACATCACGAACACTGAGCACCGGTTTCTGCTCGCCGGTAGGTTCGCAAGGCGTCACCACCTCCAATTGCACGGAGGTCTTGGCAAACTCGATCTCGCCGCCACGCACGAAGATGATCTTGTATGTCAAAGCATTGTTCTGACTAATAATGCCTTCACCATACTTTTCGTGGTTCACGCGGGTCCCGACCGGGAGATTGTCTATATCGTATGTTGTATCCATATTCTTGCTTTTTATTTTGCCCCCGCACTGCGCTTCGCTTGTACGGGGCTACAGAGCTCTTGCCCCTACGGGGCTGCTCAAGGAAAGTGTTTTTTTACCAGCGTTCTTTCATCATCTTAATAAACGGGTTGAAGTAGTAGTCGCCTTTGGTAACGACACCTGCGAGGCCTTTACCGCCGTTCATCGGACGTTTCACGTCGCCAAAGATACCCTTCTCCAAAGCGGTGAACATACCTTCCTTCTCAATCTGCTTCAACAGGTCGATAGTATTGTTCAGGACGGTCTTAGCGCGTTCGCGGCAGATACCACCCTCGCGGAACTCCATCTCCTCACCGATGCTACGCATATCGTTGAAGATATAACGGGCATTCTCAATAGAGAGATAACGGTCGCTCATAAACGGGGTATGGATAGCCTCAGTAGGCATACCAAGCAATTGGATACCTTGGTGTGTCCAGATACCAATCATGTTGAAGAGAGCATCCTGGATATGACCACGGAAGATATTACCAGTCATGAATTTTGTAGGAGGCATATACTTCAAGGTAGCCTTCGGGAAGATCTCGCGGGTCATCTGTGCCTGTGCCAGCTCCAACAGGAAGCCGTTCTCAAGCATAGGATCCATCTCAAAAGCGTGACCGAGACCCATCTGCTCCTCAGGAAGAGCGGCAATCAAGGCGAGCTGTTCGTTGATGAGGTCGGAGGCAAGCACAGTGTGGGCAGCCTCTACAGCGTCAGCTGTGGTCAAGTAGTTATCCTCACCTGTGTTGATGATGACGCCGGCATAGCCGTTGATGATACGGGAGAAATACTGGTCGATGAGGGTTCTCTGCGGGTTGATATCACGGAAGAGGATACCATAGAGAGCATCGTTCAACATGACATCGAGGCGCTCCAATGCACCCATAGCGGCGATCTCTGGCATACAGAGACCGGAGCAGTAGTTACAGAGGCGAATGTAACGGCCTACTTCCTCGCCTACTTCGTCAAGAGCCTTACGCATGATACGGAAGTTCTCCTGGGTAGCAAAGGTACCGCCGAAACCTTCAGTGGTAGCGCCATAAGGCACGTAGTCGAGAAGGCTCTGTCCGGTGGTTCTGATCACGGCGATAATGTCAGCGCCCTGACGTGCACCAGCCTGTGCTTGGACCACATCCTCATAGATGTTACCGGTAGCTACGATGATGTAGAGGTACGGCTTGGGACCTTCGCCCAACTTGCTGAGGTACTCGTTACGACGGGCCACATTGCCTTTGATACGAGTCAGACAACTTTCGATGAAAGGCTGTACTGCCATCTGAATCTTCTCCACTGGATGGATTGGCAATGTAGTAATGTCTAAAGTACCTTTGGAAATCTTTTCGGCAATCACTTGAGGCGTGTCACCAGTCTCGACGATAGCATTGCCGATGTAATAAAGAACGCCCTGGTTGAGTACGCCCTTGTCCAACAGAGAATCCACAACTCTGTTAGGCAGTGGCACCTCGTTCTCGTCGATGCCATCAATGCCAATCAAACGGCATAAGGTACGCTCTACCGTGACGGTGGTGTACGAATCCACAAACTGCTGAACCTGATCTGCAATCTTTTTAGCCAGTTGTTTGGCTTCGTCCACTTGATCAAAATTTAATCCTAACTTACTCTTTCTCATAAATTTATATATTTGATATTTCTATTTACCTTCAAAAATGGAAAAATGGGCCAGATGCCACTTCTGCAAACGATACTGCAAGGATGTCCAAAGAACACCAAGACCGTATTTGGCACTTCTGCGGAAATTGATAGAAGATGCTTCAGGGAAATACTTCGTCGGGCAGGTGATCTCAGCAATCTCAGCACCCGTATAGAAGATCTGCGCCAGCATCTGGTTATCGAAGACGAAATCATCAGAGTTGGCCATATAGTTAATCTTCCGGAGGATGTCACTGGAGAAGGCACGGTATCCCGTATGGTATTCCGAGAGCTTCTGGTTCATGACCAGATTCTGGAAAAAGGTGAGACAACGGTTGAAAAAATACTTATAGCGGGGCATTCCACCACGGATAGCGCCCTTGCCCAAGATGCGGGAACCGAGTACTACGGGATAGACTTCATTCACAATCAAGTAGGCCATAGACTCAATAAGCTTGGGAGTATACTGATAGTCTGGATGCAGCATAATTACCACATCCGCATTCAGTTCAAGAGCCTTATTGTAGCAGCTCTTCTGATTAGCGCCATATCCCTTATTTTCAGCATGATGGATGATATGTTGAATGCCAAGACGCTTGGCCACTTCTATCGTATCATCATTAGAATGGTCATCTACAAGGATTACCTCATCGACAATATGCATGGGAATCTCCTCATAAGTTTTTTGGAGCGTCATGGCTGCGTTGTAGGCAGGCAACACCACACATATTTTCTTATCCTTGAGCATTTAGTGTATCTTTACAAAAAAACGGGCAAAGATACAAAATTATCAACAAGTTGTCAAGAGCGTTTCAGTTGCTCCACATATTCGTCAATCCGGCGCATTTCGGCGGGAATGTCGATACGTTGCGGGCAGTGAGGGACACAATGGTTACAGCCGATGCAATGACTTGACTGACGCAGTTTCGGGACACTACGATCATAGCCGATCAGGAAGGCTCGACGTGCTTTGTTGTAGGTAGATGTGGGATGCTCCGGGTTTGGAACATTACCTTCAGATATACACTTGTTATAGTGGGCAAAAATCGCGGGGATATTAAGTCCGTATGGGCACGGCATACAGTAACTGCACGTAGTGCAAGGGATACTTTTCAGATTGTAGATTTCATCGGCAATCTGCATCAGGAAGGCATTCTCATCTTCCGTAATAGGGCGCAAAGGTGAATAGGTAGCCACATTTTCAATGAGATGCTCCATATAGCTCATACCGCTAAGAACTGTCAAAACGCCTTCAGGAGTTCCGGCAAAACGGAAAGCCCAGCGAGCCGCCGGAGTCTCCGGTTCGCGCTCCTGCATACGTTTAACGATATAATCAGGCAACGTAGCCAAACGTCCACCTAAAAGAGGCTCCATGATAACAGAAGGAATATTGCGTCTCTGCAACTCATTATAGAGATATACTGCATCTGTATTACGCTCGTTAATTTCATCTGCATAGTTCCAATCCAGGTAGTTGAGCTCTATCTGAACGAAATCCCAATGATATTTACCTTGGTCGTGCCATTTTAAGAGCATGTCAAAGATGGAGACATCTCCATGATAGGAAAAACCGAGATTGCGGATACGTCCGTTTTTTTTCTGTTCCACCAGCCAATCCAAAATGCCGTTGTCCATGAAACGACCATTGAACACTGCCAAAGCATCCTTATCCTTGGAAGGCATACCTACACTGTGCAGAAGCAGGTAGTCAACATAGTCGGTTCTTAACTCTTTCAATGAATTCTCAAAAATATCCATTGAAGATTGCTTGTCCCATGAGGCGGGGTTCTGGTTGGACATTTTGGTAGCAATAAAATAGCTGTCACGAGGGTGACGCGAAAGAGCGATGCCCGTACTGCCTTCCGACTTACCCTGGCAATATACCGGGGCAGTATCAAAGTAGTTGACGCCATGCTCCAGAGCATAGTCAACTTGCTGGTTCACCATCTCTTGGTCTATAGGCGAATCGGGGTTTTCGCGCATGGTACCGCCAGCCTCCACGGGCAAACGCATCATGCCATATCCTAATAATGAAACCTTGTCGCCAGTATTATGATTGGTGCGGTAGGTCATGGAACCCTGTCCATCAATGGTTGTTGTACCTTGCTCAGGACTCTCCGGTTTCTTGCAGGCTGCCAACAGAGATGCCGCAGCAGCTGCACCGCCCAGATGTTTTAAAAAATCTCTTCTATCCATAGTGTAATTTTTTGCTAAAGGTTATTGTAAATGATGCATAATGTTGCCCTCCACATAGATGGCGCTGAAGGGACGCGCTGGGCAAAGGTTCTCGCACGCACCACAACCGATACATTTGGTCGTATCGATAGAAGGGACTTGCACACCCTCGTGGTCAACCATCTGAATAGCACCAGTGGGACAATGCCGTGCACAGTTGCCACAACTCACGCCATCAGTCAACGGAAGACAGTTCTCCTTCAACCAAACAGCATAACCGGCATGGATCTCCGTCTTCTCTTCTGGGGTGATAGGACGAATGGCACCTGTCGGACACACTTGACTACAACGCGTGCATTCCGGACGGCAATAACCGCGCTCAAAAGACATCTCTGGCTGCATAAAGGTTGACAAACCTTTAGAAGGACGCAAGACGTTGTTCGGACATGCAGAAACACAGAGTTGGCAAGCGGTACAATGGTTATTCATATTCTGAACAGAGATAGAACCTGGAGGCGTAATGAGTTGTTTACGTTCTGGAGCCACCTTATCCTCAATGGCTGCCAAACCTCCATCGACCTTGACTTTCGATTGGGCAGTAGCAACAGCTGCTGTCATAATACCAGCACCTATCAGAAATGAACGACGGCTCTCATCAACCGGCTTATCTACCTGGACAGGCTCAGCAACAACCTTTGGCATCCGTCCATAATGCAAGGCATCGAAATTGCACTTCTCCAGACAATCGCCACAGACCACACATCTCGAGTAGTCTATCTGCATATTCTTAAAATCAATGGCAGAAGCTTTGCAGTTTTTGGAGCACAGGCCACACTGTTTGCACTTATCACTATCAAAATGCACACGGAGAATTGAGAAACGAGAGACAAAGCTGAGAAACGTTCCCACCGGACAGATAGTGTTGCAGTAGGTACGTCCATGACGCCAAGCCAATACTGCCAACACCACCAATGTGACGATAGCGACAACAAAGGTGGTCACACTGCGCATCCAGATCTCCGCCTCCGAGAAATTATAGAGGTTATGTTGTGCTTCAAAATGAGCCAATGCATTGTTCAAAAGATCGTACAATGGTTTAAAAAGACTGTTGACGATACGTCCATATGCGCTATATGGAGCCAAGAGTGTTGTAGCGGGTGCAACACCTATAATCAGCAGTACCACAAAGATGGCCAGGATCGGATAGCGCAGCCATTTCTTCTCCGGTGAATAGGAGAAACGGTCCTTTTTGAATTTTCCATGCAACCATGAGAAGCAGTCCTGCATGATGCCCAATGGGCAGATAACACTGCAATAGATACGTCCGAAGACAAGTGTCAAGAGCAGCAACAGGATGATGACGGCCACATTGAAGGAGAGTACGGCGGGCAGGAATTGAATCTTCGCCACAAAGCCGAACCACAGATTGATGCGCCAACTCACACCTAAGAAGAGGAGCGTGACCAAGACCAGCATCACGATGGCTAAAGTTGTTCTGATTTTTTTAAGCATATAGTAAATGTTTGATGTTAGTTTTCAATTTTCAATTTTCAGTTGTCAGTTGTAGTGCGGGGTCACTTTGTAGAGACGTTCCATGGAACGTCTCCCTCATGTCTGTTCATTTCTCTTCACAATCATCACGCTCAGTTCGTACAACAGCCAGATGGGAACGGAAACGAGCATCAGGGTAAAGGCATCGCCTGTCGGGGTGATGACCGCCGCCAGGATCACGATGGCGACGATGGCGTGACGACGGTAGTGGCGCAGCATGTCGGCCGTGACGACCCCCATGCGAGCCAGGAAGTAGGCCACAATCGGAATCTCGAACAAGAGTCCCATAATGAGACTCATCGAGAGTATAGAGCCGATATAGGATGTCAGAGATATCTGGTTGACAACACCTTCATAGACCTGGTAAGTACTTAGAAAGCGGAAAGTAAACGGGAAGATGATGAAGTAGTTGAGCAGCACGCCACAGAGAAAGAGCAGTATCGCACTAACCATCACAGAGCTGGCATAGCGACGCTCCCTATCATAAAGGGCGGGAAGTACAAAGCTATAAAGCTGATAGACGATGTACGGTGAGGCAAGCAGCAGACCGCCCCAAAAGGCAGCCTGTATGTGCACCACGAACTGCGCCGACAGCTCCACGTTGATGAAAGAGATGTCGAAAGCATCGGGACAGAGCGCCGGGATATGCAGCCACTCGGAGAACCGACACATTAACCGATAGGAGATAAAGTCAGAAGTCGCCGGAGCAAAAAGAAGTGTGAAGAGAACCTTCTTCAATACGAAGAGCACGACAAAACAGACCGCCCAGACTATCAGTGAACGGATGATGACGGAGCGAAGCTCGTCGAGATGGTCCCAGAACGAGGGCGACGCGTCCGAACTCATTATTGAGGATCGGTGTTAGTATCGTCTTTTTTCTCAGGCTCCTCCCCCACTTTATCGGTCTCATTCATGCCATCCTTAAAACTACGGACGCCCTTGCCAAGACCTTTCATCAGCTCGGGAATCTTTTTGCCGCCAAAAAGCAGCAGGACAATCAGGATGATAACGATAATCTCCGTTGTACCAATGCGTAATAATGTCATCATAAATCTAAATTTACACAGGTTAATAGAACAGGCTCGCCTAAAAAAAGCGAGAAAGTGCAAAAATAGAAAAAATGGATTATCTATCGTACTGTTACAAAAAAAATTATGAACAGAAACAGGCAAAAACTATAGATTCCCTATCTGTCTGGTTGCCTCCCAAAGCACAATACCTGCGGCAATAGTGACGTTCAAAGAGTGTTTTGTTCCAAACTGAGGAATTTCCACCGCAAGATCACAGATAGGCAGAAGTTCATCAGAAATGCCAAACACTTCGTTACCGACAACCAAACACAACTTTCCATATTGCTTAAAATCAATATTTTGCAACATCTCAGAAGTATCCGTCTGCTCCACAATAGCAATTGTATACCCTTCCTCTTTTAAGCGACGAGCCAACGCAGCAGCATCTTCAGCATACTCCCAATCAACACTCTCGGTAGCCCCTAAAGCAGTCTTGGCGATCTCCTTTTGTGGAGGACAAGCAGTGATACCGCACAGATAGAGCTTTTCAACATTCATCGCATCGCAAGTACGGAAGACAGAACCCACATTATTCATACTGCGGATATTATCTAACACCATGATAATGGGAAACTTATCCTGACTCTTGAACTGCTCCGGCGTAACGCGGTTCAACTCCTCCATCGACAGTTTTTTCATCTTAAAAGAGATCTTATGGATTAAAACGGATATTCTTCGCTAAAATTTGATGGTGGCGTGTCTGGATTCTCTGGATTAGAAGCTGACGAATTATCATCACCATTGATGGCAGAATCCTGAGTTTCAAAGTTCATATTATGAGGAATACCTGGCATCATCGCTGTCATAGCGGCCATAGCAGCTGCAGGATTCGGTGCTGTTTCCGACTCATCAAAATAACCCTCATCAAGATCAGAGAACTTGGTATACTGTGACTGGAATCGAACACGCAAAGCACCCGTACTACCGTGACGGTTTTTCTCAAAGATGATTTCTGCAACGCCTTGTGAAGGTGTATTATCCTCAAATACTTCAAGTTTATAATACTCTGGTCGATAGATGAATAATACCATATCAGCATCCTGCTCAATAGCACCAGACTCACGAAGGTCAGACAACTGAGGGCGCTTGGAAGTAGCACGGTTCTCTGTCTGACGACTCAACTGTGACAGAGCAATGACAGGGACGTTGAGGTCTTTGGCCAGAGCCTTCAATGAACGAGAGATGTAGCTAATCTCCTGCTCACGATTACCGCTCTTAGTACTATCACCACCCACAGTCATCAGCTGCAAGTAGTCCACAACAATCATTTGAATATCATATTGATGCTTCAAACGACGACACTTTGCGCGAAGGTCGAAAATAGAGATAGCGGGCGTATCATCAATAATAAGGTTGGAGGTTTCCAACTTTCCGATTTTCTCCATCAATCGTACCCATTCATCTTCAGTAAGATCACCCTTAGCAATTTTCTCAGCGTTGATACCCGACTCTAAGGAGAAAAGACGCTGTGCCAACTGTTGAGAGGACATTTCCAATGAGAAGAAAGCAACTGGTTTTTCATACTGGATAGCAGCGTTACGCGCCACTGACAAGACGAAAGATGTCTTACCCATACCTGGACGAGCAGCCAAAATAATCAAGTCTGTCTTTTGCCATCCACCAGTTTTCTGGTCAATGGTTCGGATACCGGAAGGCACACCATGCATATCAGAATCGGCATTACGCAACTCGGTGAGCTCCTTCAAAGTAGACTGAACAACTTGATATAAGGGTTTACTATCTCTTTTGAAGTTCTGCTCGATGATACTAAAAATGCGTGTCTCCGATTTATCCAACAGATCTAACACATCCTGAGATTCATCATAGGCATCTTCAATGATCGCACTACAGTTCTTAATCAGCTCCCGAAGGACATACTTTTCCATCACGATACGAGCGTGATATTCGATGTTAGCCGATGATGAAATCTTATTGGTGAGGGAAGCAAGATAAGCCGGGCCTCCTACAACATCCAACATTTTGTCTTTACGCAACTGGTTGGTAACCGTTAGCAGATCGACAGGCTGCTCGGCACGATAAAGCTGCTCTATAGCCTGGAAGATGTGCTGATGCGCCTCTTTATAGAACATCTGGAAGTTGATGGTGCCCAAAATGGTGCTCACTGTCTCAGAGTCAATCATCAGGCCACCTAGTACCGCCTCCTCAAATTCAATTGCTTGCGGGGTCAATTTCCCCGTAGATCCTAATAAATTTTCAATTCTGTTATACGAGACAGTCTTAGCTGTCTTGGAATTTTCGGCAGTACGCTCTTTATCCATAGGTAAAATTCTGATTTAGTAATGGTTAAATAAAAAAATAAGGGATGTTTTCCTGGTGGCAAATGTACATAATTTTCTATAATTTTACCTGAATTAGCGTAATTTTATTTTCTGTCCCAAAGATAAAATGCTAGTCTCCTTGATATGGTTGATTTTACACAACTTATCGACAGTGGTGTGATATCTTTTGGCGATTGAATAAAGTGTGTCGCC
Organism: Bacteroidales bacterium; assembly: GCA_024686335.1. Classification (GTDB taxonomy): domain Bacteria; phylum Bacteroidota; class Bacteroidia; order Bacteroidales; family WCHB1-69; genus F23-D06. The sequence continues at coordinate 86,379 of JAILCI010000024.1, read as the reverse complement.
TCTCTTGACCACATGAACGGAAGGCTTTTTACTGCTAGAAGGGGTTGATGACTTAGATGTAGATGTTGAACTCTTAGCGCTCTCCTGAGTTGTTGTTGGAGTTGCCACAACATCATCGTGATTCTTGCCCTTATTAATCACCGTAATCTTGTTGGATGCGCGATCGATATTTTGATATGCGGAACTTAAACTGGAAACAGTAATGGAGATGTCTTTATTCAAAATTCGTCCATCTTTCTTATTGTGACTGAGAAGCCATCTGTACGTATCGGGAATATAGAACATCTTGGCTAATTGAGAGTGATTGACACCACTAAAACGGTCAAAACGAAGCAAATCGGTAGGACCACAGGCCTTCATGGCGTTGACGATCTTCTCCGACTGGGAGATATTAACAGCATTATCTGCTGTGCCATGAATAATCCACAACGGTAGTTTGTTGAGTCCACAGAAGTCTTTGCGCGTGCCACCGCCACAGAGAGGCATTGCTGCGGAGAACTTATCGGGATATGATGCTGCAAGGTCAAAAGTCCCGTAACCGCCTAAACTCATGCCAACCACGGAGATACGGTTAGTGTCAATATCATAATGTTCCTGCACATACTCTACCACCTGCATGATCTTATCAGGATTCCAGGGGCCGCCAGGATTCTGCGGAGCGATGATGATAGCGTTAATGTCGCGACCCATTGAAATAGCATCCAGACAACCATACTTGCGCACACGATTAAGATCGGTGCCGCAAAGACTATGTCCATGCAGAAATAGGATGGCTGGCATCGTATCAACTCCCTCATGATAGGTGTCGGGAACAGATACCCAGAAATTATAACCACCAGAGATGAAGCCTCGATAGGCATTAAAAGTATATTCTGTCTGAGCAAAGAGCGCAAAAGGTAACAAAACGAATAAAATCGTCCATAATTTTCTCATAATCAAATAATTTTAAAGTCAAAAGAGCAACTACTCTTCTGGCATAGATGTGTTAAACAAGTTTTTGATCATCTTGGCATAAACGCCTTCTGTATAGATCTCCTCATCGGGTCTGGGGCGCAGTTTGACGATGATGGCATCCTCGCCAGCATCATCTTCATCAACCGGCTTATAACCGACAATAGCCTCATTGGAGGAAATGATACGAGGAGAGATTCGAGTGAAAACGAGGAAATCCGCCCATGTCTCGACATCCTCTAAAGACTCGTCAATCAAGAGTTTCTTGCCGTTATGCAGTACCACCTGAGTGGTTTGATCATCTTTTTTCAAGAAGTAGGCCACGAGATCTTGATTAAGCTTCTGCCCTACCCCCATTCTATAGAGGTAAATGTAATGCTTGGTATCCCTGCCATCTTCATAGTGGATGGTGGAACGAGCCTTACCATTAGAATCATAGAAATCCCAGTCGCCAATACGATGGCCTTTCAACATCTCACCCGTCGAAGAGACCTTCTGGGTAGGATAGTACGAAGTGCAGCGTCCATTCTGGTGGCCATCGATGTAGTTCTCTTCCAGACAGACATTTCCATCCTCGTAATAGGTCTTATGGACACCATTCAGATGACCATTAAGATAGTGACGCTCTTCCAGCAATACACCCGATTGGGCAGAGTAAATCTTCCAATCGCCGTTACGGACTCCACGAATGTAGTTCTCTTCGGTGACGAGCACGCCCTGGTTGGAATAGTAAAGCCACTGACCGTCCTTCAGTTGGTCAACAAAATGGCCCTCGGAAGCCTTTTTACCATTTTTGTGATACATGGTAGTCTTTACCTTGTGGACACCTTCCACAAACTCAGTCTCGCTCTTCAATGTACCATCTGTATGATAGTATCTAAAGGTGCCATAGGGGACATCATTACGGAACTGGCCCTTATATGCCAGCTTACCATCCTCATACTTAACCCATGCACCCTGTTTGCGACCCGAGGCGTCCTTCTTGTTGATGTTGGCAGTGTCGACCTGAGCGAACAAAGTGACTGAGAATAAGGATAATATGATGAGAAATAACTTTTTCATAAATAATCAAAAAGGAAAACGCAAAAATAGAAAATTCTAGTATATCGGACATATTTTTTTTATAAGACGAAAAAAAAGTATATCTTTGCGCCTTAATTCTAAAAACTGAGAAAAGTATGAAATTCATCATTTCGAGAAATGTTTTATTCCACAATCTGAGCGCTATCAGTGGCGTGCTGGGCTCCAACAACTCCCTGCCCATCCTGGACAACTTCCTTTTCACCATCAAGGATGAGAAGTTGTATCTGATGGCATCAGACATGGACTCCACGATGACCGCAGTCATAGAGTTGGACAATGTAGAAGGGGAAGGCTGTGTCGCTGTCCCGTCAAAGATTTTGTTAGACACCCTGAAGCTTATCCCGGAGACTCCGATCGTTTTCGCGATAGACCAGGAGAAGAGCATATTCAAGTTTACGGCCGCTAACGGTGAGTATGATGCACCTTGCTTTAATGGCGACGAGTATCCGCGTCCCAGCGAGATCGAGGACGCTCGCTTTTTCGATATACCATCCGCAATTCTGCACCGTGCCATCAGCAAGACTCTCTTCGCTACCGGCACTGACGAGCTTCGTCCAACCATGATGGGCGTATTCTGCGAGCTCTCTGAAGATGGCATTTCCTTCGTTTCCACCGATGCACACAAGCTGGTTCGTTATATCAACCACTCGGTGAAAAACGATGAGTATGTCTCCTTCATCTTGCCGAAGAAACCGCTAGGCCATCTGAAAAACATTCTGCCGAGTATTAACGAAGACATCCATGTGACCTATTCTCAGGACACCAACCATATCTGCTTCAGCTTCGGCAACTTCACCCTCTACTCTTCACTGAAGGAGGGTAAATACCCGAATTACGAGGGTGTCATTCCGAAGAATAATCAGAATGTGCTGACCATCTCCCGCGAGGAGTTCCTCAAGTCCATCCGTCGTGTGGGTATCTTCTCCAACCAGTCCACATTCCAGATCCGCATTTCTCTCTCCGAGGGTGCCACCAACATCAAGGCTGAGGACATGGACTATTCCAACAAGGCAGAAGAGAGCATTACTGGCGAATACGCTGGCGAACAAATGGAGATCGGCTTCAACGCCAAGTTTCTCAGCGAGATGCTGGGCAACATCGACTCCGCCGAAATCCGCCTGGAGATGTCGAGCCCCAAGAGCGCTGCCCTGCTCTTCCCTGCTGAAGAGTCAGACCCGCAGGAGTCTCTCTTGATGCTCATCATGCCTGTAATGCTCAACTAAAAGAGAAAAAAGGAACCTCGTTGTCGCTGCCATCACCAGATGGGAGAGGAAAGTCCGGGCAACACAGAGCACCATACTTCCTAACGGGAAGGCATCCGACGGATGACAGACAGTGCCACAGAAAAGATACCGCCGCCGCAAGACGGTAAGGGTGAAATCGCGAGGTAAGAGCTCACGCCGATGATCAGTGATGACGTCGAGGGTAAACCTTATGGGTTGAAAGACCAAATAAACCGAGGCTCGAGGGTTGCTCGCCCGACTCGGAGGGTAGGTTGATTGAGACGCAGGGTGACCTGCGCCCTAGATAAATGACAACATAGTACAGAACCCGGCTTATAGGTTCCTTTACAAAAACGCGGAGTTGTTACTCCGCGTTTTTTGTTGCCATCGTTAACCACTATTTTTATTTCTACCTTGTTCTAAATCGGTGTTTTGCATTACTATTTTTTATATTTTTGCATCCGCATATGTGACAATGGTTAGGAATACAGAAAGCCTCTATTATTTAGCAGTGGACTGTTCATTGCACTCATATGTGAAGAGCAGCAACGCGTTGCTCTTTTTTTTTTGAGAAGTAAATACATGATAGCACTATGGTGGTTATTTGTAATTGCATCTCGTTCATTAAATATATATGACATGATTAAGAAACCGTATACAGCCAGATACGTCCTCAAATATAATAGCACTCTTCAACTTTTCCCTTGATGGAAAAGTTGCCAAAAGATCAAGCCGACATGAATCCCGCCCGCTCTGTCCGCCCTCTGACATCGGCGGCAAACGGGAACAAAAATGCAGCATGTAGCAAATGGAAAATTACACGGAAAGCTTGCATTTTTGTAAACGCAAGCGCCTTTGCACGCCGCTGTTGGAGGCCGGCCATTCACACCGCGTCCACACCGCATGTCGGCCTCCCCGCCCGCGTGCTCTATGGACAGGGGCCTCGGTAAATCATGTTGCGGTTAAAATGCATTTACGACCTTGTACTGACAAGGTTACCATCTCGGCTTGAAACAATCTTTCAAATGCTTGATGCTGCTCGGACCTTCGTCGACGATGACGGAGACCACATCGAAACGAACCTCCTTGCCTATCCCCATCTTGTTCACATATCCATTCGCTGCCCTAATGATGTTGCGCTGCTTCTGCAGATTGACAAATGACTCCGGTTCACCAAAGTTGCTGTTCTTGCGCGTCTTCACCTCTACAAAGACAATGAAGTCGCCATCAACCATGATTAAATCGATCTCCAGATGTCCCCAGTGATAGTTTCTTTCCAGAAGACGATAGCCTTGTTCCAAGAGATAATCCAAGGCCATGTCCTCTCCCTGCTTTCCTTTTAATTGTTTTTGATTTTCATTTTCCATTTTCGTGATTATTTGATTTAACAATAGATGATTTCACTATGCAGTCGCCTATAGCACACTCCAGACATCGACGCGGTTTACAATAATTATTATAGAGTTCTAATAGCGCTTGAGAATCCGCCGCGTGCTGATGCGGGAAATCGGCAAGTCCCCGCGTGATGCGGTTTTGCTCAAAAGGAATCGCCTCCAACATGTTCAACGTCTCCTCCAACAGCTCATCCTCACCTCTAAACTTGTGATAAGCAAAGAGAATCGGCACCATGACATTTATGAAGAGCAATGAAATGGTCATCTCCCCTACCGCCGTGGCATGAGGTTCCGTCTTCTTATTGAAATGATAATGAAAACTCCAGTAGTCATCAGCCGACACCGAGAAGCGTTTCCACCAATAGTCCATGGAACTATTGCGTGTCAACTCGCCCCAGAGGTCCGGTATTGAATGCAGCACCTCGGCAAACTGCGAAAGACGCACACAAGGAAAATTTTGCGGACGCAAGCGCAGGAGGTTCCAATGATGCATCTCAATAGGCGTCAACTGGTATTTATAACGAAGGTAATCGTACTCGGACTTGAGTCGAAGATAGTAGTCATCTCCCTCAGCAACACCTAGCATGCCAGCCTGGCCGAAGACCAGCGACTGGACTTGCAAGGCGGACTCTGCATGCCGTTTGACAACCTTATATGGCAGACTCTTCGCCGTAAGTTCAAAAGCGTCTGCATTCGTCTTGAGCCCGAATCCGATGGCCAGATGTCGATATAGGGCTTCCTGCCAGTCGCCATGGCAATGTGTCACCGTCTCCCGTATCGCATTCTGTTTTCGCAACATACGCTCCAGCAACATAGTGTCGAGTTGTCCACGGATGACCATCGGAGATATGTTATCAAGAAATGAAGAACAAGGCTGAAGTTCAAGACCTCCCGTCAGAAGAAGATACTGATCGTATAAGCCATTAAAGATTCGACCTTCCAGCGACAACGTAGGGAACAGTTCTCCGGGCATACGTTCCACCTCTCGGTCATGTTCATAAACAACGTGCAGAGCGACCATCATGTACTTCTCATCCTGCTGATGTTTGTGGCGATACCAATCGGAACTCCTGATATGGATCTCCACATCCCCAGCCCAAGTGAGGTTGCCGATGCGAACCACTGCACCCTTGAAGTCTGGACCTGCATCTCTGTTCAACCGACCTGGCGAGATGATCGTCAGTCTCTCCCCTGCTGTGGTATATAATTCTTCAGTATCAAACAATTGATACTGCCATACATAATGCAAAAACGCCTCTTTCATGTTTTCATAATTTAGAGGCGCAAATATAAAATAATTTCTTAATAATTGAAAATTATTTTTAAATTTTATAAACGAATTTCAAATATTTACTACGTATTGTAAAAATAGCATCTGAGGGAGTTTTTTAGACGTAAGACGTAAGACGTAAGACGTTGGAAAAATGGGATTACAGTCCTGAGATATTGAAATCAGTTGTAACCCTTCATTTTCAATTTTCAATTTTCAATTAAATCCTGCGGGATTCCAAAGCCCGAAGGGCTGACAGACTACAGGCAGGTGGTGGAGCAGAGCGGAACCCCTGTGAATGATGCAGCGTGTTTGTTATTGAACCCCGAAGGGGTGACAGAATTCCTACTTATAAAGGCTTTTCTTTCGCCCCTTCGGGGCTCTGTTTGTAACCGTCGGCCATTGGCACAGGGGTTCACACCCCTGCCTGTAGTCTGTTGCCCCTCCAGGGCTCTGTCAACCACAGGCTGCTGTCATCATCAGGGAAGGAATAGTTGCGTACCTTCGGCACGCCGATATGCCGCCGCATCGTCATACCCCACACTAACGTGCGGGGTTATTTGGATGGCGTGCCTTCTGCACGCAGGCAAGTGCCTTTGCGTTTCTTTGCGCCTCTGCGTTGAAAAATATCTGTGAGCGCAGCGAACAAAATAATCTGCGTTCATCCAAGATCCGCAAGGATCTAAAATATAAATCTGCGTCCATCTGCGAGATCTGCGTAATCTGCGGGATAGAACGTGAGCGCAGCGAACAAAATCTGCGTCATCTGCGGGAGAAAAAAAACACCTGCTATCACGATCGGAGACGTTCCATGGAACGTCTCTACAAAGTGACTCCGCACTTCTAATTTTCAATTTTCAATTATTAATTATTCCTCCCAGCATCTCCCACAACAACCTCGTGGGCAGCCCCATCACATTGTAAAACGAGCCTTCAATCGCCTTTATACCGACACAGCCAATCCACTCCTGCACACCGTATGCACCAGCCTTGTCCATAGGTTTATATACGGAGACATAATATTTTATCTCCTCCTCCGACAATTCGGCAAAGGTCACCTCGGTGGCACGGTAGTCGGTCAGGCACTCGTGCGGAGTAGCGACAGAGAGTCCGCTATAGACCGTGTGAGTACGACCAGACAAAGACCTTACCATCTCCACCGCCTCAGCCTCATCCTTGGGCTTGCCAATGATGTGACCGTCGATGACAACAATAGTATCACAAGCGATGAAGATGGTATTGTCTGGATATTGCGTACGGTCTATACCCGTCAACTTCAGCTGAGAGAGGTATTTTACCACCTCTGCTGGCGGTAGCGCAGGGTCATAGGACTCTTCGACATCAGAAGTGATGACCTCAAAATCAATTCCCATATCCGACATCAACTCTCGGCGTCTGGGCGATTTGGAAGCCAGATAGACCTTATATTTTTTCAGCTCGTCAAGTATCATTACAATATATATATTAAGACTAGCGTTGATCAGCTTTTCTCTTCACATGTTTCTTCTCTTGCCAGAGGCCATAGACCTCGCTGACATTACCAGCGGTGATGAAAGCATGGATCTCGTTCTGATTGATGAATGCCATCAGCTGAACGAACTCATCCTTTGTAAGGAGACTCTCCAACTCGATGGACTTCTCATTGGAATAACCACCGGTAACCTCATAAAGAGTACAACCACGCTGGATATCATCAATAATGTAGCGACGGATGCGGTCATATTCTTTGGAGACAACGCAGACACGCTTTCTGTTGTTAAGACCGGCAGTGAAGTAGTCAACAACCAGTCCGTTGATCCAAGTACCTATCAAACCGATAACCACCATGTGGAAGGGGTTGATGGCAAAAGCGGTACAACAGATAATGGCACCTGCCACAGAGACGGATGCACCAATATCGAAATGGAGATATTTATTTACAATCTTTGCCAAGATATCAAGACCGCCGGTGGAGGCATTGATCTTGAACAAGACAGCTTGAGCAGCACTCAACAAGAGGACAAAACAGCAGAGGTCAAACCAAATATCACCCATAATGGAGGGGATGGCACCACCTTCGCGAATAAAACGCTCATACGGAAAATAGGTCTCCAAGACACGCATCATCGGGCCAAGGATAAGAGCTGTATAGACAGTCTTAAGACCAAACTCTTTACCGATGAGGAAGTAAGCCAAGATCAACAAGATAGCATTCACAACGAAGATGACAGTAGAAACGGGCAGTGCGAATCCGAAGAGGCTTTCAGAAACGCCACTGATAACAATGGAGAGACCGGAGATGGTACCGATAATCAGTTTGCTGGGCACGAGAAAATAGTAGACTGCGCAGGCTGTAATCATCATACCAACCGTCATGATCAGGAGTTCAACCCAGAATTTTTTTGTCTTTAAGACAGAGAGAGCATTACTCATAGCTTTTTGAATTTCAATAATTTATAGTTAATAATTAGTCTCTGAATTTGCGGGTGCAAAAGTACACAATTATTGCATTCAAACCCACTCTGCAGAATCAGAAAAAATATTTACTTTTGCCGTTTCAAAAAAAGCAGATAATTTCGTCATTATGAAAAAGATACTCTTACTCATCATAATCAGTTTCGTGACTATTTTTCAGGCTCACGCTGTTCTTAAAGAGAAGGATTTGGCACAGACAATCGGCGTTTTGCGTTCAGAATTAGAGTTGGCTTACAACGAGCAGAAGGCAATGATGGCGCGCTATGAGAAGCGTTACGTGGAACAACGTGCCCGTCTGATTGGGATGATGCAGGGAAGCAACCAGATTGCCCTGATGCTCTATTCTCAGAATTCAGACTTCACCTTTGACATGGCCTATGCTTGTCAGGCTGCCACCGAGCAATACCGTAACATCAGTAGATATCACGCCCCGTACGACAAGATGAAGGCACGCCTCAAAGCTGAGATTGAGCGCTATGATGAACTTATCAAGACATTGGAAAACCTTCCACCACGTATCCTACCTAACGGCGAGTTGGGCAATCTCCCCGACTCTATCCGCGAGATGATGCCCAAGGTAGTCCTCGACACCGCATCCAAGAGCCTATATATGCTTGATAAACAAGGTTTGGAGGACCGCGAAGTCTGTGTGACATATGCCAAGGCTCTCCGTGACAACTACATTAAAATGTTGGAGGAGATTGAACTTGACCAGGAGTACTACGAACGAGTGACAAACCGCGCCAAAGAGCTCAACACTTTCGCTATGTCCAAGTACGAGCAGATTCAAAAGAACATTTTCAAAAATGGTGGCAACAATTACTTCAAGACGCTGAAGGGTTTCAAATGGCATATGATAGCTGTCAAAAAAGATGTCAACGACAAATACAAACCTTTCAGCCGCGAATCCGAATGGCGCGGCCCCGTCATCTTTGGCATCAGCATCTTCATGATATTCTACATTCTCGTAGCCAGCTTGCTCAGCTATGTCATCATGCGCTGGCTGCTACCCAAACGGTGGCGAGAGTACTTTGCAGATCGTCATAAACGTCCTTTCGTAACCATCGCATGCGGCGTGGCCATCTTCGCCATCTCCATCACCATCGCACGTTTCTTTGTCAAACAGAACTTTGTACTGATGGCCATCAATATGATGACCTTCTACGCCTGGATGCTGGAAGTCATCCTCGTCTCTTTGCTTATCCGCCTTAATGACGATCAAATCAAAGCAGGCGTGCGTTCATACGCTCCGTTCATGCTGATGGCATTCATCGTCATCGTATTCCGTATCATCTTGATACCCAACAACCTTGTCAACCTCATTTACCCGCCCATCATGCTGCTGTTCACTATCTGGCAGTTCTTCGTAGTGAAGCGCAAAATCGCCAAACTGCCCGACAGCGACATGATCTATACCATGATCTGTCTCCTCGTCATGATCATCTCTTGTGTGGCTTCATGGTTCGGATTTGTCCTCCTGGCCGTCCAGATCATGATTTGGTGGATGATCCAATTGGCTGCCATCCAGACTATCACCTGCTTCTACGACCTTGCAAAGATGTACGAGTCTCGCAGACTTTCACGCAAGATTGCAAAGAAGAAGGGCGAGAATGTGAAGAACAGCGCAGAGCTGAAGAAGATCTTCAAGAAACTGCAACCCAAGATGGCCAAGGGCGAATATATTGGCCAAACCTGGTTCTATGATTTCCTATTCAAGGCTCTCCTGCCAATACTTGCTGTGCTTTCCGTTCCTGCCAGCATCTTTTGGGCCACGAGCATCTTTGAAATGGCTTCTATTTGTAAGAAGATATTCTTGTTCGTTTTCCTGAACAAACCCGGCATCATACAACTGTCACTCTTCAAGATTTGCCTGGCGCTGGAGCTCTTCTTCCTGTTCCGTTACTTGAACTACGCTATCCACGCTTTCTCCAAGTTGATACGGAAACGTCGCAAAAGCGATGTCATCAATCACAATCAAGGAAACTCCGCCCTTGTCGAAAACGGCATCTCGATCATAACCTGGGGCTTATACCTCATCGCAATCCTGATGATCTTCGAGGTCTCCAGCAAAGGAATCTCCATCGTGATGGCCGGTTTGGCAACTGGTATGGGTTTCGCCATGAAAGACCTCTTGGAGAACTTCGTCTATGGCATCACACTGATGACAGGGCGTCTGCGCGTAGGCGACTATATCGAATGTGACGGCATCGTCGGCAAGGTGGAGAGCATCAACTACCAGAGCACTCAGCTTGTGACCCTCGACGGCAGTGTGATTGCTTTCCAGAACGCGACACTCTTCAGACAGAATTTCAAGAACCTGACTCGAAATCACGGTTATGTGCTTGCCAAGATCCCCGTAGGCGTCGCTTATGGTGTCAGCGTGGAGAAGGTACGCCAGATGCTCATCAAAGACCTCCAGCCGCTAGTTGCCAAGAACGCTAACGGCAAGTACTCTGTAGACAACAAACAGGGCTTCCAGGTTATCTTCGACGACTTCGGCGACAGCAGTGTTAACCTGTTTATCATCTGCTGGATTTTAGTGGAAGACAAAGCAGCTGTTATGGCAAAGATCAAGGAGATCATCTACAACACGTTGAATAAACATAATGTTGAGATTCCGTTCCCGCAACACGACGTCTACATTCGCAAAATGGAGATGCCGAAAGAGAGTAAAACTGCCAAAAAGACTCAATCAAATGCGCAAGAGATAGTTGTCACTGAGACTTCCGACTCTGAGGATGCTAGTGCTGAGACTCCCAAAAGAAGAAGGAGACCCAACCGTAAGCCAAAGTCCCAAGACAATAACAAAGAACAGAACGCTCAATAATACTCACAACGAAAATAACAGAAGAATAAAGAAAAAGATATGATTATTCAGATAATTATATTGCTAGTAGGCCTTGCATTGGTCGTATTAGGTGCCAACTGGCTGGTTGATGGAGCTTCCAGCATTGCAAGAAAATTCGGTGTCAGTGAATTTGTCATCGGCCTTACCATCGTCGGCTTCGGCACCTCCATGCCTGAATTCGTGGTGAGTATCACGGGTGCCATTCAAGGCATGCCCGACGTGTCAATGGGTAACGTCGTCGGCTCTAATATCTTCAACACGCTGCTGATTCTTGGCTTGACTGCAGTCATAAGTCCTGTGCTCATCACCATGGACAACCGTCGTATCGACATCCCCATCCTCCTTGGCATCACTCTATTATTGGCACTCTACGGTTTGCGGCACACCCTGTTTGGCATTGGAGAAGCCGACGGCATCACTCGTCTGGGAGGCATATTCTTCCTGATTTTGTTTGCAGCATACGTCATACTGTGTTTCAAGAAAGACAAGAATGAAGTCGAGACATCGGACGCCAAGGAGATGAAGTTGGGATTTGCCATTCTGCTGAGTCTTGCCGGCATCGGCGGATTGATTGGCGGCGGCCAGCTGTTTGTCAACAGTGCCACCAAGATTGCCCAGATGGCGGGCCTCTCGGAAAAGTTTATCGCCATCACCATCCTCGCTGGCGGCACCTCCATGCCTGAATTGGTCACCTGTGTGGTAGCCGCTTTTAAGAAAAAAAATCAGTTAGCTCTTGGAAACGTATTAGGCAGCAACATCTTCAATATTTTGCTTATCATCGGCACTTCGGCTACGATAAAGCCTATCATTTTCGAAACCATCAACTTGGTTGACATGGGAACCCTTGTCTTGAGCGTGGTTTTCCTGTTGCTGTTCGCAATACTAGGAAAAAAGAGTCAGATCAACCGTTTCGAAGGTTCCATGCTGCTATTGCTCTTCATTGTGTACTATGCGTATCTGTTCCAGAATTTATAATTGATACAATATATTATCCGGAACCGGACACGATAGCAATATCATGTCCGGTTTTTTATTGTACAACCCAAGCAAATGGGTCAAAATGGGTTATGGATTTAAATTCAAAATGTACTTACTTTGCAAAGTGAAAAATAAAATCGACTTGAAGTTTTCACATAAAATAACTTTATTAAATATTTCAAACTTCATTTATATATTGTTACAACATTAAAATCCCAAGTTAAGCAATGTCTATAATTAGAAAACATACAGTTTCGGTACCGACAACAAAAGATTTTTCGAATAAATATAAAACTTGTATCTGTACACTTCGAAAAATCCAGGACGAAGTTATAAAAGAACTGCAGAAAAAAAGCACCTCAATTCAACATTATTCCGACGATGTAAAAACGAATTCCAACCTGATAGACAATGACTATATTAACCGTCTCAAGTTACTGTTCATCTTTAAATTAGCAGAGCAATTACTGGAAGAGGTTGATAATCTCTATTCGTCGCTATTAGATGCCGGGGATTGCATTAAGGAGAATGAACTAGAGGACAATCTCAGTTCTATCATTGACAAGATACATGATTTGAAACTCAGTGAAATAGTATTTGATGATGTCACTGGTTTTATCAGATTATACATTAGCATTGTCAACACTTTTGGTGTTCAATATGATTTCCCAGTCCTGAATGGTTCGTATCAAGACTATGTCGAAATCATAAAGCAAAATGGTTTAACGACCTATATAAAGGAAACTGTCGACAGAGCTAAAATCCCTAATAAATCTAATATTTCTGGGCTCCCATAAGGAGGACACTTGATCCATGCTTCTAAAAACAATACTACGACAGGATTGTCACAAATATCAAGAACAGAAAGCCACTAGACACAGGAAAGATATAACTATATTCTATAAAAATACGGAAGAATTTCAAATATTAATCTATGAAAAACTTAAAAATACGCGGCCGGATGAAGGTCGGCGAATTGACAGAAAATTTCAGAAATGAATTCGGTGGAACGTTACGTTTATTTGACGGCAACAACCCCCATCATCTATCCGACCAAAGTCAGCACCTTAAAGATGCCTGTATACATGGGGCATCTCCATCGGGAAAAATCGACTGTCCTGAAACCATGACAGTTGGTGAATTTCGGGATGCTATGAAGCAGCTGTTTGGCCTCATTGTGAAAGTGGCCTCGAAAGATGATTGGGTACTTGTCCCCGACAATTTCCTACTCGTAGAATTGCCTCGTATCCCAAAGCAAGCACGAAAGAGCGATATTGAAAAGCTAATTACTGTTCCATCTCAAAACAGCAACACAAAGTCTGGCTACCTTTACTATGGCTCCTTTGATCATGACTGGTTTAAAAAGCTCCAAAAAGCCCTTAGAGAAGTTGAGTCTTTAAATGAGGAAGGTGCAGAAGATGAACTGCTGTACGACTTCGACAATGACATCATCCATCTTATTGGAAGTAATCAAGGCGAACGTATGGAAGAAATGGTTGATGATGGAATATATGTTGATGATGAGTATCCTAATGGTTATATCGTATTCTATAAGGGTAAAGAGTTATATGCAATTTGGTAATAAATAATAATAAACATGAGTACTATTTATTTAATCAGCTGTTCAAAATCAAAACGCAAGGAAAGCTCACCACTCCCTGCCAAGAGTCTATATACTGGAAAATTATTCCAAAAATCACTCCAATATGCGGAGCAACAGAACCCTGACAATATTTTGGTGCTCTCCGCCAAATATCATGTAGTGAAGTTAAATCAGAAACTTGAATACTACGATTTATATCTTGCAGATTTGCATGCTGCAGAACGTAAAGAATGGGCCGCAACGGTTCTAAAGAAAATTACAAAAATGGGATATGACCTTGAAAAAGATCACTTCATCTTCCTTACAGGCAAGGATTACTACCATTATTTAATGCCTTCCATGAAAAATGCAGAGGTGGTTGGTGATTCCCGCGGTATAGGATACAAATTACAATGGTTTAACCAACATATTATGGAATTAGAAGAAGAATAATAACTAAAAATAAATTAAAACTCATGAAAGATTTCGTAGCTATAGATTTCGAAACAGCTAATCAAGACCGCAGTAGCATCTGCAGTGTAGGTGCAGTATTGGTCCGTCGTGGTTTTATTGCCACAAGCTTTTATAGTTTAGTAAAACCCGAGCCAGGAAAATATGCAGCTGTCTGCCAAAATGTCCACGGCTTATCAAACAAGCAGACCAAAGATGCCGAGACGTTTCCAGAAATATGGAAACAGATCAGCAAGATGATTGGTAATCTTCCCCTTGTAGCACATAACGCTCCATTTGATGAAAGCTGTTTAAAAGCTGCTTTCGAGCGCTATGGAATGCAATATCCTAATTACAAGTTTTTCTGCACGTTAAAAGCTTCGCGTGAACATTTTGGGGATAAACTGCCAAATCATCAACTGCAGACAGTTGCAGAGGCTTGCGGATATCATTTGGAAGATCATCATAACGCCATAGCGGATGCCGAAGCATGCGCTCATATCGCCATAAAAATCCTTTAACAATTTTAAATAATATTAGACATGGGAATCATACATATCGACGGACGAATGACCGTAAAACAACTGGCAGATGAATTCTATAGGGATTTTGCCTGCACACTTAGAGTTTATAAAAATCCTAATGCAACAAGAATTGCAGATGATAATGAGCGACTGGGAAACATACGCATTTATAATGCCCCGGGCTCTTGTGATATTTCTGTAAGGCCTAATATCACCGTGGGTGCCTTTTGTGAACGCATGAAAGAAGAAGCAGGATTGGTAGTACGAGTAGCATCTCCAGACAATTGGGTCTTAGCCAATGAGAATCTTACATTGTCAATGGTTAAGACATTGCGCTCTCAAACGACAAAAAAAGACATGGATGAAATCCTTCAAAGCGTGCAAAAAGAGATACAAAATGTTGATCTTGATACAACAATCAAAGAATTGCAAAGAAACAAGTCTTTAATTCTAAAACAATCTAAAGAAATAAGTGAAGAAGACATTGATTCACTTAGCAATGCTATGTCCGAATTGTCAGAAAGTAGCAAAAAGGGCAGACTCAAGGAGACTATAAATGATTGGCTCCAGAATAACAAGACGGTATTGGTAGCAGGAGTTGCAGGTATATTGGTAGCAGCCTCAACCATAGCTGGACTATCTCCCATTGTAATCGCAGGTATAACTGCCACTAGTGCTTGTGCAAATATCATCTCCACACTAATAAAGAATGGTAACTAATATTTAGAACAGGATATCAAAAAAACTAAATTTGAATCATCATTTTATTAACATTAAAATTCAACAATTATGAGACAACCCGTAAAAGAATTAAGAGGCAATCTTGACAAGTATGTGAAAAAAGGACCAGGATACTACACCTGGTGGTTTAACAAAAGATGTGTGAAAAATTTATTGAAAGCGCTTCCAGAGATTGATTTAAACAAGATCAAAGTCGATGAAAATGGCTATGCTGCATTGTATTTTGGCATATCAACAAAAGACATAAATGATCGTGCCAAATGGCACATCGAGCCTTCTATCCATCATACGAAAAAGAATGGGGCCTTCTGTGAGACAGTTTCCACACTACGTCATACCTTGAGTGCACTCTTAGATATTGACGTTACCAAATCTGAACAAATGATCAATGATTTTATAGATGAAAACTGCGAATGGGAATGGCATTGTTCAAAACAAAGAGAGACAGCAGAAAAAAAAGAGATTAAAGAACTTTCCACGAATTACTATCCACTTAACATTAGAGACAATAAAGTTGTAAGCAAGACCACGCTAGCTGCACTTGAGAAATTAAGAGAAGATCACAAAAAATAGTTGATCGTTGAGAAAGGGTCACATCAACAACATCGACCGTGATGAAAATGGAAAAGATGTTGAAGATATTGACTATCCTCATATAACACCACTGACAAGGTTTTTAAGAACGGAGATGCTATCCGATGATATGAAACCTTGTCAGTTTTTTTTCAACTCAATTGACAAACCGTCGTTTTGTATTTATTTTAAGGGACTATATACCTTATGGCACCTTGTATGTCCAAGTATGTTGCTAATAGAGGTTTTTTGAGGGCTTTATGGCACGTAACTCCCATAAATAAAATTCTTCAACTTTTCTCTTGATAGAAAAGTTGCCAAAAGATCAAGCCGACATGAATCCCGCCCGCTCTGTCCGCCCTCTGACAGCGGCGGCAAACGGGAACAAAAATGCAGCATGTAGCAAACGAGAAAACACACGGAAGGCATGCATTTTTGTAAACGCAAGCGCCTTTGCACGCCGCTGTTGGAGGCCGGCCATTCACACCGCGTCCGCACCGCATGTCGGCCTGCCCGCCCGCGTGCTCTATGGGCAAGTACTTCGGTAAATCATTGGGGTTAAAATGCATTTTTTGACTTTGTACTCGTTTTTGTTATGCCATCATGTATATAACTCCCTTATTTTAAATTTATGTCTAAATATCCATAGCAAATAAAAATTATTCTCGTTGCTTGTATCAATAAATTTTATACCTTTGCACCCGCTTTCAATAAGCAAAAAAAGTTTTACAAAAAACCCAAATTTTAAATTTCTATAATATGAAAGTAAATGAAATCATGGCTAACCTGGAGGCCAAACATCCCGGTGAAAATGAGTATTTGCAGGCTGTTCGCGAAGTCCTGGAAACGATCGAAGAAGAATACAACAAACACCCCGAGTTCGAGGCTGCTAAGATCGTTGAGCGTATCGTAGAACCCGATCGTATCTTCACTTTCCGCGTAACGTGGGTAAACGACAAGGGCGAAGTTTGCACAAACTTAGGCTACCGCGTACAATATAACGCTGCTCTCGGCGCATACAAAGGCGGTCTCCGTTTCCACCCGAAAGTTAACGTCTCCATGTTGAAGTTCTTAGGTTTCGAGCAGATCTTCAAAAACTCTCTGACCAATCTGCCTCTCGGCGGTGGCAAGGGTGGTTCCGATTTCGATCCCGTTGGCAAGAGCGACGCTGAAATTATGCGTTTCTGCCAAGCCTTCATGTATGAGTTGTGGCGCAACATCGGTCCGGATCAGGACAGCCCTGCAGGCGACGTAGGTGTTGGCGGTCGTGAGATCGGCTACCTCTATGGTGCTTACAAGAAACTCGCTCGCGAGCATTCTACCGGTGCCCTCACTGGCAAATCCTATGGTTGGGGTGGTTCCCTCATCCGTCCGGAAGCTACCGGTTTCGGCGCTATCTACTATGTTGAGCGCATGGTAAAAGAAAGAGGCGACAAGATGGAAGGCAAGAGAATCGCTCTCTCTGGCTTCGGTAACGTTGCTTGGGGTGCTGCTACCAAGGCTACCGAACTCGGTGCTAAGGTTGTTGCTGTCTCCGGTCCTGATGGCGTCTGCGAACTTCCTGAAGGCATCGACAAAGAGATGATCGACTACATGCTTGACATGCGTGCTTCTAACCGCAACAAAGTTCAAGACATGGCCGACAAATTCCCTGGCAAAGCTAAATTCACAGCTGGCAAGAAAGCTTGGAGCGTAAAATGTGACATCGCTTGTCCTTGCGCTTTCCAGAACGAGCTCGCTGAAGAAGATGCTAAGGAACTCCTCGCTAACGGCGTTCAATACGTTGCTGAGGTTTCCAACATGGGTTGCCAACCTGCCGCTATCGCTGCTTTCCAAGCAGCTAAGATCCCCTTCGGACCTGGTAAGGCTGTCAACGCTGGTGGTGTAGCTACCTCCGGTCTTGAGATCTGCCAAAACGCTGGCCACATCAACTGGACTGCTCCTGAGGTTGACGCCAAACTGCACAAGATCATGAACGACATCTATGACATGTGCGTTGAGCACGGTCGTCAGGCTGATGGTACCATCAACTATGTTAAGGGTGCCAACATCGCCGGTTTCATGCGCGTTGCAAAAGCTATGTTAGCTCAAGGTATTATCTAATCTTAAGCTTTCAAGCAAGACAAAAAACGGGAGGCGCAAAGCTTCCCGTTTTTTTGTGCTCTGAAGGTTCCCGCTGATCTCGATTTTTTGTTCGCTGCGCTCACTTTTTCTCCCGCAGATTACGCAGATTACGATTTCGCGGATTTTTTGTTCGCTGCGCTCACGATCTCG
Source organism: Bacteroidales bacterium (assembly GCA_024686335.1). Lineage (GTDB taxonomy): Bacteria > Bacteroidota > Bacteroidia > Bacteroidales > WCHB1-69 > F23-D06. The sequence continues at coordinate 68,034 of JAILCI010000024.1, read as the reverse complement.
CCCGCAGATTTAATCTGCGGGAGAAAATTATCTGCGTAATCCGTGAGCGCAGCGAACAAGATCCGCAGGATCTATAAAAAATAATCTGCGTCCATCTGCGAGATCTGCGTAATCTGCGGGGAAAAAACAACTGCGAGATCTGCGGGAGGCTCTACAAATTCAGATTCTTCGCTATCGACGAGCTCGTCTTCTTCGTGCCCCAGATCTTCGTCATCACCTTCATGGACTCTGCGAAATCCATCTTGTCGCAATGCTCCAGAATACGTTGAATGAAGATGCACTGCTCCACCTCGGCGTCGCCTTTCACGACAGCCTCCGAGAGGGCTTTGCACGACTGATATCCACAAATCCTGCAATCTACCTGCGGCAGGTTCTGGTTGATCTCGAAAGATTTCTTCATCTTTTGCATGGCCGTGGCCAAGTCATCGTCCATCTTCTCCATGGAACGGGGCTCCACATGTCCTAAAACCTTCTTGTGTTCTGCAAGATAGTCCACGTAATTGAGCAGGTCGTTATCTTCAGAATCTACCTCATCGGGGGATTTCTGCATACGCTTGCGCTGGCGCTCGGTCATCAGAAAACGGTTGTTGGCCGTCAAGATACCACCAGAGCAGCTCTCGTCACAGGCGCGCAACTCCAAAAAGTCGATATCCTGAATATCCTCATCCTCCAGTTTCTCGAGAAATTCAGAGACATTATGGATGCCATCGATGGCCAAGTTCCTACCCTCTTTCAGCAGACTGGCCTCGCCACCTGTGAGGGTGAAGTTAAGACTCGACTTGGAGAGTCTATGGAAACGGGTACGCGAGTCTTCACAGAGCTGATATTCACCCTGCTTGATGACACGCATCACCTTGCTATATAGGAAATTCATATTGATGACCTTGGCCACTGGCGACTCCTCCTCAGTAGCGGGACTCTTGATAGCCGCGATCTTGGCTGCACAAGGCGTCACATAGAAAATACCAATGTCCTCGGCGGGAATATTATCCTCTTCTGTCAACAACTTAATGATATACAAGGCCGTCAAGTCCAATGGCGGTTTAGAAAGATATAGGTTGGGCACCAAGACCGGAAACTTCACCTGTATCAGTCGCACGATAGCCGGACAGAAAGTAGAGATCACTGGCTTCATTCCATCGTTCTCATTATCAAGATGCTGCATCTCCGCCTTGATAAAGTCCACGCTCTTCTCAACCTCAAAGACATGCTTGAAGCCGATGTGGTAAAGAGCCGACAAGATGGTCTTCTCCTTGATCTTCTCTTCAAACTGAGCCATGAATATGGAAGGCATGAGCAGAACAGGGTACTTGCAGTCGTACACTGTCTGGAAGTCATCCTGTTCGATATAGATGGCGTTGACGGGACAGGCAATATAGCATCGTCCACAGTCCACGCAGCGGTTCGGATCAAGACGCGGGTGTCCGTCATCCACATGTATGGCGCCGGTCGGGCACGCACCTGTGCAATGGGCGCATCCGATACAGAGGTCATACTTGAACTTTAGGGCGTGATGGAAATCTTGCATAGTAAGTTGTTTTTAATTAATATTTTAACATCGCGTTAGGATGAGACCTACGCGAAGTAGTTGACAAAACTGATGGTTGTACCCACACCGACCTCAGTGTCGATATGCATCTCATCAGAATTGTTTTGGATGTTGGGCAGGCCCATACCGGCGCCGAAGCCCATCTCACGGACCTTCGGAGAGGCCGTGGAGTTGCCTTTTTGCATTGCCCACTCCACATTAGGGATGCCGGGACCTTCGTCCTTAAGGGTTATCGCCACCTTGTCTTCCTCCAGATCGACGAAGATATCACCACGGTAGGCATGAGCCACGATGTTGACCTCCGCCTCATATAGAGCGACGACCGTCCGCTTTACGATATCCGGACGAACCCCTAATTTCTTGAGCATTCTCTTCACCTCGCTGGATGTGGAACCCGCATTGGTAAAGTCTCCGCCCTCAACATGATATTGAAAATCCATAAGCAGTTGTTTTGTTAATAGATAGATGGTATCTCTGCATTGTAAAGGATACCCGATGTTTTGTACATAGAATAAGAGGTAGACATCACTACGATGTCATTATCCTGGGCTATTTCAATCATGTCTTCCGTCACCACCTTGCCGCGGACGACCAACACCATCTGAATGTCAGCCATCTCGCAAGTACGCATTGACTGAAGATTACAAAGTCCTGTCAACAGTAGCAGACCATCGTGATCTTTGATAGTGAGCACGTCGCTCATCAAGTCAGAAGCGAAGACGCATTCGACCTCGCGATCCATAAACTCTTCACCGGTAATCACCTCGGCCTGCACCAATGACGCAATCTCTTTTAATGTCATGATAAAACCTTAAATTTGTTTGTTAATAACTATGAATGAATATAATCCGCAAAGATATAAAAAAAGAAGTATCTTTGCACCCTTAAAAAAATTAATTCCATGCATACAGACGACGAGGAAGACGATTTGGAATTTGACGCATTGCTGGAGAGATTCGCCCAGGCGGCTGACGAGGACTTTGAAGGGTTTTACATGGACAGTGAAGACCTCTTCGATGTGATATCCTATTATATAGACCTTTTCAACATTGAAAAAGTGCAACAGGGCTTTGACGTGGCCTTCAGACTCTTTCCTGACGATCCCGTGTTTCAACTGCTACACGCGAAGTTCTCCGCTCTCCAGGGATACTATCCGGAGGCAGACCAAGAACTTCAGCAGATCAAGCAGCTGCACCCTAACGTGCCGGAGGCATATGTGGAAGAGGTCATCCTTGCCCAACTAACCCATAAAGAGGTGGACACTTTCCAACTGCTCGACAAGGCCATCTCGCTGAACTATGAGTTGCCCGAGGCCCACGCACTCTTGGCTCTAGAATTTCTCAAGAAAAAAGATGTCAACGCAGCTCTTTCTCATATTCAAACAGCCATCAGTCAAGACAAGCAGACACTTGCCAACATGGAGATTCTCATCTTCCCCAACTTCAAGTCTTTTGATGGGGAGAAGCTCGTAGAACTGTTGACGGCACTGACCGACGAATATCCAATGCAAGAAGACACTTGGCACATGCTGGGCATGGCCTACTACTGCCTGAACCGCACAAAAGAGGCTCTCAATGCTTTCCAATTCCAATACTCCTTGAACCCTGACAACCAGCATATCCTCTTCAACCTGGCCGACTGTTACTACCGTATGGGAGACTATGACAACGCGCTCCAGCAATATGTGGAGTTCCAACATGCCAACCTCTACCCGGTAGACATCCTAATTGGAAAGTGCTACTATCGCATGAAAAAATACGACAAGGCACTCCAGATTTTCATCGACGCAGATCAGAACGACCCTCTCTACATCTTCAAATTTGAAGAGATTGTCAAGGTATGCCGCGCCATGGACAACATTCCGATGGCTCAGAACCTGCTGCGGAAATACTTCGCCGAAGAGAACCAATCCACGGTCATCGCAACTCTCGCACCCAGACTGCTCATGCTTCTGGAACCCGACAAAGATCATGATGAAATTCTGGACATTCTTGAGAGACTTTTCACCGAAGACAACTCTGAATACAACTTCTTCCGGCTCATTCTCCAACTCATCTACTATTACGATACGCCTGAAGCCTTTGACCTCGGCATCGACATTATGAACAAATTCCAGGAATCTGTCATCAACGATACCTACATACAATATTGCCTGGGAATCTTCTACCTTGAGAAAGAGTGGAATGCCAAAGGCCGTGACCATATCGAAAGAGCCTTCGGTGCCATGACACAATCAGAATTTGAGGATTTCTACTACATGTCGGCAAAACCGTATGATCTGATTCCTCTCCGTGAGATTGCGCAGGAATTCAACCTGGAGATACCCGACGACCCAGAAGGCGTCGTAAATCTTTTTGACGATTCTGATGACGCCGCCGACGAATATTTCTTTGATTTCACATTTGATTAATCCATATATGAGAAAAAAAATTCTTTTAGTCATCGCAATTCTCGGTATTGCTGCCGTTTCATTTTGCCAGACGGACTCCACGAAGGTGGCAGAACAGAAGATGTCTGTCACTGACAAGGTGATCAATTGGTATAATGGGCATTTGAACTACGGCACCGTCACCCTCTTGATGACCATCGAAAGTTCCTTCATCCCCTTTCCCTCGGAAGTAATTGTTCCTCCGGCAGCCTATCAGGCGTGCAATGCCGATAACACCGCACTCTTCACGACCTCCTCAAAAGTCGTCAATGTGCTGCTAGTCATCCTTTTCTCTACGCTTGGAGCACTACTTGGAGCAACCATCAACTATTTTCTTGCATTGCTATTGGGTCGCCCCATCGTCTATTGGTTCGCCGACAGCAAGGTAGGACATCTGTTGCTGCTCAACAGTGCAAAAATCAAGAAAGCCGAAGACTACTTCATCGAGCATGGCAAGAGTTCCACCCTCATCGGGCGCTTGATCCCAGCCATCCGACAACTCATCTCCATCCCGGCAGGTCTTGCCAAGATGAACTTCGGTGTCTTCATCCTCTTCACCGCCATCGGTGCCTCTCTATGGAACACCATCCTGGCCTTTTTGGGATATCTCGCCCATGGCCAGCAAGACCTTATCGAACAATATAACAGCGAACTGAAGATCGTCCTCTGGATTCTCTGCTTTGCATTCGTAGGTTATCTCATCTACAAGGGTGTCAAGAGTTCCCGCGCGGCAAAAGTCAACCCTGAAAGCGTAGAGGAAAACACTACTGAAAAAGTCGAAGAGGCATAATCATGCGACTGTTCGGACTGATCGGCAGAACCCTGAAACACAGTGCATCGCCAGCATATTACGAGCAGAAGTTTCAGCAAGCGGGTCTTCAAGACTGCGCTTACCGACTCTTTGAGTTGACCTCCATCGAGGAGTTACCTGCTTTTTTGACCGAACATCCATATTTGGAAGGATTCAACGTCACTTTCCCATACAAAGAGTCGATCATTCCATTTCTACACCATATCGATGATGACGCCCGTCAGATTGGAGCCGTCAACGTGGTCAGCGTCACCTATGAAGAAGACGAGATTATCCTGGCCGGGCACAATAGCGACTGGCAAGGGTTCCACGCCACACTAATTGGCAAAGAGCTGCCCAAACGAGCACTCATCCTCGGCACTGGCGGTGCTTCTCGCGCCGTCGTCTATGCACTTCAAAAACTTGGCATCTCGTACCAACTTGTCTCACGTCACAAAAACCACGAGACACTCTGCTATGATGACATCGACGAGACCTGCCTGCGCAATCACGGACTCATCGTCAACTCTACTCCCCTGGGCACAGCGGGGCTCCACGACAACGAGTGCCCACCCCTGCCCTACCACCTTCTTACTCCCGACCATTTTCTCTACGACCTCGTATATAACCCTGCACAGACTCTCTTCTTGAGACAAGGCGCCGACCGAGGATGCCAGACGATGAACGGACTGCCGATGCTCCACGCACAGGCAGACATCTCCTGGGACATCTTCAACCGAAACCTCCTCAAATAGACCTTTTGCTTTTTCGCTTCACCGCATCTATGAATAAAATTGCTGTCATAATCGCTTTACTGTTCATGGCACTTGGCACACACCTTGCAGCCCAGCCCAATGTCAACATGGGCTCGGTGAGCAATATCATTGGATGCGACTACAACATCTACGATAATGGTGGAGCAAATGGCTATTACACTCCAAATCTCAACCAGACCCTGACTATCTATCCGACCGCCAACCAAGGCAGTATCTCATTGGAGGTGATCAACATTGACATACATCAGAACGACACCCTGCTCATCTACGACGGCAACACAGCAACTGGCACACCGATGGTTTGGATGAACAACAACAACCAGACTAGCGGACTAACACAGACCTACACCGCCAGTCCTGAGAATGCCAGCGGCGCTCTAACACTGCGTTTCAAGAGTACCAACTTCTCAACCATGCATGGTCTCAATCATGGTTCTGGATTTCAACTCCACGCCACCTGCACACCGGTATGCCAAACCTATCAAATAGTCTTTGATACTGCCCAGTGTTCCAATCTGCCCGTTCTGAATACGGAGGAGCAATATTACTACCTCGACCTTTGTCCAGGCGAGACCGTTCATTTCGGTGTCAAAGGCATCTATCCGAACAGCAACACCCATGGCTACGGGCAACAAGATGCGACGACGCAGTTCACTTGGAAACTGGGTAACGATACGACTATCAGTGGTTTAGGACTCACTTCCCTAAACTATCAGTTTGAGGATGCTCATGGCTATGACATCTCCATCATCGCATCAGACTCACTGACATGTCCCGCCTTCCAGCCCATCGCTTTTAGACTGCGCACCTCCAAAAATCCGTTACAGACTATCCAAAACCTTCCACAACTGTGTGTAGGTCAGTCTATAACGCCGAGCATAGGCTACAATACCACTTCACAATTCCAGCTGCAGGACGTCAGCTACACACAACACACGTCTCTGATTATCCAAGACACGGTCTTCCTTCCTGACGGCATCAGTTGTCCGCCCTACGGCACCTACTACCGCTCCGACGTGACCTTCACAGACTTTGCCAACGGAGCCACAATAGCCAATGCCAACGACCTGCTGTACGTACGCATCAAGATGGAGCACTCCGCCATTGAGGATCTCAAGATCAAGATCTACTGTCCCAACGGCCAAAACGCCACCATCCTGCCCCACCCCAACTACGACTCCGATTGGATCGCCGGACTCTACCGTATAAACCTGGGACGCGCATATCGTCCTGACGGTGGCACCTGCGACCCGTCGCTAAATCCCATGGGAGAACCGTGGAACTACGTATGGTCCAACAACACCAGCCTCGGTTATATCTACGCCTCTGGCAACGGTGGTCTTTACGACAACTCCAACATCCACAGCCAGTACAACCCGCATTGGGACGACGGCAGCTATCACCCCTGCATAGACTCCTCCAACGTGGCCAATATGACGCAGATATATCATCCGCACCAAAATTTCTCTACGCTCATCGGTTGTCCGCTCAACGGCAACTGGTACATTCAGGTTCAGGATTTGGAGAATGAGGACAACGGTTATATCGTGGAATGGGAGTTGGCGCTCAACCCGGAACTGCTACCTCAGAACTGGTCTTATGAGGTCAACGTGGACTCCAGCTATTTCACAGGAAACGGAGTTACAGGCAACACGATAACAGCGCTCTCTGCAGGTCAGCAATCCTACAACTTCCATATCACGGATGACTTTGGCTGTGCCTACGACACCACTTTCACGCTTACGATTCATGACATCCCGACGGTAGATCTTGGAGCTGATCGTAACATCTGCGAAGAACAGAGCATCACTTTGGCACCCTCAAGTACCAATTATCAATACAGCTATCTCTGGAATACGGGAAATAGCACCTCCAGTCTGACCACCTCTACGGCGGGCGAATATGTGCTCACCGCCCGGATTCTTCATGACGGCCAGATGCTGTGCTCCAGCAGTGATACCGTCATGGTGAGCATTGTGGAGACCACAGAGACTCCGCTAACCGATGAGATTTGCGCAGGGCAACCCTACACCAGCAATGGCTTCGACATTCCTGCTGCCACACTGGAAGGTTTGGAAGAGTACTCCACCACGCGCACGCTCACGGGCGTCGGCGGGTGCGACAGCCTCATCCTCCTGCATCTGAATATACTGCCAAAATACCACGAGCACATCCAGAAATTCGCCTGCATGGAGTATGAATGGGAAGGCAACATCTACACAGAGAGCGGCGATTATGACAAACTCTATCAGACGGAGAAAGGGTGCGACAGCCTCATCACATTGCACCTCTCCATCGGATATCCTGAAGAGAACGAGGTCTGGGAAAACGCCTGCGGTTATTATCCGTGGCATGGAGAGATCTTTGATGAGTCAGGAGAATATTACCATATCTTCACCTCGCAGCACGAATGCGACAGCGCGGTCACACTGCACCTGACGGTCATCGACACCGCCCTGACGTTGACCTCCACCAACCCGGAATTCTGCCTGACGCAGGAGACCACCTTGATAGCTGACGGTCTCAACTTCGACAACTATATCTGGAATACCGGCGAGACAGGCACCTCCATAGATGTAACGCACGGCGGCTTCTATCAGGTCACCGCCAGCAACATCGCCTGCATGAGCACGCGACACATCATGATTCCTTACTGCCCGTTGACCTTATACCTGCCAAACGCCATCACTCCCAGCAATGGCGACGGCCTCAACGACCAGCTATATCTCTCTGAATATATGCAACTGCAGATTGAAGATTTCTCCATCACCATCTACAACCGCTGGGGCGAGTTGGTCTTCTCCTCCAACAGCACACAATTCGTCTGGGACGGCACTACAAACGGGCAACTGATGCCCAATACCGTCTACAACTACATCATCCATTGCAAAGACCACAACGGACGACCCTATCTGTTTAGAGGAAGTATTACTGTACTATAGAGAAAACTACTCAAATTTAAAATTTAGGGTTTTAGACGTTCCATGGAACGTCTCTACAAAATACACCCGCACTTCAACTGTCAACTATCAACTAATAACTGACAACTAATAACTATCAACTAATAACTGATAACTGATAACTGATAACTGATAACTGATAACTGTCAACTATCAACTATCAACTGTCAACTATCAACTGTACAACCCTCCGTTCACCTGAATCACCTGGCCCGTCACATATGAAGCCTCGGGAGAGGCCAGAAAAGCAACGACGGCGGCGACCTCTTCGGGGGTGCCGAAGCGGGCAGCGGGGATCATCTTGCTGAGAGCCTCGGCATCCAACTCGGCCGTCATGTCAGTGGCGATGAAGCCAGGAGCAACAGCATTGACAGTGATCTTGCGCTTGGCAACCTCCTGGGCTAATGCCTTCGTGGCGCCAATAATGGCAGCCTTGGCAGCGCTGTAGTTGGTCTGACCGGGAACGCCCTTCAAGCCGGAGAGCGACGCCATGTTGATGATGCGGCCCTCACGGTGCGTGAGCATCGTCTTCACCAGACGACGGGTGATATAGAAAAAGCCATTCAGTGGTGTGTCGATGACGCTGTGCCAATCCTCGTCACTCATCATGATCATCAGATTGTCGCGGCGGGTGCCAGCGTTGTTGACCAGCACGGAGATAAAATCCTCCGGGTGGGCAGCCTCCCATTGCTGTAAGGCAGCTTCCACAGCCTGCTTGTCAGCGATGTCGAATTTCAGCAACTCGCATTTGCCTCCCTGCGCCTCGACCATCTGTTTGGTCTCCTCAGCGGCAGCATCGTTGCTGACATAGTTAACAATCACGGGAAGTCCCTGCTGCGACAAACGCAGAGCCACGGCACGGCCGATGCCTCGCGAACCGCCTGTTATTAATGCATATTTCATTTCAGTCTTAAAGGATTATGGGTTTAACAATCACTGACAATCTATTACGCCGCAAAGATACAAATTATGAATTGAAAAATAAAAATTGAAAATTGAAAGTTAGGGTACGGAGTCACTTTGTAGAGAAGCGACAATTGCGTCTGATCTGCGTCTTTGCGACACCCGCGATCACCCTATCCTCTTCCTGAAGATATAATACTGATAGTCATTCTCCTCTGTGCTGAATTCCGGCACATGCCCCTGCCCTATCAGTTCGTATCCATGAAGGGGATAGTACTACTCGCTGCTCTTCCGAACTCAATTGTGGTAACTGATCTCGCAACCACAAATTGGCATCATTCTTCTCTCCAGGCAAACATGCAAAGGCTATCGCCTGGATGCCTTGACTATCGCAAGCCTGCAGGGAGAGTTCTGAGGAAAAGAAGCTATATCGCGCCAGATGACCTGTAAAAACACGGGAACATTCCGGCGAAAGAGCCCCCTGTTCCTCACCCCACGATGCGGCCGCCATCTGCGCCACAACATCTATGTCTTTGGCTTTAAAGTGAGATATTTGCATACTTTCAAAATTGCTCAAATTATTAATTCTCAATATACCAACATCAATTCCCCTTGCACATCAGTATTTGAATTTGACTAATTATCATACTCCACATAACTGATAACTGCTGGAACATCGGTCTTCTCATAAAAAATCCCTCTATCCTTTTGAGTCCTGTCTGTTTCGACAATGATTTCAAATTCTATAGTTGTATTCTCAGGCAAAACAATCGGATAATTAAAATTATAATAATTTCCCGAGTAGAAGGAAACACCATACTTATTTTGCGAGGAATTGCTAACAGGCTGACCATTCAATGACTTCAATTGGACATGTATCCGATGCGACTCGAGAGTTTTACCCCAGTTTTCGTCGCGCACATAATAATCGGCCATCTCGGTAGTGTGTACGCCATACACATACCATGTCTTTCCGGCAGGAACCGTGAATTTGGCGTTGGTGTTGGTGAATGTCTCCAGATGGGCAATACCATTAGAAGAGGTGTTCTTTGCAGCGAGCAATTGAACCACGAGACTGTCAATCTGGTTGCGATACTGGTTATTCTGCGCAACCAAACTATTAAGCTGGGTGTTAAGTCGCTCGATTTCAGACTTGTTGCTGTTGAGTTGCTGTTCCTGGGCGGCGAGACGATCCTCCATTAGCTTGTTAGACTGTTGGACGGCAGAGAGAGTAGCTGCATTATTTTCCTTAATCTGAGTGATCTGAGTTTCCAACTGCGAGATCTGCTGAAGAAGATCTTCTTTTTTCTGAGGGAAAGCGAGGGTAATAAGACCCATTAAAAGACAAAAAAGGATAGTTTTTTTCATGTTATTGTCCCTAGTTCGTGTCGGGCACAACTTTAAGTTAATAGATTCGCAAAAATAAGAAAATATATAATCTGACATGTGCTTTTCACAACTGGGCAGAAGGCACATAACTGCTTATATCGACTACAAGCAACCGACTTCCTCTCTCATTTACTTTCGCAATGAACTGGGAACAATGCTCAGTAGTTATTTTCCCTCTCACATAGGCATAATAAAGAAAATCGAGTGTCGTCAGGTAGGTTATTTTTTCTTTTTGACAATACTCTTTAATATCTTTCAGATTGCTGCTTCCTATCACATCACGGGTAAACTTGCAATAGGCCATACACGCACTCTCGCCTTTGCCGAAGCGATTCAGCAACAAGGCATACTCCCGCAACATTTCTCCGGTAGGACTAAATGTTTCCAAAGAGAGATTCTTGAGAAATCTGATCTGATTATCAACCTGATTCCGTATAGATATTATCTCATCATAAGTGGTGGACAGAATAACAAACTCATATTCAGGCAGAATCTCGGGCAAGATGCTCAACATTTCACCTTTGGAAAAATGTATCAGCACATCAGCATCTAACACAATCTTCACTTTTTCCATAGCCTATGAGATTGAGAAGTTCAAGGTAGTGTCCTTCCGAGATGCGGTCTTCATCAAAAAGTCTGCGCGCTTTGGAACCGAAATCGCCAATTATGAGACCTTCATTACCTTTATAATAGAGGGCGAGATCGTAACCACGCGACAACGACTCCTGAGTAATGGTTAGCCCTAGCATTGTTTCTGCATACGAAGGAGTTATGACATGAAGTTCTTTGAGGCGTACAACCAGTGTACGGTGTGATATCCCATAGAGTTGTTCCAAGCGAAGTAACGTGTCAACATTTACCTCCTTGCTGCTGAGTTCGCTGGCGGATATGTTCTGGAGCAGACCGTCTTTGGGCATCAGCAAAGCGGAAGCAAAAAGATTGGCTGAACGTTCGGCAGGATCAGCCAAGTTCGACACACCACAGAAATGTGGTTTGGGATTCTCATCAAAATAGAGGTGGTAAAGCTCGTGGGCAATGGTAAAGTGTTGCCTGCCACGGGTGCTATTACTATTGACCAGCATAAAACGGTGCTGCCGGTCCGACGTGACAAGTGAGAAGCCAAACAGTTCGTCTGACAATGGGCGATATAGCGTCAGGATGTTCAGTTGACGGAGGGTTGTCTTCATGTTGACAGGTTCGCTGCTGGATATCCTAAGATATTCGCTGCGCATTTTGGCGGCCATGAGGTCCGCAGTTTCCAGGTTGATCTTTTTCATTACGATAGTAGTCTTTCCATTTTAAGGTAGTTAAGGACAATTTTCTTGAATGCGGAGACCTCCTGCATATCACTGGCAGACAAGTTGTTGGCGCGGAATGCGCAGGAGAGTTCAGTCTTCACCGCCTCCTGATCCTCCTCAAAGAGCAGGCTCAGCTCACAACCGAAGAGGACTGCAGCTTTCTCCAAGATTTCCAACGGCATCTCCCGCTCTCCCGCTTCATAATTAGCATATGCCGAACGGCCGATATTAAGATATTCAGCCACATTTTCTTGGGTAAAACCACTCTCTTCCCTAAGGATTCTAAGATTTCTTCCGATAATTTCTTTCATACTGTTTTTCATGTTTCAATCGGTTTTCCAGACTCAAAAGCCCAAAACAAAACCGTGGCAAAATTACAAAATATTTTTGAAATACCAAGATTGCCACGGTATTTTTTTTCGAATAGAATCCAGATGGTCTGAAGCTGTTACATATTGAAATATTTCACGGGATTGGCGCTGTGGGAACCACAAAGCCGTCAAAGCCGTTTCTTTCCGCAAACCCCATCACTTTTCGCAAAGTCGGATCCGGCTTGCTCTCCGTGGCAGCAGGTCATTACATAGTTATTTTTTAAACATACAACAATGCATGGCAGGAACAACATTTAAAATATTCTAAAAAAATATATCTTTGCAATTGTAAAACGAATTAATTCTGTTTTCAATCAACTTTCGTCAAAAACAATTTCACATCAAACAATTATGAAAAACAGAGAGTGTCAAGACTGGAACCCACTTAAGGAATTAAAGGTAAAACCAAAAGTATTGCTGATTGGACACGATCCTGGACTGCAATCGTCTAAGGATTTCCCCAAACATTCATTATACGCAGATTATTATTTCCGAGACGAGCCTAAGAGCGGACCCGAAAAAAGTAAATACAATCTAGCTGCTAATAGTTTCAAGCAGGTGTTGGACGTGACGAACCATAAATACAAGGCGGAAGAAATATATGTCACCAATCTATGTAATCTGGACTTGACAGATGGTGGGGAAAACAGGCCTAAGAACAAAACCATTTTGATTCCTGAAGAAATAGCCCAAAAAGGTGTTGAACGGTTAAATGAGATCATAGCTCAACATGATACTATTGAATATGTTTTTCCCATGTCCGAACAGGTTAATTATTGGCTGCATTATTTCAACTTTTATCAATCGGGAACAGACTTTGTCGAAAAAGCTAAACCCAAAGAAAATGGCTTAAAAAGCAATCCGCCATATTATGAGCATTCAAAGCCCAAGGGCTTTCTGGATATATGCGGTAATTGTTATGAACTAAGTTCAAACAGAAAGATAAAAGTAATACCTATATTACACACCAAACAGTACAGCAAGATTGCTGCCTATATACCTGCCTACGAGAACATTCAACGTTTGTTTGGAGGAGTAATCTAATACAAACTCTCTCTAACGGACTCCGGCCACTCTCCTAGCCTTTCTCCGGATTTCACGCAAACGCTCCACATCTTGAGCTGTCATATCTTCTGTAATACGCGTTCCCGGAGGTGTTAAATTACCGTAACGCGTTTCAAAGAAATCGCAACCGGCCTCGTTGTTACTACAAATGAATGACCGATATGAAGATCCATTTGAGGTTGTTCCTTCTTTAATGGGAATCATCTTACCCTCAAGACATTTGGGACATAAATATGACCCTATCTCCAACTTAAGCATGAACTCACTTATAAAAGGTGAAGGTCGTCTCCGATCATACAAAACATACATCTTTTTCTTAGCCCTGGTCATAGCAACGTAAAACAATCGACGTTCTTCTGCAAAGGGATACTGATCTGATTTACTTAATACGAAGTCCAGAATCGGATCATCCTCAATAAGCGAAGGAAAACCATATGCTCCTTGATTACAATTAACTAAAATAACGTGATCCGCCTCCAATCCTTTAGCTGAATGGACTGACAGGAAGAAAATTTCACGACCAGATATTGTAACCTTTATCCGATTGTCTTTCATATCTATTTTTCCATTAAAACCAACAGACTTAGCATCGTGATTGTACCTGCCTATGATGAGAATGGATTCATTTATGGGTATGTCATTAACAATCTCTTCTACCCTATTTAAAACGCCACCGTCATCAGATTCACATTTTACAAAATTCAAATAGGTTTTTTTTCTATCCCCTGCAGGAGTTTTGATGGTCTTTCTCTTTTGAGCACTGTTTTTCATGATAAAAGCAGACGACTTGTCTATCAATGGCTGATGGAATCGATACGTTGTTTCTATCTTACATAATTCCGTGTATCCAAAATAATTTTCAAAATCATAGAAAAGTGACATGTCACTGCCGGCAAATCTAAAGATAGATTGCCAATCATCACCTACACAATAGAGTTTCGTCTTTGGTTTCTCAGATCGAAGTGCCTGCAAAAACTTATATCTGTCAACTGAAATGTCTTGAAACTCATCGACCAAAATATAATCATACTGTTTCCACAATCCTTCTCTGCAAAGAGTCGTAGCTTGAATAATAGCATCCGTAAAATCCATCTCATACTTACTATCCAGTTCGGATTGGTAAGCTTCGAAAAATGGTTTAACAACCTCTTTAAGTATAAAACGATTTCGCGCGTCATTTTCCGACGAAAGCGCCTCAGCATTATTTAAAGTATCCAACAATCCATCAATAGTCTTCTCATTAGCTTTCATCAATGTGATAAATGAAAGAAGCAGTGTAAAGACCGTCTTTTCCAACTGACGATTGCGCTGAATCATTAAATCATACAATTCTTTATCAGAACGATGATTGATCGGGACTCCATTCACAATTAATTGATTAACGAGCACTTGCTCTATCGAACCATCATGAAAATTTGCACTGGTTGTTTCTATCAAGACAGTACCATACTCACGATGCGTTCTACGTTTCCATCGGATACCTTCTAAATATCTCTGATTTGCGGCAGACCAACCACCATTGGTTCCTTCTCCAAACCATCTTGGGGTCTGACCGTTACGGTCAATGGCAAAATGTTCCAAATAAATACACTGTTGCTGACCTCGCTTATCTTTAAAGTATATGGTAAAATCCGGTTTATATTGGCGACGTTCCGGAGTGCGTGTGTCAATTATATAGCTAGCTTCATAGCGAAACTGAATACCCAGTTGGGTAAGGATTGAGCAAATTCGCTTTTCCTCTTCACTCCGAGTAAAGATGATTTTATCATCCATATCCGAGAAAATAGCTTGGATACCATACTTCTTCCTATCCTCAAAATACGAAAAAGAATCCGTATAGTCATGCTCCAGCTTCATAAGTGACTGCTTATTAATCAAGTAATCATTTACTGCATGAAGAAAATCATGATTTCCCTGTATCAACTTTCTAAATACGTTAAGCGGAACATCATTACTACAGATAGACGGCGCTTGTCCTGTCACTTCTGCAATAATATGATATGCCAAACTATGGAAAGTTCCTGTGCTGAGATTCGGAATCTTGATGCGCTCTGACAATTCGAAGGCAGCTTTCTTAGTATATGTTAGAAGTATTATTTTTTCTGGATCAATATTTTGCTTTTCCACCAAATATTTCGCCTTTCCTACAATAGTGGACGTCTTACCACTTCCAGCACTGGCTATAACCAGACAGTTATCTTCCAATTTTACGATAGAATCACGTTGTTGCGCATCCAAAGGATATGAACCGAGCACAGTGTCAAAATAAGATTTGTTATCTTCTATCTCTTGTTGTATGAACTGATTGTTATGCTTAGAACGCTCACCCTTTAAATCTCTCACTAGCGCTGGTAATTTCTTAGTTTCATCATCGCTAACAAACTTGGAATATTTAGGGAAGACCTTGTCGATTTTGGGTTTTATCGACTGATATGAAACAAGGAATTCTTCATATTCAGAGTAAGTAAAATAGTGTGAGGGATGAAGTAAAGATTGAGATTTCATTGCCATTGAGGCGGCAACAGGTTTCAAATCAGCAATAGCATTGTATATTTGATTATTTTCCTCCTTTCTTTGCTTAATATTTTTCAGCAAAGATTTAAATGAATTAATACCAGACTCCTGAAAAACACGCTCGTCAAAGTATCTATGCTTTTCAAGTTTATATATTTCAACTAGCAATGGATTATACTTTTTACTCATTGCAGCAACTTCCTCATCGGAAACCAGACGAGTAGGTTGAATTATAGTTTGAATCTCATTAAAGGCTGGCGTTATTTTCCTCTTAAGACCCGCAACCAACTGATTGAATGTATCTTCACCAATTCTCATGACAATATAACGAGCAAGAAAAATACCAGCAATTATTAAACAGACTGCTATCACAACAGCCGCTGTAGAAGTGATTGTTATTAGTACAAAATGAAAAGCCAAAATCTGCAAAATTATGTGGCAAAAGTACAAAATCTATTCGGAATTTTTCCCAACATCTCATAACTTTTATGTCAAAAATATATTGGAATTTGTTACTTTTGCTGCCGATTGTCAAAAAACTACCATTTTATGCCAAATTCCAGAAGTTCCGAGGTTCGCATTAAGGTCATCGACCGCTGTCTTAGCGATAAGAAACGCAAGTTTACAACGGAGATGATGTTCGACTTGTGCAATGAGGAGTTGGAACGGCGCGATTTCAAGCCCATCACTTCCAAGAACTCTATACGCAACGACATGGAGCAGATCCAACGTCTCTACCCCAATGGAGGTATAATAAGAATTCGTGAAGGCAGAAACATCTACCATCGTTATGAGGACCCGGACTTCTCTATCTATAGACCAGCCCTCAAACCAGACGAGATTATCCAACTAACCCAGACCATCACACTCCTGAAGCGCTTCAAAGGGATGCCGCAGTTCGACTGGGTAAACGAAATCGCAGAACGATTAGGAACAACTCTGAAAATTGATGAAACATCCACAGATGAGGTAGTTGGATTCGATGAGAATATGGACCTTGAAGGTCTCAAAAACTTCACGCCCTTGTTCAACGCTATCATATCAAAACAGACTTTAAATATCAAATACCAAAACTTCAAATCTGACTCCAGCACAGAGTTTATCGTACACCCATACTATCTCAAACAATATAACAAGCGCTGGTTTCTCTTCGCATGGGACAACGAACACAATTATCTGGCCATTTTCGCTTTCGACCGTATATTGAAGATAAAAGAGGCTAAGATTCCCTATCGCCCTACCGACATTGACTTCCAGGACTATTTTGACGAGATGGTGGGCGTCTCCAAAGACACTCGCACAACTCCGCAACTTGTTAAGATCCGAGTCTCCCCTATCTCATGGCCCTACATTAAGACCAAACCGCTCCACGGCACCCAGAAGACAATCAGCGAAAACGCCGCCGGAGCTGTGATTACCATAGAAGTCTACCTGAACTACGAATTGGAACAGCTTCTAATGTCCTTTGGCGAAAACATTGAGGTTCTGGAACCTGTAGAACTGAGAGACAGCATAAAAGAGCGCCTGACAAGAGCCGCAAACAATTATTTGGAATAGGTTCAATAAGAATGAACCTATTGTAGATATTTTTGCAGTCAAAAAAATAATCTTTGAAGGATAAGAAATAAGAATATAGTAACAAAACAAATAACATATAATAACAATGAGAAAAATTGGTTTTAAAAATTTTAGAAAATTTGAAAATTTTCCAAATATAGATCTCGCTCCAATCACAATTTTTGTTGGAGAGAATAATGCTGGAAAATCCACAGTAGTGAAGGGCATTCTTGCCTTATCCGATTATATTACTAGACAAAATGAGCGATTTAGATATATCATAAGAGATAAAAATGAAAAAACGCCAACTGAGAACAATTCAACACTTGTTGAAAAAATAAAAAATCTAAAGTTTTATTTTAATACTAGCTATTTGACTCATATTGGCACCTTTAAAAGAGCATTATTCAATGAAGCAAAAAATAACATCATTACTTTTTCCACTTGTTTAGGAGAACAATATATCTCAATCGATGTTATAGGAGACAACAACGACGAAGAAACGGCATATGGTATTATTTCAAAGATTAGTATCGAATATATATCGATGGGTATTTATTCTCTTTTCGATCTCCAAAACAATACTGCAACAATTGAATTCAAGTCAACAGAAGTTTCGAGTGGTCAATTATCGTTTATTTCTGGCAAAAAGAGAACTGTTGTACAATCATTTTTGAAATCTATCCCTAAAAAATACAGGTTAGAATATAATATCACACAATATCTAAAGTATTACGGTCTTGATTTAATTGACACCCTAGAATCTACCATTGAAATAGCCATTAGCGCTACTATGGAATTTGATAAAACTAAAAATTATATTGGTAGTGAATTAGTAAATAAATTAAAACCTATAGATAATGTCAACGAAGAAACTGTTACCTTCCTTAAAAAGTACACTCTAACAGTATTTGACAATCCTAAAGGTGAAGAATGGATTTTCCGTTTTCCTAAAACTCAATATTTGCAAGGAATTATATCTATAGAATACCTATATGCTCATGCAGTAACTCAAACCGTTATCTACAGTGCAAAAGACACAAATGATTATCTTTCGAGAACCATTGACGAATTTGCTTCACTTCCAAAATCTGACGGAGATTATAAAAGAACTTTTATAAAATATTGGATGAAAGAATTTGGCATAGGAAAGGATTACAAAATAACATCTGTTGGAGGAGAAGCACACCTAGTTAAAATTATTAACAACAATGATAAATCTGTTAACCTGGCAGATATGGGAATGGGAAGCATTCAATTGATGGTACTTTTATTCAGATTGGCTATAACGCTCCCCAAAAAGTCAAAATCAGCAAACAATCTCAATTCGAGGCTTCACTATTCGCACATTATCATCATAGAGGAACCTGAACAAAATCTCCATCCTATGTTTCAGAGTAAAATTGCCGATTTGTTTTTCGAACTGAACACCAAATATGATTTTCGTTTCATAATAGAAACCCATTCTGAATATCTAATACGACGTTCGCAAGTCATTGTCGGAAACAACTACACCACCCAAGAAAAACTTGACAACCACAATCCTTTCAAGGTCTATTATTTCCCTTCCGACGGTATTCCCTATGATATGGTTTATTCTACCACTGGCCTCTTTGAAAGAAAATTTGGTGATGGGTTCATTAATGAGGCTGGAAAGTTACATATGGCTGTGTTGAAGAATGCAAAAAAACAAGAGTAACATATGTTTAGAATATATATTTCAGCTGCTTCATTGGAGCGCATTTGCTTAGAAGAGATGCCCAAAGAGGAAAAAGAACGAAATGTTTGGTTTACTCTTTTGTCAAAACAAACTGTTTTATTTCTAGACAAAAACATATATGAAGAATTGGAAGATTACAACGATCCTTTGTTCACCTTTTCAGAAAGCTATGACATCAATTTGACAGTATCAAAAAAAGACTTTAACAATATAATTAATGATGATACTGAGTTCCTATTAAGTGAACCTCAAGGCGTTTTTTTACTAGATATTGATAAACAACAAGCTCAAGCTATACAGGAAAAATACGGCATCCTATGCCAATCAACCGATAACCTACGTGAATGTGACATATCTGGAGAAGAGCATAAAATTGCTTTATTTAAAGATAATTATGAATACTCTTGGAAAGATCTTTTCAATAATGGTTTAAAAGTACCCAGTAATTCTTTAATAATCGTAGACAGGTATATATTCGGATGGGAGGGGAAATATAAAAGTGGTTATACGGATGGGATTGAGAACATCAAACAGATATTAAGATGCATTCTTCCCAAATCATTATCATGTGACTATCATGTACTTGTATTATTTGACGAAAATGCCAGCACAGATCGCAACTATAAAAGAGAAAATGTAGTAAGACAACTTGATGAGTTTATCAAACTAGAACTTAGAAAACCATATAATATTATTATCGAGTTGTTTTCAGTCTCCGGTAGTTGTTTCAATTATGATGCCACACATGATCGTAGAATTATTTCAAATTATTTCATCATAACAGTAGATCATCTAATAAAAGCTTTTAAGAATGATGGTTGTCCAATATGCAACCAAGATCTTCGAATTGAGTACGTTTATTCTCATGGCCTTTATGACAATTCTAGTCCAGCAGTTAAAAGAATAAACGACCTACTTACAAAATTCCAAGAAATGCATATAAGAGGAAAATGTGAGTACGATCAAGGAACAGATAATGCGAAAAATTACGTAGCATTGTGTGGATCAAACACATTTTCCACAATACATGACCTACGAAATCGACTTCTTGTTCAACAACAATAATATCTCCAATATCTCTGAACCTATTTTTTTAATATTTGCATCCGTAATTAACCGCTTTTATTCACCAAAATTATTTCATTATGACACTTTTCATAATTATCGGAGGCATTGGATTAATCTTACAAGTCTTTGTCGGCATGTTTTTCGGAAAAGATCCTAGTGACTTCTTCAAATAATAAAAGTATCACATTTTCAAATAATGAAAATACCGTGTCAAAAACGAACGATTTTATGATACTTTTAATCCTTAAAATGCTATTTTTGCAACCTTAGTCGTTTAACACAATCAGTTTAATTCAACTTTTAAAATCATTTTTATTACAACAATTTAAAACACCTCAATAACATCTACCTATGACCGAACAAGAACTTGCCAGCATGATCTGGAACGTAAAAGAAACTATCCGCGACACATACGACGATACTGAAGTCGAAAACGTGATCCTGCCCTTTACCGTACTCAGACGTATGGACTGCATCCTGCTGCCCGTGCGCGACTCTATAGAAAAGGAACTGGCAAAAAATAATGACCCCAAAATGCGCGAGGTGGTGCTGAAATCGCTGATGAGAAAGAACAACCTCCAGTTCTACAATACAAGCGGTCTCACGCTGAGTAAACTGCTCGACAAACCCTCGGCCATAGCCACAAACTTCAAGCTGTACCTGGATGGCTATACCGACAATATCAAGGATATCCTGAACAACTTCACCCATGAGGATGCAGAAAACGGCGACCTGAGCAAAATCTACAGCCGTCTAAACCGCGAAAACCTCCTCTATCAGGTGACCCAACAGTTTGCCAATATCGACCTAGGTCCTGACAATGTGGATAATGTCAAGATGGGTACCATCTTTGAGATTATAATCCGTAGAGCTAAGGAGACCACCAACACTAAGGCGGGTCAGTTCTACACTCCTCGCGACATTGTGCGAACCCTTGTATCACTAGTGCTGACAGGCAAAGAGGACGACATTCAAGTGCCCGGACGACATTTCAGCATCTACGACCCTTGCTGCGGCACCGGAGGCATCCTGACTGTGGCAAAGAAACATATCGAAGAGGAGGCCCAGAAAGCCGGCAGAACGGACGTACACGTAATCCTGAACGGTCAGGAGTTGAACGAAAAGACCTACGCCATCTGTAAATCAGACATGCTGCTGACAGGCGAGCTGCAAAGCGGCCAGATTGAAGTAGGCGACACTCTCGCCAACGACAAGTTCGCAGGAAAGGTCTTCAACTACATGTTGGCTAATCCACCGTTCGGCGTGGACTGGAAAAAGATTGAGAAAACCATCAAAGCGGAGAGCGAGAACCCCGATGGTCGTTTCTCCGCAGGACTGCCCAGCACCTCGGACGGTTCCCTACTCTTCCTCCAGCACATGATCAGCAAGATGGACCCCGATAACGGTTCCCGCATCGGCATTGTGCTGAACGGCTCCCCTCTCTTTAACGGAGACGCCGGCAGCGGCTGGAGCAATATCCGCAAAAGCTTCCTCGACCGCGACCTGTTAGATGCAATTGTGGCCATCCCGAAGAGCCTGTTTTACAGTACCGATATTGCCACATACCTTTGGATTCTCGACAACAAAAAACCGGAGTCTCACAAGGGTAAGGTTCTCTTCATCAACGCGGCAGACCAAGAGACCTTCTCTGCACTGCTGCAAAAGAATCTGGGAAAGAAGCGCTACAGCATTTCTGATGAAGCCACAGCGAAAATCGTGGAGCTGTATCGCAACTATAATAATGCATCCATGACTATAGGCGGGGAAGAGGTTGAAGTGGCCAAACTGATGGACAATGAAGATTTCCTCTACACTAAGGTGACCGTGGAACGCCCCTTGTGCAATGGGAACGGAGAACCCATCTTGAAGAAGGGCAAACCGCAACCCGACAGCTCCCTGCGCGACACAGAACGCATACCGCTCAAAACTGATATAGACACCTACTTTAAAGAGGAAGTATTACGCTTTGTACCCGACGCCTGGATGGACCGCACAAAGGATAAAATAGGCTGTGAATTCCCCTTTACAAAAATGTTCTACCGCTATAAGCCTTTGCGCTCCACTGATGAGATTCTAGCGGAGCTGATGGCACTGGACAAAGAGATGGAATCGGAATTGTCAATCCTTAAAAAAACAGAATAACCATGAAGCAATACGATAAATATAAGTCATCAGGTATTGAGTGGATTGGCGATGTGCCAGAACATTGGGAAGTTATGCCTTTCAAATTCAATATGAACATAAACAATGGTATGGATTATAAACATGTTCAAGCAGAGGATGGTTATCCCGTTATTGGTTCTGGTGGACAATTTGCTTATGCATCTCAATTCATGCATGATGGAGAAGTTGTTTTATTAGGTCGAAAAGGAACTGTAGATAAACCATTATATTTTAAAGGGAAATTTTGGGCTGTCGACACAATGTTTTATGCTATTCCTAAAAATAAGACATGTTGTAGATACATGTTTTATCAAGCAATAACTTTTCCATTTGCATATTATCAGACAGCTACTGCATTACCAAGCATGACGCAAACAGATTTAGGTAATAATCATGTTTGTGTTCCACCTCTCCCCGAGCAGCAAGCTATCGCCTCTTACTTAGACGCCCGTTGCGCGGACATCGACAAGGTTGTAGCCACACAGGAGCGACGCATTGAACTTCTGCAGGAACTGAAGCAAAGTGAAATCACCCAAGCGGTGACACGCGGCCTCAACCCAAACGTGCCTATGAAGGACAGCGGTGTGGAATGGATTGGGATGGTGCCAGAACATTGGGAAGTCAAAAAAATCAAATTCTTCTTTGATATTTTTGCTGGAGCCACACCAAAAACAGAAAATAAAAACTACTGGGATGGAGACATTGTATGGGTAACTCCAGCCGATTATAAAACTGAAGACAAGTTCATCGATAAAGGTTCAAGAACAATCACCCAACAAGGTTATAATTCTTGTAATACGCAATTAGTCCCTCCAGGCAGTATAATTTTCTCCAAACGAGCACCAATAGGCACTGTTGCAATTAATAACGTTGAACTATGTACAAACCAAGGATGTTTATCTTGTGTGCCCAAAGAAGTAAATTCATTATTCTACTATTATGTTCTTAGTGTCGCAACTGAATTCTTTGATTTGTTAGGTTCTGGAGCAACTTTTAAAGAGATTTCCGCAGATAGTTATGCGAATGTAAGATTACCCTACCCCGACCCTACTGAACAAACGGAAATTGCCAATTATCTTGACTCCCGTTGTGCTGAAATCGACAAGCAAATCACAGCAGTCAAGCGACAGATTGAACTTCTGCGTGAATATAAGCAATCCCTCATCACGGAGGTGGTGACAGGTAAAAGAAAAGTGTGCTAATAGGTTCAATATCACTGAACCTATGGTTTTTAATTTTGCATTGTAAATAAAAAATATACTGTTATGAGTAACCCGATGACCGAAAAGAGACTCGAAGATCAAATCAGCAGCTATCTGGCAAACAGTCCAATGTATTGTCAACGCAGTTATCCTAAAAAAGAGGATTTCACACCTGTCGTCAAAAACATGTGCGATAAGGATGAACTGCTACACTTTCTGCAGGCTCAAACCAAAACCTGGGCCAAGTTGACAAAAGAGTTCGGAAATGGTGCTATAGACGAAGTCATTCGCGTATATAACAGCACCTTGGAAAATCAAGGGATGCTGCACATCCTGAAGAAAGGCATCAAAATCAGAGGCACGGAAGTTCGTTTCGTGGCTTTCAAAGATGAGATGGCGCCAGCAGGAAGTGAACCGGACAAACTCTATAAGGCTAATCGATTTGCAGTGGTAAGACAGATGCACTACTCCACCGACAAAACCGACAGTGCTAATACTCTTGATCTCGTCATCTTCATCAACGGATTGCCCATCATCACAGCGGAACTCAAAAACGAGTTTACAGACCAAAACTACACCCACAGCATCCAGCAATACCGTAGAGACCGCAACCCGAACAACCGTTTTCTGCGAAACTGTCTGGTCCATTTCGCTGTTGACAACAACTATGCTTTCATGACTACCCGTCTGAAAGGTGAAGGTACCAATTTTCTCCCTTTCAACCAGGACAGTGTTAATCCAGTCATCCCGGGAGACTATGCAACAGCTTATCTGTGGCGCGACATTTGGCAGGCAGACAGTCTGCTCAACATCATCGAGCATTTCATCAAGTCATACAAGGTCAACAAAACCGACAAAGAAGAAACCGTATTCTTCCCGCGTTTCCATCAACTACGGGCAGTGCGTAAACTTATCAACTACGCCAAGGCTGAAGGTGCTGGACACAACTATCTCATTGAGCATTCTGCAGGTTCCGGAAAGACCAAGACCATGGCCTGGTTGGCTCACCAACTGGCCAACACATTGGATGATAAAGGAAATCCCATTTATGACTGCATCATCATGGTGACAGACCGTATTGTACTCAATGCCAACATGGCCGACGATGTGAATGCCTTTGAAGAGGTGGCCAAGACAGTCCGCGACATCCGGAAAGGTTCATACAAACTGGCAGCTGCCCTCGACGAGCCAAACCCTCCACGTATCATCGTCTGTACAGTACAGAAATTCAGCTATGCCCTACCCTTCCTGAAGAACAAAGTTGACCGTCATTATGCCATCATCGTTGACGAAGCTCACACCGCTCTAGGAAACGAGTCTATGAAAGACTTGGCAGAAGCCTTGACAAGCAATGATAAGGTAGCCTTCGACGAAGACTTTGAAGACACCTACGAGATGACCTTAGCATACATGCAAAGGATGAGACAGCGTATGAAGCACCTAAGTTTCTACGCTTTCACTGCCACACCTAAGGACAGAACATACATCCTATTCGGCCGCAAAACTACCGTAGAGAGCACAAATGCAATGAAACATAGCATTGGCAACGACTTCTACGAAGCACATGACTACTACACCATGAAGCAGGCCATCGACGAAGGTTTTATTCTGGATGTGCTGGAGAACTACGTCACCTATCTGACCATGTATGAGTATGTGAAAAAAGATCACAAAGAGGATAATCAGTGCGATGATGAATTTGAAAAGAAAAAATCCATTCGGCTCATCATGGAGGCGCTAAATGAAGATCCCTACAATATGATGCAGAAAGCTCGGATGATGGTAACTCATTTCATGAATCACACCATTCACAAGATTGGTGGCAGAGCCAAGGCGATGGTAGTAACAGATTCACGCAAATCTGCTGTCATGTTCAAGCAGTACATTGACGATGTCATCAAAACAGAATACAACAACTCCATCAAGACACTGGTAGCCTTCTCCGGAAAAGTAGAAATTGACGGGCAAAGCTACAGCGAAGACAGTATGAATGGCTTTGGCATCAGAGACAATGCCATCCGCGAGCAGTTCAACAAGCCCGAATATCGTATTTTGGTAGTAGCAGACAAATTTCAAACAGGTTTTGACCAACCGCTATTACATACCATGTTTGTAGACAAATTGATGGGCGGCATTCAATGCATTCAGACGCTTAGCCGTCTGAACCGCTGCTATAAAGACGGAAAAATAGAGAAAACCGACACTATGGTTATCGATTTCCGCAACAAAGCCGAGGATGTGCAAAAAGCATTCCAGCAATACTATAAACGGACAGATCTTCAAGGGAAGGTTGATCTACAACGTCTGTATACACTGAAAAACAAAATTGACGAATATAAGGTGTACTCGCCTGATGAGGTTCAGACAGTAGCCAAAGCTGTCGTTTCAAATCAACTGAACAATGTCCCAAGCATATTGAAAAGTATCGTAAACAACTATGTGTTGCCGATGAGCAATGAGGATAAAGAAAAACTGCGCAAATATGTAGATCGATATGTACGCAGTTATGGTTTCCTCGCGCAGGTCATGGACTTCATTGACACCGATTTGGAAGAGTTTTACATCTTCTGCAGACTGCTTTACAAATACCTGCCATATACCAAGGAAACCCTTCCGATGGAAATCTTGGAGCAAATAGACCTGGACAAACTGCGCCAGCAACTTACATTTGACGGTGCTTTACCTCTGGATGATGAAGACACAACTCTACCCATCACAGCAGGTAAAGACCCAACGGCAAAAAATCCTGACGAAGAGCTGCCTTTATCAGAAATTCTTGACATTATCAACGAACCATTTAAAAACTTTTTAGATGGTCATGACAAAGTGATCCGCACCATCGTGGATGAGATTCAGGAAGATGTGGAAATCATTGAGGCTTTCCGTGCAGGCAACAGTCCCGACATCCTAGCAAAACTCATCTATGAGAAATTAATGGAGAAGGCTGAAGGTAACATTGGAAAATTCCTTGACTTCTTGAAGGAATTACAAGACAAGACCCCATTCTCAAAAGAGTTCGTAAGCAGGATGGTGGACCACATGGCAAAAGTCACAGCGTCTGACCAGGCATTGCCATTCGACGCCGACAAACTCATCGCACAGATTGTCAAGGAGTTCGAAAACGATTTCTCCGCCCTGCAGAAATCCATTCGTCCCGTACCGGAAATCGTGGATATCACACTACGCATCGTCGTCAAAGAAACCTTGCCGAAATACGACGGCATGAACGAGATGGTCAAGGACTCGTTGAACCATATTTACTGTGGTGGGCAGATGCGCTTGGTGGACCGTCGCCGTCACTTTAACACCATCTTGAGCAAATACGAAACCTTCCTGAAGAAGTTATTCTATCTCATCAATGGATTTGAAGTCCGTCCGGTCGTAAAAGAGCACAAATCTGCATCGTTCATTGACGCGGTCATGTCCATCCCATGCCTTTCAAAACTGCACCACAACCACGACGACCAGTTTGCACTGTTTGCAGATTACTACAATGCAGTGAAAAGTTGGCGAGATGGCGAGTCTCACGAATCAGCCACCTCCTCGGAGCAAGAGTTGAGAGAGGCCACGCACAAATTAGTAGCCATGTACCTCTACGTGACATCACAAAACACGATTGAATTGGCAGAAGCGGGGGTGATAGAGTAAGGATATTATGACAACACTTTTGGCATTTAATTGGAATCTTGATTTAGGGGTAGTTATCGGAATCATTAGTCTGATAATTGCAGGAGTCAGCCTGACAATAGGGATACGAACTCATTGCCAGCAATCAAAGTTGAACAAATATGATCTCGAGGAGAGAATACGGGAAAGGGAAGCATTGAAACATGCAAACCTTGTTTTAGAATTCTCCAAACGAATCAAAGGAGGACCGATGCTAATCCTAATAAAGAATACAGGAAAATGCGCTGCTAAAGAAATCAAAATTGGGTTTACGAATGAAATCATCCAACAGTACCCCAATGCTTTGGAAATTTTAAGCGAGTTGCCTGAAATAGTAGAAGCTGAAAGTGATAATGAAGTTGAATTCTTATGCTCATCAGCAGATTCATTTGCCAAATATTGGATAAGCTGGGTCGATGATGCAGGGAAACAGGTTCATGACGGGAGTTTTTATATCAATAGGAATTCGGATTAATTCAGCTATTCATTACAACAAAATATTTTACAAGCATAATTTACAGCTATCTCAAATAGGTTCAATATGACTGAACCTATCTGAATTACTTTTGCAACATCAATTTGATCACAGATTTATGAGCTTATTAACTTTATTATTAATTCAAAAAAACAAACATTATGAAAGAATTGAAATGCCCAAAATGTGGAAATGTATTCACCGTTAATGAAGACGATTACGCTATTATTGCCAACCAGGTAAAGAATGCGGAATTTGACGCAGAAGTCAAGCGTAGACTAACCGAGTTACATGAACTACAGTTGACTGAACAAGAAAAGCTCAAAGCTCAATTGGAAAACAAACACCAGAAGGAGTTGAACAAAAAAGCGGAAGAGCTTAACAAAAAAGACCTGGAAATAAATCGATTAAAGAGTGAACTTAACACTGTTGAACAGAATAATGAGTCTGCTCTGCAACTCGCACTAGCGGAAAAAGACCAGGACATTAATGACTTGAAAGCAAAATTAGAAAATAGCTCAACTAAACAAAAAATGGCAGTCTTGGAAGAGCAGAATAAGTCAAAGGACATCCTCAACGGAAAAGAGCTTGAGATTGAGCGACTGAAGGCGGAAATTGAATCGCAAAAAGCAGAAAACACCAACCGAATCTCAAATCAAAAAGAGTTATACGAAAACAAGTTAAAATTAGCTCAAGAGCAAATTGACTATTACAAGGACCTTAAGGCCAAAATGTCCACCAAGATGATTGGTGAAACTCTGGAGCAGCATTGCAGCACTGAATTCAACCGTATCAGACCTCTTTTCCCTAATGCTTACTTTGAGAAAGACAACGATGCTTCTGGAGGTAGCAAAGGTGACTTCATCTTCAGCGACTCTGAAGACGGTGAGAAATACATCTCAATTATGTTTGAGATGAAGAATGAGGCTGACGAGACAACAACCAAACATAAAAACGAAGACTTTCTCAAGAAGTTAGATTCTGATCGCACTAAGAAAAACTGTGAGTACGCAGTTTTAGTCAGTCTTCTTGAACCGGATAGTGAGTTATACAACACAGGCATCGTCGACATGTCGCACCGTTATCCGAAGATGTACGTCATCCGTCCTCAGTTCTTTATTCCTCTGATCACACTGTTGGTTCAGACATCCAAAAAAAGTCTGGAGTATCAAAGAGAACTTGCCATTGCCAAGAAGCAGTCGATAGATATAACCCATTTCGAAGATGATTTGGCTGATTTCAAAGAGAAGTTCGGTCGCAACTGCCGTATTGCTAGTGAAAGATTCCAAAAAGCCATCGATGAGATTGACAAGTCCATTGACCATCTGAATAAAATTAAGGAAGCACTGATCGGTTCCGAGAACAACCTACGTCTTGCCAACAACAAGGCCGAAGAGTTGACCATCAAGAGACTGACACGCAACAATCCGACGATGAAGAAGGCATTTGAGGAAGCTCGGACTTTGACTGAGTGGGAAGAGGTGAATGATAATGAAGAAAAGGAGGTTTAGGCCTCCGTTTCTTTTCATTCAATCAACCTGTCTGGATTATGTTTTGAAAAAGATGAAAACTTGAAAATTAAGCATTCAAATTGTCATTTATAAACATTCAAAAGTGACAGTTTTTAATTGAAAATTGAAAGTTGAAAATTATATTTGAGGATGGTTGGTGCTGTCACTTTTGGCATTCAATTCGTCATTTCACAAAGCTCAAAAGTGACATTTTAACGCACATTTTTGGCAATCATGAAAGCAAGGGAATCATTAGGGAAGCAGACTATGACAGTTTTCATTGTAAAATCGCCAAAAAAGAGAAGTCAAAAGTGGCAAATAAAAGGTGATATTTCAATCCTTTTCTGACAACTTAAGCAAATCGAATATTTATACCATGAAAATTTCAGTGGTTAAAAAAATATTTCTTAATTTCGATTTTTATTTATATGGGTAAACTTTTACCATCTTTTGTTGTTTATAAAAGTATCGATAATCAGAACAATATTCCCGCTTTACCGAATTGAATTGATAAGCCATCGTACATGGCAATGCAACATACTTATTAAAGGACTTCAGAAAGTAATATCCAAATACATCATCCTTGACAATTTTATCTGGATTATTTAATAACGCAATATTATTGTTGATATAAGTCTTTATAGCTGTTTCATCAAATTCATCCATCAGCTGAATATCTCTATCCAACAACTCAAACACTTGATCAGTTGTAATAGAATCTATATCAATACATAGTGAATGTCTCAAATTCATTATAGCAACAGCTTTGTATGGAGCCAACATTTCATAATCTTTATTGCTCTCATTTAAACAATCGCAAACTGAAAAAACTGTAAGACACAATTTAAAAGCATATTGCAAAAGTTCAGTAATATTTCTTTTATCATTCTTGTCATCTTCATCCAGGATTGCTGATTTCATCACGTACAATCCAAACAAAGATGTTATTCGATAAAAATACTCCGTTGCAGTCTTTCTATCAGTTGGTAATCTCAAAAGTTTTATAAGTGAATGTTCCGTTTCATCATCATTTGTCAAAGTATATCTATAACTGAAAGTTCTATATAAGAAAAATATAGCGGCCATAAATTGTTTTAATTCCTCAAGTAATGAGATAGATCGTTTAACATCCCTTTCTGACAAAGCAGAAAATTCCAGGTTCGAAATATACTTGTCAAACATTTTTAAAATCCTATCTCTAATATTGTTTGCTTCCTTCTCTTTTTTCACAGCTCTATTTTGTGATTCAGATTTGTCTCGGCCTGATGATTTAGAAACATCTTCAGTTTCTTCTTCATCAATATCCTCATTCTTCTTTTCCTGAAAGCTCTTAGATATATATGAAACAATACTATCAAAAAACATCATAGAACGACGTGTAGATTCTCTACCCTTTCTTCCTCTTAAGACATTTGGCATTTCTGGACTATCATCTCGGAGGTATTCCTCTAAAGAGTCAAATGAAAACCCTTCTTCATCACTTACTGGTTTCTCGGCACTTTCATTTGAAATGCTATTCAATGGCTTTTTTGAATTTTGGACAAAAAAAAGATCCGTGAAAAATTTAAGCATCTGACCATTGACAAAATTGCCAGATTCGATTTCACGACATCTTTTCCTAATATACACGGATTCAGGTGAAGGATTATTTACTCCTAGTATATCCGTCGGTATCACAAACTGACGATTGGAAATCAGAACTCCTTTGGAATTTGTTATCTCAACATAAAGTGGGTTAATCGGTAAGTTAAATATGCCTTTTATCATACTCGATCCCCATTTCAAATGTTCTTTGAAGCAAAAGGAATCTGATCTACTCCCTGTAAAAAAGGCTATATTCACATCTATTTCATCGGATTGGTTTTCTATAGATAACTCATATTCGTCATTACAATACGATGCTTCCTTTATCCAAAGGCTCTGGGTGCCTTCGGAGTTATAATTATCTTTAGGCTCTTTTGTTGAAATAATATCATCAACATTAATTGAATCATTCAATTCGAACTCGGACAATTTTAAATAATTTGTTGATTTGGACTTAAACCCTACGCAAGTTTCATGATTTGTAGGGTTAGCACCTGGGATACCAAAAGCAGCCACCGATGCATTAGCACTTCCACAAAGCATATAATTATACATTTCTCCAGCAAAGAAAAAACACTTAGAGTGGAAATAACTTTGATACATATTCCCAAAAGAATCTTTAATACTCCTCCAATCATACATCGTGATATAGTCAGGAATACTTTTCTTATTTGGCAACACTCCAAAGCCCTCTTCTACAACAAGGTTCATTTCTTGAGGTTTAAATCTTTCATTCAAAGCTTTAATCAATTTTGCCTCATCATCATAGAATGGCACCATGATAGTAATAGTCTTGATTTTGTCATCCCCTATCCAATCAATACATTGGTCAAATAATGATGTATTTTTATTGGTGAAAAGCCTAACACTATTTTCTCCAACAATATGCTCTATAACATCCCCATCATATTGCTTTTGTAGAATAGCACAATTTTCCTCGATAGAACGAACAATATAATCAGCTTCGGTTCCAAGCTGATTATAAATCCCTTTAAGATAGTTCCACACATCTCGCACCAATGGATATGCCGGGCTATCAACACTTTCAACCATAAACGGAGACCAGACTTCAAGATTCTTACCGTGTCCCATTACTGTTAAATTCCCGGATCCGACAAGAACTAATACACTCTTCTCCCCTGCATAAAATTGTATTTTTGGATGAAATGCACCCTTTGTTTTATACCCATGAATACTGAAATCCAAAGAACGTTTTCGTTCAAAGGCATTGCTAAATTTTAATAGTTGATTAGAAAGACAATCTGAATCAACAATTGCTGACACAAAATTAATTCCTTTGCCAGCCAGAGTTCGAAGCAATTGCACTTCGCAATAATATAAATTTATCGAAAACGAAGTCATTACTGCAGAATGGAATTTCTTTGCAGGTATCTCATTTATAAGTTGTCTAAAGGGAATCATTTCACTTGCATTATTTCAGTTCCACGCTCAGTAAGTACATAACAGTCTTCAGCATCTCTTTCAATCCATTTCATATCTTCTATATATTGTAAAACGTTCTGAAGACGTGGAGAAGTCCTAACTGGCTCTGTCAGCCTTAAACGCCAAATCAAGCCGTCGTCTACCATATAATTATGCACAACACCTTGGCCTATAGAAGACTTGGTATACGAACTATATAAATGGTCATTAATAGCGGAGTAAATACAATTTTCTGCCATAGGCCAATCACAGATTCTGTCACCAGTACCGACCAACCTTTCCAATAATGTAGGAGCAAATCCTGGATGCCTATAATATCCCTCTTGAATTCCAAAAGAATTGAGTTTATCTTTGTCTTTCTCAATTGATTTAAATAATGATATGAGCAACTGGGATGCAAAATACACTAATTCCCCATATTCTTTTGTTTTATAACAAGATTGCATTTTATTGTATAGTTCATATATCCCATCAATTGTCTCCGTCAAACTCTCACATTCCTTAAAACCACGTTCTATACTTCCAATAATCAAATCTAATGGTTGAGAATCTTCCGTAGTAGAATACAAAATAGCAAAGTGATATGCTTCATAAGCAGCATGTGTCAATTCATTAAGCTCATACATGAACCAAGAAAGCTGTTCGTTCTTTACTATGAAATTCTCCTTCAACGTTTCTAGAAAATTGTAGCGTAAAAAGGACAACACTAATGATTTAGGTTTAACTGAAAATCCTTCGCCTTTAATAAATGTCATTAGCAATTTAATGGTCGAAAATGTATGGTTAGTTTCATTGTCAATTTCATCTGTAGCACTAAATATTTTTTGATATTCATCAAGTTCATCTTTATCATCTATAAGGTGAAGAGCTAACTTATTCAATTTACGGAGTTTCCCTTCCGAAATTTCACCGGAATGAATCGCTTCCCAGAATAAATCTTCAATTTCCTTCGTCAGTGACTTAGAAAAAACACTGGAAAGATTAATTCCATTTGGTTTGGCAACCCTATAAGAACGATGACTAGCATCGGGATATTTGACTAGTCTCAGACGAGCCATAGCACCTACGTAATATTGGCCAAACACTCCAAGTTTACCTTTCCAATAAGCAGTATCCTTATTATCTAAATCTGCACCTTTGGCAATGTTAAAAATTCCTTTGAACAGCTGTTTAGATGTATAGTTACTGCCTCCCACACCAGTAACTTGAGGATAACAATATTGCATCACATAGGCCAACAACAATTCTCCACGTCTGAGATATTTAATCTGTTCCTTAGGAGTATCCATTAACGTGGAACCTGGTTTAAAGAGCCTATTTGAAATCAAGTTCAAAAGCCAACAATAGAACCCATTATAACGAACTCTCGTCGTCACGTTGGTAATGCCACTTATCATTTTAACATATATAACCACACTACTATTTTGAATAGCAAGAGGGTCACGACCATTCTTACTAGATATCTTCTCGCCCCAAAACGGAATAATATCATCAGATGATTTGTACATAATATTAAAAATACGAATAGATCTTACTAATAACTTTTAAAGCATTATTTAACTAATTATTAAGTTTTAAATCTATAAAACTAAGTTCTATAAATCATCCATCGCCGCCTCACGAACCTTCTCGGAATTTATCTTATCATAATATCTCAGTCGAACAGAAGCTTTGCTATAATCAGATGAAATAATTGACAACTCAATTTCTCCAAGTTCGGTAGAAAATGATGTGAACCAAACATATTCGTCCTTGCTTAAAGCATGCATTACCATTCCGTTATCATAATCACCAATGTAGCCAGTAAACTCCTCTTTCGACTTTTGAGGATTACCATATTTTTCCGTCAGCATATCTTTAAGATGTTCGTAATCTCCTAAAACAGATATCCACGTATCCTTTTCAGGAAAAATCACAGCAATCCAACTAACAACATCGCAATTTTGCAAAGTAGAAACACCGACAATACACCCCTTATAACCAGCGAAATCACCAGAAAGGACTGCAACACCATCCTGTGTTCCCTCATATTGGAAACCGGCATTGATCATCGCATTAGTATAATTTTTCAACGTCCCATCTATCGGCACACCTTTGAATTTGAGATGCTCCTGCGCAGAGACAGTGAAAAATAAGGTCATCGCGAACAAAAAATAGAAGATCTTTTTCATAGTTTTAGTTTATTTATGGTTGATAATTATTAACACCCCATGTCTGCTTTCAACTTTGCAAAAGTAACAAATTGATGCAGAAAATCAACAAAAACAATGAGAATTTTGGCAAAAAAACGTTGATTTTTGGGATTCGAGTGACAGGGAGTGTCAGTGGAATTGATAATTGATAATTGATAATTGAAAATTAGATTGGGGTAAGGCAAGTGGTGTCACTTTTGGGATCAAATTTGACATTTCTCAATGTCGAAAAGTGACATATTAACGATTGTTTTTAGCAATCATATTCACGAGAAAACTACTGTTTCCAATTCTTTATTCTCATTTCCAGTTCAGGTTTGGGCAGACCCAATTTAGGGTTTACCTCGGCGGTCATGTTCAATAATTTCTCTACTGCAGTTTTTCCAGAAAGGATTCCAGAATTCACCAAATTGTCAAATATCCAAAGATGACCGTGTACTTCTACTTTATGCTGGGTTGCCGTGGATCGCAGGTTTTTATCACTGGTCAACAAGATTGTCTGTTGTTTTTTTGCGTATAGCAAAGATGTGCAATCTGGTATAGAAAGCTGCCCCCTTTCTTCCTTTATCAGAAGAATATCCTTTATTTCAGCCGCTTCTGTAATAACAGCAAGACGCTCTTCTTGTATAAAAGGCTGCAACTGTATTTGATGTTGCGTATTCAATTCTTCCCACACAGCATCTACCACTTGAAAATCATACTGGAGCTGAAAAAAAGCCTCAAGTATCTCCAACTTACAAAAATCAATCAGAATATTAGCATCATTTACAACTATTTTCATGATAAATAGGCTTCTCTATAGTCCGACAATGTCATATTGGCGATTTCTGCAGCGCGACTCATGGAAATCAACTCTTCGGAAGTAGCTCTATAAAGCAGTTGCATAAATCGGTTAGAACTCTCACGGCCCAAATAATTACCTAAACCTATTTCTTTTCTGTTTTTACTCAAAACACGAATGTAAAACGACTTATAATAGGATTCTGAGATAACCTCTAAATCTCGTGCCCGCTTCAAAATAGCTGATATAGAAATCCCAAAATACTCTTTTATCGGAATCAATTCAGAGGTGGACAAATGTCTTCGTTTCGGTCCTATTTCTCTCAAAAAAGCGTCACAAGGAAGCAACATCGCATTTGCAAAATAGTGGCAATAATTCTCTTTGGCTTTTTCATCCAAATCTGAAGGCAGTTGGAGAAGCAAATGCCCTAACTCATGCATACAGGTAAAGCGTTTGCGTTCCACAGGCCATTGCTTATTAATTACAACAACGGGAATCGTTCCTTTATTTACATTTGCCGAAAGACCATCAAACTTGTCGTCGGCTTCAATTTCAATAATCTTAATACCTTTATCTTCCAACAATTCCGTTATATTCGGCAGTGAATCCAGGCCTATCCACCACGCCTTTCTCAATTCGCGAACCGCAATTTCAATGTCATTGAAATTACTAATCGCAGAATTCCGAATAGGATTGCTAAAAGGAGTATTCATTGAAACAATCTCTTCAATCAGAATATAACGTTCCAAATGATCGCGCACTATTTCTGTGATTTGCGCTTCCTTTTTTTTACTCAGAGATGCTTTCTTTCGAAATTCAACATTCTCCAAACGGACACCAGTACGAAAAAAATAATCCGCAGAAACATTCAATGCTTTGGAAAGAGCCAACAAAACACTGCTGTTTGGCATCATCTCTCCCCGTTCATATTTAGAAATAGCTTGTTTCGAGACGATACCATTCATTTTATCGCACAGTCCATCCATAGACAGGCCTTGCATAACTCTCGCATTTTTAAGACGTTGTGAAAAAATATCTTCCATATTCATACGTTTAACATAGGTTTACAAAAATACAAAAATAATATAATTTGTCAACCAAAAAAAGAACAAAAAGAATATTTTTTAATTGAAAATTGAAAATTATATTACGGGTAATTCGTGGCAATTCACGTTGAAAAATGAAACACCTCTTTCGCCCCTTCGGGGCTCTTGATTGCATCCGTCGACCGCTGCATACAGGGGTTCACACCCCTGCCTGTAGTCTTTCGTCCCTCCAAGGCTCTGTCAACCTGGATCATCTGTCATCATCAGGGCAATAATAGTTGCGTACCTTCGGCACGCTGAGACTCCGCTGCGGCTGTCTACCCCACACTATCGTGCGGGGTTATTGGGATAGCGTGCCTTCAGCACGCAGTCAAAGTGAGGAGGTGTATAATGAGCGTAGCGAATAAAATCTGCGTAATCTGCGGGAAAAATAAAACACAAATTACCAAAAAATACCCGTAAATCATCCATAAATTATTTTTGGTTAATTCACGATCGATTCATGGCAATTTACGTTGAAAAATTAAACAATAATTATCGCGTTTATCTGCGTAATCTGCGGGAGAAAAAACTTCGTTCCTTTGCATCTTTACACTTCTCATTTTCAATTAATGGTCGATGCACGCATCGACCCTACATGGTATCGCATTTTTAATTTTCAATTAAAGAGCGCCAAACGATAAAGTTGACAAATTCACCATCCGTGGTCCACTCCGTCGAGCCCCATTGCATCAACGAGTCGGGCTGGCGGCAGAAACCGTAGGAGTCGCCACCCACCAAATAAATGGCATTGCTCACGCCCAAGTCGACGAGCGCCTGCGAAAAGTCGTGCATGGACTCTTTGGCCATACTACTCACCACGAATATCTGGCCTTCAGACTCACACAAAGCACGGCGAAGAGCCTTTTTCTTGAGATTACTCTCTACCATCTGTCCATTGTTCACCAAAGCATACTGGCGGAAGAAATAGCCAGCCTTCTCGGTAGCCTCCTCAAACAACGGAGTATTCTCGGCCATTCCAATGTATACTTGGTCTTCCACAATAGCGCAGAAACCCTTCTTGGATTTACCCCACGAAATAGGTTCTCCTTCCAGCACAAAAGCTCCTACTATCTTGTTGTTATCGGCTCGGATATCAGCAGCCTGAGTCACAAGCATCAACGATGTGTCCTTAGAATCCGGAAGCCCGATCATGAGCTCGGGCCATGCATTTACAGGCGTCAGTATACGCAACGGAACATCGTTAATGGACGTATCTCGCAAGATGACAGAAGCCGGGCCCGCCTCTTCCCGAGGCGCTGACATAGTAACAACTTCTGTAACAGGAATTGGCGCTTTTTTTGTTTCCGCACCATGACGAAGAATAAGAGCCACAACCACCATCAACAGAATGGCGAGCACTATTAAAGCCCAAAACCACCAGCGCTTATACAAAGGAGTCTTGCGAACCTCCTGCCGACTGATGATCCGGATCTCGTCGTCTTTTATATCTTCAAAATGTTTCATCACTTAACTTCTTTTTCAACATATTCTTTCAACGTCTTCAGAGCTTCCTTAGAAGCCTCCAGGTTGAACTTAAAGGAATGGTTGTCAGAGAGAATCAACTGACCTCTCGACGGATTGATATAATGCAAGAATCGAAGATTCACAATCAAACTTCTACCGATACGCACGAACTCGTTCTCAGCAGATCTAATCTGATTGTTAATACGTTCCTCTATAACGCCCAGTTGTAAAGTGACCGTTCGGCACTCTTTGTCACAAGTGAATATATCCGAATAGTTTCCCTCAGAGGCAATATATACCAAGCTGCTCGCGGCAATGCGAACCAGCTCGTTACTATTGCTAAGGACCAAAAATTCAGACATAACTCACTGTTTTAAAAGTGCAAAAATAGAAAAAACTATGAATCCCGTTTCCAGTTTTGTTGCTTATCGCAGAAAGTCTTGCGCAACTCCTCACGATTGTGTTTAGGATTCTGCTTGCGGATGTCATTGGTCACTCTCTGCAGCTCATCTTTAAAGTATTGTTTTTTCTTATCAAACCACTGCTCATAATGATCCCAGTCTATCTCCTCGCAACTAGCACTATCCCAATACAACGCCTCGCCATCCTCCACCAATCGGTAGCGAAGGCAGTAGCATTTGTTCAGAAGCATCTTGTCCTGAGCCTCCTTCTCAGCCACACTGAGATTCCGCAAGAGCTGCTTCGAAATACTCTCCGTCAATTTACGGCTGTGCGCTGGATCATAATACTTACTATTGAAATCTGTTTCCTCATCCCCGTAAATATTCTCTTGCCCATTATGATAACTCGTCAACGCCCAACTTCTACCAACACTACTATTATATAGACCGATAATATAAGCATATCGCAATTGTGCTCTGGTATTAGGATCCTTTTCAGCTGCGATTTCTCTCTTCAATCGTGACATTATTTTGCAGAAATTCAGTTTACCAGGATTCTGGCGATATTCTTGTACAGGATCAAAACTCAATCCGAACTTGCCATTCAGCTCCTTCTTGGTAATCCACTCCTCCCTAAAAGGATTATAATAATCTTCATTGGACAAATAGGGATAGATATTCTGCGTCTTTAAGAATTTATCCGAGACTTTGCTCAGATAGACAATCGCGGAGTCATACTGCTCATTACGCATGAACTTTGTGGCAATCAATTCGTTGAAGTAGTTTGGGTCCCTATAGCTGTGCGCCAATAGAAATTTGTCAGATTCCGTTTGATTTTGCTTTTTCAAGAAATTGAGATACTGCTGGATATCCTTTATCTCTGCATTATCCATAAAGATGAAAAGACGGGTCCAATAGTCCTCATTGTAAGTCCAGTGATTTGGATAAGGAGTTGTTATTTTCCCCTTACGGACCTTGGTTCTCAACGACTTAGAGTCGCACAATGTCTCATTGTACAAATTGAGATAAGCAATGGCCTTATAGATTTCACCACTCTTCTGGAAATGCGGGACAACACCGAGCAAAATGGCTCTTCTGAACACTTTTGCGCGATGAAGAGAAGGAGTAGGCCAGTTGTAGATATACATTTCATCCGATTCATAATCATCATAACTGGTATGTTTAGAACGGAGGTCTCTGTTGATACTCTCCGTCAGCCATTGCAGATCCGGGTGAAGAGCTTCATCGTAGGCATCGCCTGTCAAGTTGCCGGCTGCATGGATAATAAGGCGCAGCATCTTGACATTCTCCTTGGCAGCATGAGAGCCATCCAAAGAGTCACCCTGGTGAATCAGCTGGGTGGCACGAGCAACATCATTGTCCAGATATGCCAAAGCGGCCTCAGCAGACTTCCATAGCGCCGGATTGCTACTCTTCCCGTCACGCACAACCTCCTCAGCCAGAGCAGAAAAGGCTTGGGACTGCCCGCTCTTCCGATTATCCTGATACTGGTTCACAAACTGCTGGACCACAAACTCCAGATCTTTAGAATTGGGAGTCTGACGATACATCTCACGCAGCACATCCACATTATAGTGGAGATACATGTCAAAGTATCCGATGCCCGCGTAAACGATGGCGGCATCTACATCGCGGTTCATCCTCTTCAATGCACCGCCATAATAGTTCAGACATTGCGTACGAAGAGCACTTTCCGGGATATTCTTGCCATATTTCTTCCAAATGTCGGCACACTGTTTATAATCTTCAAGATAAAAACTACGGCGCATACACTGCAGCACGTAACGATTCTGTATCTCCCGATTGGAGCACTGTTCCAACAGCTTCAAATCTGCCTTGTCTAAATGAGCATTGACCTCCTCAGGATAATACCAGGAGGACATCATCCAATTGGTATACTTGGGATCTCCTGTCAACACCCATCCCCAATATTTCAGCGCAACAGAATCCTTCTTTTCACTCAAATATTGAAAAAAAGAGGTCTTAGCATAAAATTGCTGTTCATAGATAGCTTTCTCGACGGCATTCTTAGAGACCTTTTTATCGACATAATTATACCAGAACTCGATATTCTCATCCTTAAACAGCTTATCCTGAGCCGTTTTCCAACTGCATGTGCTATAAGTCCCCTCGTAGCGGTCGTAACCGGTAAAGAAAAGATAGTGGTATTTCGGATTTATATATCCGAAACTGCAAGCAAACACACTTCCTGTAAAGGCTAGCAGGAAGAGACTAACGATACATTTTTTCAATTTCATTGTCGCTATATTTTGAAAGTTGAACAGAATCCAAATGATACAGGGTTACGGGCATTTTGGCTTTACGAGCCTTCTCAACCATCTTTTTCGTTTTCAAGATAGTTTTAGCACTCACCACCTCATTTCTAACATATTTTTGCACTTCTCCATTCTCCATCAACTTATAGAGGTTCTCCCTATCCGTTTTCTGGAACTTTTTTGTATCGGAGAAGTTGAACTGATGCTCATTAAGTGCGATAAAATCCTCATCTACAGAAAATTCCACATCCCATTCGAAGACGGGCAAAGCCAGCGTTAGCGAGAGGGGATAGTCTTTTAAATAACCAAGATAGGGTTTCACATCTTCTACGTCCAAAATTGCATTCTTCGTGTTAAAATCTCTAAAATCTCCTGTGTTGTAGCACATCAGTGTACCATATGCAACATCTGGCGGATCTTGGGTAAGTTGATGAAGACGAATAGTAGAAGATATGGACACGTTAGAATAGTAAGACGACAACTCCTCTTTCACTTCACGAAGGAATTGAAAATAGTCCTCGCGGGTGGAAGAGGTCCAGTCGCAGTCGAACTGCACCTCTCTCACGTCGCCTAAGCCATTGTATTTGCACATGGCGTGAATTCGTTTGCAAAGGAAAGGAATAAACTCCTCATAGTGCAGAATAGCTTCCGGTGTGATGAAAACTACTGGCACAATCTCAATACCCTCAGGAATCGGACTTTTGAAGACGATAGTACCAATCGGCACGCAACTTTCAGAAGAAAGGGTATCTTTGTTGACATCCACGTCAAACAAGCGGACATACATACGTTTGACCTGATGATCCTTTAGAAAATCCAACTCATTATCATTTAGTTCAAAAGTGGTTCGCCAATAATAGATTGAACGCTCCTCGACACCTTCCGGGAGAGGATTGTCGTTCATATTTCCAAACTGGGAGCAGCCTCCGAGCAACAGCACAACGAAAGCAGCGAAAACAGCTGAGAGAAGGG
Source organism: Bacteroidales bacterium (assembly GCA_024686335.1). Classification (GTDB taxonomy): domain Bacteria; phylum Bacteroidota; class Bacteroidia; order Bacteroidales; family WCHB1-69; genus F23-D06. The sequence goes on along the minus strand of JAILCI010000024.1, from coordinate 26,407 downwards.
TTCTTCTTTTCATATTTCTCAAATAAAATATGCGGCAAAGATATCCTTTCCATCAACAACTTCAGCAGTGTCGAAAGGGCTTTTGTACGAAATAGTCGTTTAAATGTATGAAATGAAAAAACGGTTCTGAAGATTTTAACTTCTCAGCCAGATGACGGTCTCGCCCTCGTTGACAAAAGAGGGAGCAATCTCCACAATACGTGGGGATCGCAGTCTACGGACAGCCTCTTTCAAAGCAGTCCCGCGGTTATAGCCATGCACCACGACAATCTTCTCCGTCCCGCGCGGTGCTCTTTCTATCCGCGCCCTCAGGAGTTCCATCGCATCCTCCACGTACATGCCGTGGATGTCCACCCGAATTGTACTGTTTGTCTTAGCCATCCCGCTGAATATTTATCAACTGCAAAAGTACATTTTCTTGTTGAATTGTTTAACTGTTTTAACTTGTTAACTGATAACTGAAAATTGATAACTGAAAACTGAGCTTGTGATTGATGCTCGTATCAACCATAAATGGAGCAAATAATCTCAATGAAAATATCTTGAATATTACTACCCCGCCCTACGGGCACCCCTTCTAAAATAGAAGGGGAATAGTCCTTCCTGTGGCACGGTTGTGCCACAGGGAAAAACAAGTGGCAAAATCGTCTTTGGAGTACTGACGTTTGCTTAGTTGTTGAACTGTTTAATTGTTTAATTGTTTAACTGTTTAACTGTTTAACTGATAATTGAAAACTGATAACTGATAACTGAAAAAAAGGGCTGGAAGAATCAATTCCCCCAGCCCTTAACTATCAACTGTCAACTATCAATTATCAACTCTCTAGTATCCAAAGATCTCCTCCAAGGTGAGTGTCGTCACCTTGCCGTACTTCTCCAGACCTTTCAAATCGACTTCGTCTTTGTTACCAAGAATAACAACGACTCTCTTCTGATCCTTGATGTAGGTCTTGTTGAAGTTGATCACATCATTCATCGTCATCTTCTGGATAGCGGCATAGTTGGCCTTCTCAGGAGAGGTCTTGAGACCCTTCTCTTCGCAATCGAGATAATGGTTGATGATACCCGTCTTGCGAATACGGTTAGTACGATATTGAGAGATCAAAGAGGTCTTGGCGAGGTCGAAGTTGAGCTCGGAAACCGGCATGTTGTCCAAAAGGTCATTGAAGGCCTCCATAGCATCAATCAATTTATCATTCTGAGTACCGATATGAGTCATGTTGAAGTTATACTCACCCTTCTCTGACGGCTCCAGATAGTAAGCAGCAGCAGAGTAAGCGAGAGAACGTTTCTCACGAATCTCCTGGAATACGATGGAGTTCATGCTACCACCGAAATACTCGTTGTACATCTCAACTTGAGGACTCAAAGCCCAGTTTGCTATGATAGAAGTAGACAACTGACGGCACAAAGACTGTTTTGCATCGTAATGTGCAAAGTAGACCTTGTTGTCTTTCGTAGGCAGACGGTCGTATTCAACACCCTTCTTGGCGGGTTTCTTAGCCTGGTGAACACTGTGCTTATCGGTAATAACCTTCTGCAGGTCACTGAGGCTCAAATCACCATAATAGAGAATGCGCTGAGGTTGGGAGGTCATCGTCTTGATCTGGTTGATGACGTCTTGAGCCTTCAACTGCTTCAGTTCATCATTGGTCATGAAATACTTGCGGACAGCATTCTCACCAAAAGAAACATATGTAAGCATTGATTGGAAGATACGGTTCTGCTGAGACTTGGCATCCTCACGGCTCTTCAGCACGTCACTGATAGAGTTCTTGACAGACTCTTCAGAGATTTTCGGGTGGTTTAGAATATCTTCCACGATAGCCATAGCCTTCTCCATATTCTCACTCAGACCAGAGATACGAACATTTGCATATTCACCGCTAATACTGATATTGTAATCGCAAGCGAGGTCGTACATCTCACGGTTGATCTGACTGAGGGTACGATTCTCACTCTCCAGTTGGCTGATGAACTCATTGACAATCTTAGCTTTCTTGTCGTAGAGATGACCATAGTTATAGCGATAGATCAATTGGAAACGGGTATTGTCGGTATTCTTCACATAGAGAATCTCGTTGCCATTGGCTTTGCCCTTTTGCATATCCTTGTTGAAATCCACGAAAGCGGGCTCAATGGGGTTCACCTTCATATCTTTAACCTCTTTCAAGAAAGAACTCTCCACATCGCGGTTGATAACCACAGGAGTAATGGCAGGCTTGTCCACTTTTTGAACATTGCGCTGCTCACCTTGACGTTTGTAAACCACTACATAGTTATTTTTCTTGAACATACGGTTAGCAAAGTCGATGACATCCTCTTTCGTCACCATGCTCATGTTCTCGGTCTCGTTGACCACATCTTGCCAGTTCTGGTGAGAGAGATAAGCCATTGCCATTGCCATAGCACGGTTGGAGTTGCTCTCTAAGGAGGTCATATCTCTCAGTTTGCGGTTGTTGATAGCAGCTGTGAGCAGATCCTCATCCCAATTGCCGGACTTCAAGACCTCAATTTGCTCTAACAAAAGGTCTTTCAACTGCTCGAGAGTTTGTCCTTGTTTTGGCATACCGATAAGCTGGAAGTAGGCATAATCGTTCATGTCGCTCACACCGGAAGCAGCATATTGAGCCAACTGTTTCTGATTGATGTTCTCATCGATAATACCGCAGGAGCCGTTCATCAAGACAGCGTCCACCATCTCAGCGAGAAGGACGTCGCGGGAACCTGTACCGGCATCGATACGGAAGGCGATGCGCACGCTGGCAGCCTCCAAACCGTAAACGTCAACTGTCTTGACCTCACGAATCGGTTTCTCCTTGACATAGGTGAAGTCAGGGATGTACTTAGGCTGAATCTTACCGAAATATTTGTCGATCAACTTGATAGCCTGATCAGGATCAAAATCGCCAGACATGGCAATACAGTAGTTATTCGGCACATAATAGGTGTCGAAATGCTTGTTGATATTGGTCAGGGAAGGATTCTTCAAGTGCTCAATAGTACCGATAGTAGTCTGAGTACCATAAGGATGGTGCGGGAAAAGGGCCTCGTTCATCTTCTCGTATGCAGTACGGGAATCCTTAGCCATATTCATATTCTTCTCCTCATAAACGGCTTCCAGCTCGGTATGGAACAAACGGAAAACAGGATTAGAGAAACGCTCGCCTTCAATTTTGAGCCAACGCTCCAACTCATTGCTAGGAATATCCTCTTGATAAACGGTCATATCATTGGAGGTAAATGCATTGGTACCCTGCGCACCAATCATAGACATCAACTTGTCATACTCATTCGGAATAGCATATTTGGATGCCTCGTATGATACAGAGTCAATCTCATGATAGATAGCTTTGCGTTTGGCTGGGTCTGTGGTGTGGTTATAGACCTCATACAGACGCTCAATCTCCTTCAAGCAGGCCTGCTCTTTATTCCAGTCAAGAGTACCAAAGTGGTTAGTACCCTTAAACATCAGGTGCTCCAGATAGTGGGAAAGACCTGTAGACTCAGCAGGATCGTTCTTACTACCCACGCGCACTGCGATGTAGGTTTGGATACGCGGCACATCCTTATTCACGGACATGTAGACCTGAAGACCATTATCCAACGTATAGTGGATAACATTCATCGGGTCATTCTGGTATGTCTCTTTATGATAATTCTGTGCATTCAGGCTAACGGCAAAGAGACAGACCGTTACCAGACAGAAACATTTCAAGAATAGATTTTTCATAAATATTTGATTTAAAATGAATACTCTTATTGAATTTAAAGAATAAAATAAGCCGCTTTTTAGAAACGGCTTATTTCATTTTAATATTATAGTCTAGTATTACTCGTTAGTAATGTGAGCATTAATCTTATCGTTCAACTCCTGAGGAATCTCTTTCTGCAAGAGAACCTTCAACTCGCGAAGACGCTTGTTGTTGTCGAGGTTATCGGAGTCAACATTGTAAGCCTTCTCGCACCACTCGTGAGCGTTTACCTTAGTCTGTTTGAATTCAGGGCTGAGGTTGATAGCATTGGCATCGTTCCATTGTTTCTTGTTCTGAAGCTCTTTCACTCTTTCCATGTATGCGTGCATCTCCTCATAGTAGCGGTATCCCATCTGGCTGAGGTAGTTGAAGTTGTCAGGATCCGTTGCGAGAGCTGCGGTCAGGATATTCTCAGCTTTGTCGAAAGCTTTGCAGTTGGAGAGGTAGTTGGCGCAGATAGAGATCATGTTCTTGTCAACCTCAGTCTTGGTCTCTCTAGAATTGATGTCGGCCATAACCTCATCCGTTACAGCGATCAGTTGATCGTTATCACCAATCATAGCGTAGTAGTTCATACGAGCATCAGCCATGTTGATTTTCTGTTCAGGTTGCAGATTAGCAAGGGCTTTTTCCAGAGTAGCTTTGCAGTTAACTGTATCATTATCTGCATTGTAGAGATAATAGAGCTCTGTATAGGCGTCCGGTGAATTCAAGCCGTTAGAAATTGCTTTCTCCAACATCACCTTCTCATTCTGAGGATCTTTGTTGTATAAGTAGCAAATAGCTGCTTGGTAGTATGAAAGAGAAGCATTTGCAGACTCTTTACCCAACTCGAAGTTGTTAGCGGCCAATTTGAAATATTCAATAGCCTTGTCATATTTCTGAGCTTTCATAGCAGCCACACCCATATCGTAGATAGGGATAGCCAGAGCCTGCTGACCAAGTTTTGCGCCCATCATACCTGATTTAGGTTCAACCTTGGAATCGAGTGTTAAAGCTTTCAAGAAAGCCTCGTTAGCCTCGATAGCAGCGTTGGGATAACGCGGTGTATAGTTAGGATCGGCAGTTTTTTTCTTGTTGTCTGATTCCCACAGACGATAGTATACGTTACCTTTCATCAACCATACTTGAGCGCTCTCAGGATTGCTCTTCATGCACTCTTCCAGGAATTTTTTGGCTTTTGGTGGTTGGCCGTTACGAAGGCACTGCCAAACGTCGTCCAGGCAGGACTGTCCAAATACAGATGCACTTAAAAATACACCAAGGACGATTAACATTAATTTTTTCATTGCAATGTGGTTTTAAGGTTATTAATTATTTATTTTCTAATGACTTAATGATCTTATCAATTTCTTCAGCTTTTGGTGACTGTTGCTGCGTATATATAGAGCGCAGAGTATTTAATAGACTCAGGTCAGTAGGGTTAAGTTTACGGGCCTGTTCAAAAAAATCTGCAGACTCCTGGAGAAGTTTATCAGATTCCTGCTTGTAGGCCGCCCTTCGGGTGGCAGCATTATCGTCCAGCAACAGTGAGTTGTAGTTCTCGAAAGCGGTCTCATGCATACAGTATTTGCATACAGCCAAGTTATAGAGAATCACGAAATTGTCAGGGGTCATACGATTAGCTCTTTCCAACAGTGGGGAAGCCTGTTCATAGCGTTTCTCCTTGATGTAGAAGTTAGCCAGGTTGACAATATCATCAGATTTCGTCAGATTAGAAGCGCTGATATTGTTGAGAGCCTTGCGAGCGCTCACGCTATCGCCAATCCAGTAGAGATAATCAATCTCTGCCAGACTAGTGCTGACCTCATTAGGGATTGCAGTTTTTGCCTTCTTGACAACATCTTCCACCCCTGCCCTATCGTTCTGCTCCTTATAGTATTCCATCAAACGAGCAAAGACATAAGGGTTGGTAGAGCCATCTTTCAGAGCTTTCTGATAATAAGCAGAAGCCTCGGCAGGCTGTTTCATCATTTCCAAGGTGTAGGCATAATAGTAGTAAATCTCGCCATGCATTGGGTATTGGGGAGTCTCCATTTCGTAGGACTCTATACTCATGCCCAAAGTCTTCTTGGCAGCTTCATAATCTTTCGCAATCAGCTGGTCAACTCCTCTGACAAGAAGCAACGGATAGAGTTGCTTCATAGCATCTTTAGCGGAAAACATATCCATTGCTTCCGCATTGGAGTTCAGTTCAAGGGACTTTTTGAAAGCTGCATAAGCCTCGACTGGAGCATCCGGATGTTCAATCACAAAAGATGCATCCTTCTGTTTGGCGCTATATTCCTCATTTGCGAGAAAATAGCAGATATTACCTTTATAAAGCCAGGTCTGCGCCTTACCGGCCAACTTCTCGTCCTGTGTACAAAGGTCTATCATCTCCTTGGCTTTCAGATAGTTCTTATCATAGAAGAAGTTGTAAGCCTTGGTCAATGATGGCTTTTGTGCTGACAAGAGATGCAGGCACAGCAGGAGGCAGATAACGGAAATGATCTTTTTCATTGTTGGAAAAAATTATTCGTTAGACTCTGTATTTTCAGTATCGTTTATCGGTTCTTCAGTAGTCTCGGGAGTTTCAGGTGTTGTTCCATCTTCGGTTTCCAACTCTTCATCTTCATCATCCTGGCGAGGAACCACACAAACGGCGGCGATGACATCGTTCTTGCGAAGGTCGATCAACTTGACGCCTTGAGTGTTACGTCCTAAAATGCGGAGAGTATCAACGTGGAGACGGATAGCGATGCCGGAACGGTTGATAATCATGAGGTCATCCTCATCGGTCACGTCCTTCATAGCAATCAAGTTGCCAGTTTTCTCAGTGATCTTGATGGTGCTGACGCCCTTACCGCCACGGTGAGTGATACGATAGTCTTCCAAAAGGGAGCGTTTACCGTAACCATTTTGGGAAACAATAAGTACGGAGCTCATAGGATTGTCGATGGTGAGCACGCCGACGATGCGGTCATCCTCGTTGGCGAGGGTGATACCCTTGACACCAGCAGCGTTACGTCCCATAGCACGCATCTCTTCGCTCTCTTTGAAACGGATGGCACGACCGGAGTGCAGTGCCAGCATCATCTCGCTGTTACCGTCTGTAAAACGAGCGGCAATCAGCTTATCGCCTTCACGAACATTGATGGCAATGATACCTTTCTTACGCGGATGGGAGTAAGCATCGATAGAGGTCTTCTTGATGATACCCTTCTCGGTACAGAGGAAGACAAAGTGGTTGTTTATATAATCAGGATCCGTCACAGACTGCAGATTGATGATAGAGGCGATCTTGTCGTCCTCTTCAATCTGGAGGATATTCTGTACAGCACGGCCTTTAGAGGTCTTAACGCCTTCAGGAATCTCGAACACACGCAGCCAGAAGCACTTACCCTTCTCGGTGAAGAAGAGCAGGTAGTTGTGGTTAGTAGCCATGTAGAGGTGCTCGATGAAGTCCTCATCACGGGAACTGCCGCCACGGGAGCCCTTGCCACCACGTTGTTGAACCTTATACTCAGCCAGCGGAGTTCTCTTGATGTAGCCCAGGTGGGAGATGGTGATGACCACCTCATCATCAGGGATAGTATCTTCGACTTTAAACTCGGAGGAGGAGTATTGGATCGGGGAACGGCGAGGATCACCATAGCGATGCTTGATATCCTGCAGTTCATCCTTGATAATTTGCATACGGAGACTCTCGTTAGCCAAAACATCCTTGAGGTAGGCAATACGTTTGACGAGTTCGTCGTATTCGTTCTGGAGTTTTTCTCTCTCGAGTCCGGTCAGCTGACGGAGACGCATCTCGACGATAGCCTTAGCCTGAAGATCGGTGAAACCCCACTTCTGCATAAGACCCTCTTGAGCTTCTTGAACAGTTTGGGAGGCACGAATGAGGGCGATAACCTCATCGATAATGTCGAGGGCCTTGAGGAAGCCTTCCAGCAGGTGGGCACGTGCCTCAGCCTTCTTAAGGTCGAACTGGGCGCGGCGGATAACCACCTGATGACGGTGTTTCACATATTCAACGATCATGTCCTTAAGGTTCAGCGTCATAGGACGGCCATTGACGAGGGCGACATTGTTGACACTGAATGAGGACTGCAGAGCGGTCATCTGATAAAGCTTGTTGAGGATAACCTCTGGAACAACCTCACGCTTGAGATCATAAACGATACGCGTACCGTTGCGCTTGTTGGTGAGGTTCTCGATATTGGTGATACCGGCGATTTTTTCGTCTTTAACGAGATCGACGGTATGTTTGATCATGTCGGACGGGTTGACCATGTAAGGCAGAGAGGTGACAATGATTCTATTTTTGAGTTTGTCGACCTCAATTTCGGCATGACCACGCATCACGATACGGCCACGGCCAGTGAGGAATGCCTCTTGAACACCTTGATAACCATAGATTTCGCAACCAGATGGAAAATCCGGAGCTTTGATATAGTGCATCAGATCCGGTATAGAGATATCGTTGTTGTCGATATAGGCGCAGATACCGTCGCACACCTCGGAGAGGTTATGAGGAGCCATGTTGGTGGCCATACCCACAGCGATACCGGAAGCACCGTTCACGAGAAGATTAGGAATCTTAGACGGCAGCACTGTCGGCTCTGGAATAGAGTCGTCAAAGTTGAGTGTCATGTCGACGGTATCCTTCTCGATATCGGCAACCATATCTTCAGCGGACTTGCGGAGACGGGCTTCGGTGTAACGCATAGCAGCTGGGCTATCGCCATCTACTGAACCGAAGTTACCCTGACCGTCCACGAAGGGATAGCGGAGGGACCACGGCTGAGCCATACGGACCATAGCGTCATAAACGGCAGTGTCACCATGCGGGTGGTACTTACCGAGCACCTCACCGACGATTCTCGCAGATTTCTTATAGGGTTGTGTGGAAACGATGTTATTATCCCACATAGCATAGATGATACGGCGTTGAACGGGCTTCAGACCGTCACGCACGTCGGGCAGAGCACGAGACACGATAACCGACATAGAATAGTCGATATACGCCGTCTTCATCTGGTTTTCAATGTTTACTTGTACAATTTTCTCTCCTAATTTTTCTTCCTCAGTCATAATTTTCGCAATAATAGTTTTTGTAAGAAACTAAATATCAATACTTTAGGTTGGTTTAAAATAAAAATCTAAAATATGATTTTTTTTTGAAAAAACAACACTTTTTGGCACATTTTTTTAGACATACTTATCAACAATTGAAGACGGGAAAAATTAGGCCTTAATATGTTTGGAAATGAATAAATTGTGTATGTTTGCGGCCTAAAAATAATAAAAGGAAAAAAATGGACGATAGTTTATGCAACCTACTGATCACCAAAGGCCAGCTAAAGCAGGACATCTTTGGGGTTACCTTGGAGACCATGCAGATGTTCAAAGAGTGTGCAAAGGGCTTTGAGGATTTTTACAGAGACAAATATGCGGACGAACACAAAAACGTGCCCGTTCTTTACAAAAACAAGAATCAATACCAATTCCAGTTACAATTTGCTGGCGATGTGCTGATTTTCATGATGCACAGTAACATTTTCGAGTTCTCACGCGAGCACGAGGTCATGAAGACTCCGTACATCAAGGAAGACAAGACTCGTTCATACTGCGGTATGATTCAGATATTCAACTTCCTGCGTGACTCATTCGAGTACAACCGTATCAACGACTTAGGATATATGATCGGTCGTATCCTCATCAACAAGGAGGGCCACTACTACATCGAGGGTAAGAGAGAGCTGGCCAAGGTGCTGAACAACTTCAGCGTCAACCAGATCAACAAGGATGCCGTAAGCGAGATTCTCAAATCAGCAATCATCTACACAATCAACTTCGATTTGCTGGTTCCAGACTATGAAAAGACCAAAATTATCACCGTCAATGACATGTTAGAGATTGAAGACCTCAACCGTCTGCAGACTGGTAAACGTCTGGGATTCAGGTTCGAACAAGACAAAAACGAGGACTAAAAAAAAATTCTAGTCGGGATTTGGTGATATCAAAAAAATGACTATTTTTGCCGCGTCAAATTCTGACACTGATGGCGAGTTCGTCTAGTCGGCCTAGGACGTCAGGTTTTCATCCTGAAGATCAGGAGTTCGAATCTCCTACTCGCTACCGAGATGGGCGCAAAATGCTGATAACAAAGTGTTTGCGCCCTTTTTACAAAAGAGTGCCGGGACAAAATCGGGACAGTTGTTAACGCCTCCTTTCCATGGCAAAAAACATAGAAAGGAAAAAAAAATATGCCTATCCCTTTTGTAACATTCAAACCTGCCGAATACCACAAAGGCAAAGAATCTTACATTTCATTCTACGTCACAGACCCGACCACACAGAAACTGGTCAGGCGCAAGATCAAACTTAACCACATCCGACTGGCCAAGGAGCGCGAGCGCTACGCCAATGTCCTATGCCACCAGATCAACGAGAAACTCTTCGCCGGATGGAACCCGCTCGTCGAGAAAGCCGGAGCGAAGGCCGTGACAGTCGACGAGGCCGTACACCGCTTTCTTATGGCAAAGGAGAAGAGACTCCGCCCTGCATCAATGCGGTCGTACCGATCTTTCGCCGGCATATTTCTCCAGTACATGAAGAAGATCGGTCTTGAAGGCAAATACTGTCTGATGGTTGAGAAGTCGCACCTGGTATCATTCATGGAATGGGCTGCCGACCAGGGTAACCTGTCAAACAGGACATATAACAACTATGCCGGATTCTTGAGCACGCTCTTCGAGTTCGTGGTGCAGCGCGGATACATGGCGGAGAACCCAGCCACCAACCTGCCGAGGCTCAAGGTCGACAGGAAGAGCAGGACAATCATCCCGGCTTCCGACAGGAAGAGAATCATGGAATACTACCAGAAGACATGCCCGAGGTTCTGTCATGTGATGCAGCTGTGCTTCCGTCTCTTCATCCGTCCGAAAGAGATCTGCATGCTGCAGGTCGGTGACGTGGACCTGAACAGGAAGATCCTGAGAGTGAAGGCAACCGTATCGAAGAACCACAACGAGCGGGAACTGGGCATCCCGGACTGTCTGCTGGACTACTTCAAGACCATTTCGGATCTGCCACAGGCTTACTACATCTTCGCAGACCGCAACACTTACGAGCCTGGAAAGAAGATGATGGCGCCAACCAGGATAGCGGAAAGATGGAAGATGATGCGCGACGAGCTCGGGTTCCCGGAGGAGTACCAGTTCTACAGCCTTAAGGACACCGGCATTACTGAGATGCTCGAGGCGGGCGTGCCCGCCAAGTATGTGAAGGAGCTCGCAGACCATCACTCTCTCCGGATGACGGAGATGTATACACACAAGTCGGATGCTTTGAAGATCCTGGAATGGAACAAGCTGGAGTTCTAGCTAGCTGTAGAACTTGACGGCCTCTATCTGGCAGAGGACAGTGTCATCGCGGTCGTTGTCGATCTGGAACTGGATTTTCTTCGGCACGCTCTTGACATTCCTGACCATGAGAAAACGGGTCTGATCTTCAGGCTCCGCCGTGTCGGGCCTCAGAAGGTCCTCCACGGTCTGGATCATCAGATACGGAATACGGAACTTGTAGGTCACGGTCCTGTGGTTCTCAAGTTCCAGGACTGGCTTGATGTAGGTCTCCCCTACCGATCCGTCACCGGTGGTTTTGAGGTTCATTCCATCAGCCCATACCGGCAGCATTACCTCGCTCATGACGTAGGGATAGCTGCTGCTCTGGGGATATGTGCGCTTGCGGAATCCCCTGTATTGCGTCAGGATGATCTCGGACGGCTTTTCTCCGCAGTTATACAGGTCGCTGTGTATTGTGAAGTTGGCGACTGCGAGCTGCGGAGTCTCTCCGGTCTGGACATCCATGGAGCCCTGCCCGCGTCTTCCGCCGCCGGCGAATCTCTGGTGGGGTATGGATACGGACGGCTCGTGTCTGGTCTCCTTCCCGCTTCCCACATATAGGGAATCCGGATTCCCGCCGATCTCTTCCCAGTTCTCAACCCAGTGGCCTTCCTCGTCTTCGGCATTGCCGGCGCGGAAGAGGGTGTTCGTCTTGGTCTGGAGAACGTAATGCTCGTGGTTGACGTATGCATCCGGGAGTGTCGACGCCACGTCGTCAATCCTCAGAGACTTGTCATACTCCTCTCCGGTCAGTGGCTTGAGGCGGAAGGAGTGCAGTGCCTCTTCCGGCACAGATGACTCCGTCTCCCGCGAGAGCTCGTAATCGGTCAGATCCAGAGCGCCCGCTTTCTCGAGGGAAGAGAACGGGACAAGTTCCAGCTGCTTCATCTTCCCGGATATGAAGTAGCACAGTCCGAAAGTCTCCATTATCGTCTTGAGAAACTCGGCATTGGTGACATCCGGGCAGCATTCGGGTATCGAGAACTGTCTCCGGAAGATGTTGAACCCTGCCTGCTGCTGATCGAGGCTGACATTGCGGAATGAGATGTCCATGCTCACATGCTGAAGGATCCGCGGAAAATACTGGTCGTTCACCCATCCGTTGTGCTTCATCCGGATGTAGAGGCAGAACTTCAGTCCCACATTGCAGTATGTTGAAGGGATGTATACACGCCTGCTGCTGTTGACGTGCCACTCCGGGTTATGGAATGTCTGCTCAAGGAAAATGTCAGATCCGTCGTGGATCTCGGCCAGTGTGTGGTTGCCTGTGTAGATCTTGAGATACACGTTGGAATAGTCCGGTGCCCACTGGCCGAGAGAGACGTCGTTCCTGGTGTAGTCGGCAGAGATGTCTATCTGCCACCATCCAGGAGACTGGATCCACACCATGCCGTCATGGACGTAGGAGTCCTGGCTCTGTCCGTCAAGCCAGTACGAGTTGCAGTATAGGAAGCGGCTGGATATCCATTGCGATGCGTTTGTCTCGACACGTAGGCCCTCGCCGATGTCGTCGTACTGTGCAATGCTCCCGTCGAGAGATCTCTGCGACTGGAGATATGTACGGTTGATGTCTTCTCCCAGATGGTTGATGAAGCGGTATCCGGCATTCTTGCTCCACATCTCGAGGATCCTGGACAGTCGGATCTGAGGGCAGAAGGCGAGCTGGTTGTCTTCGGTGACGGCAGAACCCTCGCCGTCGCTGTCGTCAAGGTTGAAAAGCTGGTTGGCGACTTGGGAGAACGGCACGGTATCATTCTCTATCAATACGCCATTGTCGTTGAAATACAGAGGGTTTACCACCTTGCTTCGCTTGTTCCCGTACCACCACCCCCAATTGTCGTTTTCAGACCCGTATCCGTCCTCGTTTATGAACGGTGCGAATTTGACGTCATCTTGGTTGACTGAGTTTTCCAGAAACAGTCTCCACGCGGCGTCATGGATGGAACGTGACGCCGAAATCACCGTCGCCTCGTCGGCGTCTTTGGTCAACGACTTTCCGGCAAAATCATCCGGATACGGATTGATGACGATGGCTGCCGACACGGAATCCCATGACGTCTTCTGGATGATGATATTGCCTGACCAGCTGAGCGCCCCGTTACAGTATACTGAACAAGGCATCGCTGCCGGGCTGTCACTATGCAGCAGGTTGGCATGGTTGATCACGGCCTCGTTGCCTTCCACTGGAAGATTGAAGGTATAGGAGACATCTCCCTCTATGTCCGGTGACGAGAATAGGGCGTTGGTCAACTCGACATTGAGGGATGTTGACCTGTATAGTTTCAGCTCCTGTCCGTTAGCGAAAATTCTTATCATATATATATAATTGTATTTATATAAACATTGTTCTTTCTTCTATTGTACTGGTTCGTATACGAACTCCCCTGTTCCAGCGTTGGTGTAGAAGACGTCGTTGACTATGTCGTACATGCCGGGTTTGCTGTCGGAGTCGCGGAGAGCGGGGTAAAGGTCGATGCTCCTTGACGGATTTGAGAAGGCAATGTGCGCGAGTGCGTTCGGCCGTACCGTCAGGTCTCCCGTGCCAAAATTGGCTGCGAACAGGTGAAGTTCTATGGCAGGCGTGACGTTTGCCGTACCCGTGATGGAGAAATCATGTCCGTTTATCGTCAGACTGTTGCAGGTCATGGTGAAGTCATACCATGTGCCGAGGTCGCTGTATCCGCTGCCGACATTCAGTGTCTTATATCCACTCCCGAAGCAGTAGTCTATTCTTGTGGAGTTAACCGGGCATAGCATAACCCTGTTACTGTCCTTGCCTGACTGGAATATGACGGACAAAGGAGCTGTTGTCAGCTTGTATCTGCCGGTAACGGTTGAAGAAGTGGAAGGGTAGTAACCTGATATTACAAGATACTGCGTGCCCGTGCTCTCGATGTACGACAGCTGCGTGTACCCTTCTGGCAGCGGACCGCCGCCACCTGTCTGCATGATGTGCCTTCTCATAGTTGCGCCACCTCCGAGGCTGAAAGGGCTCTGTTGTATATGGTTATGTTCCTCATGACGTAGGTGTAGTTAAGGTTGTTGTCACCTCTCGTATTAAGTTCGACTTGAAGATTGGTGCTGGAGTTGCCTGCTACCGGGGATGTTCCTCTTGAGTAGGGGAACTTGTCGACTCCGTTAAGGTATTGGTGAGAATAGTGAACGTTCACTCCGTCGTAAGGCTCAAGTACATTGGTTATCCTCTGCCAAGTGTTGTTTGTGGCGCCTATGTTAACGTTCTGCGCGAACGTCCTGCCTCCGAGGCATGCAGGTATAATCCACACCGCACTCCACGAGTACAGCTCGAACGACAGTGTGTACCCGAGGTTGGTAATGTCGAATCCCAAGGACAGGTTCATCCATGCTCCGACATACTTTTTCGCGGAATTAGGTCCGTATATCTTATACCCCTGGCTGCCTGCATCCCACGTCACCGACCCGTACGGCACCGACAGGGTGACTCCGCTGACATGGTCGGTCAGGTCTCCCTGTGTGAGCGGCGCCCAGAACACGAGGTTCTCGCTGAAGGGCGGCAAGTCTTCTCCTGTAAGTATATTGTGTCTTCTGCTCATAGTATTATATGTTATATGGTGTTGTCGGCGGCGTGAAGTTGTCCGTCCATTGCGCCTGACCCACTATCATCCTGAATTCATCTATGTATCCGTTGAAATTTCTTCGGCCCTGTGCAGCGTTTGCGTAGCAATTACCTATGTCAAGGTACGAGTTCGGGGCTTCGGCTATGTAGAATGACGGCAGACTAAGGGTGTAGACAACAATTCCATCCACAAAGAAAGTCAGCACCCCATTTATACGCTCTACACACAAGTGAGTCCATGTGTTTAGAGGCAACGTAGCGCCGACAAGAGTGTCGTGCCACGAACCGTCATAATAGCTGTACTGGAGAGACCCGTCATTTTTCACTCTATAGTTGAAGCACCCCGACTGGCCTGTGGAATAGTTAGGATAGAATGTGAACAACCACCTGAAAGTTGCCGCGGTTGTATAATCGAGGCAGTATGCCCAAAAATCAATAGTAAAGTCCTGAGTACCGATAGGATTGTCCCCGATGTAGAATTGAAGGAAGTTGTTTGTTGTTGAATAATATGCCATGCCGAATTTTCCTGAGACAAAATTGTCCGACGGGGTTATAGACGTGGTGTTGCCCATCTCATCGGTGTAGTTGCCGTCAAGATGAAGCAGCATGGTCGGGGTAAGGTAACCACCTTCCCCACCTGTCTGTATGTTGTGTCGTCTACTCATATCCTTGTATTTTTCTCATTGTCGTCAGGTCAAGAACAGTGTTGAACAGATACACCTCGGACATGTACCATGACGTGCTTCTCTGATTACTGTTATTCACATACCCTATCTTTATGCCGTCGCCTGATGTAGACCAGTTGGAAGGAAGGTAACTCGAGTAATACGCGTATGAGGCAAACACGGCTCCCTCTTGGTAAAACACTCTGTTTGAGTATCCGTTCATCATATACGCCACAGGGGTGTATGAGTTGGGAAAGTTGGCGAGGTTGCCAGACGCATTATAGCAAGCGCAAAGCGCCAACGAAGTATTTCCATTAGTAGTATTAGGCGCTATCGTCTTGAGGTAGTTGCTCGTGCTTACTCTCTTTATCCCGTGCAGGACGGTCAGCTGGTTGTTGGGGAAAGTCCCCTTGTTGATGTCGTTGGCTATAAGTCCGATGTGCTGCCCTGTGGATGACGGGTCTGTGAATTTGTACATCCCTTCCGTGCTGTCCCATACACACGCTCCGTTGCCTGTAAGCTGTATGTACTCGCCACTTATCTTGTCCTGAAGGTCCTCCGACAGCGGCAGATACAGTACACAGCCCAGAGACTTGAGCCATGACAGATAGTCCTCCGTTACCTTTTTGAACTGTCTTCTCATATCACCATCCTTTCACCCATGAGCTGTCGGCGGCCCATTGAAGTGTCACCGATGGGGCTGACACCCGCGAGATTGCCATGTGCCTGCACAGCGACAGTGCCGCGAAAAGCAGCAATGCCGCGATGACCGCCTTGATAATGTTTATGCCTTGTATGTTGACTTGTTGTTCCATATTATTATATTATATCAGACTAAAATATTCGTTGATTTCATCCAATGTGAGGGGGTCTGCCAAGAGTGCAAGGTTACGAATGCCGTAAGGTCCCTGCACTGGCGCCTGCGTTGTATTATGAAACGTCCCTATGCGTAAGTGCGTGGCGACAGGCAAAGTCGGACCGCTACTATAAGTATATGAAAAAACACTAATACCATTTCGATATTGGTATTGGATTACCGAGACCGAGCCAGAAGGCTTGAAAACTTGCGCTGAATCCGTTATGACATCCTTCGTGCCCCAAAATCCAAATCCTACTCGTGTCGGCAAATAATCATAGCATTGGTTTATGTCGCTTACATTATAGGCGAGAAATTCCGCAACACATGTGAATATTGCTCTACGCGATGGCAGTTGTGTGTTAAACTCCCACTTGGCTGCATACATGTTATTGTTATACGGCTGGCCGCTCACGTGCTGGAATTTCCAAATATTGTTGTTCGCATCCCACACCATTGATCCAGACGCATACGTCTCAATCTGGTTGCCGCTAATCCAGTCGGTTGTGTCTGTCTGCGACAGCGGGGAATAAAGAATGCAGTTATGCGCGGCAAGAAACAACATTAGCGGACTATCGTTTTCTTTTGTATAATGTCTCCTGCTCATAACGCCCCTATCGCCTCGTTATACAATGTGTCTATAGCCTCGACGGTAGCGGCGGCGGTCATCTGCCCTGCGTATGTGTCGTAGAGCGTCATCACGGTCTTGCTCTGCGTGCGGAAGTCGTTGATGACGGTCCGTGCATCCGTAAGAGAGTAATAGCAGTCTGCCGTAAGATTGTCCAATTTGTCAGCCGCCATGGCGTACTCGATGGTGCTCACGGTGATTGTTCCGAGGCAGGCTTCCTTCAGATCCTTGCACTTCTGGGCCGCGTACTCCGCCACATCGGGTGTCGGCGGCACGTAGGGCGGAGTCAGCTCGCAGTTGACGACCTCCTGCACGGAAGCCGTCGGGTTGGCGAGGTAGAACTCCCTCTGCTCGTCCGTCATCTCGCGGTACATCGTCATAATGCTGGTGTTGATGTGTATGAGAGTCACCTTGATTGCATACTCCACTCCGTTGCGGAGCTTGAAGTAGTAGTAATAATTGTCGTTGTCTCCTTTGATAAGTCCCATAGTCTTATGTTTATGCGTATGAAAACTCTCCCGATCCTGCGTTTGTGTAGAAGGTCGATGTGACAAGATCCCACAGGCCGGGCTTGCTGTCGGACGTGCGGAGAACCGGGATGAAATGCCCCATCAGCACGTCGTCTATCGATATGTAAAGCTCGTGGAGCTTGTACTTTGATTTGGCGTTGGCAGTGCCGTCCACGTTGCGTGCGAATATCGTGAACTTCTGCGTGGTTATGTAGGTGGATGACGATGCGCTTGAGAAGTCAGTGTTTCCGTCAATCTTGAGCCAGTGGCTTCCGCTCAATGTCTGGTACTCCAGAAGGTACCTCCCGTTCACGGACATTCTCACGCTGCTGTTGTAGTATCCCGAGTTGTACCCGTCCCCGTAGCCGAGGGAAACGTTGTAGTCTGCCGCAGCGATGTAGCTTCTACAGTAGTTGTTCGCGGCTGACATCCATCCGACGAATATGCCTCCCGAACCGACCATGGTCATGTCCAGCGAGACGTTTGTCTTCCTTCCGCTGTAGATGTCGGTGACGATATGCTGGCTGCCCGTGCCCTGTATGTACGAGAGCTGTGTGTATCCGCTTGGAAGCCCTCCTGCCGATATGGTCATCTGTCTCCTCATATTGCCAAGTCGTTTCTTGATGTTATGAACGCCCCGTCGCTGTTGGCGATGATGCCCAGCTCGCAGACGCCGCCTGCGGGTACTGTGATGCCGTCAGTGGGCACGTACACGTCGCTGACGCTCGTGCCGTCGAGTGTGACGGCGCTGACGGTGACGTCTATCTCCGCGCTGCCGCTGTTGGCTATCCAGAGGTAGTTGTCGGAGAAGTTGTTGACGGCGAAGGTTATGCCGATGTCCGCGGAGACGGTTATCATCTGCGAGCCTCTCGTGTTGGCGGCGAAGGTAATGGTGACGGATTCGTCGCTTACGGTTGTATTTTCAGTGTGCTTGAAGTCGTACTCCGTCAAGTATCCCGCGTCGTTGGTGAAGGAACTCACGTTGGTAGGCACGGAGGGTATGGTCCCGTGCCATATATTAAGGCTTGTGCCGTCATGCTTGAACATGGGGTGGTGCGGGTAGAGCTCTATGTGGTAGGTGTCGTATGCGTAGCCCAGCAGAAGGTATACGTGACCGTCATCGGTGGTCGGAAGTGTCTGCGACCATGGGGTGGAAGCCAGCTTGCACAGCCGCCCGTCGCTCTGCACATCCAACACCATGTACAGCTCCCTGTTGGCCGTCAGCGTGGTACCACTGTTGAAGGTGTATCTTGCGTCAACGGATGTGTTAGAGTAGAAGCATCCGCTAAGCGCAACGGAGTTGTTCTCGGCCACTGTTGCGTTGGTGGTGTAGTAGAGTATCTCCCTCGTAGGGTCGAACGCCTCCGTGGTCATGGTCTTGGTGGTCGCTGTCGTGCCTGTGTAGTTGAGCGGGATTATACCCGTCTCGTCGGCCTCGACGCACATGACGTACCGCTTGAGCTGCCCCCCAGTCACCACCCTCGTCGCTCTCGGATGGTACAGGTTGCTTATGGACGTGGTGTTGGTGTCGTAGTCCATCACCTGCCAGCACCCAGTCACAGTCGTCGCGCTGCCGCTGTTGAAGTACGCCGTCGCCGTCTGCGTGGCGTTGTAGCACGCAAGCACCATGGAGCCTACCGAGTAGCGCGAGGATATCATAGTGTTCACATTGTAGACGACAGGCTTGTAGCCAAGAGAGTTGATCTGCAGGCACGTTCCGTAGGAGCCGTTGCCCGCCACGGGTACTTCCAGCCACACCACCATGCCGTCCTCGTAGGCGGTCACGGTGTCGTCGGTGACATCCCATCGTGAACAGTAGTACGGGGACGAGGTTACCGCAGCCGTCCCCGTGAGAGTCCGATAAATATGCAAACGGCTGTCGTTGACGTTCTCAACAGTGCCGTCTGGCAGTTGGATTTTCCTTACAGCCATAATTTATTGATTTATGATACGGTTACGTCGAGATCGGCATACTTGGCCACCTTGACCTTGTCATTTGTCCCTACTGTGATGGTTTGCGCTGCCGCCGTGCCAGTTCCGATTCCAGTGACCGCTGTCACGTTGTCGTCGCTGTTGGCGGTTACGGCCGTTCCGCTTGCAGTGGCTGACGAGATGCCCGTTGCCACGGATATGACTCCAGTGCCTGCTGTCGCGCCTGTGGAGAGGCTGACTGTTGGCTGGGATGTAACCTTTACTCCCGTCAGGCAGCTGCTCGTGGTCGGTGTGCCGAGGGCCGTGATGGCGTTTCCTTTGCCATCGATAGTAACATCTGTTACTACGGCGTCCCCCTTGCCGTTTGTCGTAATGCTGCCAGTAGCCGCCGTAATGGGTGTACCCAGCGTCACCTCTGTGGCGCTCAGGGCGGTGCCAAGAGTCGGGACGGTTCCGTTTGTCCCGGATATGATGAGCGTTTCTGCCGCAGATCCGCTGCCCATGGCGAACCCCCACGTGTCGGCAGTACCTACGGAGGTTACATTGGGTATGGACACAGATGTGTTGCCAGTCACGTTGGGGACCGATGTGGTCACGAGCTTCTTGCTGGTGTCCACGCTTACGCCCTTCATGAACGTATCCGTGGTATGGTCGCCGAATCCTGTGATGGCCGATGCCGTGCCGTCCGCTCCTACAGCTGTGCCGCTTGCTGTGGCCTTGATGTTGGTTGTGGAAGGAGTTACGGACAGTGTCGGTTGCGTCACGCTGAACGTGGTTGAAGCCCCGAGTACGATGTCGGTGGTGCCGCCAGCGAAGGTCACGGCCGATGTTCCGTTGGTGAACGTGGTCGCCTCGCCCAGAACGTTGTCGCCGCTTCCCTTGTCGAGCGCCACGCTGTCCTCGTATGCCAGCGCACCGAGGCTGCTCAAGTCGCCGAACTCTATCCACTTGGTCCCGTTAAAGATAAACTCGGCGTTACCGTATACGGCGATGTTTCCGTTTTTGGCTGTAACGCTCTCCCCGTCGATGGTGATGGGGTTGGTGGTGCTGTTGTTGGACAGCGCCGTTGTCGTCAGGCCGAGGAAATACGAACCGCCTTCAAGAGCCGCGATGGCGTCTCGCGCGGTAGAATCCTTTATGTCATAGGTATTGCCTGATGGCAATTGAATTGAACTGATTGTTGGATTTGGCATGTTTTCTTGAATTAATTTCTAATAAAAATGAGGGTTTCCCCAATGGTTTCCTGATTGTCATTTACATTTAATCTGGCATTCCATGATACTCTCTCCGCAGCAGTTATATGGATGCCAGTATTGTTGATGTGCTCAAGCATCTCTGTTGTCTCCTGCTGGCCAAGGAATGGCAGGTCCTGTATGTAGGCATTCCCCGTGCCGATCTTGATGTTCGGATAATAGACAGTTACTCCGTCAACGACCTCGGAGGAGTAGTCGTCATACACGACTATCTCTCCCGCCTGCGGGATAAAACCTACAGCTGCATTCCAATAGGCTGTCGTGCCATGCTTATAGGCGAATCTGGTCTGGTCCTGTCTTAGGGTTGTCCTTGCCATTATTCAGCAGGTATTGCGTACAACGTCAAAATATCCTCATTGGTAGGTGCATAGGTGAGCAACGTTACCGATGTCGTGGAATCTTCCATGTAATCGCTGTCTAAAGTCAGCAGCTGGCCGTTAAGGTATAGCTCGGTGCTGCCCAACGTGAATTCAGCAGAGGTGGTGTATGTAGTGTTTTCGCCATTCTTTTCTCCGGAGAGAGGAAACATCTGTCTCGGGTTGGAAATAACTGTCCGTATCTGAACGTTTGATTCATTTTTGACCCGTGCGTATGCGGCGACAGTAGTTACCAGGATCTTCTTGATGCCGTCGTCAGTAGCTATCGGTATATAGCTGTCATCCCCGACGGAAGTGACCGCTGCAATATTGCCCAGATCCTTGTCCATCTTGCTGTCAAGGACCTCCTGGGCTGCTGCCTCGGCGGCTGCCACCGTATTCGTGTCGGCGTTATCCACGTAGGTCTTGGTTGCCCATGCGGCCTCGTAGGTTGCGTAGTCGGCCGTGCCGGCAATATTGATACCAAGATCTGCTGTTGTCTTTGAACCAGACAGTGTGACTCCGTTGATTGTCGGTTTGTCGGTCAGATCATTATATGAAGATACGGCTGCGTTTTCGCCGTCATTGTGCGCTGCGACAAGGGCGTTGATCGTGTCGATGAGTTCCTGTGCAGTGCAACCTATTTGCAGTAGATTGATTGTGGCCATAATTACTGATTGTTTTCGGATTGCATTATTTTGTCAAGAATTTCGCCTCTGAGATAAGAGGATATTTGCTCGGCTTCCTGGGCAATATTGCCGGATGTGTTTGATCCGAGTACCGCCGTATTCTTTACTGTTATTCCTACCTCGCAATGTACCGCTTCCATGGCGGCCAACCGGGTAATCAATTCGTTTTTTTCGGCAATGCTCGCCTCAAGGGTTTCAATTTGCGTCCTTGCATCACGCACGGCATTTTTCTGGTGTGCCGTAACGCCTGAAAGGGCAACGATAATGATGGCCGCCAGGCCACCCAAAATATACTTTGCCTTTGATACTATAAATGAGATTATTTTTGCCATATTATCTAAAAATTGTATCTGTTCTTATTATTCTGCTTGACAAATCCGCTTCAGCAACCTCGTTCACGTTCTGTGGATCGCGGTTTATCTTTTCCCTAAGTCTGAAGGAGAACTCGGCGGCAATCAGATCAGAGCTTTCGTCACTGACTGTGAGACTGCCTGGTATCATATCGACCTTCCATGCGTAATCTCCGTCAAGCATCAGGTTGTCTTGCTTCGAAAATGCGGATTTCAGGAGGTTGAGAGATGACGATGCCCGCGGATGACACATGGCAGTATATACTGTCTGTCTGTCCGAAGTCGCATAGCTGTCGATATTGGCTATTACGCGTCTTTCTCCTTCCGTCTGCTCTTCCCTGGCAATATATTCAACCATGAAAGTCTCGTAGAGGTTCATTGAATCCAGCATCAGGAACGTGTGGAACCCCCATGCGAAGTCCTTGCGGATATAGGTTCTGGAGATGCTGTTATTGGCAAAGCTGACAGTATAGGATACCGCGTTGTCGATATCCTGGTAGTCGAAGGCGGCCAGCGACACCGGAATAGTGTAAAGACTATGCTTATTGAAAGTGAGGGATGATGTTGAAATGGTATCGCTGGTACCGTCCTTCTTCCTAACCACCACAACAGGTGTCGCGGTGATGTCGGCAGTAGTGAAATTGCTTATATGGAGATATTCATCAACATCAAAATCCGTATATTTGACTGCCCCGTTGTCCTGGGCAAAAATGTCGATATCCGTGTGCAGGTAGAAATGCGACGTGTCCGATGTTGTCCAGTCCGGGATATTGTTGTCCCTGCAGTACTGCTCAAGAAGACCGTTTACCAGGTAGAACTGTGCGCTTGCGCTGGTTGCCAGCTGCGTCCTGTCGTATTCTCCGGAAGATGTGTTGACTTCGGCAAAATAAAGCTTTGAAGGCAGCATAGCCGTGTCACAACGAATAATGTCCTGATATGAAAGCCCGACGCCCGGAACTACAGGCTTCTGGAACATTGATTTGAGAAAGCCCATATCCAGCCTTACGCGGCTGTCGCTGTATTCAAACCACAGATCAGGAGTGGTCTCGCCTCCTACCTCGAACCAGGCAAGCAGGCGATACCCGTCGGAGTCTTCCCTGTTTGTTCTGATGACGAACTCCGGATGGTTGTCCACGAAATCGTATTTATATGGGGCCTTCTGTATCTGCATGTGTATCGTATTTGTTACAGTCTTGCCATTGTCCTGACCTCTTCTTCCTGCTGATCAAACTCGAGCTGTATTCTCCTGCTGATGTATGCTCTCCGGTTGTTAGGATCCATGAGAAACATGTTCATCTTCTGAACCTCGCGGAGCAACTCGGTATTGACAGTCTGATAGTAGTTGCTTGTCTGGTTTGACGCGGCAAAGTTACCACCGGTTTGGCGGGCGGCTTGGGACACAATTTGTGAATCCGGAGCGGAGAACCGTATTTCAGACAACGCGGAGCGGTTGCCTTTCTGGTATTCATCCAGCGCGGCGATTATGGATGCTGTCTCCTGGTTTGCCAGCAGCTGGTGCGATGCCACCCACTCGTCGCCTCTCTCTCCCATAACCGCATACTGCAGACCTCGGATGTAACCTCCCATATAGTAGGGGTTGGGTTGCGAGGCGATAGCGGCAATCTGCACACCCGTCATTGCAGTAGAGATGGCCATGGGGACAAGTCCCCATGGAAAACCGCCGTTCTGGCTGAACGAATTCATGGCCGCCAAAATTCCCGTAATGGTCGCCTGGATGATATTTGCGGTCTTCTCGCGTGCAAACTGCTCGTGTTTGAGTTTCTTCTCTTTTCTCTCCTTCTCCTCTGTAAGTTTTTCAACCTGTGCATCGTACCTCTTCTGGGATATGAGGCCCTGGTCGAGTTGTCTTTTCAATGAAGCAGTCTTGGCGTCATAAGCTTCCTGGGCGTTTTTTATCTCCGCCTCGGTAGTGTTGCTCTGGATCTGCAGTATGGACCCATAGACATCAAAGGCGGCAGAGGCGAGATCCTGAAGGCCCTGAGTCATCAGGTCAAGACCTATTTGCCAGTTCTCTCCCATGTCGGACCAGTCGAATTCGGCGATCTGCTGCCATACGGACTTGTTTTTGCCTCCTCCTGTAGGGACATTGGATATTTCAATGCCCATCAGAGACTCAAGCTGACGGATCACCTTCTTCAGTTCCTCTATCTGTTCTGGAATATCCTTGTTCTCGGGATTTTCCTTCATTAATTGTTCCAGGGCTGCGATTTCCGCTCTCTTGGCTGCAATCTTGGTGTTATATACATCCTTGATCTCTGCAACCTGGCGGTCGTGCTCGCTCATCCGCGCACGCTCTATCTCGGCAGTCTTCTGTTTGATAAATTCGGTATCGGACTGTGTGTACGTCTTTATGACGTCAGACACGGCCTTTGCCCTGTTCTCCAGCAAGGTTAGCGACTGTGCAACAAAATCAGATCTCGTCTTGTTGGCTTCCGCCCAATCAGAAGATTCCGGGTCCATATCCTTGAGGACTTCATCGATGGCGGCTATGTTAGCCTTCAGAACTCCAATCTGCTCATCCCACTTGTCCTGCTCTCCGTATACGGCATCTAACAGTGGAGAACCTGTAGCAGCACGTCCTCCGTCAGCTTTCTTGGCTGCATCCGTCAAAGTTTTGATGTATTGAGCCATAGCTTCCGACATCTGTTGAGCCCTACCCGTCACAAGCTTGGACGTGATGTCGTTATAGGACTTGGATCCTTCCCCATACAGTTCTTTTGCCCGGGCAAGCAGTTGGTTGTACTGCTCATCGATCTGGGCTTTGGTTTTGGCCCACTCGGTCATCTGTGAGGTACGCTGTACATTGACAAACTTAGCGAGGTCTTTTTGAAAATCCTCCATCTTGGACTTCAACGACTTGCCTGACCCATCGCCGCCTCCTTTTCCGTCATCCCCGCCATCTTCACCGGTTCCGCCAGTCCCGCCAGTCCCGGTACTTGCCGAAAAAACAGATTCTATATATGGAGCATACTGCTTGTCAATTTTTTCGATATCCTTCCTCATTTTGGAGTATGCCTCGACATATTTCTCCAGTCGCTGGAATCTTTCGTCCTTCACCCTTTCTCCCCGGTAGTCAGTAAAGTAGTAGGAGATTCCGATCGCATCGCCTATCTCCTTAGCCGACGCTCCAGACTCCGCCATCTGTTTTATGACAGCCTTCTGCTGGTCGTTGAAGCCTCTTGTAGCCTTAACCATATCCTTTATACCCTCCTCTGTGGCGGCATTTATCTCTTCCTCCTTAACTTGAGCGGCAACTTTGTTCTGGATCTGTTTGATCACATCCTTATATGCCTGCTCTACATCGCGAAGTGCCCCCTCTTCATCCAGGTGCTGCTGGATGATTTCCGGATACTTTTCCTTGAGTTCCCGAAGGGCCTTCTCGTAATCTTTGGTACCCTTTTCGGCTTTCTTGAGTTTGTCGAACAAGTATTCGGCTTCGGCCTGTTCTCGAGCGCACTCGGTGTTGAATTCCTCTGCGGCTTTTTTGGCGTCACGGTGTTTGGATATGAGCATCCCCATCCCGGTGGCCACCGCACCGATGGCGACGATGACGGCACCCCAAGGAGTGGCGGCAAACGCGGCCTTGAACTCTTTTTGTGCCAAGGTTGCGGCTGCCGTGCTGCCGGCAAGCCTGGCTTTTGCCGCAGCAATCAACATCACCACCGATTTGTAGGCATTGCCCACGGCGGTGCCTTTGATGGAGAGAGCCACATGTTCCTTCTGTGCGGCGATCACCAGCTTCTGGGCCGCGTGTAATGCACCGTATGCAACCCCCAAGCCAATCACGAGCCCTTTGTGCTGGGTGAGGAACTTGACCGCTGCCGCTGCCGTACGCAATCCGCCTGCCGAAGTCTGTGTCAGCTGCGTGATAACCGGCAGCAGCTCCGCTCCCAGTGCCGCTTTGGCATCCTGCACGGCCTTCTTGGCCTTGTCGAGTTGGGCGGCGGCGTTTCCATTTACGGCAGCAGCCTCGTTGATGACGGAGTTTCCTTCAGCAAAGGCGGCGTTGGCTGTGGCTTGTGCTTCCCTGACATCATCGATTTTGCCCGCCAGCACACTGATCACGCCGCTGGCCCGGGCACCGTCAAGGCCGAGATCCTTGAATATGGGTGCCAGTTCCGACAGCCCGCCTTTTTTGTTCAGGGTGTCCAGGAAAGAAATCAAGGCCTCGTTTGCGTCATTTTTCAGTGCATCGGCAAATTCTTTCACAGACATTCCGGCCAAACGAGCGTATTTCTCCGGAGCGGTGAACATATTCATCAGGAGTTTCTGCAAAGCCGTGGCGCTCATCTCCACCTGCTGTTTGTTCTGATCAAGAACGGAGGCGAATCCAAGTATGTTGGCTTGGGAGATTTGTGCCTGGTTGGCAGCTCCGGCCAGCCGTGAAGTGAAATCCATCAGGTAGCG
>JAILCI010000009.1 GCA_024686335.1 Bacteroidales bacterium | reverse complement strand
CTGTGATGCTCCGACGCACCTGGAGATTACCAATATTCATGGTAGTTCAGCTATGGTCAATTGGACTTCTGCTCAGTTAGATGTTACAGATTACACTGTGGAGTATTCCGAGGCTGGTCAGGGCAACTGGCAGTCTATGGTGGTTTCCGGCAACCAGGTGATGCTGACAGGCTTGACAGAGACTACATCCTATGATGTGATGCTTTACAGCAACTGTTCAAATGGCTCTTCCGACACTCTTACTGCAGAGTTTACCACCGGTTGTCTTGCTGGCGGCTCTCTCCAGATTGGTGAAGGAACCGGTACAACATATTATATCCCTCTCAACAACTACTATAATTACACCTATACCCAGCAGATATTCCTCGCTTCCGAGATGTCAGGCGCCACAGACATTCGCAGTATCTCCTTTGATTATGCTTATGCCACTGCCTCGACAGACAAGAATAATGTGAATATCTATTTGGGACATACGACTCAGTCATCATTTTCAGGAACAGGCAATTATATCCCTGACACTGTTTTGCATTTGGTTTATTCCGGACATCTGAACTGTCAACAGGGCTGGAATGAGTTCACACTCGATTCTGTTTTCCACTATAATGGTACTGACAACCTTGTTTTGGCCGTTGACGACAACTCAGGCGACTACAATGGATCTGCATATACATTCCATACGCATACTACCACGGATTCAAGATCATTGTATTATTATAGCGATAGCAACAATCCATCCCCATCAGATCCTACAGCTTCTTCCACAAATAGCTATACGAACACAATCCGTAACAACGTGATTTTCGGTGGTGATTGTGATCTCACCGCTACCTGTATTGCCCCGAACGTCTATGTCTCTTCTGTTGATGCACAAAGCGTTACAGTAGCATGGGCTCCTGGTGCATCCGAGTCCTCTTGGGAATTGGAATATAAAGACGAGGCTTCAACAACTTGGACAAGTGTCGGCAGTGTTACGGCAAGCCCGTATGTTCTTGACAACCTAACTTCTGCCACCACCTACCAGATTCGTCTGAGATCTGATTGCGGTGGCGAGTACTCTGAGTGGAGTACCGTTACGGCTACTATTCCTTGCTTCGTTTTATCCTTACCTTATACAGAGAATTTTGACAATGCAACTGGTTCCGGTTCTTCTCACACTGTTCCCTGTTGGACAAAAACGACCAACTACAGCACGGCTTATCCTTATCCGTACTCTACCTACAACCACTCTGCTCCTTATTCTCTCTATTTCTATGGCACAAGTTCATATTATTCAATGGCTGTCTCCCCGCGTTTCGACGACAGCATCGAGATGGACAGCTTGCAGATTTCCTTCTGGTCATACAA
This sequence comes from Bacteroidales bacterium, assembly GCA_024686335.1. GTDB lineage: Bacteria > Bacteroidota > Bacteroidia > Bacteroidales > WCHB1-69 > F23-D06. The sequence goes on along the minus strand of JAILCI010000009.1, from coordinate 16,110 downwards.
GACCTCTTCCTCCTATTTCATCGAGGTGGGTATTGTGTCAGATCCTGACGATATTTCCACATTTGAACTTATCGGTACCTTCAGTCCTTCCGCAACATCTACATGGGAGAAGGCTGAATTTAAGACCGATTCATACAATGGCAATGGACACTATGTAGCATTCCGCATCCCGCAATGGACAACCAGCTACCAGTATCTGGATGATGTGACCATTGACTATATCCCTGCATGTCTGCATGTTGAGAACCTGGCTGCTACCAATATTACTGCTTATTCTGCAGATATCACCTGGACTCCGGGTGCTAATGAGGACTCCTGGGAAATCTTGTACGGCACCGATGTTGACTTCTCCGTTGACCAGCCGATGACCGTTTTCAATACGACCGAGACCCTTACTAACCTCAACCCGAATACTCAGTATGAAGTTTATGTAAGAGGTAACTGCGCGAGCGGTGATCACAGTTCATGGGAGTACATCACCTTCAGAACAGGTTGTGTTCCTATCACTTCTGTGCCTTATATGGAGGACTTTGACTCCTATTCCGGCTCTACAACAACTAGCGTTAGTGCCAATAATCTTCCGAACTGTTGGAGCAATTACAATACAGGCTCCAGTACAACTTACTCTGGTTATCCGATTATTTACAATAGCTCTTCGTATGCTAATAGTGGTAGCAACGTAATGAGATTCTACACCTATTCGTCTTCTACTTATGGAGACCAATATGCTATTCTTCCGGAGATTGACACCACGATTCTTCCTCTTAATACTGTGAGACTCTCCTTCTCTGCACGTGCTTTGAGCACATCTTATACCTTCCAATTGATAGTTGGTGTGGCTCTCAATAATATGCCTTCATCCTTCATTCCGTTGGATACTGTGAATATCACCTCAACAACTCATAATGATTATCATTTGACATTCCCGAACTTTGCCGGTGGTGGCGATCGCTTCGTTCTTTTGGCTAAAAAACCTACTTCCGGATATAACTACGGTTATGTTGATGATATCAAGATTGACTTCCCGCCTTCCTGTTCAGCTCCCACTGACTTTGCAGTTGGCACAGTGACTTCTACAACTGTGGATTTGACATGGAATGACACTATTTCCGAGTCATCTTGGCAGTTGGTTATCGTTGAAGAGGGTCAGACTCCTGACTTCACACAACCCTTAACAGTATCTAGCACCAATTACACTGCCACTGGCTTGTCAGCTAACACTCATTATACCTTCTATGTGAGAACCGAATGCTCCAGCGGTTTAGGATTCAGTGATTGGGCTGACGTTGAGGCTTGGACTATCAGCTCCAACCCTGCTCAGACTCCATACAACCACGACTTCAGTGACGCACTTGAGAATGACGAATGGGTATTAGTTAATGGTACCCAGTCTAACAAGTGGTATATTGCTCAGCCTACGGGAGAGACTGATACTATGATGTTTGTTTCCAGTGATGGCCTTAGCACCAATTATAACATCAGTTCTGCATCCAATGTATGGACCTACCGTGATATTCAATTCGGTACAGGTGCTGAATTCTCCCTCTCCTTCAGTTGGCGTGGTCACGGTGAGAGCTGCTGCGACTATTTGAGAGCTTATATCGGTACTCCTATGCCTGTTACCGCAGGTAGTATTACTGCTCCTGATGGCGCAGTCCAGATCGGCGCTAATATGAACATGCAGGATACATGGCAGACTGTTACCTATATGCTTGATGCAAGCTATCAGAATACCACTAAACGTATCTATTTCTTGTGGCACAATGATGGTTCTGTCGGTACGGCTCCTGCCGGTATGATTGACAATATCACCATTTCAGTTTCTGACTGCGGACGTCCTTACGACTTGGCCGCCACCAACTTGGGTACCACTTCGTTTGATTTGACATTCTCTCCTGCACTCGCTACCGACAATGCATGGGAGTATGTGGTCTGCACACCTGGTACCAACCCTGACAATGAGGTTCCGGTTAGCATCACAGGTACTACGGCAAGTGTATCTGGTCTTACCGCAGCTACCACTTATAATGTCTATGTTAAAACTGTCTGCGCTAGCGGCGGTTACTCCGCATGGTCTGATCCTTTGACCGTGACCACGAACTGCGACGCTATCGCAACCCTGCCGTACTCTGAAGCCTTCGATACTTATGGTTCGGGAACAACAGCATATCCTACTTGCTGGAGAAAGATCAACACCTACAGTTCCGATCGTCCTTACATCAGCACTACTCACTATTCTGGTGTAGGCTCACTCTACTTCTATGCCGGTTCAGGTACCTATAATATGGCTATCACTCCGCAATTTGACGCTACCATCGGTATCAATACCTTGCAGGCTACCTTCATGTATCGTGCAATGTATGCTTCTGACCGCTTGATTGTAGGTGTGATGACTGATCCTATGGATGCTTCCACATTCGTTCCTGTTGACACTGTATATCCCGCAGCTACACCTTCCACATGGGCTGAGCAAACGGTTATCTTCAACCAGTACTCCGGTACGGGTCAATACATTGCCTTCAAGAATGAATACACTACCCAGAGTGCTTATGCTTATGTTGATGACCTCTTCATTGAGACTATCCCGACTTGCGTTCGTCCCGCTTCTATCTCCGTTTCCTCTGTAACGGATAACTCCGCAGAGATTTCTTGGGTTACAGCTGGTACCGAAAGCGCATGGAATGTAGAGTATAAGGAAGCATCTGCAACAACATGGACAGTGGTTCCTGTAACTACCAATCCGTACACCTTGACGGGTCTTACAGCTGGTACTGCATACGATGTACGTGTACAGGCAGACTGCGGTGCTGGTGATGTCTCTACATACAGGGAGAGTTCCTTCCAGACTGAAGCTTGTGCTCCTTCCAGCCAATGTACTTATGTGTTCAACATGACAGACAGCTATGGTGATGGCTGGAATGATGCCTATATCAACATTGTCCAAAACGGTGTTACCGTTGCTACGGCTGGTGAGAACTTCACTACAGGCACTTCTTACACACAGAATGTTGCACTGTGTGACAATATCTCCACCACATTGGTATGGGTTTCTGGAGACTTTGATGACGAGTGCTCATTTACCGTAACGGATCCGTCAGGTACGACTATCTACACCTCTGTCTATGAGCCTTATGGTACTCTGACAACCTTCACTACGGACTGTGGCGGCACCACAACTCCTTGTGATGCTCCTACTGGTTTGGCAGTGAACAATGTCACTCAGACCACAGCTACTGCTTCTTGGACTGCCGGTGGCACTGAGACCTCCTGGAATGTACAGTACAAGGCTGCTGCTGACGCCACATGGCAGAGCGCTACAGCTAACACCACCTCTTACACGATGACGGGTCTCACCCCGGGCACCAACTATCAGGTTAAGGTACAGGCTGTTTGCGACGCCAGCACGACCAGCGACTGGACAACGGCTGTCTCCTTCACTACTCCGAACCAGGATACTCCTACTTGTCCTGCTCCTACCGACCTTGCTGCTACAGTTGATCACACCGACGTGACCTTGACATGGCAGCAAGAGGCCAACACCGCAACTGAATGGCAGATCAACTACCGTCAGACCACGGAGAGCACCTGGAGCACCGCTACCGCAACAACCACCTCCTACACATTGACCGACCTGGTAGCCAACGTTACCTACGAGGCCAACGTGGTGGCACACTGCACTAACGGTTTGAACAGTGATCCTTCCAACACGGTCACCTTCGAGACCAACAACATCGGCGTACAGACCTACCTGGAGAAGAGTGTAAATCTCTATCCTAACCCTGCAACCGAGATCGTTAGCGTGGCAGTCAGCGACGCCAGCATCCAGATCAGCAGTGTTGAGGTCTACAACGTCTATGGCCAGTTGATCAACGTGATCGAGTCCAACGACAATCCTCTCCGCATCAACGTCAGCGGATTGGCCGACGGCATGTATTATGTACGTGTTACGACCGACAACGGCGTTGTAACGAAGAATTTCGTGAAACGGTAGGGGCGAATAATCATTCGCCCCGACGACGGGCGAATCGACCCCTTCCTACGATATGGGCGAATGCAATTCGCCCCAACCGCGGGACGCGGTTGACCCCGAAAAAATCCCCGACGATATCATCGCCGGGGATTTTCGTTGGGGCGAATTGAATTCGCCCCAACTTTAGGTTATTCGCGAGACGCGCCTATGCTAAAGTTTCCCTCTTCATTCTCTTATAAGATCTCACACCATAAACAGTTACCACGATGAAACAGATGAGTGGCAGGACGTAGCTGACGTTGACGGCCGGGTGACCGAGGATGGTGCCGCAGTCGATGATCATGCCTTGCAACGGGGGCATCAACGCGCCACCGACAATGGCCATCACCAGAAAGGCAGCTCCTAGTGAGGAGTCTTGCAAGTCCACATTCTCTAATGCGATGCCGTAGATGGTCGGGAACATGAGACTCATGAATATGCTGATGCCTACCAGACAGTAGAGTCCGGGCATGCCAACAATGAGAACGGCTCCCAATGCACATAGTCCCGCACCGATGCCGAAGATGGCTAACAGTTTGCGCCCATTGACATATTTCATCAGGAAGGTGGAGATGAAACGTCCGCAGAGAAAGAGAATCATCGCCACGATATTGTAGTTTTGGGCAGTGGCTTTGTTGATACCTAAATTATCGGCATATTGTATGATGAAAGTCCAGGTCATGATCTGGGCAGCTACATAGAAGATTTGCGTGAAAACACCCTCGCGGTAGATCTTGTTGTGCCATAAGTTGCTCAGAGTCTGACGTATGCTGTTCTGTTTTTCACCAGATGCGGTGGTGTTGGGCATCTTCACTAATGCTATGACGATGAACATGATGAGTACCACTAGGCCTATTGCCACGTAAGGATCACGAATCACTGCCAGGTCATGGAGACGGATAGACGCCTTCTCAGCATCGGATAGAGAGGAAAAAATGATGTTGCCAGCGTCGTCGCGGCGGTCAGACCAGAGGTTAGGCAGCACGATGAGGGAGGCAACGGCCATGCCGCAAAGCGAACCCATTGGGTTGAAAGCCTGTGACAGGTTGAGACGGCGGGTGGCATTCTCCTTGCGCCCGAGGGAGAGGATGAACGGACTTGCAGTGGTCTCCAGAAAGGCTAAACCAAAGGTTAGAATGTAGAGCGAGAGGCAGAAGAAGGAGAACTTCTGGTAGGCTGCCGCAGGGATGAATAGAAATGCTCCTACAGCATAGAGTGCTAATCCGAGTAGAATACCCTTCTTGTAGGAGAATTTACGGATGAAAAGGGCTGCGGGAATGGCCATTGTGGCATAGCCGCCGTAGAAGGCAAACTGCACCAAGGAGGCTTTGGCCGCACTTAACTCCATCACTGTCTGGAATGCCGCCACCATCGGGTTGGTGATATCGTTAGCGAAACCCCACAGGGCAAATAACGAGGTGATTAGAATAAACGGGAGCAGATATTTACGCTCCACAAGCTTAAGGTTTTGTCCAGTTAGAGGGGCGGGATTTTCCATTCGAATCTTTGTTAAATAATAATAATCGGCAAAAGTAGTATTTTTTGTGTTAAAACCATTGTCGTGATAAGATATTGGATTTCTTAATGTTATAAAGATCGTTGCTGGGTCAGTATATTACCTACTGCTGTTGCTTCGACTTCGCCGGTGGTGACAGTTAGGCCAGTAGTTTTCACCGTAAGTTCGTTCAGCAGTGTATTTTGAGAGCCACCACCAATGATGTGCAAATGTTCTATGGGTTCGTTAAGCATTGTTTTGAGATCGCGGATGGCAGAGGCGTAACGTTTAGCCAAACTCTCCAATACGCCAATATCCCAATTGCCAGTATTGAGTTCTATACCGTTTACGTTCAGTTGAATAATGTGAACGAATCTAACGATAATTCTTTTAGTATCAACGATAGTGGCATGGTCGACGACTAGTATTATGTACGTGTGACTACAGACAACGGAATTATGTGTCTTTTTTCATCATCTGTGTTAAGGTTTGGTTTTTCTTGATGAATCGGAAATTGCAAATAAGAGATGAAAATCTACAATATATTATGCTCTATTGTTATATGAATTCATGTTTTTATTTACTAATAATTTCTTGTCAATAATTGTATTATACTGTGAATGAGTAATTTAATAATAAATATCTGATTATTTTTATATTTGTTTTTTTAATTAAAAAAAACTAATTTTGCTAAATCAATTTATTAATTAAAATTCAAAGTTATGAAAAAACATCTATTGTATTCATTAAGTCTAGTCATTGCTTTGTTAGTGACATCTTGTAGCACAAGTAAAGTTGTGTCAACATCACGTATTTTGGAACCTACGACCAACCCAGTTTATGCGGATCTTGACATAAAAACACAGAAAGTGACGGGAGTATTCAATTATGAGTGTAAGAAAAATGCACCAGTTAATGAAAAAGAAATGAGAGACAATGCGGTTTATGTTGCTTTGAAAGATTTAAATGCAGATGTTCTCGTTGCTCCAATGTATCAAATTAACACAAAAGTGATGGGTAAAAAATATGTTACTGTCACCGTATCTGGTTATCCTGCATTTTATAAGAATTTCAGATCTGTTGAACCCGCAGAATTCGCTTCTTTAGAGACTGTTGAATCTAACAATGGTGTTGTAATTCTTGTAGGCAAAGACCAAAATGAAAAAGTTTTAGGATATCAAGTTATAGTTTCAGCTGACAAAAGTGTCAACACTATTGACATGGATATGATGACATTAGACAAAATCATTTTCGATGGTCATCAACAACAAGTAGGTTCTTTTGTAGAGGTGACTCAACCTTCTGGAGAAGCCAAAGCTTTTAATCCATTCTCCAAATTGATGGGAAAAAAGGCAAACAAAGAAAAAAATAAATCTAAAAAATCTAAGAAATAGTATTAAGTTCAAGATTGTAAGGGGTGAAGAAATGCTCTGAACCTCCAAAATTGGACTTTTAAATATTAATTATTAGAGAGAAGAGTTCGGTAATACACCGAACTCTTCTCGTTTATTTCTGAAAAGATTTTTACACTGACAGCGATGGTGAGTGCTATTTTTAAGATGCCGTTGTTGGAGGTTGGAAACTTTACAAAATATTTGGAATGTGAGATGGTCACTAAATGATCTTCCTTCAGTTACAGCATCAAGGATTATAATAATAGTCTATTAGAAGGCGCGTATGTGCCATGAACAAATTGTGGAATTAGGTTTCGGTAGAATGGAATTGTGAAAATGACGTCCAGGACATCTAGACAAATCTTGGCTGTAATATTTTGTTTTTCAGGCTGTATGCCAGAATAATGTGCTCGTGACAAATCGTATCAATCTATGAGGCGAACTGCACCAAAGAGGTTTTGGCCGCACTTGGTTTCATTACAGTCTGGAATGCCGCCACCATCGGGTTGGTGATGTCGTTGGCAAAACCCCACAGGGCAAATAACGAGGTGATTAGAATAAACGGGAGCAGATATTTACGCTCCACAAGCTTAAGGTTTTGTCCAGTTAGAGGGGCGGGATTTTCCATCAGTAACTTTTTATGAATAGTGAAAATTATTTTTGTACGTTGTGTTGTGCCAGAATGTTGCCCACGGCAGTAGCTTCTATTTCGCCAATGGTGACTTTCATGCCAGTGGCCGTTGCCGTTAGTTCGTTGAGAAGAGTGTTTTGGGAGCCGCCACCGATAATGTGCAAATGTTGTACGGGTTTGCTGAGCATCGTGTTTAGGTCGCGGATGGCGGAGGCGTAACGTTTAGCCAGACTCTCCAATACGCATCGCACGGTCTCGCCTTGCGTGAGTTGTCGTCCAACAGCGTCGAAGATTGCTTGTTGCATAGATATTGGTGCAGTATAGGCTGGACTATCCACATCGATAAGGGGCACATTTGTCGCTTTGCGTGCCTCAGCTGTCATCCAAGCCCAATCGTCAGTTTTCCATTCTTTAGCCAGTTGTTGAAGAATCCAGAGACCAGTGATGTTGCTTAAGAAGGTGATGGTGCCATTGGCGCCGCCCTCGTTGGTGAAACCCGCGTCACAAGCTTGCTCTGTAAGGATAGGCTCTGGCACAGAAACACCTAACAGACTCCAAGTGCCTGATGAGATGTAGGCCGTTGGTTCGTTGAATGTGGGGATGCTCATAATCGCGGAGGCGGTATCATGACTGGCTACGGCGATGACTCTTACTTTGCTGTTAAGTCCTGTTTCCTCCGCAATATGGGGTAGGAGAGTGCCGCAGTCAGTGCCGGGCATGACAATTTCCTGGAACAGTGATTTGGGAAGCCCAGCATCGGCAATAAGATCCCGGTCCCATTGGCGGCTCTTTGCGTTGAGTAGTTCGCTGGTGGAAGCAATGGTGTATTCGTTGGCGCAATGGCCGGTAAGGTAGTAGCGGAACAGATCGGGAGTGAAGAGAAGTCTTGCATTACCGTCAGTGGGCAGCGAACCCTCTTCCTTCATGGCCAAAAGTTGGAATAATGTGTTGATTTCCATCACCTGCGTGCCGTTGTGTCGGTAGTGCTCGTGCCTGTCGCGAGTGGCAAAATATTGCTCTGGAAGACCTTGAGTGCGATTGTCTCGGTAGCAAACCGGCAATCCGAGCAGGTGGCCATGCTGGTCGATGAGACCAAAGTCCACACCCCAAGTGTCAATGCCAATAGAGACGATGCGTTCTCCATAGAGTCTTGCGGCCTTGCATAAACCCTCCTTCATGTCTTGAAAGAGAGCGGGAAAGTCCCAGTAGAGCGTATCGCCGAGGCGTACCTGGCGGTTCGCGAAACGGTGAATCTCTTTGAGGGTTACTTTTCCATCGATGACTGAACCAGCAATTACACGGCCGCTTCCGCCTCCGAAATCGCAAGCGATATATATGTTGTCCATGTCTATTTCGTCAATTTTCCTAAAAAATGCTGTTCTAATGCATCCACCTCTTCCTCGCTGAGGACGGCAGGCTTCATGTCTGCGAGGACGCAGATGCGGCAGGCCATCTCAAAGAACATGGCGCGCTGGATGACATCGTCGAAGTTAGTGCCGCAAACAACCTGACCATGTTTAAGCATTAGGGCAGAGTTGCGTTTCTTGAGGGCGTCAACGACCGCCTTGGCGAGTTCGGGACTGCCAGGTCGGTAGAAGGGAATCTCAGGGATAACGCGCCCAACGTGCAGAGGAATCTCGGCTGTCACATTATAGCTTTCAGGTCGTACGGTAGAGCAAGCTATTTGGGTGGCGTAGGGCGACTGGAAGTGCAGCACCACTCCAACATCCGGTCGCTCACGCATGATGCCAAGGTGGAATACGCTCTCCATGGACGGCTTTATGCCGTTGAGAACCTCACCGGTAGCTACATTACATATGGCTACCTGATCTGCCCGTAAACAGGGCACCCAAGAGCCTGTTCCGCTAATTAAAGCTTGGTCACCGATGCGCCAACTTAAATTTCCGCTAGAACAAATGGTAAGTCCAAGTTCGCCCACACGCTGCGCCTGAGCTATGAAAGTCTGTATCTGTTGTTCGTTAATCATCATGCGGCAAAAATAGCAAAATGAGTTGGAAATTGGAAGTCGAAAGTGAAGGGTTTTATTCAGACGCCATGCCAATCGCTATAAGAAAAAAGATGATTGTTGATTGCATATTGTCGGAAACGGTTTTGGAAAATGAGAACATCTGGTCACCGTCATTGCCGTATATGATATTATCTTTGCGAGCCGCAAAAGGGAAGATTTCTGCTTCCCCATCGTCATTGAAAATGTAGGACTTGCCATCAATGGTTTTCAAAATAGCCACGTTGTCAAAATATAAGACATTGTTTTTGAAATAGATATCTTCGTCTACGTCTGAAACATCAAGAACATCATTTTGGAGTTGGGCCCTGTATAGATCATATCCCTCTCCAAGATAGATCTTGTTGGAGTTGTCGATAGTGAATATCGTGGTGCCATCTGGCGCTTTGACATACGTTTGCGCAGAGAGCACATTACATGAAAATAATACTGCAATTAGCAAAAATAGGATTCTTATTTTTTTCATATTCAATAATTAATTTTTTTCTTGTTTTATACTTTAAGTGAGTACTTTGCGATGCTGCAAAGATAATATTTTTAACTATGTTTAGAATTAGCTGAAAAAAATATGTTTCTGTTTTTAATATGTTATATCATTTAATAGTATTTTTCGTTTTTAAATTGAAACTTGCCTTCGTTATTAAAAGAATAATAAAATAATTGTCTATTTTTGCAGTCCTAAATTTCAGATCTTATCTAATGGTCTTCGCAGGGTCTGTTGAGTTTGAAGAAATGTTAGTAATTAAAATCCCTTTTTTCGTATATGAACATCATTAAAATTAACAACGGGAAAGTAGAACTTAGGAAAGACAGCGGCGCTTATATTCGAACAATAGGTAATGGTGACGCTATCACTGCATACTTTAATGCTGATCAATCGCTTGTGGTGATAACCACTGTAAAAGGCAATGTGGAAATCCGTAAGGAAAGTGGAGTATATGTTAGGAGCATAGGAAATGGAGATGCTGTTAATGCATATTGGTCTGGAAACGATATAGCCATTCAATTAAGAAATGGTAAGACGGAGTTGCGAAAAGAATCCGGCGTTTATATAAGGACTATTTAATTTGATGACTACATATTTGTGGTTGTACCAAAAGCATTCCTCCTCAATCACCCCCTAGATATATTTCATCTCCGTCCCCAGCTATCCCTATCCAAATTCCTAAAATTGATGGCCTCGCTCAGATGCCCCAGGTTGATCTCTGTGCTGCCGTCGAGGTCGGCGATGGTGCGGGCGACCTTCAGGATGCGGTCGTAGGCGCGGGCGGAGAGGCCCAAACGGTCCATGGCGTCCTTCAGGATCTGCTGCCCGGCTGGCGTGATGGCGCAATACTGCCGTACCATTCGACTCGGCATCTGGGCGTTGCAGAAGATGTTGTGGTGGTTGGCAAATCGCTCCTTTTGTATTTCCCGCGCCGCCACCACACGCTTTCGGATGTCGGCACTCTTCTCAGTCACTTTGTTGCTGGCGAGTTCCTCGTGGCTGACAGGAACTACTTCAACGTGCAAATCGGTACAAGTTGGGATTATAGGGGTCGGTTTATTTGATTAGAAAATTCAACATTAGCCAATATATCCTATGTTCAGACATTCGCAAACCTCCAGCAGGAAACAGCCAAAACAGAAAAAGGGAATCCTGCCGGACTCCCAGTCTCAAGTTAAATTTTCGCACCCCCCGGCGCTATCGCGCTCGGGCGGTGCTCACCCAAAAAGGTCAAAAGCGGGATGCCTCCTATCGTCGGCTCCCCGCTTTTGGTTTATGTTTTTTTTAATCGCGGAGACAGCGGACTGACCTCGCCCATACACTTGTTGACCAGTATATGGCGTCTTCGACGGTGTCGTCGAAATAGACAAAATCCAACATGTAACCTCTTGGATAGTCATCGGGAACGAAGATGATGCTGGAAGTCCAAAAGAGCGCTTCCGTTCCCGGAGGGATGACGGTGTTCCCCAATCCAGCGGGTTTCATGGAGAAACCGGTGGCATTGTTGGATGACAGTTCGTTCCCGATCGTGCAGGATTCGTTGAAATAGCTCCACAAACCGTCAAAGGCCAATGCCTTGGCGATCTTGTTCGGATTCCCGTTGCAATGATAAGCCGGGGTGCCGCTGACATATGAAAAAAGATTCTGCCACTCCTGAAGACTGGGCAGATGCCAACCATCGGGACAAACACCTTGAATCAAAATATGCAGACTATCAGGAAGATACTCACAATTCACGGCCGCAGGAAGATTGTAGAGCCGCCCGTAAACATTGGTGTCGCCGCTGGTCCAATAACTCGGGGTGACGAAATTGTTGGCCACCTGGGTTTGGAGGAGAATTTCCGTCCCATCAGCAAAGTGCCTGGTCTTCAAATTCTCCCGCATCCAGCATTGCGAACCAAGCTGCACGGTTTCATAAACATTTCCATCATAGTCGGTAACAGAGGGAGGACAGGCGGGCCCAGAAGCCAAGACAAAGGTCTTGTCCGCCCCATACGCAACACCCGCCTCATTCACGGCGTATGCCCTATAGTGATAGGTGATATCCGGTGAAAGGCCGGTGAGCGTGTCACGAAATGCCCCCATATTGGGATATCCCGAAGTGTGCGAGTCATTGAGAGTGGGATTCGGCAAAGTGCTCCAACAGAATCCTCTTGCACTGAGTGTCGCATTGCCGGAATCCGTAACCTCGCCGACGCAAACCGCAGTGTTACTGCCTTTTACACTAACACCTAGGGTTATTACCCCAGGGAATGTCAGCTCGGCAGGTTGGAAATCGTATTCATAACCAACGATGACGGAATCATCCCGAAGCCTCAACTCACACTCCGTCAGATAGCCGTTCTCAATCGTATAAGGGTTCCCGTTGATAAGAGTAATGGTCCACAGCCCGTTCATCGGACAACCTACCAAATTGCTGAATGAAACATGCGGATGATAGACTTGGGTCATGTTGGAGACATGGGTGGAATCCACATACTGTGAAGTAATGGAACTATAGGGGTTATTGCTGGTTATGAGATTGTTATAATCCGTCACATAACCGTTTCCGCCAGCATATTGATAGCCTTGGGTGGTATTGTCAGACCAGCAGTAGTTCCAGCATGTCCCGATAATGTTGGAATCCGGATCGCAAAAGTTGCTGAAACCATCCGGACGGGACCAACCGAAATGGGGATCGGCCCCGCCCATTATCGGCCATCCTTGTTCGGATGTGGGAATCTGGGAATAACAACCGCTGTTGCTCTGGTACTTGGTCTTGAGAATGCTTGCGCTCAGTCCGTTCGGGCAAGTCAGATTTATCCAAAGGTCGCTCACATCGCTTTGCTCTATCTTCAACCGAACGAAATAGATGTCTTCGGCGCCCTGCACGAAATCGCCATTCGGGAATCCCGTCACCAAGAAAGATTTGGAGACACCGCATCCGCCATTGCACTCCACCCCGATGGGTATGAACAGCGCGGAGGTGTCCACATACCGGTTTTCGTGATAAGTCGGCTTCCAAAGGTGAAAGTGCAGCACGATATCCTCATTCAAATTATACTGAAACTGACGAATCGAATCGCTACACACAAACACACTATCTATCCACACATACCCCACATACATCATGTCGTCGCCTGGCTCGAAAGGAAAATCCGGATCCGACATCTGCGCTTTCAGGGAGACCGTGTGTGGAACATCGGAACTGACGTGACGGATGCCCGAAAAAGAGCCGCCGGTATTCACCATCTTGATGCTTGCCTTGTCACGACTCGTCGCGACGGTGAGCAAATAAGTCTGCGGCTTCTGGAGCATGACGCGGAATGTGTGCGAACCGGGTGACAACTTTTGCGAGAAGTGGGCAATCTGTCGTCCTGACAGCTCATAAACCACCACATTCACCTGATCCTCGTAAGGGAGATTCAGGGTAAACTCCGTAATCCCGTTGAAAGGATTCGGGACATTTTGACACAAATGGAAGGATTTTTCAAGGTCATACGAGGGAACTCCCACCTCCGAGGTGACCCAAATGGTGTCCGGATAATAGAGTTGTTGCGTCCAACCACGGGTCATATTATGCAGCGTCACATGATGCAGTTGGGTGTATTGTCCCAGATTGTCCTGTGCGGTAAAGCGGATGACGGATTGCGCCGACAACCCTGACACCAGTGTCGCTAATATCACGAATAAGGAGATGAGGTTTTTCATAATCATACAAGGGACCTCTGTTGTTTGTCATTTTCGCGCCACACCCCCAGATCCGGCGAGGTCCGTTAAACAGAATCTGAAAATATGACGCTGCAAAGTTAGCAACTTTATCTACATTTATGACACGAAAAAGCCAAAAGGTTGCACCCCTTTGATGAAATAAGTGCTAATAATATACCCCCAGTTGTTTGGCAGTGTTCCAATCGATGGTCGGGTATTCCTTGAAACCGTTGGCATAGTGAGGGTTACGGAGTACAGCATCTGTGGCGTCGATTTCCCAAAGAGTACCATCGTCCGAATAGGCAACTAGCATATCCTCACCTCCGTTGCGCAGGAAGAGCCATCCGTCGCCTTTTTTCTTGAAGAGATCGGACCGGCACCAGCCATAGACGGTTGCCGAATCAGGAAAACATATCAGATTGTCCATCAGTTCATAAAGATGCTTTCGGGAGATACCGCAGGGGAAAGTGACGGAATAGCGGTTCTCGCCGACCTTCCACAACAGGGGCAGGTCGTCGCACAGTGTGTCGCATTCCACCTCCACATAATGAAAAGGATTGTTTCCAATTGCTCAAGATTTGTTATGTTTTCCATGACAATGAGCGTTTCCGTATCAATCGGGGTCTTCAGCCGTTCTTCCCGTAGCGAAGCCTCTTCGCGCGGTTTCTCCACTTTCGGGTCGTAGGTCATTTTCGCAACGGTTTCCCAGCCTTTCATCTTGGCGATTCGGTGCAGATCTGATTTGAAAGCGAAATAAGTCCACCAAATGAGAAACAGAAAAAAGAGAACAGCCCTGCCGATGTTGTGGTTTTTGAAAAGGGAAAACGACATGGCAACGACAACCGCCGCTGCTATGATGGCGTAAAAAAAGTAATCAAGACGCCGTTGTGCCTTTTCCTGCGCCTCGAACGGCTGTTTTATCAGCCATCGGCGTTGGTCGTAATGTTTTTTTTCTGTGGAGGGGCATTGGGATTGTTTTGGGACGGCAAAGGTAAAAAATTTCCGCATCTTTCCGCATTTCCGCAAATGTTTCCGCAACAAAATCACCTCCTCCCCCAATTATCCCTATCCAGATTCCGGAAATTGATGGCTTCGCTCAGATGTCCAAGGTTAATCTCCGCGCTGCCGTCGAGGTCGGCGATGGTGCGGGCGACCTTCAGGATACGGTCGTAGGCGCGGGCGGAGAGGCCGAGACGGTCCATGGCGTCCTTCAGGATCTGCTGCCCGGCTGGTGTGATTGCGCAATATTGCCGCACCATCCGGCTCGGCATCTGGGCGTTGCAGAAGATGTTGGGGTGATCTACGAACCGCTGTTTTTGAATCTCCCGCGCCGCCACCACACGCTTTCGGATGTCGGCACTCTTCTCAGTCACTTTGTTGCTGGCGAGTTCCTCGTGGCTGACAGGGACAACTTCAACATGCAGGTCGATTCTGTCCATTAAAGGTCCTGAGACCTTATTCAAGTAGTTCTGTACCTCATGACTCTTGCAGGTGCACTTGATGGTGGGGTGGTTGTAGTTGCCGCATGGACAGGGGTTCATCGCTGCCACGAACATGAAGGAGGCAGGGAACTCCACAGAATATTGGGAACGTGAGATGGTCACGCGGCGGTCTTCCAAGGGCTGTCGCATGACCTCCAGGACCTGTCGCTTAAATTCCGGCAATTCGTCAAGAAAGAGCACACCGTTATGCGCGAGACTGATCTCCCCGGGCTGCGGATGGGTGCCTCCGCCGACCAGGGCGACGTCGCTGATGGTGTGGTGCGGGGAGCGGAAGGGACGGACGGAGATCAAGGAGGCGTAGCGACTCATCTTGCCTGCCACAGAGTGGATTTTGGTGGTCTCCAAGGCTTCGCTCAATGTCAATGGTGGCAAGATGGAAGGCAATCGCTTGGCCAACATGGTCTTGCCGGAACCCGGAGGACCGATCAAAATTACATTATGTCCACCTGCGGCCGCAATCTCCAGCGCCCGCTTGATGTTCTCTTGGCCTTTGACGTCCGCAAAGTCGTATTCGTATTCGTTCAGGTTGCGGGTGAATTCTTGCTCAATGTCAACCCTTGTGGGCTCGATGGCTTTTCCTTTGTCGAAGAAGTCGATGACCTGCCCGATGTTCTCTACTCCGAGGATGTCGATGCCGGTGACGATGGCCGCCTCCCGGGCGTTCTGGATGGGCAGGATGAGTCCCTTTTTCTTGTGTCTCCGCGCCTCAATCGCGATGGGCAGGGCGCCGCGGATGGGCCGCAGACTGCCGTCCAAGGCCAGCTCGCCGGCAATGTAGTAGTCGGAGACCGCCGAACCGCCGCCAATCTGCTCCGAAGCTGTCAAGATGCCGATTGCCAAGGTCAGGTCGAACGCGCTGCCCTCCTTGCGGATGTC
>JAILCI010000062.1 GCA_024686335.1 Bacteroidales bacterium | reverse complement strand
GGTTAGAACGTCGGGGCGAATCGAATTCGCCCGTATGGGGGAAGGGGGGGCGGTAGGGGCGAATAATTATTCGCCCCTACGAGGACGAATGCGATTCGCCCCTACGAGGACGAATGCGATTCGCCCCTACGGGTTACCGTTTCACGAAATTCTTCGTTACAACGCCGTTGTCGGTCGTAACACGCACGTAATACATGCCGTCGGCCAATCCGCTGACGTTGATGCGGAGAGGATTGTCGTTGGACTCGATCACGCTGATCAACTGACCGTATACGTTGTAGACCTCAACGCTACTGATCTGGATGTTGGCGTCGCTCACAGCCACGCTTACCATCTCAGTTGCAGGGTTAGGATAGAGACTTACGCTCTTCTCCAGATAGGTCTGTACGCTGTTGTTGTTGGTCTCGAAGGTGACAGTGTTGGAAGGATCACTGGTCAAGCCGTTGTCGCAGTGTGCCACCACGTTGGCCTCGTAGGTAACGTTGGCTACCAAGTCGGTCAAGGTGTAGGAAGTGGTGGTGGCGGTAACAGTGCTCCAGCTGCTCTCCGTGGTCTGACGGTAGTTGATCTGCCATTCAGTTGCGGTGTTAGCCTCCTGGTTCCAGGTCAAGGTTGCGTCGGTATGGTCTACCGTTGCGGCAAGGCCTGTAGGAGCAGGACAGGTAGGAGTATCCTCGTTCAACGTGGTGAAGGAGACTGCGGTTGTCCAGTCGCTGGTCGTGCTGGCATCGCAGACTGCCTGTACCTTAACCTCGTAAGCGGTGTTCGGGGTGAGACCCGTCATCGTGTAGGTGGCTGCTGATACGGTAGCCGTCTGCCATGTGGTGGCGGAAGCTGCCTTGTATTCCACGTTCCAGGAGGTCTCGGTGCCGCCGGCTGTCCAGGTAGCCGTCGCGGAAGTCTGGGAGATGCCATTCACTGCCAATGCGGTAGGAGCATCGCAAGCGGTGGTGCCACCACAATTGGTTGTGAAGGTATAGGTGGTATAGCCAAAGAAATCTTCGTGAGTATATACTGAGGTACCATCAGGACCTATGATGTTGATGGAAACTTCATCGTCAAAATCACCAAAAGACCACACCAAAGAGGTGGACAGGTTGTCACAAAGATAGACAACTACAGTGTCATAGTAGGTATAGTCACCTTCACCACCATGATCTACAGCCTCAAGTATAGCAATTGTTGTTCCGCTTTGCTGTACTGTCAGATAGCCATCGTTCCAGCCGTCACCATACCCATCGCCAAGAATGAAAGTATAAGCACACTGGTCGGCAACATCACAGATGGAAGTGTTAAAGGAGGTCTCCTTATAGGTGGAGACTTCACCTGCACCACAGTCAGCCTGTACACGTACATCATAAGCGGTACCAGCAGTCAAGCCTGTGAGTGTATAAGGATTGGTAGTAACATTAGCTTCCGTCCATGCAGTATCAGTTGCCAGTTTATACTCTACATTCCAAGCCGTCTCCGTGCCTGCGGATACCCAGCTGACGTCAGCAGAGGTGGAACCGATATTGGCAACTGCGATAGATGTAGGAGCAGGACAGGAAGGAGGAGTACAAGCAGACATGAAAGTAGTAAGAGTTCCTGAAGGAGTTCCTGAAGTTGTATAGACAACCTCTCCAAAAGGATCTGTCACATAAAAGCTAGCCTCAGAATCAAAATTGCCGGAGAGCCATACCAAAGAGGTCATGAAGTTATCACACAACGGCAGTGTCATCGTAATAGTATGGAATGAGTAACTCGGTCTTACTTCCCCTGCAAGAACACCATTCTGATATACAGCAATAGCGGCACCATTCCAGCCATCACCATAACTGTCAGAAAGATAGAATGTATAGGTACATTGTGAAGCAGAATCACACAAAGTAGTATTTGCCTGCAGATATGACCATGTGGATAGGTCGCCACCTCCACAATCACTTTGAACGCGAATGTCGTAACCAGTAGCTGCATCCAAACCTGAAATCGTATAAGGTATAGATGTTACAATTTGATTCGTCCAAACGGAATCATTCTGCTCTTTATACTCAAGATACCAGGAATCTTCGGTTGAGCCTGGTGTCCAGGTGACTGTCAGAGAGGTCTCATCGCTGCCTGTCAAGCTGAGGTTAGACACAGGAATACAGGAAGGAATAGCCTCTAATGTAACATCATCCACATAAAGATCATTATATGCGTAGGAGGTAGTATAACTGTTCTTAAAGGCAATGCGATTGCCAGTGCCAGTATAGTTGTTGAACAATACAACATAAGGATATGTAGGATAAGTATCCGTCAGATCTATGGTGTCGACAACGGTAAAGGTTGTTAAATCACTAACATCACTCAACACACCAACCAAAATTTGTGCATCATAAGAGGAAACGGAGGATGCTTTTGCATAGAAAGAGACTTGCAAAGTATTGATTGGCAACTCATCAGTATCAATAACTGGCATAGCTACAACATTCTTATAGGCATTATAGAAATAGAGTGAATGAGGAGCATTATGTCCATTAGTAGAATATACATAAGGATATGTGCTGTTGGCAGAACCTCTTGTCCAGCATGCAGGCAGCGGATTTGACATAGAACCACCTGTATTATTACTTTCCATATCCCAAGTTTGAGGAACTGTGGTGAGAAGCACGCACTCTGTTTGGAATGTGGCAACTGGAGACCATGCACTAGTGTCACCACCGCTACACAAGGTTCTGGCACTAATATAATAATGTGTAGCCGGAAGAAGGTTTGTAAGCGTATTAGTGGTGCTGTTAACAATGATAGAGGTCATTGTGGTATCAGAAGTGCCATAGACCACCTCCCACTCAGAATCATTAGATGATGCAGGAACAATGGTAAAGGTAGCATTATCTGTATTCAACTCGTCAATTTGAACGCTAACCGGTTGAGCACATAAAACAGGAGTGATAGAGATATTATCAATAGCACCAGCCGGATTCGTACCCATTGAGCTATCATTTTTCCACATGAAGAAGAGACGTCTGGTGGTATTGGCATAAGAGCCACCCAGAGTAGCTGTACACTGTGTCCACTCGGAGGAACCAGAGAATTGGCCTATCTGCACAGAATTGGCAGGGGCAGTTGCTGAACCAGCCTGAACAGGAACAGGGCTGCCAATGAAAACTTTAACGAAATCCCAATTTGACTCAGCCACCGTTCTCCAATCAAAGGAAAGCAAAAACTCGTTTGCACCTGTAAACACAATATCACGATATGCCCAAGAAATAGAGGATGCAGAAATGTTATAGGTATTGGTAGCTCCAGAATCCTGAGAGATGTACAAACCATAATTACCATTAGCGGTATTATTAGCAGCAGTGTCAATTACCCATTTGTTAGTCTGCTCATTATTCAATAAAACCCAAGAAGCGTTCTCGGTAGGATTTTCAAAATCACAAGTGTATGGAATTTGAGCGGGTGAAGCGGGCAAAGTGACAAAGTTCAAAACATTGGACCAGTCACTGTATTCACCACCACAATCGGTTCTTACATACACATCATAAGCAGTATTGCTGGTAAGACCTTGGAATTCGTAGCTATTAGTAGTAACAGCGATAGCAGTAGCCTCATCAGGGTCAAAACCAGCGGTGTCCATAACAACCTCCCAAGCAGTCTGACCAGTTAGAGTAGACCAGCCAATCACTGCAGAAGCAGTATCAACGCTCGTTACATATACAGTATTCGGACGAACACAATCAGGCAGATAGTCGATTGTCACATCATCAATATACAATGATGTTGACTGCACATTTTTGAAAGCAATATAGGAACCTGTTCCAGTATAAGTTGAAAAATCAACTTCAAACAATTGGTAGTTGTCTGAATCGAGATAGAAGGAGTTACCTACTTGAACAAAGGTGCTGGGTTGGTTAGGGTTCGTCATCACACCAACTTGCAATTCTACATTATCAGAGATTGAAGACATTCCATAGAAAGACAATTGGACATTGGCAAGTAAAATCTCATCAAGATCCAGTTGCGGTAATGCAACAGTATTAGCTGTATAGAATTCAAGACAGTTGTCTCCAGAGTATGCATCAAAATCATAGATGGAAGGATATGTGCTATTATTACCTCTGATCCAGCAATATGGCAATGTTTGATCTGTAGAGAGAAGAGACTCGAAATCTGTGAAATAAGGCAGATTTGTTATAGCAGAACAACTTGTATTGAAGGAAGCCATTTCGCTGTTAACCACGGAACCATCATCACAAACAGCGGCTACATACCATTGATAAGCTGCTGAAGGAGTCAGGTTCTCGAGCAGATAAGTGGAATCTGACACATAAAGTATCTCAGAATAAGCAGTATCCAGATGACTTTTGTAATAAATATTGAAAGCGGTAGTAGTACCAGGATTCCAAGAAACCTGAGCGGTAGTAGCCGTAATATTCTGGGCGGTCAAAGCAACTGGCTCAGAACAGGCTGGGATATAGTCAACAAGTATGTCATCAATGCCTAAGAAACCAAGAGAAGTGGTAGGTGCACAATCTACACCGATAGCAATATAGGCAACAGTGCCCGCTGCTACTTGAACATTGCTGAAACTAGCGACGAATCTCGAGTACTCATCTCCTGTCAAGGAAGAACTACCATAAGTGGCAACAGGGACAAATGAATTTGCATTCGTAAGATCTGTAATGTAACCGATGTACAGATGTTCAATGGGATTATAAGAGTCCATGAACGCATAAAGGGATACTTGAAGTTCATCAATCGGAGCAGCCAACTGGGGAAGAACTGCCAACTGAGTACCATTTACACTACTTGGATCAAGAGCCATCAGGAAACAATTGCTTCCGGTATGTCCTGAATAATCGTAGACTTGAGGATATGACGATCCATAAAGACTATAACTATTGAGAATTGTCCAACAGGTTGGGGTGCCTTCTACGGGTTGGCTCTCAAAACCCTCTGCAAAGGGAACAGGTGTAATGCCGCATTCCGTGCGGAAAGTAGTATTGACGGCATAACTATATTCACTTCCACAATTGGAGCGAACATAAACCACATATTGTGTGTTAGGTGACAAACCAGTCAAGGAATAGGAAGTATCAGATGCAGAACTCCAGGACACGTTATCCAAGTCTTCTCCACCCGTTCCACAGTAAACTTCCCACATATTGGCACCAGCAGCAGCTGTCCAGGAAACGGTAGCTGAGGTTTGACCAATATTGGACATGGTCAACTGAGTTGGAGGCAGACAACTACCATAAAGGAATGATGTCTTCGGAATAAAACTCTGTCTGTTCATCGTAGAGTTGTACGAATAGAGACTAGCATTAGATTGTGATACACCATAAAAATAGGCTGAAGAGTAATTATCTCCAATGGAAGTGATGTCCAACAAAAGATTACCACCATTATAAACAAAAGGAGTGGCAAAACTAAAAGATATCTGGTTCCCGAAAATAGAAATAGGACCAGAATAGACCGCTGTTACGGGAGAAGTATTAAGGGCCGACGAAGCAAAAGAGGAACTCGTCGTAGTTCCCAAACTGAGAGTGGTAGTGGATCCCCAAGGGTTGTCAATTTCACTTAAATAGAAAATCAGACCAGTAATAGATTCTCCCACCAAATCGGTCAACATACTCTCTGGATAGATGATCTGATTATGCTGATCAACATCCATCCAAAAACCGTAATACGGAATGTATTCGTTTTCTGCAGTTCCGTCGGCTACGGTCAACATTTGTGCCGACAACCTTAAAGAGCTAACACTCAATAAGATTGTTAGTACAAGAAATAATAATTTTTTCATTTTTATAAAATTAGGTTAATAATAAAATAGTTTCAAATAAAGGGGCAAAGATAATGTTTTTATAGATTTTTTGGAGAAAAGGATTGAAAAAAAGGTGAATTTAACAAATGAATTGTAGGTGGCGAATTGAATTCGCCCAATGGTAGGGGCGAATAATCATTCGCCCGTATATAAAAGAATAATCATTCGCCCGTTTATAGGAGAATAATTATTCGCCCCTATATAAAAGAATAATCATTCGCCCATGGGGCAAACGTGATTCGATTCGATATGGGGCGAATGCGATTCGCCCCAACCATGGATCTATAATAATAAATAATCCCGCATCAATTCCAGATATTCGGGAGTATATTTATTTTCCGCATCACGAATATCGAACAATGGCATCACCGCTTCCTCAGCGGGTTTGAGAGCATACTCACGCACATGACGATAAATCGGTTTGTTGGCGGTAGGGCGCACTGGGAATGTCTTATGGCAGTATAGACGATCTGCAGCCACTTCCCGAAACTCATCACTCTCTACTGGCGGTAGAATTATTGCAAAACGGCCGCCAGGAGCAAGCAATCGTACTACGCTCTCCACCAACTCTTCAAAAGGAAGCTGCCCGTCACGGTGGCGGCTCTTGAGACGGTCTTCGCGACTTGGTTTAAAGTCTTTGTTGAAAAAGGGAGGATTAGAGACTATCAGATCAAACTTCGGCACACCAACACGTTGAGAAAAGGACTGAACGGTTGTATTTTCAAAATGAAAACAACTTTCTGGTAGAAGTCCATAATTAGCGGCATTTTCACAAGCTTCAAGAATGGAGGCTTCATCGGGATCGACACCATAGACAATTGCCGTGTCACCCAGAGATTGCATCTTTTGGGCGAGACAGAATGCTGCCACTCCGCAACCACAGCCGATATCAAGCAAGGAGTGAGCGTCAGCCAGCTCGGTGAGAGTGGCCAACAATACCGCATCCGTGCCAATCTTCATTGTGCTATGGTCATGCGAAAGGACAAAGTGTTGAAAACGAAACTGCATCAAATTGAGTAGGGTCGATGCGTACCTCGACCAAATTACATTAGCAATGAATTTCCAATAATGATGATGTCCGTGCCGGTTCCAAGGTCAGCATATCGATAGCGGCGGGTACTAAGGTCACGTCGCCAGTCTTCAGTCGCGTGCGCCCGCCACCGTGAACGATGTCAAGATCACCATCGAGGCACATATAGATGACAAAAGAGTCTAAATCGCCATAGCTCTTCTTTATTGGTGCATCGCAAAGGAGCAGACTGGTGGTGAAATAGGGTGAACGCACCAACTCAACCGTCCGATTGAGTTTCGGTGTGTAATGGACCTGTGCATCGGCCGTATTCTCATCAAAGTGGATAGCTTCAAGAGCTTCTTCAGTATGCAACTCGCGAGGATTGCCTTCATCGTCAAGACGATCCCAGTCGTAAATACGGAAGGTGACATCTGAAGGCTGCTGTATCTCAGCCACAAGGACACCCTTGCCAATCGCGTGAATTGTGCCAGCGGGAATCATGAAAGTATCACCAGGCTTCACAGGATAGAAACGCATCAGCTCCGATAGTGTACTGTCTTCAACTGCTTTCTGATACTGTTGCGGAGTCACGTGGTGCTTGAAACCGACATAAAGACCTGCGCCCTCTTCGGCATCGACCACATACCACATCTCGGTCTTGCCGTTCTGACCATACTTTTGAGATGCCAATTCATCGTCAGGATGCACCTGCACCGACAAGTTATCGTGCGCATCAATAAATTTAATCAGCAATGGAAAACCCAATCCATACTTTTCGTAGTTCTTCTCCCCTACTATATCGGTAAGATAAATCTCCATCACCTCGTTGAGGTTGTTTTCGGCCAAAAAGCCGTTGGCGATGACAGACTCGTCGCCGATAAGTCCGGAGAGTTCCCAACTCTCGCCGCAACAGACCATGTCGCCAAGGTCTTTGCCTAAAACGGTCTCAAGTCGTCGTCCGCCCCAGATTTTTTCTTTAAAAATGGGCTCGAAAAGAAAAGGATATAAAGATGTTTGCATAACTGCTTATGGGTTAGATGGATTATAAATTTGTCTTGGTTTATATTCATAATTGGGTCTGACTCTGTCAGGATTGGTGCCGCGCACACGCTTCATAAAGTGCCAATAGCCGTCTTCCTCCAAAAAGCCTTGACTCAGACTCGACTCGGGAACCATATAAGCGGCAAGACCCTCCATTCCTTCTTCCATCGGAATCAGTTCGTCATAGATAATCATCGGACTATCTACGAGTTTGTATTCTGTCTGTTGGGTCTTAGGATTGAACTTGCCCGTGCTGACCAGATACTGCTGGTCCTCATAGTTGAGATGTAACGTAGCATTTTTGGAATACTCCAGTATGACGCGCGCAACACGCTCCGTATAGCCTTTAAAGACCCTCGCCCCGAAGATCGGAGTCTTGTCCTTGTTGAAGTGCAATATCTCAATAATCTTCTGGTTGGTGAACAGATTATTGCCATTCCAACCTAAAAGCGTGTAATAGGTCACTTTTTTCTCGGTGATGGGAATCATCTTGTAATAAACAGCACCGTACCATTTGTTGTGATTGCCGATAAGCGTCTTGGGAAAGTCGATAGCCATTCGCTTATCGTACAACGGAAAGAGAACATATTTTTTACGGGCATCATTATAAACCTGAATGAAACCAAAGTTCTC
This sequence comes from Bacteroidales bacterium, assembly GCA_024686335.1. Lineage (GTDB taxonomy): Bacteria > Bacteroidota > Bacteroidia > Bacteroidales > WCHB1-69 > F23-D06. Next base: position 89,292 of record JAILCI010000062.1, on the reverse strand, counting down.
TACAGTTTGGTTATTTTTTACGATATACCATGTGAAAATCTTAAAGACCTCGTCGGGTGAGGAGAGAACAGCAAAATTCTGAACAGAGTCCCAACCAAATTGGAAGGAATTAGGCATTTGTAAAACCTCCTCCAACAATGTCATAAAATCTTCATTAAGGGAAAGACGCGTGGTCTCGTCGGGCTCTTGCATCACCTGATCGCGCAATGTCATCAAAGAGTCTTCCCAGAATCGAAACGACGAAAGATTCTTCTGAGCATGACCCGTCAATAGGGCTGTTGCAATGATGATATAGCAGATGGCTTTTTTCATAAATAGATGTCAGGATCCCTTCCCGTCGCGATCCTGTTGTTTTCGTTTCTTCTCGATATAAGCGTAACTGCCCCAATAGGCGATCGTTACAGCAAGCACGATACCGATGACGATAGGAAAACGTTCAGGGATATAAGGCATAAACGTAATCGGGACCAGACATATTGCCAGCAGAAGAAAATATCTTAGAGCAGCTTTCATATCTTACTGAAGCTTAGAAAGTTGCTCTTTGATCAATCGAATCTTCTCCTCAGCATCAGCCTGTTTCTTACGTTCCATATCGACCACCTTCTGCGGAGCGTTGTTGACGAAATTAGCATTGGAGAGTTTCTTCATAACGCCTTGCAGGAAACCTTCAGCATACTTTAGGTCAGCTTCCAACTTCTTAATCTCCTCTTCTGCATTTACGAGACCTGTGAGCGGCACGGAATATTTAATATTTTGCAAAATGAATGAAGCACCATTCACCTCAGCATCAGCAGACACATGGTTGATCTGCTCCACATTAGCTAACTTACGAATAACAGCATCGAGGCCCACGTCTGTAAACTTCTCGCTATGAACATTGAGGGTAAGGGCCTGCTTGTTAGCAATGTTTTTCTCGGAACGGATTCTACGTACCTGCTCAATAACCTCGCGGGCATTGGCAAAGTCATCCAATAACTGTTGGTTTACAGTTCCATCAGCTTTAGGCATAGGCGTAACCATAATGCTGGCGTCTGCGGGACGCTCGCGCAACTCGTGCCACAACTCTTCCGTGATGAACGGCATGAAAGGATGCAAGATTTCCATCAACGTTTCAAAGATACCGATGATATCATCGTAGGTCTTCTGGTCAATAGGCTGAAGATAAGCTGCTTTAACCACCTCGAGGAAACAAGAGCAGAAGTCGTCCCAAATGAGTTTGTAGATAGCCATCAAAGCCTCGGAGAGACGGTAGTCTTTGAATGACTCCTCAACATTGGCAAGAACCTCCTGAATACGCTCACGCATCCATATGACAGCGGTCTTGGAGTGCTCCGGTTGCGGGATGTTTGGATCGATGTTCCAACCTTTGACAAGACGGAAAGCATTCCACAGTTTATTGCTGAAGTTACGGCCCTGTTCGCAAAGAGACTCGTCGAAGAGAAGGTCGTTACCGGCGGGAGAACTCAGCATCATGCCAAAACGGACACCGTCAGCACCATATTGCTCCATCAATAAGATAGGATCGGGTGAGTTTCCGAGCTGTTTAGACATCTTACGATGCAGTTTGTCACGCACAGTACCAGTGAAATAGACATCCTTGAACGGAATGGAACCGCGCCACTCGAAACCGGCCATGATCATACGAGCCACCCAGAAGAAGATGATGTCGGGTGCGGTGATCAAAGCGGAAGTCGGGTAGTAATATTTAATCTCGGGATTGTCAGGATGACGGATGCCATCGAATACAGACAACGGCCAGAGCCATGAGGAGAACCAGGTGTCCATAACGTCTTCATCTTGATGCAAGTCGTTGATGGTCAGATTCAACTCCGGATATTTCTCTTGAGCAATCTTGAGAGCCTCTTCAGCGTTATGTGCCACTACAAACTCGTGATTTGGCAGGTAGTAAGCAGGAATACGGTGACCCCACCACAGCTGACGACTGATACACCAGTCTTTTACATTCTCCATCCAGTGAGCGTAGGTGTTTTTGAACTTCTCCGGATAGAAATGGATATCGTTATTCATCACAGCGTCGAGGGCAGGTTTTGCCAGGCTTTCCATCTTGCAGAACCACTGCAGAGAAAGCTTCGGTTCTATAACCTCATTAGTACGCTCGGAGAATCCCACCTTATTGGTGTAATCCTCAATCTTGACGAGATTGCCACTCTCCTCAAGCAACGGGATGATAGCCTTACGGGCCTCAAAACGATCCATGCCTACGAGGAACTGCGCAGCCTCACTGAGAGTACCATTGTCATTGAAAATATTAATAGTCTCCAGATGATGTTTGATACCAAGGTTATAGTCGTTGATATCGTGAGCAGGCGTAATCTTGAGGGCGCCCGTACCGAACTCGCGCTCTACATATTCATCATAAATTAATGGAATAGAACGGTTTACAAGAGGAACGATAGCACGTTTGCCTTTATATTTTGCATAACGCTCGTCCTCGGGATGCATACAGATAGCCGTATCACCCAAGATGGTTTCAGGACGAGTAGTAGCAATGGTGATGTACTCACCTGGTTCGCCTTCAATCTGATAGCGCACATAGTAAAGTTTTGACTGAAGTTCTTTATAGATAACTTCCTCATCAGAGACAGCGGTCAGGGCTTTCGGATCCCAGTTGACCATTCGTACACCTCTGTATATCAACCCTTTATTATACAAGTCGACGAAAATATCGATAACTGCTTCGGAGAGTTCTTCATCCATGGTAAACTTGGTGCGGTCCCAGTCACAAGAGGCACCCAGCTTGCGGAGCTGTTTGAGGATAATGCCACCATGTTTCTCTTTCCACTCCCAAGCATACTTCAAAAACTCATCGCGAGTAAGGTCTTTCTTCTCGATACCTTTCTCTTTGAGCATGTTAACGACCTTAGCCTCAGTTGCGATAGACGCATGGTCGGTACCAGGAACCCAAACTGCGTTGAAGCCCATCATACGGGCGCGGCGGATGAGGATATCCTGAATCGTATTGTTCAGCATGTGGCCCATGTGCAGAATACCTGTCACATTTGGCGGCGGAATTACGATTGTATAGGCCGGACGGCTGTCGGGTTCTGAATGAAAAAGTTTGTGTTCAACCCAATATTGGTACCATTTGTCTTCTACTTCCTGAGGATTGTATTTCGTTGCTAATTCCATTATTATATATGTATTTTTACAAGGGCGCAAAAATAAGAAAAAAATTCGTTCTATTTATGAAGTTATTAAAGCATGAAACTATGAAATTATTAAACTATTAAGTTATGAAGATATAAATCTATCACTTCTCAACAATTCAACAACTCAACAAGCGTGGGTTTGCGCGTGGAAATCAACGCACCACAATCTCATCGCAGAAAATCCAACAGGGCTGGCCGTAACCGCGATGCCAAGCGGGGTTGGTTTTGGGAGACTCTGCCGTCATGCGCACATATCTAGCTTTCTGGGGATTTATCTTAAAGTCAAAAGGAACTAATTCTCTTCTTGTAAGCTGATTACCATTTTGATACTCGATAGTCCCCTGCTCTTGCCAATGCTCTCCATCTGAGGAAAGATACCAAGTGACCTTGACAGGCGCATAGATCCAAGAGAGCGGGAAGAAAAAGAAGTTGGTGCTCAGTCCTTCCACGTCAGTTTCTTCCCCTAAATCGATGGTCACATCCATATCTTCCCCTTGGAAACCTAGCCAATGATGGCGATAGTCCATAGTTCCGAATTTACCATCTGTGAGGGCGCGCGAGCCACCCACATCGTAGGTTTTACTCCAAGTGGAGTCGCCATAAACTGGTTTGCCGAGAGCTTTGTTCACAGATGTGCCCAGATTGACATGACGCAGAATGTTATCCCAAAACTGAGATGGTTGATACGAAGCCTCATCCAACTTACGCACACCTAGTCTCTTGCAATCAGCCTTAAAACTTTTAGCACGCTCCAACATTGATTCGTTGGTCTCTCTATTGCCGTTCTCATCTATTTGGAAAAAGGACAACTCCGGCGACACATCGCAAAGTGACAAGTCAAGGATTGCAAAGTCGAGAGGTAATTCCAGACAACGAAGTCTATCATCGTAATAACTGTAATCCAACCCTTTGAGATAGTCGTGCGGAGGTATTTCGTAGGCCTGCTTGAATAGCGACTGATAATAGGCTATCATCGCAGGAGACAGGTAGCCATCTTTGGCATCCATAGGATAGCCATAGATGTCGAGCACCTGTCCCGAGGCGAGCAACGCCGCCGTCATCGTGTCGTAATACTGCTTGATATAGGGCGCTCGGTTAGGACCATAATAAGCATCCAGAAAAGTGTCGCGAAGACTGTCCACGTCAATATCCACATTCCACAGCAGATGGGCAAGGAGATAGGCGCGCCACTCCTCGCTTTCTACGAAGTTATTATTGGAGCCCTGTTCAAAGACCATCTTGATATTATGATCTCGAAAGTTTTTCAGGTTAGCCTGTAGCACATGTAGATTGGGAAAAGGGTCTAAAAAGTTCTTGAACTGAACGACATAGTCCCAAAGAAATATGTTGTCAGTCAACGCTACCCAACCTTCCATGTCTCGTTGAAAAGAGCGGTCGGCGGGGTTCTCGGCGATAGGACGTTGACGTTGACATTCGATGGAGCAGAACATAATGTTAACATTCGGTTCAGGTTTGATGTTCTTCGGCGGACGGCGTGTCTGCAAGTAGGCCAAAGTGGAGATGGTCTTGTCGGAAAAACGACGAGCCACCTGATTGATGAAGTAAAGCATCGTGCCGGAAGGACCACCATAGAGAGAATCCAGATGACGACAGGCGGCACAAGTACAGGAGTTCTCGTTGTCGTTTTGCGACACTGACCAGACGCTCTTCTCCGGAGCAGCGGCTATCATGGAGGATAAGTTAGTGCAGAGTTCTTCGAGAACCTCCGGATTGCTCAGGCAGAGCTGGCCATCGCGCACTCGCTGCCCTCTTATCTCGGAAAACCATTCTGGATGGGTTTCAAAATAGTCGTCAATCGGGATAAGTTTCTGGAAAGTATGGACAAACATACCCCAACGACTGTTGAAGTAAGTACGAGTGTGCAGTTTATGCCAATCAGCATAAGTCTGACTATTGAGCGGTGGACGCATCAAAATCTCACGATAGGCAAAAGAGGGATTTTGAAGATCGTGTATCGCCAATGTCTTTCTTTTTCCTTCAAGAATTTTCCACGTACTCTCGTAGGTATCCATGAAAAGAAAGCCGAAGTAGTTCTCCATCAGATGAGAGACGCCATAGAGAAGCGCATTCTCACGCAACCCTACAATGTAGAGGTTTTGTCCATCAGTATGTAACAGGAAACCATCGTCGCAAATAGAGTCACAATATTGAATATAGAGGTTAGCAGCCATGCGGGTTCGGCCAATGGAGATGGCGTGGCGACCTTTATATTTGTCATCTGTTCGGATAGGATAGTCTGCATGAAAAACCAACTTCAGATAATCGCTCAATTGTTGTGCAGCCTGCCACTCTATTTCACTATATTGAGCGGGGATAACGATAGGAGATTTGTTCCCTTTGGACGTCAAAGTGATAGGTTCCTGTGCGCAAAGAAATGCAATGTGACAGAGAAGCAATATTGATATCCAAATTTTCCGAGCCATATTTTTCAAATTCGGGTTACGTGACGGCAAAAGTACTAATTTTTGCAAAAAGGAGGTAACTGTTCTATCGAAATTCTACACAGTGAAGTATTAAAAAATGTATTTTTGCGGCTTCAAAAAATCAAAACGGGATGATTAAACGTTTTACATTATTTCTGGCATTATTTACCTTCATAACATTATCGTATGCTCAATCTGAGCATTACGACGTGCATCCAAAATTCACGCACGCGCCCACAATGGAGGAGCGAGCTATGTTGCAAAATTGGTACCTGCAGACCAAGAGTGGCACACCGCCAGTTGGACCAGTGTCTGCCATCTCGGAGTTTCAGCCTATGGGCGGTGTTCTCATCGCCTACCCTCTGGGCATTCCCGTCTCCTTGGTGCGCGAACTTTCTTTGATCACTCAGGTCACTGTCATTGTCTCCAGCGGTCAGGACAGCACCTCCGCCCAATACTATTTTGCCTCTAACGGCGTCAATGACAGTAATGTACGATACTGGCTCGTCAACCACGACTCCTACTGGGTACGCGACTACGGTCCATGGTTTGTTCTTGACGGTAACGACGAAATAAGCATTATAGACTTCACCTACAACCGTCCGCAGCGCCCTAACGACGATGCGGCTATGCAGCATTTCGTCCAGAACTTAGGAGTATCCTCCTATGAGATGTCAATGGTACACACTGGCGGCAACTATATGGTTGACGGCTACGGGACGGCAGCCTCTACAGACTTGGTCCTTGAGGAAAACCCTAACTTATCAAATTCCGACGTGCAGACGATGGCACAGAACTATCTTGGTGTCGACAACTATATGCTCTTAGACGATCCGCTGGGCGAATACATCGCCCACATCGACTGTTGGGGCAAGTTCCTGAATGTCAACAAGGTGCTTATTGCACGAGTTTCAACAAACGACCCACGTTATAACGATTATGAGGCAGTGGCCAACACCTTCGCCAACGCTTTGACGCCATGGGGCGATCACTACCAAGTTGTCCGCGTCTATGCTCCTGGCAATTACTCCACCACGCCCTACACCAACTCTCTCATCATCAACGATCACGTCTTTGTTCCAATAGTAGGCAACTCATACGATAATGCCGCCATTGAAGTTTACGAAGATGCTATGCCGGGCTACACCATCGTACCTATCCAGCAATCCTACTACACGCCATGGCAAAACACCGACGCGTTGCACTGCCGTACCCACGAGCTCGCCGACCTCGGTATGCTCTACCTGAAGCACTACCCGCTGCTCGGGCAACAGGTATATCAAGAATCCTACAACCTGCCCGTCACCATCAAGGCACTGAGCGGAGAATCTCTTATAACAGATTCATTATTAGTTTATTATAGAATTAACGAAGGACAATGGCAGAGTGCTCAAATGCAGCAGGATGATGAGGATGAGTGGCACGCTACAATTAGTGGTCTACAAGGAGAAGATGCCGTTGATTACTATCTTTTTGCCAAGGATGCATCTGGAAGAAGAGAGTGTTTGCCATACGTCGGTGCTGCCGACCCGTTCCATTTCACTTTGGGCGGTGTAGGTGTTGAGGAGAATGCTTTTGCACAACTTGCTCTCTACCCCAACCCAACCTCCGACCGTCTGGTTGTTAAAGGTGAAGGACTTCGCTCCATGAGCATCTACAACCAAATGGGACAACTGGTATCACAGATGAACATAGATGACTACAGCATCATTAACTGCCATGATTGGCCCGCGGGCGTCTATGTGGCTGTCATCAAGAACGCCGATGGGCAAACCTGCACCAAACGGGTAGTGAAATTATGAAGTTATGAAGATATTAAATTATGAAATTATGGACAGAAATTGCCAAGTCCTTTTCATAACTTAATAATTTAATAGTTTAATAGAAAATCTCAAACTGCGAGGACGCAGTTTGCTCTCTGGGCGCAGTTTATTCCGTTATTCGGCAATCAGTTTCAGCACTTCGGCTACTGCATCGGGCAGACCGGCGGGATTTTTGCCTCCGGCAGTGGAGAGTGTAGGCTGACCGCCACCACCGCCTTGGATCAGTTTACCGGCAGCACGCACCAGCTTCGGAGCCTCAAAACGACCTACCAAATCGTCAGAGATTGCCACAACTAAATTTGGCTTATTATCCACCACACTACCCAACACGATTACTCGATTAGGTGCAGTGCGCAGTTTGAAAGCTGTATTTCGCAAAATCTCCGCATTGAAAGTACTGATATTGGAGATGACCTGTATACCATTCTGTTCTTTTGCGCTCTGCTCCAACTCTTTGCAGAAAGCGACTACCTGTTGTTGCTCAAACTCCTCAATCTTCTTCTTGGCCACAGCATTGTCGTCCATCAATTTCTGAATGGCCTGCATCAGGTTAGTGGTGTTGAGCTGCTCCTTCATCTGGCGGATCAGGTTCTGATTCTCATACATTAAGGCCTCGGCGGCAGTGCCTGTGACAGCCTCAATTCTTCTGACTCCAGCTGCAATGGCACCTTCGGAAACTATCTTGAAGAGACCAATATTGCCCGTGGCGGAAGTATGTGTACCACCGCAGAGCTCTATGGCCTTGCCAAATTGGATGACGCGAACTGTGTTGCCATATTTTTCACCGAAGAGAGCAATGGCACCCATAGCACGAGCCTCATCAATCGGCACATCCACATGTTCTTTCAACGGAATATTTTCTCTGATCAGGCGGTTCACCATCTGCTCCACCTTCATGATTTCTTCATCGGTCAACTTGGCAAAGTGGGAGAAGTCGAAACGTAACCGCTCAGAAGAAACTAAGGAGCCCTTCTGCTCCACGTGAGTGCCGAGTACAGAACGGAGTGCATGGTCAAGCAGGTGGGTGGCTGAATGGTTGTTAGCGGTCGTCTGGCGTTTCTCCACATCAATCATGGCGGTAAACTCGCCCGTCAGGTTCTCCGGCAGTGCCGTGGTCTGATGGATGATAAGGTTATTCTCCTTGATGGTGTTGAAGACCGCGATGCGCTCATTGGCATTCTCTAATACGCCAGTGTCGCCCACCTGACCACCGCTCTCCGCATAGAAGGGAGTCTTGTCCAGCACAATCTGGAAGAAGGTCTTATTCTTGGCCGTCACTTTGCGGTATTTGAGGATGTGACAAGCACAGCTATCCTCGTGATAACCCACAAAGGTGGTCGGCTCGTTGTGCTCAATCAAGGTCATCCAGTCGTCGGTGGTTACGGCAGCGGCAGCTCGGGAACGCTCCTTCTGCTGACGCAGACCTTCCTGGAAACCCTCCATATCCACCGTCAGATTCTTCTCGGAAGCCAACAGTTGAGTCAGGTCTATCGGGAAGCCGTAGGTGTCGAACAACTCGAAGGCAAAGGCGCCGTCCACAACAGTTCCCGGATTATTCTTGCAATAGTTTTCAAACTTGATGATACCGGATTCCAGGGTCTTCAGGAATGAGGTCTCCTCCTCTTGAACCACCTTGGTGATGAGCAGCGCCTGTGCTTTCAGTTCAGGGAACTGCTGACCCATCTGCTCCACGAGGGCATCCACAGCATTGTGCATGAAGGGAGTTTTGAAGCCCAAGAAGGTAAAGCCGTAACGGATTGCACGGCGCAAGATACGACGAATCACATAGCCTGCGCCTGTGTTAGACGGCAGCTGACCGTCAGCGATAGCAAAACACACCGCACGCAAGTGATCAGCCACCACGCGTAAGGCAATATCCACCTCTTTTTGCTCGCCATAAGTCTTGCCAGATTCCTTGGCAAAGCGCTGAATCAGAGGCTGGAAGACATCGGTATCGTAATTAGACTTCTTGCTTTGCACAGCCATGCAGAGACGCTCAAAACCCATACCTGTGTCCACATGTTTAGCTGCCAACGGAACGAGTTCTCCGGAAGCCGTACGATTAAACTGCATAAAGACGAGGTTCCATATCTCTATCACAAGCGGATTGTCTTTATTTACGAGTTCTGCGCCGGAAATCTTGGCTCGTTCTGCATCGTCTCGCAGGTCGATATGGATTTCGGAGCAGGGACCACAAGGACCCGTATCACCCATCTCCCAGAAATTGTCTTTCTTATTTCCCTTCAAAATACGGTCAGCGGGCAGATGGGCTGTCCAGAAATCGTGAGCCTCCTGATCAAAAGCGGTACCATCCTTCTCGTCACCGGCAAAAACGGTGGCATACAGGCGGTTTTTGTCCAGTTTCATCACCTCGGTAAGAAACTCCCATGCATAATCAATCGCCTCTTTTTTGAAATAGTCTCCAAAAGACCAGTTACCAAGCATCTCGAACATGGTATGATGGTAAGTATCACGGCCTACCTCCTCCAAGTCGTTATGCTTTCCGGAGACGCGAAGACATTTCTGAGAATCAGCCACACGAGGATACTCAGCTGGATTGTTACCTAAAAAGATATCCTTGAACTGGTTCATACCAGCGTTGGTAAACATCAATGTCGGGTCATTTTTTACCACCATAGGTGCAGAAGGTACGATATGGTGCTGTTTGGATTCAAAAAAACGCAAAAAAGCTGCACGAATTTCTGTAGAAGTCATATTTAAAAATTTTAAGCGGCAAAAATACAATGTTTTTCGTTATGAAGTGCAGAGAAAACGACACGGGATTTAAGCAGGTTCGACGTGCCTTTTACACGACATGTCTCTGACGATATTTCTACAAATAAATAAATAAACATTTTTACTATATTTGCCGATTCAAATTCAATTTGGCTTTTTAGGTCATTTTGAATTTTTTAGACATTATTAACTATCTGAAAAATAGATATTTATGAAGAAACTGACCCTTATCCTCGGTATTGCTATTTTGTTATGCGGATGCTCCTCTCAGAAGAAAGTTGAGAGTGAGAAAACGCAGGAACCGGCAGCCGAGCAGACTTCCAAAGAGAATAAACCCGAAAAAATGACAAAGATACTTATCAAGACATCCTTAGGGGACATTACCATTGGTCTTTCCAACGAAACGCCCCAACATCGTGACAACTTCATCAAACTGGTGAAAGAGAACTATTATGACGGAGTGTTATTCCACCGCATCATCCAAGGTTTTATGATTCAGACGGGCGACCCTGATTCCAAGACTGCAAAACCGGGTCAGCGTCTGGGCATGGGTGGTCCCAGCTACCGCATCCCTGCTGAGTTCGTTCCGTCGTTGTACCACAAACGTGGTGCCGTGGCTGCCGCTCGTGACAACAACCCGCAGAAGGCATCTTCCGGTTCCCAGTTCTACATTGTGGACGGTAAAGTCTTCGACAACGACTATCTGACGATGATTGAGCAGCGTATGGGCAAGACCTTCACGCCGCAACAGAGAACCGACTACACGACTGTTGGCGGTGCTCCGTTCCTTGATGGTGACTACACCGTTTTTGGTATGGTTTTGTCTGGCATGGACGTAGTGGACAAAATTGCTGCTCAAGCTAAAGACCCTAACGACAGACCTCTGGAGGATATCAAGATTATTAGTGCTACTATTGTTGAATAAAGCCCTATGAAGAGTTTAGAAGAATTAAGAAAAGAGATTGAAAATTTCAAAATTGAAAACGCAGAGACTTTGGAAGCCTATCGTCTTCAATTTTTGAGCAAGAAAAGTGAAATTCAAGCGATGTTCAACGAGATTCGTAACATCCCGGCTGAAGAGCGTAAAAATTTCGGCCAGATGGTTAACGACATCAAAGATTTCGCCAACAAACGTTTCGAAGAGTTCAAGGCTTCTTATAGTGATAAGACAGATTCCAAATCCACCATCGCTGATATCACTCGTCCCGACACCAACGTGAGTGTCGGCGCCATGCACCCCATCTCAATCATGATGGACCAAGTACGTCGCATTTTTGAAGATATCGGCTTCACTACTGTCACTGGTCCCGACATTGAGGACGACTGGCATGTGTTCACCGCTCTGAACTTTGCCGAAGAGCATCCCGCTCGCGACATGCAGGACACCTTCTTCATAGAGCTGCATCCCGACATCTTGCTGCGTACGCACACCTCCTCTCTGCAGGTACGTACTATGGAGGTTCAGAAACCGCCTATCCGCGTTATCTGTCCGGGTCGCGTGTTCCGTAACGAGTCCATCACCTCCCGTGCACACTGTATCTTCCATCAGGTTGAGGGTCTCTACATTGCTGAGAACGTCTCCTTCGCTGATATGAAACAGACTTTGCTCTATTTCTCCCAGCGCATGTTCGGCCCTGATGTAAAGATTCGTCTGCGCCCCTCCTACTTCCCCTTCACAGAACCTTCTGCTGAGATGGATATCTCCTGCAATATCTGTGGCGGTAAGGGATGCAACCTTTGTAAGCACACTGGTTGGGTAGAGATTCTTGGTTGTGGCATGGTAGATCCCAACGTTCTGAAAAACTGTGGTATCGACAGCAAAAAATATTCTGGTTTCGCATTCGGACTTGGCATCGAGCGTATGACAATGTTGAAATACAGGACCGACGATATCCGTCTCTATTTTGAGAATGACGTCCGTTTCTTGGAGCAGTTCAAGGCAGCGACCAGATAGTCACTTTTAGCAAATCAACGAACAATAACAAAAAACTATCAATAATGACAAAAACACAAAAATGGATCAACACCATTATCGGTTTGATCATCGGTATAGTGGCATCAGCCGTATATATCATGACGGCCGAGCCCACCGTCTCTTGGTGGGATTGTGGTGAGTACATCGCCACCACCTCCAAACTCTTAGTGGGACACCCTCCTGGAGCACCTACCTTCCAGATCTTCGGCCGCATCGCCACGCTGTTTGCCGGCGGTGATGTCACCAAGATGGCCTTCTGTGTCAACTGCATGTCTGCTATATGCAGTGGCTTGACCATCATGTTCCTGTACTTTACGATAGTACGATTAGCGCGCAAACTGTTCGTCAAGAATGGTGAGATGACTACACCGCGTTATATCGCTATGATCGGTGCAGCTCTCGTAGGTTCTCTGGCTTACACCTTCTCCGACACCTTCTGGTTCTCCGCTGTTGAAGGCGAGGTCTACGCTATGTCATCATTCTTTACGGCACTGGTATTCTGGTGCATCTTGAAGTGGGATGAGGAGTACGACAACCCCAAGGCGAATGTGAATCCCAACCGCTGGATTGTCTTCATCGCCTATCTGGTTGGACTCTCCATTGGTGTTCACCTTTTGAACTTGTTGACACTGCCCGCCATCGTGCTCATCATGTACTACAAACTCTCAAAAGAGGCTACAGGCATGGGTGCTGTTTTATCAATAGCCATCATGTCAGTCTTCTTAGGTTTCTTCTGTCCGCCAATTTGGATGCTTCTCATTTGGGTTTTCATCTCCGTGCCATTGTTTATACTGTGCGCTAAGAAAGGAACGCTGAAGAGCAAGGCAGAATGGGGTGTCTTCGGATCCCTTTGTCTTTCTGTCGTATTGCTGGGCTTGATTTTGTACGGTGTCATCCCTCAAATCGTGAACCTGGCTGGTAAATTCGACTTGGCATTCGTCAATGGTATGCATCTGCCCTTCAACTCAGGTACCATCTTCTTCTTCCTATTGCTGTTTGCCCTTATTGGATGGGGTATCTATGCAGGTTACAAGAAACATAAACCCATCTTGCTGACTGGCACTTTTTGCTTCTTGATGCTATTGATCGGTTACTCAACCTTCTTCACATTGGTAATCCGTTCCAATGCCAACCCGACCATCGATGAGAACAATCCGGAGGATGCAGTCGCTTTGTTAGCTTACCTCAACCGTGAGCAATATGGCTCCAACCCGTTGTTCTACGGTCAAAGCTACAACACCCGTGTTGTCGGTTCAAAAGATGGTAAACCTTTCTATGTAAGAGATAAAGAGAAAAAACAATACGTGGTTTCCAACGATCGTAAAGATGAACTGCCAAAATACGATCCGTCAGGATGTATGATGTTCCCGAGAATGTGGGCCTCCGATAGGAGTTCCAACTATATCGATTGGCTCAACACACGTTATAACAGCAATAGCGCCTCCGACAAGGAAAACCGCAGAGCTATGGCACGTGGTGACCTGCCGACATGGCAACGTAATATCAAGTTCATGCATACCTATCAGTTTGGCTACATGTATTGGCGTTATTTCATGTGGAACTTCGCCGGCCGTCAAAATGACCTGCAAGGACGTGGCGACTACATGAACGGCAACTGGATTTCCGGTATTCCAGCTGTGGATAATCCTATGGTGGGTAATCAGAAAGACCAACCGAAGGCTATGCAGCGCCCAGGACACAACACCTACTATCTGTTGCCTTTGTTGCTAGGTCTCATTGGTATTGTCTATCAAGTGCGCAAAGATACGCCTAACGCCTTTGTGGTGTTCATGCTCTTCGTCATGACCGGTTTGGCCATTGCCTTCTACCTGAACATGTACAACTTCCAGCCTCGTGAGCGTGACTATGCCTTCGCAGCCTCCTTCTATGCTTTCTCCATCTGGATTGGCTTTGGCGTATTGGGCATTTACGCTCTCTTCGAGAAGATCAAGAACAAAGGCGTACAACTTGGCGGTGCCATATTGACAACAGTATTGTGTTTTGCACTTGTACCTTGTGTCATGGCAAAACAAAACTGGCACGATCACGATCGTTCTGACCGCTATACCGCTTTGGCTATCGCAAAGAACTATCTTGACTCTTGCGCTCCTAACGCTATCTTATTCACACTTGGTGATAATGATACTTTCCCACTTTGGTACGCTCAAGAGGTGGAAGGTTACCGTACCGATGTTCGCGTTTGTAACCTGTCACTGCTCAGCACCAGCTGGTATGTGGATCAGATGAAACGTAAAGCATACCAATCTGATCCACTTCCTATCTCTATGACATGGGATCAGTACAAAGACGGTACTCGCGATATCATGTATCTTGAACCGGCAAATAACCAGTATGTAGACTTGAATGCCATCGTTGATTACATCAAGTCTCCTGAGTTTGACAACCAGAAGGCGTTGCTGCTGCTTTCCTCCAATAAAGGATACCGTAGTACTGGAAGACCTATTCCTGCTAGCTTCTCTTTAAAGGTTGATAAAGAAAAAGTCATCGCCAACGGTACTGTAGCTCCACAGGACACCGACAAGATTGTAGACCGTCTGCAATGGCAAATGAAAACAGACAATGTTAATACCTACGCTAAGGCTTACATCATCATGATGGACATCCTTGCCAACAACAACTGGGAACGCCCGATTTACTATGCTTCTACCACTGGCAGCGAGGCTTATCTCGGTCTCGAGGATTATTTCCAACTTGAAGGTTTCGCCTATCGTCTGGTACCTATCAAAAATGACGAACCCAACAGAAACAGATATGAAATTGGACGTATTGACAGTGACATCCTTTACAACAACTTGATGAACGTATTCAATGATCACTCAAGAGTTGATGCTGTCAACAATCCAGATGCTCCTGCACATGAAGCTTATCCGTACCTTTGGGGTGGTTTTAACGATCCGACCGTTTACCAAAGTGAAGATAATACCCGTCTTGTACCTCTGATTCGTTCTGTATATAGTCGCTTGGCCAACAAACTGGCCAGCGAAGGCAAGAACGACAAGGCTTTGGAAGTACTTAACAAAGGTAATGAGTTGGTGCCCAACGACATCTATCCTTACGTTTCAGTTATGTCATATCAATATGGCTACACGCAGCGTTGTATTTTCTATCTTGAAGACTTCTTCCGCTTGAACACACCAGAAGCCAACGAACAAGGTGTTAAGATGGCCAATGAGATGTTGGATGGTTTTGTAGATCTGTTCCAATGGTATGATAAAGCCGACGAGAAGACCTTAGCATTCCATGGTGACGACATCTTCTACGACTGGATCTTCTGCGGTGCATTCCTAAAAACCGCCAACAATAAAGATGAATCTTTGAATGCCAGATTCAAAGAACTCAAGATTGACAATATGGTTGACTTCTCTTGTAAGCAAGCTCAAGACAAGATTAGAAATGCTATGTCCAACAACATGGATCAGCCTGCCATTGGTGACGCGTTCCAAAGCATCCAACAGATGTTGACTGTTGCACAATTGACTGGCAATGCCAACGCTGTTGCTAAGATTACGCAATTTGCAGATGGTCAGATCAGCATGATCAATCAGGCATCACCACAATTAGCAACCTATCTGAAAGAGTTCTTGTATGGAAGACCTGTAGTGGCTACCGACACCAACACACCAGCTGATGCAGCTTAATCACATTAATAATTGAAATTATGAAGAAATTTGCAGTAATATTATGCGGTTGCGGCACATTGGATGGCAGCGAGATTCACGAATCTGTGATGACGCTGTTAGGCATTGACCGCAACGGAGGCAGTTATCAAATCTTTGCCCCCAACGATAACCAATACCACGTCATTAATCATATCACGAAGACTCCTATGGAGGAGACACGCAACATGCTGGTTGAGGCTGCGCGTATCGCCCGTGGTGACATTCGTCCCATCGAGGAGTGCAAGGTTGAAGATTTTGACGCATTGGTTTTCCCAGGTGGTAACGGTTCTGCCAAAAACCTCTTTACTTATGCATTGGAAGGACCTGCATGCACCGTCCGCGAAGATGTGGCCGCGCTGGTCCGTGCCTTCCACAAGGCTCACAAACCGGTCGGTGCGTTGTGCATTGCTCCTGTAATGTTAGCCAAAGTGTTGGACGGCATCAAGATAACCATCGGTTCTGACGCTGGCACCGCTGCCAATGTGACCGCCATGGGTGCTAACCACGAGGTGACAGTACAAGGTGGTGTGGCTATCGATGAAGATAACCTCATCTTCACTACCCCTTGTTACATGCTGCCCGCCCGCATATCTGACATTGCCGATTGCGCCGACAACTTGATTAAAGCGATGATGCGCTATCTGTAATGGAAAACAATATCGTACTTGTTGGCTTCTCTGGAGCCGGCAAGTCTACTTTAGGCAAACAGACTGCTCCCCTGCTCGGGCTCCGCTTCGTGGATCTCGACAATTACATTGAGCAGAAGTTGCAATACAAGGTTCCCCAACTCTTCTCGCAGTTTGGGGAACTTGTTTTTCGTAAAAGCGAATATGAAGCGTTGGAAGAGTTGCTGGAAAATGACGGCCAACTGATTGCCGTCGGGGGTGGGGCTCCATGCTATGGGCAAGCCATGCAACTCATCCTGAAGCGAAGTTTTTCCGTTTATATCAAGATGCCGGAAGATGAGCTTGTGCAACGACTAGCCAGCAGCAAGAAGCCACGCCCGCTGACCAAGGACCTCTCTCCAGAAGAACTGAAGCAATATGTACACGAACGATTAGAAAAACGGGCGCCTTTTTACGAGCAAGCCGACATGACGATAGCGGGAGATGGGATTACACCAGAGGTGCTTGCAGAAGCGATAAAGGCAAAGATACAGTAGAGACGTACTGCGTACGTCTATTGTGGCGTATCGCATACGCCTGCAGTGGCGTAGCATACGCCTGCAGTGGCGTACGCGGTACGCCACAAAAAAAGGGCGTACGCGGTACGCCCTTACAATATGTATATATATGTCCTACTACTTCATTGCCTCGACGGCAGCCTTGATACGACGGCAAGCCTCTTTCAGCTTGTCCTCGGAGGTTGCATAAGAGAGACGGATACATGTATCGTCACCGAAAGCACTACCTTGGACTGTGGATACACCAGCATCTAAGAGAATATAGAAGCTCAGATCCTTGGAGTTCTCGATAACTGTTTTACCATAATTCTTAGCAAACTCAGAGTCTACAGGGACGTTCTTTCCAAATAGACTGCTAACCTTCGGGAAGAAGTAGAAAGCGCCTTGCGGCAAGCGGACTTCGAAGCCAGGAATCTCTTTCAGGAGACCAAAGACGAGATCACGACGCTGTTGGAAAGTCTTGCGCATTCCGATAATGTCTTCGGAAGTGGCAGGATCCATCTCCATAGCACATAAAGCAGCACGTTGGGAGATAGAACCGGTAGCGGAAGTAATCTGACCTTGCATCTTGCTGCAAGCTTTAGCAACCTCAACGGGAGCACCAATGAAACCGATACGCCAACCCGTCATGGCAAAACCCTTAGCAACACCATTTACAGTTACAACTTGATCCTTGATGAAATCAAACTGTGCGATACTCTCATGATGACCCACATAGTTGATGTGCTCATAAATCTCATCAGACATCACCATCATTTGTGGATTTTCTTTGATAACCTCAGCGAGAGCACGCAACTCCTCTTTCGTATAAACCATACCTGTAGGATTGGAAGGGCTGCTGAACATCATCAACTTTGTTTTCGGAGTGATAGCCTGTCTCAACTGATCAGCCGTGATTTTGAAATCATTCTCCAACTTGGCGGGAACGTAGACACACTTGCCCTCTGCCATCTCAGCGATAGCTCTATAGGAAACCCAATAAGGAGTCGGGATGATAACCTCATCGCCAGGGTTTACTAAAGACATAACCACTTGATAAATAGATTGTTTACCACCAGTGGACACCACAATCTGGTTCGTAGCATAATCCAGATTGTTGTCTCTTTTAAATTTATGGCTGATAGCCTTCAATAAATCTGCATAACCTGGGACTGGAGGATAATGAGTGAAATTATCATCGATAGCCTGTTTTGCATACTCTTTAACCACATTAGGGGTGTTGAAGTCGGGTTCGCCGATACTCAGGCTAATCACATCTTTACCTTGGTCTTTCAATTCGCGGGCCAAGGCGGTCATGGCCAATGTTTCAGAAGCGGCCATGCTTGTAACGCGCTTAGATAATCTTTCCATATATTGTGAAATGAGTTAGTTTTACAAATGGGGCTGCAAAAGTAGGAATTTCCAAAGGAGAAACAAAATATTATTTTTTGACCAGCTGACCGCAAGCGGCAGCGATGTCTTGTCCTTTGCTAGCACGCACGCGGACAACCATATTGCAACTATTGAGGTACTCAATAAATGCCTCGCGGTGATTGGGATAACTGCGGTGGAACTTACCGTCAGGAGTCTCGTTATACTCTATAATATTGATTTTTACAGGGAAAGGTCTGCAAAAACGAGCCAGTTGCTCGGCAGCTGCAACAGAGTCGTTCACGAATGAAAGCAACAGATACTCCAACGTGATACGATCACCTGTCTTTTGATGATAATAGCGGAGGGCAGCCTGCAAGTCATGGAGACTGTTTCCCTTCGTGACAGGCATCAGCTTTTCACGTACTTCGGGATCGGCACTATGTAACGAAATGGCTAAACCACATGGAAAGTTGCGGTCTGCTAGAGCCTTAATACCTTTAATGACACCTGCTGTGGAGAGGGTTATACGCGTAGGTGAAAGACCCCAACCTTCTGGATCTGTCAACTTGTCGATAGCGGTCATCACATTATCAAAGTTGAGGAGTGGTTCACCCATGCCCATGAAGACGATATTGGAGATATCATGTCCATAGACCTCTACAGCGCGACGGTTCATCAAAACATACTCATCCACGATTTCGCTATAATGCATATTGCGGATGAAACCCATCGTTCCAGTAGCACAGAAAGCACAGCCCAGCGGGCATCCTACTTGGGATGAGACACACGCCGTAACACGATCTTTAGAGGGAATCAGGACGCCCTCTACCTCTTTACCATCATGGAGTCTGATGGCGAACTTCATCGTAGTATCTTTACTGCGCACCTCTTGCACCAAAGTAGCGCGATGAAAGGTGAAACCGCGCTCCATACGTTCTCGTAAAGGTTTTGAGAGGTTACTCATCTCTTCAAAACTGCCGGCACCTTTTTGCCAAAGCCATGTCCAAATTTGTTTTGCTCGGAATTTCTTTTCACCGATGGAGATTAAATATTCTTCCAAACGCTCATAAGTAATATCTCTAATATCTTCCATAATCAATTGTTATTCTGTCGGATTTTCAATATGACGCAAATCCACATTTATATTAGGAAATCTTTCTCTAAGATGACGGGCCATCTGCTCAGCAAAGTAGACAGAACGATGTTGGCCACCAGTACACCCAAAACTTACCATCAAATGATCAAACTTTCTGTCGATGTAGTTAATGACTGCCGCATCTACTAGACCGTTTACATTCTTCTTGAAATCAGATACTTGAGGATATTTCTCTAAATATTGGATTACACATTCATCGCGACCGGTATTATGTGCAAACTGTTTTTCGCGACCCGGATTGGGTAAAGCACGACAATCGAAGACAAAGCCACCACCATTACCGGAAGGATCTGTAGGAATTCCTTTTTTGAAAGAGAAACTTTGCACTTGAACAGTCAATGATGTTGTCGGTTGATAAGGTTTTACCAAATCAGAAGCAATTAATGTCCGCAGAGTAGCTGTCAATTCGGGCAACTCTATAGGCAGATGCATCTGGTTGAGCAGGCGTTCCAGATTTCGGACCGCAAAGGGAACACTCTGCAAAAAGTGGGTTTTCCGTTCATAATAACCACGATAGCCGTACGTTCCCATTGCTTGTAATATGCGAATCAATACAAAACCATGAAAATAGGAGACAAAGGCATCCCTATCCACTTCAATTTTCTGAGAAAGAGTATCAAGATACAGGTTCAACAGATGGGCTCGAAACTCTTCGGAGAGATCAGCCTTAGCATCATAAAGAAGTGAGGCTACGTCATACTGCAACGCTCCCTTTCTTCCGCCCTGATAATCAATAAAATACACACCATTGTTGTGTACCATTATATTTCTCGATTGGAAGTCTCGATAGAGAAAATATTCAGAATCGGCAGTCAAGAGATAATCCATCAGAGACTGATAATCATCCTCGAGTTTCTGTTCGTTGAATGGAATATTAGCTAGCTTCAAAAAATAGTATTTGAAGTAGTTAAGATCCCACTGCATAGACTGGCGGTCGAAAGCATATCGGGGATAGGCCACAGAAAAGTCGAAGTTGTCACGACCTGAGAGCTGAATATCCGGTAGAGCTTGCACTACCTGCTTGTAATAGTCTATTACCTCTGGCGATAATTTTTGACCATCTCGTGTTTTACAGAGCAAATCATATAGAGTGGTATCGCCGAGGTCTGATTGGAGATAATGTTTCTGATCTTCATGAACAGCAATAAGATGCGGCACGGCAAAGCCTTTCTGTTCAAAAAAACGTGTATAGGTGAAGAAAGCCTGATTTTCAGCCACATCATCATTGAATGTGCCAATGAAAACGTCACCATTCTTCATAATCAACCGGTAATAGCGACGGTGAGAGCCTGAAGGCGCGAGAGCAATACTGTCTTGCACGGAGCAACCAAACTTGTTCTCCGCCATCAGTTTTAAAATATCTATTTCGTTGAGTTTTATCTCCATAGGATATGGTTATAACAGATTTAACAAATCGAGAGGATGATCTATAAATTGCTTGGCGCCAGCGGCTTCCATTTCAGAACGCGGACGATAGCCCCACAACACGCCAATAGGTTGTACACCCGCGGCTACGGCGGTACATATATCCACACCTGTGTCACCGAGATAGAGCGTCTCTTCAGCAGAACAATGAGTCGCTTCCAAAATATCGAAGACCACTTGTGGATCTGGTTTTACAGGGATGCCAGGGCGCTGACCTAAGCATATATCAAAAGTGATTTCCGGAAAAAAGGTAGCGAAGAGTTCTGGCAGAGCCTCCTGCACCTTATTGGTAGCCACAGCAATCTTAATACCTCTTTCTATCAGCGATTTAAGAAGTTCTGTCATCCCAGGATAAGGGACTGTCTTGTCAGACATATGGATAGTGTAGTAGTCTAAAAACTCCTTAAGACAGGTATCGAAAAGGTCTTTTGGAGCATGCACCTCGGGCATTATTCTCTCAATGAGTTTAGGCATGCCATTACCCACAAAATACTTATAAGCATCTGTAGTATAAGTAGGAAAATTATGTTTCTCCAGCATATAGTTAGCAGAATCGGCCAGATCCTGCAGCGTATTCATAAGAGTGCCATCGAGGTCAAAGATAACGAGTTTGATCATTTTTTATAGGTGTTGTAGTCGAAAGGAGAGTCAAAAGTAGCAAAGGAAGAGCCTAAGAGATCTTTTTCAGAAATAATAGGATTCTTCACTTGCCAGTTTATGTTCAAGTCTGGATCGTCGAATCGGATGCTGCCTTCAGATTCTTTATTGTAAAAATTGTTGCATTTATAAGCAAAAACCGTATCGTCCTCTAGAGCGGCAAAACCGTGGGCAAAGCCAGCAGGTAGGAAGAACTGGACAAAGTTGTCGGCAGTTAACAGTACACTGTGATATTGTCCGTAAGTAGGACTACCTTTTCGGATATCGACGGCAAAGTCAAGAGCAGCGCCTTGGATGACTCGGACGAGTTTAGCTTGAGCAAAAGGTGGGCGCTGGAAGTGGAGGCCGCGCACAACGCCTTTCTGGGAACAGGACTGGTTGTCTTGCACGAAGATCTCGGTAATACCGGCTTCTTGGCAGACTTTTTGGTTAAAGCTTTCAAAAAAATATCCGCGGCTATCCTGGAAGACCTTAGGGTGGAGGATAAGCAGACCGTTAATAGGGGTTTTTTCTATTTCCATATTTGAAAAATTGTAGGGTGCAAAGGTAATAAAAATCTGAAAGGGGAGAACGGGGAGGGATTTGTCGTTGAATATTGAGAAAAATGTGATTTTAAGAATCTATCACAAGACTCAATAGATACATGTTGGCAGAATAATACTTAATTAATTTATTATCAACATTTTAAAAATGCTTTTTTTTATTGACTTTATAAATATTTTGTTATATATTTGCAAAGTTAAACATAAAAACAAAATAGTATATCATGATAAGGTTTTTGTTAAAAGAATTTAAGTCGCTTAAGGAACTAACAAATCATTTCAAAACTCAACGTAGATGCAAAGAATACCTTGCTTTTAAGCGATGGGGAAGTAATCCGATATGCCCATACTGTGGAAACAGAAAAATATATACTCGCAAAGATGGTCGATACATCTGTTCCTGCTGCTCAAGATCATTTTCGGTGTTAGTAGGAACTATTTTTCAAAATACAAAATTACCATTACTAACATGGTTCAAAGCAATCTTTCTCATGTGCAACTGCCATCAAGGTATTTCATCCTGTCAATTATCTATACTTCTCGGTGTCACTCAAAAAACAGCTTGGTATATTTTACATAAAATCAGAATTCTATTAAAGAAAGAGGAGGATGATTTTAAAGATATTGTATCTGGAAAGATTGAATGTATACAAAGTTCTAAAGGTCAAATGTTTAAAGTTAGAATGTCTAAGGAACATCATCATCTACACCCTGAAGTTTTAAAACATGTCATGCCTAAATCTCGGATTTACAAAGATGATCGTATTTGCCATCAAAGTATTTCAGAAAGTGAGTTGTCAAGATTTAATATCGAAGATCCCTTTCCTATGGGATTTAGAAAAAAAGAAGAACATGCCAAAACAATTGACGTGTTCTGGCTACAATTAAAGCGAATGGTTATGGGAATATACCATTTTGTGTCATTTTCACATTTTCACAGATATGTGTATGAGGCTTTATTTCGAAAAAGGAACAGAGGATTATCTGCTGGGAAACGATTTGAATCGATAATTGAACAAATAGGAAAAGTGATCCCATACCGGGTAATAAGTCCAAAAGGAGATTAAAAAAATAGTTGGGATTCTTGCTGCCAACAAGTATCTATTGGGTTAACGACACTCTATATTTCTCCTAACCGACATCCATAACCTCCATCTCCTTTTTTTATTACCTTTGCACCCTGAAAATATAACCCTATTATGACCAACAGAATCACCCTCTCCATCGAAGAGAGCATCAATGTAAAACAACAAATCTTACACAATACCACTATCCTTAACGATATCAAAACTGTTGCTGAATTGATGTGCAAATCTCTTCGCGCTAACGGCAAGATCCACTTCTGTGGCAACGGAGGCAGCGCTGCCGATGCCCAACACCTGGCCGCTGAACTGTCCGGACGTTTCTATTTTGACCGCCCACCTTTAAATGCCGAAGCTTTACACTGCAACACCTCTTACCTCACAGCCGTCGGTAATGACTACGGATACGAACACATCTTCTCCCGTCTTCTTGCAGGCACTGGACACCCAGGAGACGTGCTGGTGGGCATCTCTACCTCCGGCAACTCGCAAAATATTCTCAATGCTTTTGAAAAAGCTCGTGAAATGAATATTCATACCGTCTCATTAACCGGTCTCTCTGGCGGCAAGATGAAAGACCTGTCAGACATCTGCCTCAATGTGCCCTCCACTGATACACCACGTATCCAAGAATCTCACATACTCATCGGCCACATTATCTGCGAACTTGTCGAAACCGAACTCTTCGGTAATCTGAAAAAGTAAAACTATCTGTATCTCAGTAAGAATACAACAAAGAGGATACTTATAACAAAAGAGATTGTCAACCAAATCCAGTAATTTCTACTTGGTTTCCCTTTCTTCAGATAATCAAAATCTTTAAACTCCTTTCTTTTCCAATAATTTAAATTGGAACGAAGCCACACCACAAATTGCGACAAGTTCAACTCTGGTTTATCAATAAAATAGGAACGAATCTTCAGCTCCAATGTCTTGTTGTCCGACCAACTCATGGCCTCACACCACTGCACATTCTGGCCGTTGACACCCAAACACACTACCAATTCATTCTTGTTTAAACCTTTCCAATAATCTCGCTGCAAAGATGCCATCTGTATACCTTTATCTGCGGGAAACAACAAAATAAATACATGTATCTGATAAATATCTCCACAAAAAGCATTAAGTCGTTGCAACTCTCCTAAAGCGTTATCAAAATCTTCCGGAATAGCCACCCCTTCATGCAAAAGAATCACCATCTGCTCTCCGGAACCACGTGCTGAAGGGTACTCGAAAAGACCTAACTCTTTGGATTTCTTTTTGCTGATAAAACTATTACGAAATATGGAATTGGATTTGACGAGAGGATTATTATACCTATGCGTTATTGTTGCGGTATATGTGCTGTATTCATTTCCATCCCAATCGCATTCTTCACCTCCACCTCCTCTAACACAATTAGGATGATTGGTGTCAAAATAATTTATCCCTGTGCCCCATCTGTCACACATTCTTTCAAATTCATACCCAGTTATAGGTGGTTGATAATCAATATTATATAACTCGTAATACTCATCTGGATGATTGATAAACTCTTCCACCTCCACAGTATATGAACGACCATTACTGTCGTAACGTGTCTCTCTATTTACCCTTCGCTCTACCCATGGAAAAAAGTGCAAAACTTTACAGGCATAACCACTTAAATACTCTTTTGCATTATTTTTGAGCTTTTTATGTAGAAAAAAAAGCAACCACTCTGCTATCAACAGAAAAAAAACAGTCCCAAATACTAAATCCCTATCATGTAGACTTAGTAGTGTAATTCCTGCGGCAGCAACCGGAAGAAAATAAACTATGAAATACCTCATAAACTCAAGGTCTCGTTGTCCACACGACTCCCCATAACATCACTCGTGTGCTCAGAAGCAATAACTGTATATTCTATTGGCTGCTTATTACTGATAAACCATTTCTGTGGCATAGAGTTGATGAGAGTTTCCCTCTCTCTAATGATATCCAACATCCGCTTTTGAGCATTCTGAAAATACATCCTTTGTGCCTCAATAGCCTGCATAAGATCTTTATAAAGTGATGTATCAAAATCTGGATTGGCCTCTTGAATCCACTTCATTGCAGAATTGTTTCCATCCTTATAACGACCACTGATAAGTTCAGGATAAACCTTCTCAAAAGTCTCACGATACTTCTCTGAAACGGAAGCCTTCTCCTTGATAACCTTCCACATTGTATCATGAACGGACGCAATAGCTTTGTCTTGTGCTTCTGCCTCCTTACGAAGAGCCGTTTCATGATTGTTTACAGAAAAATAATAAATAACCAACAATAGGAATAAAACTCCAATCACAATAGCTGCAATAATCATAGTTTTTTTGGTTTAAAAGTTTCTAGGTTATAAATTGATATTAAAAAAGAGGATTGAAATCCGATTGCAAATATATACAATATTTCTCCAGATTATTACAATCCAATAAAAATAATTCTCGACATTTTTGTACTTTTGCAAAATAATATATCAACTTTAAATTGAGAAGTATGCTCGAATATTTCAACGAAGTACCCTATTCCGTAACTATTTGCGATAAAGACGGAAAAATTTTGGAAATGAACGATATGGCTGTTAACGTGCTGAGCCATGGCAAACAGATCATCGGACAAAACCTGCTCGATTGCCATCCGGAACCCGCTCGCACCAAACTGGCAAACATGCTTCAGAATCATAATGTTAACGCCTACACTATTGAAAAAGGCGACATTAAGAAACTTATTTATCAATCTCCATGGTTCAAAGACGGTGAGTTTGCTGGCTATATCGAACTCTCTATGGAGATTCCAAAAGAGATGCCCCATTTTATCAGAAAACCAAAGACCGAATAAACACTTAACTATTCTATCAAAATCTTTTTCAAGACAACATTACCAGTCTCCGCCGGGACGGATAATGTCTGCCTTAATCTTAATTTATTTTCTATCTTTGCGCTTCAAATCCAACAATATTCCTCATGTACGAGAAACAAAAACAAGAAAACGATAGTCTCATTTATGGCATGCGGCCTATCTTCGAGGCAATAGAAAGTGGTAAAACCATCGACAAAGTGTTGTTTCAGAAAGGACTACAGGGAGAACTCTTTAAGGAGTTGTTCTATGAGGTCCGACAACACAAAATCCCTTTCCAATATGTGCCTGTAGAGCGCCTCAACCGCTTCACCCGCAAAAACCATCAAGGGGTCGTTGCTTTCTTATCTGCTATTGAGTATTACAATATATATGATATAGTACCTAGCATCTTTGAAGAGGGACGAGTGCCCTTCCTGCTGATTCTGGACAAAATCACTGACGTGCGCAATGTAGGTGCCATCGCCCGTTCCGCAGAATGCGCAGGCGTGGATGCTATCATCATCCCTCTCAACGGTGGTGCCCAACTCAATGAAGATGCAGTCAAAAGTTCCGCCGGAGCTCTCAACAAAATCCCCGTCTGTCGGCACTCTAATCTCGCAGAAGTTATTCAATTTCTCAAAGATTCTGGCATTGAAGTCGTTGGCGTTACAGAAAAGGCTAACCATGCTCTTTACAATAAGGACTTGACCGGACCACTCTGCCTCATCATGGGCAACGAGTATGAAGGCATCGCTTGGGATTACCTGCGACATTGCAATGATACCATCACCATTCCCATGGTAGGCACTATTCGCTCTCTCAACGTCTCCGTAGCCACTGGCATAACTCTCTTTGAGGTGGTTAAACAGCGTAATCCTGTCACCGAATGAAGAAAATAGGTATACTCTCGGACACCCACGGCTATCTTCATCCCGACGCCTTCGAGTTTTTCAAAGACTGTGATGAAATATGGCATGCTGGCGACATCATGGATGACTTCATCCTCGATGAACTTGCTGCCATCGCCCCTACAGTCCGCGCAGTGTACGGTAACTGTGATGATTGGGACATCCGCCGCGAGATTCCTGAAAACCAAATCTTTACTTGCGAAGAACACACTGTGGCAATCCGCCATATAGTCGGTTATCCCGGCAAATACCAACCTGAAGCACTACGCCTGATCAAAGAAGCCAAACCGACCATCTTCGTGGCTGGTCATTCTCACATCCTAAAAGTGATGTTTGACAAAACCCACAATCTACTCTTCATCAACCCAGGAGCAGCAGGACGCTATGGTATCCATACCCGCTTAACTATGCTTCGACTTCAAATAAATGGAAAAGATATCACCAACCTAGAGCTTTTTGATGAACCAAAACTGCAAACTGTAAAATAATGAACGAAGAACGTCCTATAATCACCATCTTGGGCCCCACGGCCACGGGCAAGACACACATCGCAGTGCGCCTGGCTGCTGAGTTAGACGGTGAGATAGTCAGCGCAGACTCTCGGCAAGTCTATCGTCGTATGGACATCGGCACAGGCAAAGACATCACCGAATATCAATACAATGGGCAGCCGATCCCCTACCATCTTATCGATATAGAGGAACCAGGTGTTAAATACAATGTATATCGCTATCAACAAGAAGCCTTCAAAGCGATGCGTGATATCCAAAATCGTGGCAAACAAATCGTGATCTGCGGCGGCAGCGGACTCTATATCGAAGCTGTGTTGCAAGGCTATCGATTCAAATTCCAGGAAGATAACCAAATTCTCTCCGATCCTGTCCCCTCTGTGATTTTTGGCCTTCGTGGCGACCGTGACCTCATCCGCACACGTATCACACAGCGTCTCAAAGCCCGCCTTGAAGAGGGTATGATAGAAGAGGTAAAAGCTCTCATGGACGAAGGTGTGCCCACTGAGATTCTCCTACGTTATGGTTTGGAATATAAGTTCGTCACGCTTTATTTGCTTGGCATGATCTCATATGACGAAATGTTTAACTCTCTAAACACCGCCATCCATCAATTTTCCAAACGTCAGATGACGTGGTTCCGACGCATGGAACGTCTAAGTTTCGATATCCATTGGATAGATGTAGCCTTAACTGAAGACGAAAAAATGGCAGAAATATACAAGATACTACAGGAGGGTAATCTCTAAAGTATCGATGTTGTTAAATCTGCAATGGTCATTTGTACTGTCTGTACCAAATCTTTAGGTGCAATTTTAAATTGAAGACCTCGGACACCAGCACTCACATAGATATAGTCAAACAACTCGCACGTCTCATGAATATATGTCGGAAATGGCTTTTTCATACCTACAGGCGAACAACCACCCCGAATGTAACCCGTCAAAGGCAACAACTCTTTCATAGGGATGAGATCACAACTCTTATTGCCAGTAACCTTGGCTGTTTTCTTCAAATCCACCTCTTCGTTGCCTGGAATTACACAAACAAAATGTCCCGTCTTATCTCCTTTTAGCACCAACGTCTTGAAAACCTGGTTAATATCCTCTCCCAACTGATCCGCAATATGCTGTGCGCCGAGGTCATCCTCGTCTACAACATAAGGAACTAACTGGTACTGAATCTTTTTCTGGTCCAGAATACGACAGGCATTAGTCTTGTTGATTTTATCTTTAGCCATCTCCCTATTCTTTAATTCTCTTCTGGAGCCTGTTCCCTGACATTTGCACGTAAAGAACTATTAATCTGATTCTTCAAATTCATTATGTTCTTCTCCACAACATTCTGCTTTTCAGGACGGAAAAGTGTCGGATATTTTGCCTTCGTTAGTTTGAACTTACGTTTATCGGTACCTATCACATCCAATCCTAACCGAATCGGACTAACCAATGAGAGATTGTAATTATAGGTCATATCCAGATTATGACGACCTGAGACGATAGCTTTATAACGGTCGATGGCAATCAGAAACGGATAAACATCCACCTCATTCTTATAGATAGTGACCTCCGCGGAGAGACTGTCAATTTTGTTGGTCGTTCCTTTCTTGAACATCAGCATCTTGGAAATCTTCCGATAAGTCTCATTGTCAAGCACCACCAACTCTTTGCCATTGATGGCAGCAGCTCCGCGTAAGGTGGAAAACTTAACGTCGTAATTAGATTTCAGGTAAGTCTCTATCGCAAAATGGAATTCGGCATTGCCTGCAAACGACTTCAACATAGGGAGAACCGTATCCACTTCGGGAATCATGTCTATCAACTCGGCAATCTTGATATCCAACAAGTGGAAATCGAGACCTAAGAAAAGATGATTACGACGAGGCGTCTTATACAATGCCGTCATCTGCATGCGAGCTGCATCCGAAGTGAAACCCATCTGATCCAAAACCAGCACACCATCATTAACTTCCAGCTTACCACCAATCTTGCGAATATCCACATCCTCATAATGTGCCTTGTCCACATTGGTGTTAACCGTCAAGTTGATGCCATAAGGTACGATGAATGGATCATCCTCCTTCGACTCGAGCTCAGTATTCATCAGCTCTTCAGGAGCTCTAAAGCCATTTACGAAATCCATTATCTCATTCAATTCCAGATAATGCGATGAAAGACTCAGATTGCCCGACAAAATACCTTCATCCTGATAAAACTTGTCAATATTATAGACATTCCCTGTAAGTGTGAAATCGGAACTACCCAACTTCACATAGCTGTCATTCAACTGGCATTTTTGCATCGTAAAATCAACCTTCAGCGTTGAAAGGGCCAGAGGTAATGTCAAGGCCGGATCTGTCACATGGCCATCTGCAAGAGTAAGCTTCACAGCAGGATTCCACTGCATCAGCGTGTTTTTACCATTCTTATCATAACGAGTATTGCCATCTAAAGAAAAAGAGTTTGTGTTGACTGCCAAATCGCCCATGTGCGCTTTCAGTTTGTTACCTTGCAGTTTCAAAGCCAATTTCTCCGAACTCTTCATTGTAAAAGTTCCCTTAGGTGAAGTGATTTCAGCACCAATAGTATCCATTACAGCGGTAATCATATTTCCGGCAAAAGCAGTGCCCACTTTTGTCTCTATTGTGCTATCCAAGACGTCATTAACAAAAACGTCTAAATCAGCATTCGTCATCGAAGCATCAAACATCTCGAGTCGTTCACAATCAATCTTAGGCGACTGAATCTTGGCCTCCAACCACTCTCCAATACGATAAGGCTTTTCCTTCACCGGAAAATGGACTTGCAACGCCATCGACTGAGAACGCAACCATAACGAATCGTCATACAACAGTTTGAAATTTTTGATGTTGAAGTCGCCTTTAGCAGTCATTTTATCAATCTGCAGATCTTTTAGCTGATCATAATCAAACTCTGCTGTGACTTTGGAAGATGCTGTTCCTTGGCATGGAGTAATTGACTCTGGCAGAAGATCTTGAAAGTCTTCCAGCTTGATATCGCCATTGAGAGTCAGATGGCAAAGCATCTTATTCAGAAGGTCTCGGATAGTCCCCGTAACGACCACATGATTGCCACGTATATTGCCAGCCACAGAATTGATTTTGAGATCCGTCTGATTATCAAGATCTAAATTTAAATCTGCCTCTCCATCAATATCTTTCACATCAAATGGCATTCCAGCCATGGCAAAATTACCATCTTCAATTTTGACATTACTGGTCACCACAGGCATGGACTCCTCGTTATAAGTGCCTTTCACCGTGCCACCCAAAGCTACATCACCTTCTAATTGCATACTGTCGGGCAAAAGCGAGGCGATAGGAGAGGGCAACTTTTTCAACACCTCTGCAATCGGCCACGTATCAGTTTTATACGCCAAATCCATATTGATATCTCCGTTGGCAGTATCTCGCTGGACATCACCGGAAAGTTGCATTTTATATTGGTCATACGTCAACTCCAACGACTCCAGTAACAGTTTTTGCAATGAGAGTTCACCATCTAAAGTAGTATTCAACTGTACCTTTTCTTTATCGATATATGCGGTGGTGTCAAGTTGCAATTGTAGATCAGCCACATCCAAATTCAAATTTCCTTTCAGACGATTCATATCAGAAAAAGAACCATCAAAATCAACAGCCAAATGATCAAATTGAACTGTTGTGCTTGCTGTGTCTAA
Organism: Bacteroidales bacterium; assembly: GCA_024686335.1. Classification (GTDB taxonomy): domain Bacteria; phylum Bacteroidota; class Bacteroidia; order Bacteroidales; family WCHB1-69; genus F23-D06. The sequence goes on along the minus strand of JAILCI010000062.1, from coordinate 58,112 downwards.
GGTCTGAAAATGAAAAGGCCCCGTCTCTAAATCTAATTTTCCGTCGATATCATCATCGAGATATTTTCCTTGTGCATCGGCATTTACGTCCTTCACTCCTGCATAGATAGAGGATGGAATATCTGAATAGTCGACGTTGACATGTTTGAGAGAAACATTGGAAAGGTCAAAAGAATAGGGCGTTGACGAAGTATCTTCAGATTCAGGAATATTAATCACATCAAAGTTGCTCTGACCTGCCCTATTGCGAAAAAGATGCGCGTCTCCATTTTGAAGGGTGAACTTTGTAACCTCAAGATTATGCTCTTTTATCAATTTCTTGATATCCAAAGTAGCCAAGCAGTGATCCACTGAAAGAAGGGTATCATTAGGTGAACCCACTATCGGATTTACAAGCAAAACATCCTCGATATCAATACTGAGCTGTGGAAAAGTCTTAAAAATCGTAAGACCTGTTTTGCCAATACTATAGTCGCAGAGAATGTACTCTTTTGCGGCTCGGTTCACAATCTTAGTTAGTTGCTTAGGTGACAAAACAACTGCCACCGTAATGCAGACTGCTAACACCAGAAATAACAGGACCGAAGCAATCGAGATGAGCGTTATCTTAACCGGCTTTTTCATCGACTTTGATCTTTGAAGAAAATGTAAGAGGTTCCGTAGTTATCATGATATTCCAACGTGGTGGCATTCAAAGTGGTAACAATGTAGGACTTGGGCACCACGCCTCCCATTTCCATCTGGTGATTCTGTGTTAGAGTAGAACCGGAAAGAGTCCACGTATAAGGTTGCGCCTCCTCCTCCATCACATCATCTTCAGTATCCCAAGTATAACCAGTACCATCCTCTTTGTAGTACTCATGCAACGTGCCCGACTGCCAGTAACCAATCAGCAAGGACTCGTCAAATTTCGGCCTGTTGGTGCCACCACCCCCAGGATCTTCACATCCCAAGATGAACGTAGCAAGCAACGCAAAAATCCAGATTCCAAAAATGTTTTTTTTTTTCATCTTTTTAGATAATATTCACCTCTGGTCTCAATAAGACTTTAAACTTGTTATAAACGTCGGAAATGACTTTTTCGTATAATTGACAAATCTCTTCAGGGTGCGCCTGCCCATAGTTGACAACAACGAGCGCCTGCTTAGGATAGATGCCGGCATCACCTTCACGATGACCTTTCCAACCAGCCTTGTCAATAAGTTGACCTGCAGCTAGTTTGACACCATTGGCGGCTGGATAGGAGATCAGGTCGGAACATTGTTGATGTAATTGTTCAAACTGTTCTTCAGAAACTATAGGATTCTGGAAAAAACTTCCTGCGCAACCAATCTGTGTGATATCAGGGAGTTTGCTGTCACGAACCGAACGAACACATCTGACAATATTCTCCAAAGTAGGTTTGACTTGCTGACGGGCTAACTCCTCCGACAACGCTTTGTATGTCAAGTTGAAATGCGGTTCCTTAGAGAGCTTGAAATAAACGTATGTGATAAAACAACGGCCCTTAAGTTCCGTTTTAAAAAGAGAACTGCGATATCCAAACCGACAGTCTTCGGCAGAATAACAGATGGGTTCAACTGAGGGAAGGAGGTAACCCTCTACTGTCAGGATGCTATCCTTAACCTCCATTCCATAGGCACCAATATTCTGCACTGGAGCACTGCCTACCAACCCGGGTATACCTGTCAGGTTTTCCAATCCATAGTACTGATTTTCAACACAATATTCAATCAACGACTCCCATTCTGTGCCCGCTGCCACACGTAATGTGATGGTCTGCTCATCCTCCTTGATCAGCTCTATGCCTTTAAAGACGGGATGCAAAATCACTCCTTCATAATCGCGAGTGAAAAGCACATTACTGCCACCTCCTAAGATATAGAAAGGCTGTTCGAATATATGCTGCGCAGCCAACGAGACAATTTCTTCCGGTCTCTCCAGTTCAATGAACCGGCGACAAGAGACCTGCATCTTGAAAGTATTGTGAGCAAGTAGAGAATAGTTGTCAGAGATTTTCATATCAGATATTTCTAGAACATATAGCCCATTTTGACGTAGATGTTGGCCATTCCATCATTATCCCGCTTGTTAAACGGAACAGCCCAATCTACGGAGAGCACAAAATTGTCATTCATCATCACTTTGAGACCTAGACCGCAAGAGAGATGTGGACGATAGATTTGGGCCTCGTCACCGAAAACTACATAATTCTCAAGCTCTGACAAATCAAAGTCGGGATCATTCTCTGCAATATTCTGTTCAATAGTCTTTCTATCAAGATGATAGGGCTGCAAAACCATACCAGCATCTACGAATGGATTCAATCCGATGGCAAATTGCTCTTTCTTGATGTTAAACTTGGCTACCGTGAAACGAAATTCAACGTTGGCAAAAGCATAACCAGGAGCAGTGATGCGGTTACGCAAAACTCCACGCACGGTGTTTGCGCCTCCCAATCCATCGTACAACACTCGCTGAATAAAGAGATTGTTGTAATAATTGTTCAAGTAGAAAGGTGAATTTCCAGCAACTGTCAGCTGTGTTGCTAAACGGTAGGCAAAGGTAATGTAGTCTTTATAAATCGGCACAAAATGACGGAAACTTGCGTTGAACATCAGATTGTTATACTCCTTATCAGCACCAAAAGCAGCATTATAAGTCCAGAATATCTCTGCATTCATACCTTTATGGGTGTTCTGCTGACGGTCACGGCTATCATAGGTAAGACCGCCACGAAGGTAAGGATGCCATCCACCGTTAGCCTCTGCTGGAGTCAAGATACCCCATTTCACATACTTCTCATAGAGACCATCAATATCTGGCAACATGTTTTCAGGCTTCTTATTTCGGTTGAGCATATCCAAATTGACCCTGCCAATCTGATAACCAAGAAAACCGATACCAGCATTCCAATACCAGTTATCTCCGATGCTACCATCCATGTCGACAGCCAAACGAATCAAATCACGGCGGGATTTATAGAAAGCTCTAGACTGATAACCATCATATTTTCTCTTACACCAGTCGGCATTGTAGACTGTCTGATAGCCATTGTATCCATAAAAATCACACAGCGCATCGGGCAAATAGGAGAGGTCGATTTTCAGACGATGGTTAGGAATCAAATATTTGGAGTCGTAGGCAAAACGGAACAGGCCTGAACGTTTGGTCGTATATGCTGCCTCCACATAGAGAGAATGAAAATACTCAGGATAGATAGATCCATCACCAAAGTTGTAGATATTAGCCAAAACTCCGTATTGAAACCCCTTGTCAGCATCATAGGCAACACTAGGGAGAATGCCAAAGGTCCAGCCCGTACGCACTGCAGGTTTCTCTTTTTTCTCCTTCTTAGGTTTCTTTCTTTCAAACCCCTGAGAATCCTCATTCTCCGCAAAAGCAATATATGGTGTTAAAATACAAATGCTTAGAATCAAAAGTAGAATTTTCTTCATAATCGATGATTTTAAAAATACAAATGCAAAAATAGATTTTTTTTCTTATAAAAAATATAAGGTGAAAAAACGTATTTTTGCACCATCAAAAAACATAGCTATGCATCAATCCGTTATCGTATCTCCCTCTCTGCTGTCCGCCAACTTTGGAAATCTGGAAGCAGACATACAGATGTTGAATAAATCGAAAGCAGACTGGTTACACTTGGACATCATGGACGGCGTTTTTGTTCCCAATATCTCCTTTGGCATCCCGGTGGTAAAAGCCATCCGTCAGCTTTCGGAGAAACCGCTTGACACACACCTGATGATTGTGCAACCAGAGCGTTACATCCGTGCTTTCAAAGAGGCCGGGAGCGACCTTTTGACTGTCCATTGGGAAGCTTGCACGCATCTGCACCGTACCATTTCACAAATCAAAGAGGAGGGTATGTTAGCTGGTGTCTCCCTTAATCCGCACACACCTATCAGCGGATTGGAGGATATCATCCAAGATATTAATTTAGTGCTCATTATGTCGGTAAATCCAGGCTTCGGCGGACAAAAATTCATCCAACGCTCGCTACATCGCATCGCAGAGTTGCGAGAAATGATCGATCGCAACAACTCTGAGGCCTTGATAGAGGTCGACGGCGGTGTCACGCGCGACAACCTCCAGCAGATCATGGATGCCGGCGCCGATGCCGTAGTGGCAGGCAGCGCTGTTTTCCGCAGTCAAGATCCAGCAGCCGAGATCGCTTATATGAAAAGTCTCTAAAAATTCACAATCATGACCATGCAACTAAACTGTTCCGGCCGACTGCTCTCGCTTGAAAAGCCTGTTGTCATGGGCATCCTCAACGTGACTGAAGACTCCTTTTTCGACGGTGGTCAATACACAACTGCCGATCGTATTGTGGCGCGTGCTGCCAAGATGCTCGAAGAGGGTGCTGACATTATCGATGTCGGCGCTGTTTCCACTCGCCCCGGGGCGGAAGACATCCCTGAAAATCAAGAGATTTCCACTATCAAAGAAACCGTCGAACTGCTGAAAAAACAATTCCCAAACATCATCATCTCCGTGGATACCTGGCGCGCTTCAGTGGCTGAAAAAGCTATCGAAGCCGGTGCTGATATCATTAACGACATATCCGGCGGCACTTTTGACGAAGGGATGATTCCTCTCATTGGCACTTATCAGGTTCCCTACTGCCTAATGCACACGACCGCTAAACCTAAGGTGATGCAGCAACAGACTGAATATAAAGATATTATATCCGATATGTTGCACTTTTTCGGTGTCCAACTGGAAAAGCTGCATAAACATCACGTCCATGATATCATCATAGATCCTGGCTTTGGCTTCGGCAAAGATATGAAACAGAACTATCTGATACTCAAAAATCTAAATGCTTTTCAGACTTTCGGACTTCCTATCTTGGCTGGTGTTTCCCGAAAATCTATGATCCACCGTCTCCTCAACGTCACACCACAAGAAGCTCTCAACGGTACCACAGCGGTACACATGCTGGCTTTGCTCAAAGGTGCCAACATCCTCCGTGCCCATGACGTACGCGAGGCCAAGGAGGCCATCCGTATTTTTGAATTCTATCATCATGTATAAAATTGCACTAACCGGTGGCATTGGAACCGGCAAGACCTACCTCTCCAAGAACTTCATCCAAATGGGCATACCTGTCTTCTACGCTGATGATGAAGCTAAAAAACTGTATGAAGATGTCACTTTTCAGAAAAAACTAATTGCCCTTTTTGACCATCCAAATTTGGTTTCTAACGGAAAAATAAACATACCTGTTCTTTCCAGCCTTGTTTTTGGAAATGAAGAAAACCTGCAAAAGTTGAATCGCCTAGTGCATCCTGCGGTTATGGATCTCTTTATAAAGTGGGCTGAAGAACAACAAGCCCCATCTGTCATGATGGAATCAGCCATTGTTTATGAAGGAGGTCTAACAGATTTCTTCGACAAGATCATCGTTGTCGACGCTCCTCTGGAACTGCGTATACAACGAGTTCAGTTACGTAACCCAAATCTGACCAGAGAAGCAATACTTCAACGAATGTCACACCAGATGTCCCAAGAGGAGAAGTGCCGACGAGCTGATCTTGTTGTCTGTACTGGAGAGACTTACGAGCTCTCACTCGATTTTCTCAAGCAGAAATCATATTTTTAATTTATCTTTGCCGATTGTTTTGTTTTATCTCGTATGGGAAAATTTGAAAAGATAAAAAAGGTCTGGAACATCATCAAAAGTGAGTGGAAAACTCACTATAGGCTTGTCTTTTCCAACGAGCAGACTCACGAGCAGCAATGGGTTATCAAGCAACTGACTATCAAGAAGATGTTTGTCATTGGCGTGCTGGCAGCATTTGTGATAATCATCCTGACCATCCTTTTGATCGCAGTTACTCCGTTAAAGATGTATATCCCTGGATATACCTCCAAAAACGACTACAAACTCTACAAGCGGGCTGTGGAACACATTGATTCTCTGGAACAAGTCATCCAATACAACCAGCAATATATAGACAATTTCACAACCATGCTGGAAGGAAAAACCCCCACTGCTGAAGAGATGGATGATGATGCGACAAAGACCCCTTCTACCCATACAGCCACTCGAGACAAACATCGTATGAAGGCGACAGAGGAATTGCTGGAAGAGTCTGACTTAATTCTGGCCCGCAATGAGGAAAACAATAACAACAGCAACGGTAGCGGTATGCCCAATATTGAGCAGGCCAAGATTACAAGTTTGAACCTCTACCCACCCACCATAGGACCTGTCGTAAAACTGTTTGATGCCGTCAAAGGACACTTCGGCATCGACATTGCCTATAATGACAACAGCACCGTCATAAGTGTTGCTGACGGTATCGTTCTATCGACCTACTACAACTCTACCGACGGCTATGTCATTATGGTTCAGCATCCTGGCAACCTCATCTCCATTTACAAACACAACGCATCTCTGTTGAAACAGACCGGTGCAAGGGTATCTGCAGGCACCCCGATTGCCACAATGGGCACTACTACCTCCAAAGGTGGTAAAAACAAACACCTGCATTTTGAATTATGGTACAACGGATTCCCCGTCAATCCGCTGGAATATCTTGTAGTAGAATAGAATATGGAAAAAATAATAGAGATAGAACCCTCCATGGTGGTGGGTCTTTTCGGTTCTCAAAATGCTAATGTTGACCTCTTATCCCACATCTTCTCAAAACTGAAAATAGTGGCTCGTGGCAACACTCTGAAAGCCATTGGAGAGGATAGTGAAGTGGAACTCTTTGAGAACAGAATCCATCTGCTAGAGAGTCATTTAGAAGAATTTGGAAAACTAACAGAAACCGATATTCTCAATATCACGGCGTTGGAAGACGACAGCTTCTATCGTCTCAACAGCGGTGACCGTGGCGTAATCCTATACGGACGTGAAGGTAAAGCCATCAAGGCTATCACTCCAAACCAGAAACGATTAGTAGATAGCGCTGAAAAGAATGATATGGTCTTCGTGGTAGGACCTGCCGGTACTGGTAAGACTTATACAGCCGTGGCTTTGGCCGTTCGCGCTCTGAAAAACAAGCAGATACGACGCATCATCCTGACGAGACCGGCGGTGGAAGCTGGCGAAAACCTTGGCTTCCTACCTGGTGACCTCCGCGACAAACTGGATCCTTACCTGCAACCTCTTTATGATGCCCTCTGGGATATGATGCCCATGCAGAAATTGATGAGTTACATGGAAGATAAAGTTATTGAGATTGCACCGTTAGCTTTCATGCGCGGCCGTACTCTGGATAATGCCTATGTCATCCTCGACGAGGCACAGAATGCCACATCCGCCCAGTTAAAGATGTTCCTGACTCGTATGGGCAAAAATGCTAAGTTCTTCATTACCGGTGATATAACCCAGATAGACCTTCCAAAAAACCAACAGTCGGGACTCATTCAGGCCGACCGTATATTGCGCGGTGTGCCGGGTATCGACTTCATCTATATGGATACCAAAGATGTGGTACGCCACCATCTAGTAACCAAGATCATCACACGTTATGAGGCTTTTGAAAACGAGCAGGCTGAAAAGGCCAAGACCGCGCGTTTAGCCCGCGCCAATGCCGACAAAGACAAAGAGAGTGCTCAGGAAAAAACCGAAAACGAATGAGAGTCAACAGGATACACATACCTCGTAGAGTCCGGTACCTACTGATACCATTCGGATGGCTGTTCGGACAGATAGTCCGGTTTCGTCGCTGGTGTTACCGCCGACAGATCTTCCGCTCACATCGTGCTGAGGTGCCCGCCATCTGTGTCGGCAACCTAGCCGTCGGAGGTACAGGCAAGACACCACACGTGGAGTATGTGCTTTCTCTACTTCAAAAAGATCACCACCCTGCCCTACTCAGCCGCGGCTACGGACGCAAGTCCAAAGGCTATGTCTTCGCTAACAACATCCCAGAAAACCAGCTGTCCGCATCACTCATCGGCGATGAGCCTCTACTGTTGCACACCGTATATCCCGACATGCCCATGGCTGTAGACGGAAACCGACTTGAAGGCATCCGAATGCTCTGCCAAGATGCTCCAAAAACTGATATTGTGGTCCTTGATGATGCTTACCAACACCTCTCCCTAAAATCCGATCTCAACATCGTGCTCACCGAGTTCCCATGGCCCTATTTTAAAGACTACCCCATGCCCGCCGGACGACTCCGCGAGTTCCCTTCCGCAGTTGAAGACGCTGATATGGTCATCGTCACCAAGACCACAGCTTTACCTGAAGAAATTCAAAAAGATGTGTGGCGCAAAAAACTGGGACTGAAAGAAGAACAACCGCTCTTCTTCACCTCATACCGACACCAAGAGCCTATTCCCGTGACTAGCGCTGCCCGAAAAATACCCGTAGAAAATATCAAGGATATTCTCCTCGTAACCGGTATCGGGCACTCACAACCACTAGCTGACTACCTTAGAGAGCACTACACTATCAAAGACCATATCAAATATCCTGACCATCATCGATATACGGCCACCGAGCTTGAACAACTACGCACAAATGAACATGTTGTCATGACCACTGAGAAAGACTGGATGCGTATGCAAGAAGATGTATTGAAAAAAAACGTATCTTCGCTCCCGATTTTCATCATTCCGATCTCTGTACAATTTCTATTTGAAGAAGAACAACGATTGTTTAACCAGATAATTCAAAAGCTATGATAAAAGAAAACTATGAAAAATTGCAGAAAACTATCGAATTTCTGCAGAAAAGAATGACAATAAAACCAAAAGTTGCCATTGTGCTCGGTTCTGGACTGGGCGGACTCACCAAAAGTATGGAAGTTGTCGACGAGATTCCCTATAAAGAGATTCCCAACTTCCCCGTTTCAACTGTCAAAGGACACAAAGGCGCGCTTATGTTTGGCAAAATCAACAATGTAGATGTCCTTGTGCTGAGCGGCCGTTTCCACTACTACGAGGGTTATCCTATGGAAACTGTCACATATCCCGAAATGGTATTTGCCGGATTAGGTATCAAAACTTTAATTCTTTCGAATGCAGCTGGTGGTATGAACCCCTCTTTCCAAGTAGGCGATATCATGGTGATCCGCGATCATATCAACTTCTTTGGTACCAACCCGTTGCTCGGACCTAACGACGACAGCCTCGGTCCTCGTTTCCCGAATATGAGCGAGGTATATTCCAAAAGATTGAGAAAACTGGCTCATCAAAAAGCCAAAGAAAACGACATCCATCTGCAGGAGGGTGTCTATATCGGTGTCACTGGTCCTTGCTTTGAAACTCCGTCCGAATACAAGGCTTACTATATCTTAGGAGCTGATGCTGTGGGTATGTCCACAGTACCGGAAGCTATCATCGGTGCCTATAGAGGCATGGAAATCTTTGCCTTCTCTGTAATCACTGACTTGGGTGTTGTCGGCCAAATAATGGAAGCCACCCACGAAGAGGTGCTTGCCGCCGCCAAATCCGCCGAACCGAAAATGATTAAACTGGTCTATGAGATGATGCCAGAACTATAATCTGCTCTTTTTCGTAACTAAATATAGCATAATGAAAGTAACCATCATAGGATGTGGCAATGCCGGCATGGTGCACGCCGCCAAACTTATTGAAAGAAACGTGTCCGTCTGTCTTTTGAAGACTTCTTCTGTCACACAGACTGAATTCTTCAGCTCTATGTTGGAGGTCGGCGGTTTCAATGTCATTGACGAAACTGACCATAGTAAGCACTTTTTTGCCAAACCGGATCTCATTACCCGCGATGTAGAACAGGCTGTTGGTTTTGCCGATCTCATCATGGTGATGACTACCACCTCACAACATGAGCATATTGCCCAAATGATAGCTCCTTATGTACGTGATGGACAGATTATTGCGCTTATCCCTGGCTATATGGGAAGCCTTATCTTCAAAAAATATATCCAGAAAGAGGTTATTTATAGCGAATGGGAAACGACAGCATACAACGGTCGTATTGTGGATCAACTCTATGTACATGTTACTTTTTACAATCCGCGTAACGCCATTTCCGTGTTACCGGTAGCAGCCACAGAACGAGTATTGTCTGTATTCTCCAAGATGTTTGACAACACAAAATATACTCGAAATAACATCTTGGAGTCGGCCATCCACAACCCAAACATGATTGTACATCCCATTGGCATTGTCTTCTCCGCCTCTCGCATTGAACACAGCGGCGGCGAGTTCTGGATGTACAAAGAAGCTTTCACCGAGTCTGTTATCAATGTCATTCATGCATTTGACGAGCAAAAGAACAAAGTGCTGGAAGCATTCGGATGCGAGCCGCTCAACTACTTTGAGGCAGCTAAATGGCGTAATGAAGAGGACCTTTCAATTGATGCTATGGAGGTCTTCCGCTCCTTCTCCAACGCAGCAAACAAAGGACCATCCACTATCCACCATCGCTATCTGACAGAAGATGTGCCTATGGGTTTGGGCCTGTACACCTCCATTGGACGAGTTGTGGGCGTGGAAACTTCTATTGCTGACTCTATAATCACCTTAGCTTCCGCATTGATACAAAAAGATTTACGTTCAGAGGCCCGCAGCATCGAATATCTTCTTGGCAAAGAGCACGTCTCTCCGCAGGAGATCATGCTCGCCATCGAAAAATAGAAAATGCCTATGCAGGAGAGTCTGAAAAACAGAACCATATCGGGAATGATCTGGGCAGGCATCGGAAAAATCGGTGCCTTGGGTATCTCATTCATTACCAATATGGTACTGGCTCGACTGCTGATGCCCGAAGACTTTGGCTGCGTTGCCATGCTCTACGTCTTCGTTTCCATCTCCAGCATCTTTGTCACTGGCGGTTTCGGCGCTGCCCTGATTCAAAAAAAAGAACCTACCCACATTGACTACACCACGGTCTTCTATTGGAACATCGCGATGGCCATACTCTTCTATCTGCTGCTCTTCTTTACCGCTCCAGCCATCGCCTGCATGTACGACATGCCACAACTGCAAAACGTCCTACGCGTGCAGAGTATAGCACTTCTGATTTTGCCATTCTCCATGGTTCAATCCAACCAGCTTCAGAAGCAGATGCGATTTAAGGAGTTGTCGACCCGAAATATCCTGGCAACATTAGGCGGTACGATAGTCTCCATAACCATGGCCTTTCTCGGATTTGGCATCTGGAGTTTGGTCGCCTCGTCTCTAGCATCTGCATTCATCAGCGTTTTATTGTTGTGGGGCATGAGCTCCTGGCGCCCCACTCTCGAGTTCAGCTTCACCTCTCTCAAAGAACTGTTCAGCTTCGGCGGCTTGATGCTCCTCTCGTCTCTCGTAGAATCTATCTACACAAACCTACAAAGTTTCATCATTGGCAAATGGTACTCAGCAAAAGACTTAGGCTATTACTCACAAGCCCGAAAACTGGAAGAGATTCCCACCAGTGCTCTCTCCTCCATTGTGAATGATGTCTCCTTCCCCGCTTTCTCATCGCTGCAAGACGACAAAGAACATCTAAAAAACTCTCTGAGAAAGACTACCAAGTCCATCACCTATCTCAATATGCCGCTTTTTGCCTTGCTCATCGTAATTGCACAACCTTTGATTCGGTTGTTATACGGTATGCAATGGGATACATCCATAAACTACTTTCGCATTCTTTGTCTGTCAAGCATGATATACACATTGAACACATTGAACACCAATGTGATAAAATCCCTTGGAAGAAGTGGCATCTATCTGATTGTTCAGCTTAGCAAGCGAGTTATTGGCATAGGACTTATCATCTTAGGTTTCCAATATGGCATCTATGGATTGCTGTGGGCCATAGCTTCCGTGGGCTATATCTGCTTCTTTATCAATGCAGCAGTCAATAAGAGACTCATCAACTATGGTATTTGGGCTCAGATGAAAGACGTTGGTGGTTACTATATCACCTCGCTGCTGATCGGCGCTGGACTCTTCTTCCTCGGCCAAATTCTACCCATCAACCAATATCTCCTGATGGTAATCCAAATTATCCTTTTTGGTGGTTTATACCTACTTATCTCTCATCTCGGTCGTTTTGAAGGTTACTTGACCTACAAAGAAATTATACTCGAACGCTGGAATGCACGCAAACAAAATCAAAAACATTAACATTTTTTGTAAAACTTAATCTGATTATATATGGGACTGCTGAGAACTTTCCTCAAAACGAATATTTTCTATACGCTCTGGTTCAACTTCAAGATGTTACCATTCAAGCAGGCTGTCAAACTGCCTTTCTTCATCTATGGGCAAATGACAATGAGAAGCAAGAAGGGAAAGATTGTCTTGGACACCAATGGAGAGATTCATCCAGGTATGGTAAAGATCGGCAAAAACGACTATTACATTGCTACCAGCGTGCAACGTACTATTTGGAATATCAGAGGTACTTTAGTCATCCAGGGTAATACACGTTTTATGATGGGTTCCTATCTTCTTATTGCCGACAACGCCACCCTGACTATCGGTGGCAACGAAGAGATTTTCGGGACCAACTTGAGAATTTTGTGTTTCGAACAAATCACACTTGGCAAAAACGTCCGGATAGCTTGGGATGCACAAATTATGGACTCTTCATTCCACTATATTGAACAAATAGAGAAGGATAACGCCATCCCAAAACTGACCGAACCTATCATTCTGGGTGACAACATATGGGTTGGAAACCGCACCACCATCTCTAAAGGAGCAAAGATAGCCTCCTGGACTGTTGTCGCTTCCAACAGTCTAGTTAACAAAGATTTCTCTAATTGTGAACCATACTGCCTGTTGGCTGGAGCACCCGCCAAAGTTAAAGCTACTGGATTGAGACGAATTTTCGATGTTCAAAGAGAGAAAGAGTTGGACGCTCAGTACCACTATACCCGAACACATCTATAAACTCTCTTTCGCCTCATCTGCTGGCGAAAAATCATAAATTTAGTTTTATTAAGATTTTTTCTTTTTTTGTAGTCGCAAATTTATTATTTTTGCTGCCTTAAAAAAAGTTAAAAATTATAATGGCGAATTTAGATTATTCTCCGATTATGCCGCGTAGCAAAAAGACCCGTTTGCGTTACCGTGTAGCGGTCATCGGAGGTGGCAGTTGGGCAACCGCCATCATCAAAATTATATCGGCCAATTTGGAACACATCCACTGGTGGGTACGCGAAGAAGAAGTTGCGGAAGGCATCTCCAAATATGGCCACAACCCAAAATATCTTAGCTCCGTCTTCATCAACCCAGACGAAGTCAAGGTGAGCACCGACATTCGCTCGGTGGTCTCCAAATCCGACTATGTCATTATCGTCACGCCTTCGGCTTATCTGCACAAGACATTAGAACCGCTACAAAAGAGAAGCCAACTTCATAAGAAGAAAATCATATTAGCTGTAAAAGGTATCGTTCCTGAAACTATGCAGTTGATCAGCGATTATATGCAAACGCAGTTCAACGTGCCAGTTGAGAATCTCTGCCTGATCAGTGGCCCGTCGCACGCAGAAGAGATTGCGCAAGAGAAGTTTACCTACCTTACAGCTGCATCTCTAAACAATGATTTAGCTGGCATCGTGGCAAAGTTCTTCACCAACCGCTACTGCCGCGCTTCCGTCTCCAATGACCTGCTGGGTGCCGAACTCTCCATCGTGTTAAAAAACATCTACGCTCTCGGTGCTGGCATCTACAGTGGTCTAGGCTACGGCGACAACTTCATAGCTGCATATGTGGCCAATTGCGTTAAGGAGATGAAATATTTTGTGTCACACGTTTACCCTAACGATAATCGTCACATCTCAGACTCCGTTTATCTTGGCGACTTGCTGGTAACAGCCTATTCCACCTACAGCCGTAACCGTCTATTCGGTATCATGATTGGACACGGCCTCTCAGTGCGCGTGTCGTTGATGGAATTACGCATGGTGTCGGAAGGATACACCGCATGCCGTTGTATTCACGAGATCAACAAGACACAAAAGGCTTCTATCCCTATCGTGGAGACCATCTACGGCATTCTCTACGAAAACAACAATGTCTCTTCAGAAATGAAACGTATCGCCGAGCATTTTATATGATCCGTTTCATCAAAAATAAAGAAATCGATAAAGTCAAATGGGATCAAGCGGTGGAAAATGCAAAATTTTCCACCCTCTTTGCTCATTATGATCTTTTGCAAGCACTCACCGTTCCCGACACTTGGCACGCACTCGTCAAGAACGACTATGAGGCTGTGATGCCACTACCTGTAAGAGCGAAGTGGTGTATCCCCTACATATACACGCCATTTTTCCTCCCTCAAATGGGCATCTTCGCACCTTATAAGGTTACGGACGAACAAACTGCTGAGTTTTTGCAAGTCATACCCAAAAAATATATCCAAGCCGACTTAATCTTGAACTTTGCCAACGAGACAAACCAGACAACAATGCAATTGCAGTCTCATCAGATGTCTCTTGAGCAAACCTATGAGAACATGTCGGCCCGATATGCGCAGAACACACGACGCAATGTCCGAGATGCCATACAGCAAAATACGACCATCTGCTTTAACGAACCTATTATCTCTGAGACCATTGGATTGTTTCGTGAAAACCGTGGGCGTGAAGCAGCGGTCAATTTTCAAGATGAAGATTACCATCGGTTACAAAAAGTGGCAGAAATGCTGCAGGCTCAGGGCTACCTGCTGACTGCGGGAGCACATACCAATGACGGAAAACTCATTGCCGGAGCCCTCTTTGTGCTCGACCATCAGCGCATATGGTTCTGGTTTTCCGGTCGCGACAACAATTATGCTGAACATAAACCGATATTTCTCCTGCTCGACAACGTCATCCGTCTGTATGCCGAACAAGAACGGACACTGGACTTCAACGGTTCCATCAACCCCAATGTGGCGCGCATGTACCACAGTTTCGGAGGTGAGGCCTACCCCATCCCTCTAGTGTCAATTTCCCGTATTCCACTGTTGAAAAAAATAGCGGAATTAAGAAAAAAATCCAAATAAAAACTTTGGGCAGAATTAACTCCTAAATGTGTACCTCTATCGTCTGGTCACCAACCATGATGTAAAAGGTGCCGGGACGAAATTCAAAGGTCTGATCTTTATCATTGAAAGACTGGAAGAATTTTTCATCAATAATAAAGGAGACCGTCTCCGACATATTAGAGCCAAGTTTAACACGCTCAAAGCCCACTAGGGTCTTAATAGGACCCTCGGGATCTTGCGGATTCTTCAGATATACTTGAACCACCTCATCACCAGGACGATTGGACTCATTGGTGACAGTGCAGGTGAATCGACGCTCGTCTACATTAAACTCACAACCTGAATATGAAAATTTAGAATAACTGAGTCCATAACCAAAAGGATAGAGCGGTTTCTCCGTCATGAAACGGTAGGTGCGGTCATGCATGTCGTAGTTATCGAAGGGAGGCAAGTTGTTTTTTGAGCTATAGAAAGTCACGGGCAAACGGCCGGAAGGATTATATTCACCGAAGAGAATGTCTGCCACTGCCTGGCCGCCAGCTTCGCCTGGATACCAGGCACACAAGATAGCATCGAGATTCTCATCCTCCCAATCCAAAGCAATGGCACTGCCTGTATTCAACACCAAAATGACTGGTTTGCCAGTTTCTTTGAGTTTACGCAACATTCCATTCTGGATACGTGGAAGTTCTATGGATGTTCTGTCTCCACCGAGGAAGCCGTCCACATCCACGTCTAACTGCTCGCCTTCCAATTTGGGAGAAAGACCACCCACAAAGATAATTAAATCACACTGGGCAATCTTCTTATCAAAATTAGCAGGCAACTTATATAAACCATCAGCATGATGACATGCTTCGTCAAAATAGACGGACGGACCGTGATTTTTCTTCACATAATTCTGGATACCTTCGAGAATAGTACAGGTATTATAAGGGGTTCCATTATAGTTTCCCCACATCATTGTATCGTTGGCAGCATTTGGACCGACAACAGCAATACGCTTGTATTTTGATGGATCGAGGGGCAGGATATTGTTTTTATTCTGCAACAAAACCATGCTCTCGCGTGCTATTTGATAAGACATACCTGTATAGTCAAGAGGCTCGACCTCAACATCTTTACCACCTTTCCAGCGATACATCTCCTCTTCAGAAAAGAGCCCCAGGCGCATACGGGTAGTGAGGATTTTGCGGACATGCTCATCGATGACACTTTCATCAATATAACCCAACTCTACTGCCTCTTTAAGTGCGGGTAATCCGCTGCCACATTCAAGGTCTATAACGGAACCGAAGGCTGCAGCAGCGGCATCAGCAGCTGTGGGATAGGTCTCATGCCGTAGAATTACCGTGTCACGCTCCCAAGCATCGTTGAGTGCCCAGCAGTCTGTGACGAAAAGACCATCATAACCCCATTGTTCTTTCAGAATCTGAACCAACAGATGCTGATTGGTGCAGCACGGCTCACCGTCAAGGCGATTATAGCCACACATCACCTGCTGCACGTTAGTCTCCTTAACAAGTGTCTCGAAGGCAGGTAGATAGGTAGTCCACAAATCGCGGGGCGATACCGACACATCAAAAGAGTGGCGGATGGATTCTGGACCGCTGTGGACAGCGAAATGTTTGGCACAAGCCAAGGATGTGAAATAGACGGGGTCCTCGCCCTGAAGACCTTGCACGCAGGCTTTTCCCATCTGAGCAGTCAGGTAGGGATCCTCGCCGTAGGTCTCCATGCCCCGACCCCAGCGTGGATCACGGAAAATGTTAATATTAGGGGTGAAGAAGGAGATACCCTTATTGTCGCCATACTCCTTGTCGCGCTGAGCCTCCTCGAATTTCCAACGGCCCTCCTCTGCGATATAGGAGAACATCTGTTTTACTGCAGGGACATCAAAGGTGGCGGCGATGCCGATGGGCTCTGGATAGACTGTTGCGTAGCCATTGCGGGCCACTCCGTGCAGTGCCTCGCTCCACCAACTATAAGCAGGGATGCCGAGACGCTCGACAGCAGGATTCTGGTGCTCCATCATGCCCAATTTCTCATCCAAAGTCAACTGCTTCAATAGAATATCCACCCGTTGTTCCATCGGCAGCGATACATCGCGAAAAGAAAAATCTGGAGCATTAATATAGATTGATTCTCCCCCGGATGCTGTTTCAACAGTTGCTTTATTCTGAACTTGTGCTGAAAGACCTATAACAACAAAAAGGCACCAGCAGAAGGTTATCCATTGTCTCATTTTGTACGAATTTTAGAGCGCAAAGATAAAACTATTTCCGATTTGAACAAAATGAGGATTGAGCATCACGACGAGACAAATAATAAAATAGGCTGACATGAAGCCAGCCTACATAAATCTATTTGTTTCAGAAATTAGTCTCTGAAGAATTGCCTTACTCGGTTAAAGACGCTGCGTTCATTCTTACCGGGCTTGGGCACGAAGTTATCGTGGGTGCTGAGTTTCTCCAGCATCTCCTTCTCCTCACGGGTCAAGCTCTTGGGCGTCCATACGTTGATGTTCACGATGAGGTCGCCCACAATATTGCTGTTGACTTCGGGAAGACCTTTGCCTTGGAGACGCATGATCTGACCGCTTTGGGTGCCTGCGGGGATTTTGATTTTGACCTTACCTGTCAGCGTCGGAATCTCCACAGAGGCACCGAGGGCAGCCTGCGGGATACTGATATGATAGTTCAGGTAGAGGTTATTGCCGTCACGCTCGAAGATGTCGTGGTCGGCCACCTCAATAGCCACGAGCAGATCGCCGTTTACACCGCCGTTGGGTGCTGCGTTACCCTTTCCGCGCAGGGTGAGCTGCATGCCGTTGTCCACACCAGCAGGTATGGAAACTTGTACCACCTCCTCACCCTTCACAATGCCGTTGCCATGACAATGAGGACACTTATCCTTTATAATCTCACCGGTACCGTTACAGTTCGGACACTCCGACACCTGCTGGATTACACCGAACATAGAGCGCTGTTGCTGCATCACCTGACCACGACCATGACAGGTTGGGCAGGTCTCCTTGCTATGCTCATCTTTAGCACCCGTGCCGTTACAGTGGGCACAAGCCACATATTTGTTGATTTTCAGCTTTTTCTCGGTAACAGTAGCCACCTCTTCAAGGGTCATTTTAACCTTAATACGGATATTGGTGCCGCGACGCACGCGCTTGCCTGTCCCGCTGCCACCACCTCCAAAAAGGTCGCCAATGTTGAAACCACCACCAAAGCCACCTCCAAAACCGCCACCAAAAATATCGGCAAAGTGGCTGAAAATGTCATTGATGTTGGCCCCAGAGAAGTCTGTGGCAGCACCGCCCATGCCGGCATGACCAAATTGATCGTAACGTGCCTTTTTGTCCGGATTACTCAGGACATCATACGCTTCGGCAGCCTCTTTAAACTTCTCCTCCGCCTCCTTGTCGCCAGGGTTGCGGTCGGGATGGTACTGCATGGCCTTCTTCCGATAGGCCTTCTTTATCTCATCTGCTGAGGCTTCCTTTGAAACCCCAAGCACCTCGTAATAATCTCTTTTCTCTGCCATAATGTCTCCTTTCTTTTACTGACCCACAACCACTTTGGCATAGCGGATCACCTTGTCTGCCAGCTTATAACCCTTTTCCGTCACGTCAATCACCTTGCCTTTGTCCTCCTCTTTCTCAACCGGAAAATGGGTGACAGCCTCATGAACATCTGTGTCAAACTCATGGCCAACAGCCTCAATCTCCGTAACATTGAGACGAGATAACATCTGCTGCATCTTATTGTAAATGAGCTTGAAACCCTCTTTTACTGCAGCGATATCCTCTGCCTTCTCGTTGGCACCAATAGCACGCTCAAAATCATCCATGATAGGAAGCACACTCAAAATCACCTTCTCAGAGGCAGTAGAAATCAAGTCAAGTTTCTCTTTGTTGACACGTTTTTTATAATTATCAAATTCGGAATAGAGACGCAGAAAACGATCATTGATTTCGGCTTTTTCTGCTTTCAACTTCTCAATTTCCGCCTCTAATTCCTCAATCTTCTGCTTTTCTTTATTATTTTTCCTGGAGAAAAACGACTTGCCCTTCTTTTCTTCGGGTTCCTCACTCTTTTCTGGCTCTGTTACTATGTTTTCAGCAGGTTCAGTATTTTCTGTAGAATTTGTTGGTTCCGTTTCTGGAATCTCTTCCTTATTTACATTGTCTTTTACTTCTTCGTTCATATCTATTTGGATTTCAATTACTTACTTTTTTTAATTCACTCTTTCAGGCTTATTTAAAATACAGTCTCAAAAGCAGTTTTTTTATTGCAAAAATCTTGCCAAAGAAAGATGCTATTATTTATCTTGAAAAATTATACAAAAATACTTGAAATGCATTTTTAATCAAAAAGATACAAAAAAAAATTATACTTTTGCTATCAGTTTTTCACAAGAGAATCTCCTAATCTATTAATAATCAAAACAATACTATTATGAAAAATAAGATTTATGCTCTTGTCCTTTTTTGGATGGCAATCGGTTGCACAGCGTTGCTGGCGCAGCAGAATCCTCCGAGCAATGTGACAGCAACGGCTCTGTCTCATGAGTCTGTGCTAGTCACCTGGGACACCCCGTCGGGCACCACCCAGCCTTTACGTATCAATTTATGGAATCAGTCGCAGATGGTTATTTATCCTGGCGGCGGATATCAAGGCAATGATGTAAGCTGCTTGTACGGCGGTCAGAACACTTGGGGCCGCAACATCAACGAAGCTGCTAAATTCAAAGTTGGTGATGACTTCACCCTGCCCGCAGCGGCACACATCTCCACTATTGACTTCTATGCCTATCAAACTGGATCAACAACCACCTCCACGATTACAGGTGCCTATGTATCCATCTTTGATTCAGAACCTGTTGACAGTACTTCTGTACCTATTTGGACATCCGGCTTAAACAGTGTCATGACCTCCACAGATTGGACTGGTATCTACCGTACATCCGCCACAGCTTTGACAGACACGACTCGTCCTATCATGCGAGTGACTGCCGCCATTGACACCACACTTCCTGCTGGCACCTACTGGGTGACCGTCTCTATGAACGGCTCTCTTACCAGCGGCCCTTGGTGCCCGCCCGTCAGTATCTTGGGCGAGGTCAGCACCGGTAATGGTATCCAGCTGGTACAAGGCGTTTGGAACGCTTGGTATGACGGCACTTCCCTCGAACAATTGGGCGTTCCTTTCATCGTTAAAGGTACCTTCGCAGATGAAAACCTGAGCGGTTTCAACATCTATCGCGACAATGTACAACTCAACACCAGTCTTATCGAAGACTTCTCCTACACGGACGAAGGTCTGCAAATGGAGACCGAGTATTGCTACACGGTAGAAGCTGTCTACTCCACAGGCAGCACCGCTTCCTCCACGCCCGCATGCGTCTACACACTTAATGACCCCTGCACCATCTTCACTCTGCCATACGAAGAAAGCTTTGACGATTATGGCACGGGCACAGGTACCTTCCCGTCCTGCTGGACAAAATTCTATAGCGGCACAACTACAACCTACCCCTATTGTTATGCTACCTACAACTACTCCCCTCCAGCATCTCTCTATTTTTATGCTAGCACAGCATATTACGATATCGCCAGCACACCCATGATCGATTCCAACATCAACATCAATACTTTACGTGCATCTATGATGTTGAGAAAGGGCAGCGCCAATTATAAAATCATTATTGGTACCATCACAAATCCTAGCGATGGCTCCACTTTCCACCCTTACGATACCCTCTCTCCTTCAACAGTATCAGTCTGGGAAGCCTTCAACGTGGACTTCGACCAATATACGGGTAACGACCATTACATCGCTTTCAAAGCTGGTGACGTTGGCAGTTCAACGGGCATGTACATCGACGACTTCGTCTTGGAGTTAATCCCCACCTGTGAACGCCCGTCTGACATTGCCACATCTCCAGATGAAGATAACGTAACCATCTCCTGGTCTCCGGGAGGCAACGAGACACTATGGAACATCTCCTACAAGTTCTCCGACGAGACGGATTACACCACATTATATGGCCTTACCGACACCTTCTATGTTATCCAGAACCTGACATCCTCCACCGATTACACCCTCACCTTCAAGGTTCAAGCCGACTGTGGTTATGGCGATGAGAGCACATGGAAAACAGAAGAGCTGACATTCTCGACATCCTGTCCAGGCGTCAACATCCCTTACGAGGAGAGTTTCGACACCTATGGTACAGGCTCAAGCGCTTTCGCAGATTGTTGGTACAGAGGTGGTTATACATCTGGCACAACCCAATATCCCTACATCAGCACCACCAACTACTCTTCTCCGGGATCCATGTATTTCTATGGTCCCTCTGCCACTCCCACATGGGCTGTGACTCCGAAAATCAATGCCAGCCTCAACACTCTAGAAGCAACCTTCAAACTGCGTAAGAGTTCTGCAAACTACACGCTTGTTGTTGGTGCTGTAACCGATCCATCTGATATCAGCACTTTCGTGGCAATGGACACCGTAACTCCTTCCGCCACCTCTACATGGGAGACCTTCTCAATATCTTTCGCATCATACACCGGAACGGGCAAACATATTGCTTTCATGACACTGCCCGGAACTGCCACCTACATGTATATGGATAACTTGATTGTGAACGTCATCCAAACATGCTCTGCTCCCACTGATGTCACCATTGATAGTATCACGACCAACTCGGCCATTATCTCCTGGTCTTCCGTTGAGAACGTGAGCACTTTCAATCTGGAGTACAAACAGGAAAACGACAGCATCTGGACATCTGTGGACTACATCACAGATACCACCTACACATTGACAGGTCTCTTGGACGGCAGCAGCTATCAACTGCGCGTGAACAGCAACTGTTCTGACGGCACTGTCAGCTACTGGTCCGACATTGCAACCTTCCAGACCTTCTGTCTGCCTATTGCCACACTGCCTTACACTGAGGAATTTGACACTTACGGCACTGGCTCAGGGTCATTCCCGACCTGTTTCACCAAATTCCACACACTGACCACCGCCACCTACCCGTATGTCAGCAGTTCACAACACTATAGCGGCGTGGGGGCCCTCTATTTGTACAACACCTCTGCTCACTATGGCGGAGCCTCCCTGCCTGGCATTGACAACTCCATCAACATGCAGGATATCCAAATCTCTTTCAAAGCCTACAAGGCTTCTCTCGCTTATAAATTTGCTGTAGGTGTGATGACAGATCCCACGGATCCTTCCACATTTGTGGCTCTGGACACCATCAACTCTGACGTAACCGGCACATGGCAATCTTACGACATCTCTCTTGCCAACTATACCGGAACCGGCCGTTACATCACTTTCTACACCGGATTCTCTGCCACCAACACCATCTATATTGATGACGTTGTTGTTGACTATATTCCTACCTGCCAAAGACCTTACAATGTGACCACCTCCGATCCGCAAACCAACAGCCTGACTGTTTCATGGCAAAGCGACAACATCAACTGCACCTATGAGGTTCAATACAAGAACGCCTACGAAGACACATGGCAGAGCCTCAATGTCACCGACACCTTTGTTGTTGTGACGAACCTAGTGCCTAACACCACTTACGAATTCCAGGTGAGTGCCCTTTGTGGTGACGGTTCCCAGAGTGCTTGGAGTGACATCCGCAAAGGTAACACCAGCTGTGGCATCATCTCCACCTTCCCATATTATGAAGGTTTTGACTCCTATGGTACTGGCACCAGCCACATGGCAGACTGCTGGACAGCCTACACCTCCACTGGTCTCACCACATACCCTTATATTAACACCACCCACTACTCTGGCGTTGGTTCCGTTTACATGTACGCTAGCAGTTCATACTACTCTGTTGCCGCATCTCCTGAGATTGACAGCACCTACAGTCTGAACCAGTTGCAGATCTCCTTCATGTTGCGCAAGACCTCTGCTGCTCACCAATTGATTGTCGGTGTGATGAGTGATCCCGATTCCATCGCCACTTTTGTTCCGCTGGACACTGTCACACCTTCTGCCACCAGCACTTGGGAGGCTTTCGATCTCTCATTCCCGAACTATACTGGCAACGCACGCCACTTCGCTTTCCGCAGCGGTTCCGGCAGTTCTGCCAACTACCTCTATGTTGACGATGTCGTCATCGACCTCATCCCCACCTGTTTCCGTCCTGTTGATGTGACCATTGGTGGATATGTACAAAACGGTGTGACCATCTCCTGGACTCCTGTCGGTGATGAAACCAGTTGGAACATTGCTTATATGCCAGAGACCGACTCCGTTTGGACTTATGCCTACAGCGTATCCGATACCTTCTACCAGTTCTCCGGTCTGGATGCCAACACCACCTATCAGGTGATGGTTCAGGCTGACTGTGGTAGCGAGACAAGTGAATGGACAATGCCTGTCACATTCACCACCTTGTGTGTAGCACTTACCACGATTCCTTACTCCGAGAATTTCGAGTCTTACACCACCACTGGTACAGCATCCTATCCAGACTGCTGGATGCGTACCACCAACGCCACCTCAAATTATCCATATATCAGCACTACTGGCAACAACTCTTCTCGTGGCCTCTATTTCTACTCATCCACTGCTACTTATTGCTATGGTGCATTGCCAGAAATTGATGCCTCTATCAACATCAACTCTCTGATGCTCTCTCTGCAGATGAGAAAGGGTACTGCCACTTATTACTTGGAAGTAGGTGTGATGACCAATCCTTACGATCCTTCCACCTTCCAGTTTATCAAACGTATCACCCCGACTGAGTTAAATGTATTCGAGCCAGACACCATCTATTTCACTGGTTATACTGGAAATGGCCGTTTCATCGCCATCCGCTCTGACGAAGGCGTTGCAAGCACCATGTACGTTGATGATATCGTCTTGGACTATGCACCTGACTGCTTCCCGCCGCAACAGGTGACTGTCTCCAACATTCTCTCCACCTCCGCAACTGTCAGCTGGGCATCACCGAGTAGCATCACTTCGTGGGAGTTAGTTTACGGTCCTGCCGGTTTCGACATGACAACGGCACAAGTTCTTACGTTGGGCGACCTCTCCTACGACCTTACAGGTCTGGATCCCAACACCGATTATGAAGTTTATGTCAGAGCAAACTGCTCAGATGGCAACACCGCATGGTCTGAGGTCTCCTTCTCAACCTCTTGTACCCCCGTCACCACATTACCATTTACTGAAGACTTTGACACTTATGGCACTGGTACCACTGCCTTCCCTGACTGCTGGACAAAGATCACAAACAACAGCAACTATCCTTACATCTACAGTACTACCGCTTCCACGGGTTTGACATTGCCGGGCGCGCTCTATTTCTATTCCACATCAGCAACTAAATATGAATATGCTGTGATGCCGGAAATTGACGCAGACTTGTCAAGTCTCCAACTCTCCCTGGCATTCAAAGCTGCCATGACGGGTGTACATCATCTCGATGTAGGTATTATGACAGATGCTAATGACACCTCTACATTTGAGTTGATTGAGACCATCGAACCGCGTACTGATGTCTGGAATGGCTTTACGGTACCTTTGACCTCTTACACGGGCACGGGTAAATTCATCGCCTTCCGTATTCAAGGAGTCACCACCTGTTACGTTGACCATGTTACTGTGGACTACGCTCCGGGCTGTGTAATGCCGCATAACCTCGTTGTAGACTCTGCAACAACAACCACGGCTGATGTCTCATGGACTCCTGGTCACAGTGAGACCGAGTGGATTGTCTCTGTCGGTCCTGTCGGCTACTTCCCGAACACTAGTGGTGTAACCATGACGGTAAGTACTCCTTACTGCACACTTACTGGTTTAGATCCTGCTACCTCTTACGATTTCTATGTGAAGTCATTGTGCTCTGCTACCGAAACTAGTGATTGGTCCAACGTCGCCACCTTCACCACCGAATGTGAGATGATTGACTCTCTGCCTTACACTGAAACTTTTGATGACTACGGCACCGGTTCCGGTTCTTTCCCGACCTGTTGGGATAGATATACCACATACATCACCTCTACTCAATATCCTTACATAAGCACTACTCATTATAGCGGTGTTGGCGCACTCTATTTCTACTCAACCTCCACCTCTTACACTTTGGCTACAGCACCGAACATCGACCCGTCCATTAACATAAATGACTTGCGAGTCAGTTTCCGCATGTACAAGACCTCTGCAGCCTATGAGATGAAGGTCGGTGTGATGACAGACATTACCGACATTTCTACCTTCACTGAGATTGCAACGATTTCTCCGTCAGCCACATCCACTTGGGAAGAATTCGACATTGACCTCAGCACCTACACTGGCGCTGGCCGTATGATTGCGTTCGTCTCTCAAAGAGGCACAACCAACAGTTTTTATTTGGATGATGTGATGATCCAATACATTCCGACTTGCGAGGCACCTGACAATGTTCACCTTACCGACCTCTCACAGACCACTGCGACCATCGCATGGGAAGTGGAAGATTCGTTAGGCATCTCTTGGGATGTTGTCTATGGTCCTACCGGTTTCTCCCCAACTGCTGGAACTACCATCAATACTACATCCACATCTGCTACACTGACCGGTCTTACCGCGAACACCACATACGATGTATATGTAAAACAAATCTGTGGCGCGGATGATGAGAGTATTTACTCCCAAGTATTGACTTTCAGCACCATGTGCGATGCAATCAACACATTGCCTTATCAGGAGAACTTCGACTTGGCTGCTGGCAGTACCAGTGGCACTACCAA
Organism: Bacteroidales bacterium; assembly: GCA_024686335.1. Lineage (GTDB taxonomy): Bacteria > Bacteroidota > Bacteroidia > Bacteroidales > WCHB1-69 > F23-D06. The sequence goes on along the minus strand of JAILCI010000062.1, from coordinate 32,379 downwards.
CAACCTGCCTAACTGCTGGAACTATTACAACAACTGCTCTTCAACCACCTATCAAGGTTATCCGATTGTATACAATAGTTCCACGTATTCACAGTCTGGTACTAACTCCATCCGCTTCTATACCTACACCAGCTCCACTTATGGTGACGAGGTGCTCATCTTCCCTGAGATCAACACCACCACCTATCCTATGAACACTCTGCAGCTCACCTTCGATGCAAGAGGATACTCCACCTCTTCCTCTTATCATTTCTTGCTGTATGCTGGTGTGATGAGCGATGTGACAGACATCTCCACCTTTGTGGCAACGGACACCATCGAAGTCACTTCTACGAGCTATTCCACCTTCACCACAACATTTGACAACTACACGGGCACTGGCGGCATCATTGCATTATGGGCACCGCATATCACCAACGTCCCGTACAATGTCGGTTATGTGGACAACATTGTAATTGCTGAAATACCGTGCGAAGAGCCGACTAACATCCAGATCAGCGATATCACCTCTTCCTCTGCATCCGTAACTTGGACTGCTGGTGGAAGTGAGAGCGCCTGGAATGTAGCTTATCGCGAGACTACCGGCTCCTCTTGGAGCACAGTAGCTGCAACTACTTCTTCTGTGACCCTCTCTAACCTAACCCCTGAAACCAACTATTCTGTCAGAGTACAGTCCAACTGCGGTGCTAGCCAAAGTGAATGGAGTGACATTGAGACCTTCACCACATTAGCTGCTCCAAACTGTCCTACCCCGAGCAACCTGCAAGTGGCAGTAGATGGTTCCACAGCCACATTCTCATGGACACAAGAACCGAATACGGCCAACGAGTGGGAACTCTACTTCCGTCCCACTGGTGGAACCTATCAGACCATCACAGTTCAGACGACCTCCTACACTCTCACCAACCTGGCTATGGATGCCTCTTACGAAGCATATGTAGTAGCACACTGCAACAATGGTGTCAATAGTGATCCGTCCAACGTGGTAACCTTCGCCACCACGACCTCTCCGACCTGTCCTGCTCCTACCAACCTGGCTGCTACCGTTGACCATACCGAAGCGACCTTGACCTGGCAGCAGGAGGCCAACACGGCCAACGAGTGGCAGATTAACTACCGTCAAACTACGGAAAGCACTTGGAGTACCGCTATTGCAACTACCACTACCTACACCCTAACCGACTTGGTGGCCAACGTCAACTACGAAGCTTATGTGGTAGCACATTGCAACAATGGCCTAAATAGTGATCCTTCCAACACGGTCACCTTCGAGACTAACAACAATGGTGTACAGACCTATCTTGAAAAGAGTGTAAACCTCTATCCTAATCCGGCCACTGAGATTGTCAGCGTGGCAGTCAACGATGCTATTATCGTAATCACCAGTGTAGAAGTCTACAACGTTTATGGTCAATTGGTCAATGTGATCGAATCTAACGACAATCCTCTCCGCATCAACGCCAGCGGTTTGGCCGAGGGCATGTATTACGTACGTGTCACGACCGACAACGGCGTCGTAACGAAGAATTTCGTGAAACAGTAGGAACGAATTGCATTCGTCCCTGTTGGGGCGAATAATCATTCGTCCCAACGCCCCCTGGTTGGGGCGTATTCGATACGCCCCAACTGGTACGGGCAAATCGCATTCGCCCGCATAATTCACACGTAACACAATAAACAATCAAAACCTACGTTATAAAGATTAATTTTTTAAAACACACAACAATGAAGAAAATTTTCGCATTAATGGTAGTTTGCAGTTTGATCTTCGCATCCTGCAACACCAAGACAGCTCCTGAGGCTGGACAACCCGAGCAACCCAAACATGAGCAATGCGACGAGCCCAAAGGACCCAAATGTGAGATGTCTGAGGAGCAGAAGCAAGCTATGGAAGACTGGAAAAATTGGGAGAATCTTGACGACACCCGTAAAGCTGAGTTGTTGAACGAGCGCAAAGCTCAATACGACAAGATGAAAGCTGAAAAAGAGGCTATGGAAGCCAAAAAGGCTGAAATGGAAGCTAAAAAAGCTGAATTCGAAAAAGCTATGGCTAACTGGGACAACCTGACCCTTGACGAAAAGAAAGCTGCTTTTGACCTGATGCCCTGCTGCGGCAAATGCTGCAAAGGCGAAGGTGAAAAAGGCTGTAAAGGTGAAGGTGATCATGGTTGCAAAGGCGACAAAGGTCACAAATGTCCTAAAGGTGAACCTAAAAACTAACAGTCTGACTGTATGAAGAACATTGCAGTTTTCGCATCCGGCTTTGGTTCTAATTTCCAGGCCATTATCGATGCTGTCAACAACCAAAAACTGAATGCCAACATCGCTCTGTTGGTATCCGACAAACCAAACTGCAAGGCTGTCGAACGCGCCAATACTCATGGTATTGACGCGTTCGTTTTTTCCTCTAAAGAGTTTGAAAACAAAGAGGCTTATGAGACAGCCATTTTGCAAGAATTGGAAAAAAGAGATGTAGATTACATAGTACTGGCCGGTTACATGCGGTTCATCGGCAAGGTGCTTTTATCACATTTCCCGAACCGCATCATTAATCTGCACCCTGCCCTGCTGCCCTCCTTCCCAGGAGCACACGGCATCGCAGACGCATACAATTATGGTGTCAAAGTCTTTGGCATCACCATGCATTTCGTGGACGAAGGTGTGGACACCGGCCCTATCATCGACCAGTTCTCCTTCCACGCCACTGGTGATGAAACCCTTGACGAAATTGAGACACACATCCATAAGCTGGAGCACGAACATTATCCCGAGGTGATCAATCGGGTATTAAATTCATAGATTTTCAGCAATTACTTAAGAAAGAACTCAAGTGGGGTTATTTTCTGTTGTATCGACACTAGATCTATCCGTGTGCTGTCTTGAATTGTCGATACGAATATTCACACCCCTCTCTGGACTTTTCTGGATGGAGATATCGTAAGAGCTTCCCTCCTCACGCACACCTTCGATAACCGGATCAATGACGCTATCCAAATCGAACGTGTTGTTATAGTATTCAATATCGTCCCAACCGTCACACCAACGTTCCCACTGATCAAAACTTCGCTCGACACGTTCACCTAATTGCGAACGTTTGGACTCCTGAATTCCGAAGCCGATGATGCCGAACAAGCTGAGTATCCAGACGGCCAACAGAGTCCAGCCGACCCATTTGTGCTTACGTTCGCCCGTGAACGCACGCGTGCAAAGAACCGCGATACCGATAACAGGACAGAGCAAAAACAGGGCACAAGAGCCCAAGAGACACATGTCAAGGGCATCGCCAAAGCCAGTTGAAGCACCTGTCAGTGCCGCCGCAAACATAGCGATAAAAATTCCAAGCACTGCTACAGCAAGTGAAATCCCAACAAAGATACCTAAAATAATCAGACAAATCTTCACGATTTTACCGAAAGTATTATCCTTGTTGGTACGATTCATCGACTCCTGGTGGAAATTGTTAATATTTTCCAAAGTCGGCTCAACCCCTTGCATCTCCAAAAATTGCGCCTTCGTCTTGGCCTCCGGCATCGCGATAAGGAGAATCAGATAAATAAGGATACCCCAACCAAAACTAATAAAGGTCAGCACAATGAAAAGAATACGCACAACTGCCGGGTCAATGTCAAAATAAGCAGCCACACCACTTGCCACACCACCAATCATACGGTCGTTGCTGTTACGGTAGAGCTTGCGGGGACGTTTGCTCTTTGGGGCTGTTGTGGTCGCACCCTCAGAAGATGCTTGGGAATTATTACCACCAACATTATTATCCGAGTTCTTTGGATTATCCGAATTCACATCTTCGTCATCAAACTGTTCCGGCTTGCCGATAACTTCAATGACCTCCTCAATATCATTGATTTCTACCACATTACGGCCTTGAAGTTTGAAAGATAACAACTCAGCCATGCGAACTTCGATATCACGCAATATTTCTGCACGATCGGCCTCTGGAAAATGCTTCTCTATGTCAGAAAGGTACTGGCTCAATCGTTGACATGCGTCGTCATCTATGTTGAAGACCATGCCGCCTAAATTAATTGTAACTGTCTTTTTCATAATGTATTATTTTTGAATTTTTTTTAATTTTCTAATGATTCGGTTTCCTCTGGAGACCAATTTCTGAGCTCTTCCACTGCCTGTTTCAACTCATTCCAGCCGCTTTCCAATTCATCGAGAAGCGCTTTGCCAGATTCGGTAATTTCGTAATACTTTCTAGGCGGTCCTGAAACCGACTCTTGCCACTGGTAGCTGAGGATACCGTTGTTTTTCAATCGAGTCAGAAGAGGATAAAGAGTTCCCTCCACCACCAGCATGTGCACCTTCTTCATCTCATTGATGATATCCGACACATATGCTGGTTTCTTATTGATAATCAAAAGGATACAGTATTCTAAATATCCTTTTCGCATTTGTGATTTTACATTGTCTGGTTGAATATTCATATCATCATGTTTAATAATTGATGCTGCAAAAATACACTTTTTTTAGTACTATGCAATACAAGGTACTATTTTTAATAATTTTTTTCTGGCACATGAGACGTTCCATGGAACGTCTCTACTGGGTTATAGGGATGGGTTCTGACGATATGTCGAATTAAATAACTATCAATTTTCAATTTTTAACTTTCAATTATTTTAGATCTACATTGGGAAATCATGACTTTTCAATCGGCTTTCTTATTTTGTTTATCTCAAAAGAATTAAGTATCTTTGCCCCGTTTTTCAAAAACAGTCACTAGTTTTATAACATATACTTAATCAATTAATTATGAAAGAAGTGCATAATTTTAATGCAGGACCTTGCGTCCTTCCGAAAGAAGCCGTTGAATCAACTATCAACGCAATCCGTAATTTTGACAACACCGGTATTGGTTTGATGGAGATTTCCCACCGTACCCCGGGTTGGGAGCGTCTTATGGCTGAGACCCGCCAACTGTGGCGCGACCTGCTCAACATCCCCGACAACTACGAAGTTCTTTTCCTCGGTGGTGGTGCCAGCACCCAATTCTTCATGGTGCCCGCTAACCTGATGAAGACCAAAGCCGCTTATCTGCAAACTGGCGTTTGGGCTAAGAAAGCTACCAAAGAAGCTAAAAACTTCGGTAAAGTTGAGGTCGTCGCTTCCTCTGAAGACAAAACTTACAACTACATCCCCAAAGGATGGACCGTTCCTGCTGATGCTGACTATTTCCACATCACCACTAACAACACTATCTACGGTACTGAGATCCGCAAAGATTTCGCTCCCGAAGAGATTAACAACGTTATGCTCGTAGCCGATATGAGCTCTGATATCATGAGTCGTCCTGTTGACGTGACCAAATACGGTCTCATCTACGGTGGTGCTCAGAAGAACGTAGGCCCTGCCGGCGTTACCTTCATCATCGTTCGCAAGGACATCCTCGGCCAGATTGGCGACCGCGCTTACATGAACCCGCTGCCAACAATGGTTGACTATCGTACACACGCAGCTGAGGAAGCTAAGAACATCTCTATGTTCAACACTCCTCCTGTACTTCCTATCTTCGTAATGCATGAGACCCTCACTTGGTTGAAGAACACCATCGGTGGCGTTGCTGAGATGAACAAGATCAACATGAAGAAATCCAACCTGCTGTACGAAGAAATCGACCGCAACAGCATGTTCGTAGGCACCGTAGCTGACAAGGCTGACCGTTCTATCATGAACCACTGCTGGGTTATGGCTCCTGGTTATGAGGACAAACAAGATGCATTCATGGCATTTGCTAAAGAGCGTGGCATGATCGGTATCAAGGGTCACCGTTCCGTCGGCGGCTTCCGCGCATCCCTCTACAACGCTTGTACAGTAGAAGACGTTGAAGCTCTCGTTGCTTGTATGCAAGATTTCGAAAAGGCAAACAAATAAATGTTGAACTGTTGAACTGTTGAATTGTTGAACTGTTGAAAGCATGGGTTCTACGTTTAGTTTTGAGAAGTTGGAAGTATGGCAATTGGCAAGACAACTTATCAAAGATGTTTACCCCACAATAGACACCTTCCCTCAAAAAGAAAAGTTTAACCTAGTTGATCAAATCCGTAGAGCAGCAACATCAGTGGTTTTAAATCTTGCAGAGATGACATCACGCTCTTCATTAAAAGAGCAAGCTCATTTTGCAGAGATAGCTTATGGTTCCGCAGTTGAAGTTTATTGCGCACTCTTATTGGCATATGATTTAGAATATATCAACGAAGCGCGTTTGCTGGAGCTCAAAGAAAAAATCAACGAAATCACTAACAAAATTAATGCTCTTAAGAACAGTCAACTTAAACGTTTAAAACAGACAACAGAACAATTATCAATTAAACACTTAAACAAATAAACATTTTAAACACTTAAACATAATGAAAGTTTTAGTTGCAACCCAAAAACCTTTCGCAAAGGCCGCTGTTGATGGCATTCGCGCTATCGTTGAAAAGGCCGGTTATGAATTAGTATTGTTGGAAAAATATGAGACTCCTGAGGAGCTCTATGCAGCAGTTGCTGATGTGGACGCTATGATCGTACGTTCCGACAAAGTGACGGCTCAAGTTATTGACGCTGCCAAGAACCTCAAGGTGGTCGTCCGCGCTGGCGCCGGCTTCGACAACCTCGACCTCGCTGCTTGCACAGCCAATAACATCGTAGCTATGAATACCCCTGGTCAGAACTCTAACGCTGTGGCAGAACTCGCCCTCGGTATGATGATCTACATGGCTCGTAACACCTTCAAACCCGGCACAGGTGCTGAGTTGAAAGGCAAGAAAGTCGGTATCCAAGCTTACGGTAACGTAGGTCGCCTCGTAGCTGAAAAAGCTCGCGCCCTCGGTATGGATGTCTGGGCTTTCGACCCGTTCGTTCCCAAAGAGAAAATGGAAGCAGAAGGCGTGGTGGTTCCCGCTACCCTCGAAGAGATGTACAAGAACTGTAACTACATCTCCCTCCATATTCCCGCTAACGATCAGACCAAGAAGTCTATCAACAAGGCTCTCGTCGGCCTTATGCCCAAAGGCGGCTGTGTAATCAACACCGCCCGCAAGGAAGTCATCAACGAGGAAGAACTCATCGCCCTCATGGCTGAGCGTGAAGACCTCAAATACTGCACCGACATCGCTCCCGATGCTTTGGAAGAGTTCAGCAAATTTGAGAAACGTTTCTTCGCCACCCCGAAAAAACAGGGTGCTGAGACCGCTGAAGCCAACATCAACGCTGGTTTGGCAGCCGCTAACCAGATCGTGAACTTCTTCGTCAATGGCGACAAGAAATTCCAAGTGAACAAATAATAGTTCTGTTCACATTGCAAAAAAGAGAGGAATCAACATTGTTGGTTCCTCTTTTTTTACGGAGCAATCTGCGTCCCCGGAGCAATCTGCGTCCCCGCAGATTGTATAATATAAACATTCATCATTGATGGTCGATGCACGCATCCTTGGTGGTCGATGCACGCATCGACCCTACAGGGTGGGCAACTACTCCTTGATTCCGTACGCCAGGTCACCGGCGTCGCCGAGACCAGGGACGATATAGGAATGGGCGGTAAGCTCTTCGTCGATTGCTCCTACCCAAATGGTACAGTTGGAAGGAGAACAATGACTCTGAAGATACTCAACACCTTGACGGCTTGCAATGATGCTTACCAAGTGGGTGTGCACGGGATCGCCCTTCTCCATCAACTCTTCGTATGCCAAAACCATCGACTGACCGGTGGCAAGCATCGGATCTGCTAGAATCAAGGTCTTGTTGTCTATTTCTGGAGAAGAAATGTAGTCAACCTGAATCTCAAACGTTCCGTCTTTCTCATATTTTCTAAAAGCGGAGATGAAGGCATTTTCAGCATGGTCAAAATAGTTGAGCATACCTTGGTGCAAAGGCAGTCCAGCGCGTAAAATGGTGGCTAACACAGGTTTATCCACAAGACGCTGCATCTCGGCAATACCCAGCGGAGTGGTAACCTCCTGCTGTTCATAGTGCATGTGCTTGCTGATCTCGTAGGCAAAAATCTCGCCAATACGTTCCAGATTACGACGGAAGCGCATACTATCAGTCTGCACATCCACACTTCTGATTTCCGCTATGAATTCATTGAATAGCGAATTGCCCTTTCCTAAAATATTCAAGTTGCTCATCTCAGTAGAAAATTTTCCGCAAACTTACATAAAATTTATAAATATAAACCCTTTAGAAAAAAATTAAATTTCTCTACCCTACTTGCACAGGTTCTCCTAAAAATTTGGGTTTCTTATGAAAAAGAATATCCATTACCACCTTGACTTTCGCCAGACTTTCACGCAGATGACTCTTTACATAGTACCATTTCATATCTACATCTTTGGCATTCAAGGCAATTGCATCAAAGTCCTTACACTTAGCAATATAGACTGCTCTTTCATTATGCCATCGTTGTGAAATGACAGTGACGGAGTCTTGTCCAAACACCTCCTTGGCACGCACCATAGAGTCGAAAGTACGAAAGCCGGCATAGTCACAGAAGATGACCGAGTCGGGGACACCTAAGGCAATGAGCGACTGCTTCATACACTCCGGCTCGTTGTAACCATGCTTGTGATTGTCTCCACTGACAATAATGTAGGAGACCTTGTGCGCATGGTAAAGGTCTGCGGCCGCCTTCATTCGGTATTCGTAATATAGGTTAGGAGAACCATTGTCTGTGACGACATTTGTTCCCAAAACAACAGCTGTCTTACGATAAGGTATCTTGCTCACATCGTCATACAGTCGACCCTTAGCTCCCCTATTGACCAGCACATTGCAAAACAGTATCACCGACAATACTACGATGACGGCAATTGACAAAATGCCTAGAGCTTTTTTGGTTCTGGGTTTCATGATAAGTTATATAGATTGAGCTTTTTATTATTTTCCGAACACTCTTTCGAAAATAGTCGGGACCTCTTTCATATAATATTCAAGAGTGAAGCACTGAGCCAACTCTTCTGGGGTGAAATACTGTTGGATGGTCTCGTTTTGGAGCAGAAGTTCCTGGTAATCATGACCATCGAACCATGCTTTCATAGCGATTGGTTGCACGAGATCGTAGGCTTTCTCGCGGACAAAGCCTTTGTTGATGAGGGCAGTCATGACGCGCTGGGCAAATATCACCTTGTTGGTCATGTAGATATGTTTCAGCATATTCTCGGGGAAGACGACGAGGTTCTCAAGAATTCTGCCGAAACGGTTGAGCATATAGTCGAGGAGAATGGTAGCGTCAGGCAGCATGATGCGCTCGGCGGAGGAGTGGGAGATGTCGCGCTCGTGCCAAAGAGGGATGTCCTCGTAGGCGCTGACCATGTAGCCGCGCAAGATTCTGGCACAGCCGCACATGTTCTCGCTTCCGATGGGATTACGTTTGTGCGGCATTGCGGAGGAGCCCTTCTGACCTTTGCCAAAAGCCTCTTCAGCCTCACGCAGTTCGGTGCGTTGCCAGTGGCGGACCTCTATGGCCATCTGCTCCATCGTAGAACCGATGAGGGCCAAGGTGGCCATGTAGTGGGCGTGGCGGTCGCGTTGCAGCACCTGGGTGGAGATGTTGGCGGAGTGAATGCCTAATTGTTCGCACACATAGTCCTGCACGAAGGGCGGTGTGTTGGCGAAGTTGCCCACGGCACCGCTAATCTTGCCGCACTCCACATCAGCGGCGGCAGCCTCGAAGCGGTCCATATTGCGTTTCATCTCTTCATACCAGAGAGCCCATTTTAGACCCAGAGCAGTGATGTCAGCATGGACGCCGTGCGTACGACCAATGCAGGGAGTATCCTTAAACTCATAGGCACGCTTCTTCAAAATGTCCATAAAACGCTGCAAATCAGCACGGAGGATATTGTTTGCCTGCAGCAACAAGTAACCATTGGCAGTATCTACCACATCTGTAGAGGTGAGCCCGTAGTGAACCCACTTGCGCTCGTCGCCCAATGACTCGCTAACGGCACGAGTAAAAGCTACGATGTCGTGACGCGTCTCCTGTTCGATCTCATAGATGCGCTCCACCTTGAATGTGGCCTTGTCGCGTAGTTTCTGTACATCCTCAGCGGGGATGACTCCCAGCTTGCTCCATGCAGCAGCAGCTTCAATTTCAACTTTCAGGTAGGCACCGAATTTGTTCTCTTCAGTCCAGACGGCGCTCATCTCCGGACGCGAATAACGTGGTATCATAGCTCTTGTTTTTGTGAAGCGCAAAAGTAATAAAATTTATCGGTTGTTATGGAATGGAATGGTGATAAAACCACAAATAATAATTTTAGGGGACTATATACCTGATGGCATCTTGTATGCCTAAGTATGTTGCCAAAAGATCAAGCCGAGATGAATCCCACCCGCTCTGTCCGCCCTCTGACTTCGGCGGCAAACGGGAACAAAAATGCAACATGTGGCAAAAGAGAAAATACACGGAAGGCATGCATTTTTGTAAACGCAAGCGCCTTTGCACGCCGCTGTTGGAGGCCGGCCATTCACGCCGCGTCCGCACCGCATGTCGGCCTGCCCGCCCGCGTGCTCTATGGGCAGATGCCTCGGTAAATCATGTTTAAGTTAAAATGCAAATATTTTTGACTTGTACTCGTCTTTGTTGTGCCATCATGTATATAACCTCCTGATTTAATTATAAATCCCATCATTCCCATGCAGACCTCCGGTCTGCCTCAGCAACCCTCAATATATCCTGCCCCATCAATCATCAACCATCCAAAAAACATTTTTATACACTCATTTTGCCGACTCTATCTTCTTTTTATTATTTTTGCCACTTATTTATAAAATCACGATTATGGCACAGGATAAATTTGTGGTGATTGGCGCCGGACATTTTGGCCAGGCTATCAGTAGAGCCCTCTCCGAAAAGGGAAACGAAGTTCTTGTAATAGACAACAATATAAAGGTTGTACAAGATATCTCTGAAGATGTAGCCTATGCCGTCTGCACCGACGCAACCAACAAAAGAGCGTTAATCAATGAGAACATCCAAAACTTTGACGTGGCTATTGTTGCCATTGGCAACGACTTTGTGGGGCGTCTGCTCTGCACCGCAAACCTGCTGGATTTGGGTGTCAAACGCATCATCTGCCGCGTGATGGGCGAGAACCAACGCACCATCCTCTCCAAGATGGGCATCAGCGAGTTCCTCTCCCCGGAAGACGAGGTGGGCGCACTGCTCGCAGAACGTCTGACAAACCCTAGCATTATCTCATATCTACAACTACCTGATGGATACAAGGTTGCTGAGATTATCGCCCCTGATAGCCTTGAAGGATTGAGCCTCGGCGACATTGACTTCCGAGATAATCATAAGCTGAGTCTTATCACTATCCGCCGCTCCTTCCCAACAAAAGATATTGAAGAAAATGATCAATTGGAGCAGCATATTATCGGTGTGCCTGACACCTCCACGGTAATCCAGAAAAATGACGTCTTTGTCCTCTTCGGCAAGGAAAGCGACTTGGATAACTTTATAAAAATCAACATGTAATGTGGTTTAATAAATCACATAAGGAATACACCCACAGCAAACTGAAGATCCACATTGCGATGCACAAAGAGAAGGTGTATCGCATTCTGCAGGTGCTCAGTTTGATCGTGTCATTGACAACGATCGCGTGCATCATTTGCTATCACGGTTTCTACATCTCCACACATCTAAAGAATGTTTTCCGTTGGGTCATCTTCGGCAGCTTATTCTTCTACGTAGTCAAATATTTCCTGATGCTCTTTTACTCACTACACCGCATCGAATATCTGAAACGATCGTGGTTTGAGGGTATTATTATCGCATTGCTGATCCTACAGTTTGTCTCCTATTTCGTTTTCAATTTTGATTTGAGAATGATCAGTTCCATCAATTTTGAAAACTACTATCTGCTGTTTATTCAATTCTATTTCCTCATCATCGTGTTGATAGAGTTTACAAAGGTCAGCGGTCTGATGGGGCGGCATAAGATCAGTCCTCCTGTGCTGATGTTGCTCTCCTTCGCGATTTTGATAGTAGTAGGTACGATCCTTTTATCAATGCCAAGAATGACGACGAACGGCATCTCCTTTATTGATGCGTTGTTTACTGCCACGAGCGCCAGCTGTATCACGGGTTTGACAACAGTGAGCACAGGCTTGACATTCACCATGAAGGGACAGTTTGTCATTATGGTTCTGGTTCAGTTGGGTGGTATGAGTATCCTATCCTTTGCAACTTTCTTCTCCACATTCCTATCGAAATCCTATGTTGGACTACGTTACCAATATATGGTACGCGACATTATGAATACTGACCAGTTGGCAGACACTGTCTCACTGGTCCGCAGCATTGTGCTGACCACCTTCACTATCGAACTAGTGGGCGCCGCACTGCTTTTCATCTATTGGAAGACAACCGGCATCTTCCACTCCGACGGGCAAAATCTCTTCTACTCGCTCTTCTACGCCATCTCCGCATTCAATAATGGTGGTTTTGTTTTGGTGGATAAGAGCCTTCTCGAAATGGGTGTCAGCGATACATACTTCCCACAAATTGTAATGATGTCACTGGTCTTTCTTGGGGGCATTGGATTCCTGACCATCCGTGATTTTTTCAGCGGCCGCTACATCCGTCAGCGCAACAAATACAAATGGAAAAAACTGATGCCGCAGACACAAGTTGTGTTGGTCACCACATTAGGACTTATCATCGTATGTTCTATTCTCTTTTTCTTCTTGGAGAGCAATAACACCCTTTCTGGACGAGGGATTTTTGATAAGATTTTCGTTTCCATTTTCCAGATTGTTACCTGTCGTACTTCTGGCTTCACCGTATTGGATATCAATAGCATGCATCTCTCTTCGGTGATGATCATCGTGGTTTTAATGTTCATTGGAGGAGCTCCCGGATCTACGGGTGGCGGCATCAAGACCACTACACTGTTTGTACTGGCCAAAAGTATGCAAGCTACGGTCATGGGTAAAAAAAGGCTGGAGTATAACCATCGGACAATTCCCTTCTCCATGGTAGACCGTGCCAGCACCATCGTGACCATGTCTCTCATCTTCATCTTCGTTTCCTGTTTCCTCATTTCTGTTGTGCAGCCAGATGTGCCATTGTTGGAAGCTCTTTTTGAGACCACTTCCGGCTTCACCACATGTGGTCTCTCCACAGGTGCCCCGGCAACATGGAACTGGGCGGCCAAGCTGATCTTGATCTTCGACATGTACATCGGCCGTATCGGCACCTTGACCATCGCCTTTGCCCTGACCAAACAGAAGAAAGAGTCACAGCACGAGTATCCGGACATGTACATCATGGTTGGTTAGGATGTTTAACTGTTGATTTGTTGAACTGTTTAATTGTTGGGGATCCCTCCAACTATTAACTTTTATCTATCTACTTATCACTATCCCCTATACCCTATTATCTATTAACTTTTATCTATTATCTACCTATCACTATCCCCTATACCCTATCATCTTTTAACTTTTATCTATTATCCACTCATCACTATCCCCTATACCCTATCATCTATCCCCTAAAAATTGTATCTTTGCCACCTCATTTAATTTTGTAGAACATTAAAAGTATTATAGATGAAAAAAGTATTAGGAATAGGAAATGCGTTAGTGGACATTTTAGTGAATGTTGAGGAAAAAATAATAGCCGACTGCGGGTTGCAGAAAGGCGGCATGAGCATGATAGATGCAGACCGTAAAAAAGAGCTGCACAAGCAGATAGAGAATATGAAGCAAGTGTGTGCCACTGGCGGTTCCACCTCCAACACCATTCACGCGTTGGCTCGTCTGGGTATGCCTGCCGGCTATATTGGCAAGGTGGGCAAGGATGAAATCGGCGACTTCTTCCGCCGCGAGATGGAACGCTTTGGCGTCAAACCACACCTTATCCACTCCGATACTGATACGGGCATCGCCACTACCTACATCACCGACGACGGGGAGCGCACTTTTGCTACCTATTTGGGTGCTGCCGCCGAGATGACTGCCGAGGAACTTGACCCCTCCGTACTCTCCCAATACGACCTCATCCATGTAGAGGGATACCTTATTTTTAACCACGATCTGATTTTACGCGTATGCCAAGCCGCTAAGGCCCAAGGTCTTAAAATTTCCATGGACATGGCCAGCTACAACCTCATCGAAGAACACTACGACTTTGTGGAGATGCTTCTCCGCGACTACGTCGATATCGTCTTCGCCAACGAGGAAGAGGCTAAAGCCTTTACCCATAAAGAGGGCGTGGAGGCGCTGAAAGTACTCGCTGAATATTGTGATGTCGCCATTGTGAAGATCGGCAAGGATGGATCCTTCATCTACATGAACGGTGAGATTACCAAAATAGAACCCGAAGAGGCAAACCGAATTGACACCACGGGTGCCGGCGACATCTATGCTGCTGGTTTCCTCTATGGCTATTTGAACGGCCTCTCCGCATTACAGTCTGGCAACCTGGCCTCATGGCTTTCCGCCCGTATGATTGAATATGTGGGCGCCAAGTTGCCCGACGAGGTTTGGCAAGAAGTACAGAAAAAACTATAAAAAAAAGAGGTTCTCAATTGAGAACCTCTTAATTTCGAGCCACTTGTGAGACTTGAACTCGCGACCTACGCATTACGAATGCGTCGCTCTACCAACTGAGCTAAAGTGGCTTGTTTTGCGGCGGCAAAAATACATTTTTTTTTAATATAAGACTGATTTAATAATTTTTCACGGCTCAGACGCAAATAAGAGGCCAATCACCTATTAGAAAACACTCATTATGAATATAGTAACCATATTCCTACTAGCAGTCAGTTTAGCAATGGATTGTTTCGCAGTCAGCTGCACTGCAGGGCTCACCCAACCTAAACTCAGCTGGCGCAACATCCTCTTTTTCGCTTTCTGTTTTGGTTTCTTCCAAGCGATGATGCCTGTTATCGGCTATTTTCTTGGCGTCTCTGTCTCTCAGTTCATCTCCCGTTATGCCCCATGGATAGCCTTCCTTATCCTAGCCTTCATAGGCGGTAAGATGATCTTCGAGGGAGTGCGCGACAATGGTGAGACAATGGTAGACATGACCTCCCTCAAGAGTGTGCTCATCTTGTCGGTGGCCACCAGCATAGACGCTCTTGCAGTGGGATTCTCCTTCTCCCTGATGGAGAACTTCCCGATGGTACTGGCCGTGGTCATCATCGGGGTCGTCTCTTTCGCCGCCTCCATCATCGGATATCAACTTACCAAACACCTGGGCAAACGGATGAAAAGCAATATTGCAGAGATAATTGGCGGTATAGTGCTTATCTGTATCGGGTTGCATATTCTGTTAGGGTGAGGGTTGTTAAGTTGTTGAATTGTTGAACTGTTGAATTGTTGAACTGTTATTGTAACGGATAACAGGTGATTCCCTGTAGGGTCGATGCGTGCATCGACCATCTTGATGCGTGCATCGACCAGTATGTAGAAAAAAATATTCATATTACTACCCCGCCCCTGGGCTGAAAGGCGGGGTAGTAATATAAAACATTAAAATACATTGTATCAAAAAATTGAACTCTAAGTTTGCGAAACTTCTCCTTTTTATCTATTTTTGCACCCTCATTTTTATGGCCCCGTAGTTCAGCTGAATAGAACGTCAGATTCCGGTTCTGAAAGTCGTGGGTTTGAATCCCGCCGGGGTCACTAAACAAAATATGTGATGATATGAAAAAACATATCTTGACCTTTATTTTTATCTGCCTGTCTACAATGTTAATGGCACAGCAGATTTCCCCCAATTGTTATCGTATTTATCTGTCTGACAAAGACAACAATCCTTTCACCATCCAAAATCCGTCTGAATATCTGTCAGCGCGCGCTTTGGAAAAGCGGGCTCGTTTCAACATTGCCATCACGGAGCAGGACCTGCCCATCACACCGCAGTACAAACAGCAGCTTCAGAGTGTGGACCCCTCCATCCGATTACTGGCCGAGTCCAAGTGGGTGAACACAGTGACGCTCTATTGTCCAGACAGCACAAAAATAGATCAAATTGCTGCCTTGTCCTTTGTAGACAGCATCTTGCCAGTGGCCTTTTACGACCCTTGGTTGATGTCGATAGACCCAATCTCATCTCCGACCATTCCTCCTTATCAGGAACCTATTGTCGCCACTCGCGACTCCATTTTAGAACAATACAACTACGGCGAGGGTTACGCTCAAATTGCCATCCACAATGGCCATCTGCTGCACAATGACGGTTTCCGTGGCGAGGGTATGCTCATCGCTGTCTTCGATGCCGGTTGGGATCACATGGACAGCATTGAGATTTTCAACGATTGGTATAACAACCAGTTAGTAGGTACTCGCGACCTGATTCCTTTCCGTAACAATGTGTTCTTGGGACATCAGCATGGCACTTTGGTAACCTCTTCCATGTGCAACAAGCAAGAGGGTTCTCTAGTCGGTACAGCTCCCGAGGCATCCTATTTTCTTATCCGTTCCGAAGAACCCGCTTCTGAGCAACTTATCGAAGAAGACTTCTGGGCCTACGCAGCTGAGATTGCCGACAGTATCGGTGCAGACGTCATCAACTCATCCTTGGGTTATTGCGGTTTCCCCGATTTTCCTCAGGCCAGCTTCGGATATGAACAAGTTGATGGTGTCTCCAGTATCGCTTCTTTGGCTGCCACCACTCTAGGACAGAAAGGTGTCGTTGTCTGTGTCAGTGCAGGTAACGAAGGAACCAGTGAATGGTACCATATCGGCCATCCCGCCGATGCCTATGATATCCTATCCGTTGCCGCCGTTGGCATCGACAGTGTTATTGGTGCTTTCTCCTCGCGCGGTCCTTCCTACGACGGTCGTATCAAACCCGACATTGCATCTGTAGGTGTTAACACCCTTTGCGTCTATCCAGATCCAGAGTACAACTATTTCTATGGGTATGCTAGTGGCACCAGTTTGGCTGGTCCCGTGGCCGCTGGTCTGTGCGCCTGCTTATGGCAATCATTGCCCGCCGCCACCTCACAGCAGATTATGCAATACGTGCGTGAGAGCGGCTCCTGCGCCAACAACCCCAACAACGACATCGGTTACGGTATTCCTGATTTCTACGCTGCCTACACTAGCCACACCGCCGTGCCGGTCTACAAACCTATCGCTATAGAGGTATGGCCTAACCCCTGCACCAACCAACTCTACATCTCTAATAACAAACAAGAGATTCAGACCGTGCAACTCTACAGTGCCAATGGCAATATGGTCCGTCAACTTTCTGGCAGCGCCTCATGGCAACTCTCCATTCCAATGCAAGACCTCCCCGCCGGACTGTATCTCGGCAAGGTCAGTCTTGGAAACGGAGCTTCCCAACACTTTAAAGTTGTAAAACAGTAAACTAGAACTGATACATATAGCAGATTGCCAACACAGTGTTGAACTGCTTGCGTATCCTACGATTAACCGCCCAATCAGGAATGCGGACGGGGATGATTGTGTTTGAAAAGCGGAAATTGAGTGCGTGATGTTCGTTAAACATGTAAGAGAGACCCGCACAGGCAGATAACTCCAAGCGACGGAATTCCGGACGAAACAGAATAGGACCGCTGGCGTTACGCTCTTTGGCGTACAAGTTAACCCCAAACATAGGACCAAACTCAAACCAAAAATCGTGCAGGCCGCGGATGGTGATATGCGCAAAACGCCATTGCAATAACACCGGAATTTCCAGATATCCCAAGTTAAGCACATAATAGTCGTAAGCAACCTGATTCTTCGGCGTATGTGTATGACTACCCTTCATTGTAAAATCAAGACCCATCTGCAACTTCAGATTGTCATTGTCAGTGAGGTCCACGTTGGCAAAGAGACCGGCAGTAGCACCAACCTTATGGAAACCTGTCAGGTCGTCACCTGAAATCTGAGAAGTAGTGAGACCGGCACGAATACCGCCCTTGAACTGACCCTTCTGGGCTTGCAACATGCTGACACTCAACGTCAGCAGACAAAGAAAAAGTATAGTTTTCTTCATTGTATCTAATTTAAGTGAGGACTCTCTGGGATTTTGAGCCAGTGGGCATAATCACGACCCAAGGTGGAAATGGCACGCCGCCATATCTGACTCGACTCGGTATTGAAAAGCAGCTCGGGCGTTGGGTTAGCGACCACCCACAGGTTCCTGGCGATCTCATCTTCCAACTGTCCTTGCGCCCATCCGGAATAACCCAGCACGAACTTATAACGCATTGTCGGATCAGATCGTTGCTCTATAAGCTTAAGCATACGCTCGTCATAACCGAAGAAGATGCCTGGTTTAAGCGATGAAGCCGCCTTGCAGTGCTCATAATTGTGAATCAAAAAGAGCATCTCGGGACTCACCGGACCTCCAATATGCAACGGAGCGTTGAGTGTCAGACCATCCACCATCCTATCCAACATAAAAGGAGTTGCCTTGTTGATGATGACGCCCGCAACAGCATCCTCGTTATAATCGGTAAGTAGCACCACCGAACGACTGAACAACAGATCCTGGTTCAGTGGCACAGAGATGAGAATCCGCCCTGGTGAAAGGGTAAATTCCGTCTGTTTTACCTGTAAAAAATCTCGAGGAACACTCATACTGTCTGCTTTAAAGGATGGCAAAGATACGATTTTTTTGTACTTTTGCCGCGAACTAATTTTTTTTATATGAGTTTTGAAGATCTGAGAAAAGAGTATCCCGTTTTTTCCTATAATGGATATTCTTACAGCCTCAACAACAATAATTTAACCATCCAGTTTGATTTCAGCATCGGCGATACTATCCGATTCACACCGACCATGGTACTGCAACCAGGACGTTATGCTCAGTACCCTGCCGACCTCAAGGAACTGGAAGGCATTATCTTCCATATAGGCATGATCGAGCTGATCAGCTATTGGAAGTGTACATGCAGTCCTACGCTGCTGATTCGCAAATATCGTCTCAACGAAGAGGAACAACTCTGGTGGCGCAAACTATACTGGTACGGATTGGGCGAGTTCTTCTATCAGAATCATATTGATACCAACCACGAGAAATTTTTGAATTTTGCTTTCGAAGATGATACTCCGATGGTTGATACGTTAGCATATCCGCATATAGCAGAGAGCAACCGCACCATCGTACCGATAGGCGGTGGCAAAGACTCGGTTGTGACTTTAGAGGAGCTGCGACTGGAAAAAGAGGTGGTACCTTTTATTATCAATCCTCGCGGAGCTACTTTAGCTTGTGCAGAAAAAGCTGGTTTCCCGAATTTAGAGGATATTGTCGTGTTGAAGCGTGAGATATCCCCAAGACTGCTGGAACTCAACAAAGAGGGATTCCTCAACGGACATACGCCCTTCTCCGCCATGCTGGCATTCTATTCAGTATTGATTTCTGCTGTTACTAATATCCGCGATGTGGCCCTCTCCAACGAATCGTCGGCAAACGAGCCTACCATCCCCGGCACACATATCAATCATCAATACTCCAAATCGTTAGAGTTTGAGGAGGACTTCAGATACTATGTCGAAACTTACATGAACAACTGCAACCACTACTACAGTTACCTGCGCCCACTGACAGAGCTGCAGATTGCAGAAAGATTTGCAAAATACCCGCAATATTTCCATGTCTTCAAGAGTTGCAATGTAGGGAGCAAGGAGGACAAATGGTGCGGTCATTGTGCCAAGTGTCTCTTTGCCTATGTCATCTTATCCCCATTTATTGAAGATAAGACGATGATTGAAATTTTTGGCGACGACCTCCTCAATAACAAAGATCTTGCCCCCACGCTAGACCAATTGACAGGTATGGCATATGTGAAGCCTTTCGACTGTGTGGGAACCATAAGAGAGGTTAATGAGGCTATGCGGAAAATCCTAGAAAGCCGCAAAGATAAAGCGCTAGTGAAACACTACATTAACAAACAGTTAGCGATGCTGGACGACAACATGTTGGAAGAGTATTTCAACATGGCACCATAAAGTATCTAATACTATTTTTTTTCATAATTACTCCTGTAATTTTACTATTTTTGCAGCCACATTTTTAAATGGGAATTTTATTATAAATCACAATCTTAAATAATATGTCAGAAGATATTTTAGACGTTGAAAAAACACAAGAAGAAAACGAATCCTCTTTGAAGGAAAATATGCAAGAAGCTGTGGAAAACACAGCTGAAGCCGTAGAAGAAACCGCGGAAAAAGTGGAAGAAGCCATAGAAGAAACTGCGGATAAGGTGGAAGAAAAGGCTGAGGAGTTGGTGGAGAAAGTTGATGAAAAGCCAAATACTCCTGTTGATGGTCCTGATACGACAGAGACTGCTCCAAAATCAAAAAAATGGTTGTGGATTATTTTAGGTATACTTGCCGCTGCTTTAATCGGAGTTGGCTGCTATTTCCTCATCAAAAACACTGGCAAATACAAAGGTTTCAAGAAAGATAGAGCCACCGGTATTTACTATCAGTTCTATGGTGAGACTAACGACACCGCAGCCATGCCTAAGACTGGTGACTTGGTTGGCATTCTCTTCTCTTTGAGAACTGCTGACTCTACTCTTATCCCTATGATTCCTAACGAGATGTTGATGGATTCTATAGGTAAAAACGATCTTTACGCAGCTCTCCGCATGATGCATGTTGGAGACAGCGCCACATTCATCTTCAATGGTAATGAGTTCTTTGAGCAGATGATGGAAGGTCAGGAGTATCCGTTCGGCGACGAACCTCTCTATCTCGATGTAAAGATGTATGGCCACATGCCGAAAGCTGAATTTGAAAAGGCCAAGGCTGAATATGAGGCTGAAATGGCCAAACGTAAAGGACAGGAAGTGGAAGACATCCTCGCATATGCTAAAGAGCACAATATGGGCAAAGCAACTGAAGAGGGCATCTACATCAAGACTACAAAGAAAGGCAATGGTCCGCTTGTAGAACAGATGCAAGATGTAACTGTTGACTATGTCGGCAAACTGCTGGACGGCACCGAGTTCGACAACTCCATCCAACGTGGCGAACCGTTCACCTTCAAATTGGGTTCACATCAAGTTATCCCTGGTTGGGAAATTGCCGTTTCCAAGTTGCATGTCGGTGAAGAGGCTACCGTGCTAATTCCTTCATCCATGGCTTATGGCGATGGCAACCAAGTGATTCCTCCTTACTCTCCATTGGTATTTGACATCAAAGTCATCAAAGCAGAGGATCCGGCAACAACTCCTGCAACCTCAGCTCCTGCACTAACTGAATAGAATATTATTTTTCAAACATAATAATAAAAAACGGATAAAAATCTTATCCGTTTTTTATTGTAGAGACGTTCCATGGAACGTCTCTTTATAATTAGTTCATGAACCTGTAGGGTCGATGTGTACATCGACCATTTTATAATATATAATTATGTTTAAATACAATCTGCGGGGACGCAGATTGCTCCGGGGACGCAGATTGCTCCGGGGACGCAGATTGCTCCGGGGACGCAGATTGCTCCGGGGACGCAGATTGCTCCGGAAACTATGAAAAATTATTTCCCTTTGCGCTCTTTGCGTCTCTGCGTTTAAACCCCTTTGCGTTTGCAAAAAAAATCCCCACCAAACGGTGAGGAACTTTCTTAAATATTAAAATTCTCTTGTCTGTATTATTCGTTGCAGATACAGCGCACGGAACAACCATAGCACTTGTAATCAAGGTTGTTCTCGCTATTGTTATTGTAACTATAGACACCACAATACCACGCCATGTTACGATCAAAGGAGGTGGCACTCCAAAACTGAGCATTGAAACCCAGATTGACCAAACCCTCTTCTGTGAAAGTACCTGCCGGCATCGCAGCAAAGCCGCACTCCTTGTCAATGGTTACCGCTTGGGATTCCCAAAGGGAAGAGGGACACTTCATCACACTGCCTGCCATACGTGTACCTTGCAGAGTATTGAAAAGAATAGTCCACTCATCAGCGGTGGGCAAATGCCAACCTTCAGGACAGATGCCCTGGTGATGGTACGGATTTCCCTTCTTTGCCGTGCGCTCATCAAGATCCATAGCCGCAGCCCAATTGTAAAGGTTACCATACTGCGAAACCCTATGCTCTTTAACATAAGGTACAAACAATGGGGAATGACTAGTAAACGTAGGGTTGTGATACCACTGGCGACCCGATGGGGAGGTTGTGCAGCGCATATTCTCTGCCATCCAACACTGGGAACCAATCTGAACAGTGCGATAGGTGTTGCCTTGATGGTCGGTGATGATAAAGTGACCGTTGCAGGGAAGACCATGCGTCAACAGAGTATCTTTAATAGTGGACATCTGTGCTAACGATACTTGGCATAGCAACATTAAAATGCTGAAATATAATATTTTAACGGTTTTTATCACTCAGTTAAACAGAAAGCGCAAAGATAATTTTTTTTACCGCTTTAACAATTAAGAAAATAGGATTAATTATCTTTTTTTATCAACATTTTCGTTAGATTGTTAATAACTTTCTCCAGATAAAAGACATCCACATCATCGAAAGTGGCCAAATGCTCACTGTCGATATCGAGAACGCCAATTACCTGATCATTTACAATCATAGGAACAACTATCTCACTACGGGAAGCAGAGGAGCAGGCGATATGACCGGGAAACTGGAGCACATCTTGGACAACAAGAGTCCGCTTCTCCTTCCAAGCAGTGCCACAGACACCCCTCCCGAGAGCGATACGTGTACACGCCAACGGTCCCTGAAACGGTCCTAAAACCAACTTGTCACCTATAACGCGATAGAAACCGGTCCACCAGAAACGAAACGTCTCGTGCAACATGGCCGCCACATTGGCCATATTTGCAATCATATCAGGCTCGTCCTCTATCACAGAGGCTATCTGCGGTAATAAAGTCTCGTATTGTTCTTTCTTAGTCTGACCAGAGATAATCAACTCTTCCATAGGTTCTTTCTGTTTGTTTCTTTAAAAAGGCAAAAATACAAAAAACGTATGTAGTCAATACTTCTTTACAATTTTTATCTATATTTGCGCTCTTTTTGTTTTTATGCGCTATAGGAAAGCATTATACCGGTTTGTCCGCTTCAGGAGATTTTTGGAGAAACACTTTAACTCAAGAGGTATCATCTTGATTTTGAGTGGATTAATTGGTGTTTTCGGTGCTACCGCAGCAGTTGTGATCAAAAACTTACTGTATCTCACCTCTATAGCTGTCACAAAAATCTTTGCCTATACATCTGTCAAGTACCTCTATCTCATCTTTCCACCGATCGGTATCTTGCTTACATTACTATTTGTTAAAAAGGTTGTTCGTGACGATTTGAGTCATGGCGTGAGCATTGTGCTGAAAGCCATCTGCAAGAGTGATGGCAAATTACGTTTCCACAATGTCTACTCCTCCATGGTGGCAAGTTCCATCACGGTAGGCTTTGGTGGTTCTGTCGGACTAGAGGCGCCCATTGTGTTGACGGGTTCTGCCATCGGCTCTAACGTGGCACGCTTCTTCAAGATGAACAGCAAGCACACCAACCTTCTCTTGGCGTGTGGTTCCACGGCCGCAATGGCAGCCATCTTCAAGGCGCCCATCGCAGCCCTTGTCTTCACCTTTGAGGTGCTGATGCTCGACCTGACAGGCAGCGCCATCTTGCCCTTGCTCGTCTCGGCCATCACGGGAACGGTCTTCTCCCTGCTCTTCTGGGGCAAGACGGTGATGTTCACCTTCGACCCCGCACAGACATTCCTAATGGGTAACATCCCGATATACATTACATTAGGTTTATTGACAGGTTTGGTCTCTGTCTTCTACCTACGAGCATCCCGCTGGGTAGAGAAACAAATGAAGCGCGTCACCAACATCTACGCCCGCGCCCTCATCGGCAGCGGTCTACTCTGCGCCTTCATTTTCATATTCCCGAGTTTCTTCGGTGAGGGATACAACAGTGTCAATGAGATTCTCAATGGCGACATGACTCACCTTTTTGCCAACTCGCCACTCAACGGTTTCTTTTCTAAGCCACACATGCTATTGTTAGGTATTGCGGGCATCTTTATGCTGAAGGTCTTTGCCACCACGTTGACCAATTCCGCTGGTGGTGTGGGTGGTGTGTTCGCACCCTCTCTGTTCATCGGCGCCTTCGTCGGTCTCTTCGTAGCCCTCGTGGCTCAACACTTCTTCAGCTGGAATATCCCGACAGCCAACTTCGTACTCGCAGGTATGGCGGGCGTCATGACCGGCATTATGCAAGCCCCCCTGACAGCCATCTTTCTTATCGCAGAACTATCCGGCGGTTACACACTGCTCATCCCGCTGATGATCACCGCCACCTGCGCCTATATCAGCACTTACCCATTCGAGAAATACTCCGTTTACACTTATCATCTCGCAGAAAAAGACAACCTGAAGACGCATAACAAAAATAAATATGCACTGCGCAAACTCCAATGGAACAAGATCATCGACACCAACATTCTCACCATTCCTATCCACAGCACACTGCGCACCTATACAGAACTCATCGCCGCCAGCAAGCGTAACCTCTTCGTGGTAACCGACGAGTTCAACCATTTTGAGGGATTACTAGTGATGGACGACCACCGACCTATTATCTTCGACCGAACGCAATATGATACGCTTTTGGTGGAGAATCTGATGATCGATCCTGGCGAGTTTATCTACGATGACGACACTGCCGCCGAGGTGCTAGAGAAATTTAATCGTACGGGCAACTTCAACATGCCCATTATTACCCGCGAACGCAAATATATAGGATTTGTCTCCAAGGCCAAGTTTCTGGCCGAATACCAGTCGTTCATCGCCGCTGATTCGGAAGATTAAAGAATCTTGTTCCAAGCAGACCTATCGGCCTGTGTTGAACAATCATGTCTAGTCCTTACCTATCTCAAATGTGATTTTTCAAATATAGATTTTGCACATTAAAAGTTCTCTTTGCGAACGATTCTCAACCCAAATATGATAGTTAAGCTACATACGATTTATCATCTGAGTTTCGTTATAACGTTTGTAATTCTATACTTTAAAATTGTCAGTATGAACAAAAAAAAATTTGCGTTCGCAATATGTTTGCTTTTGATTCCGATATCTTTTCTCACCATTTCCTGTACTAAAATACAATATACCGATATAGAGAAAATTTATATTGGAATGCCATTGGACAGCGTGGTTTTGGTGCTGGGACGGCCATACGCCTTTAATAGTGACCTGGGATGCCATGATTTAACGTGTAAGCACCCGCGTTTTGTTTCTGATATTAAAATGACAAATGAGACCGATATTGTTCATATTATAGACAGTATCTATCGGGACACGAACTATTGTTGCGAAGCAAATAAGGAAAGTGTGAGGAAAAATAGGGAAAATACAACACTTACCTACACCAAAAGGCCTTGTTTCATTATGAGAATTTTCCATTCCTATCCGATGTTGTGGGTTCATCTGGACAGCGTTTATCGGGTAAGCAATGTTTATGCGAAATATTACGATGCAGACGACAAGTGTATCTATTCGTTGTCATCCAGTACGTGTCTTTCTCAAGAGGAAAGTCAGGATAGACATATAGAACTAATGGTAGATACAGTGTTGTTCAGGAAAAGTTTTCCGGCAAAAAGATAATGCCGAAAATTCAATCAGATACTACCAGCGGGCATAATCAGCTGTTTAGAGGAAAACCATCTTTGAGGAAGTTCCTGAGGGAAAGATGGGTGATTCCATTCTCATCTCTTGATGTTAATAAAGGTGTTGCGCTGATGACGTATTTTGGATGATTGTCGCGGATTTTCTCCAATGGACCGAATTCACGTTTACGAGTGGTTTCTTCAGCCATGATATAGCTCGCTTGGACGTAAACGATTTTTCCTGGCTTGCGGCAGACGAAATCAACTTCCCCAGCATTTAGCACTCCCACCTTGACATCATAACCCAAGAAGCACAGATACTTGTAAATGGCGTTTTCAATCACCTTTTCTATATAGGAGTCCAGACCCCCCTCCGATTTGAGGTTGCGGAGTCCCCAATCGTCCCAATAGACTTTTTCGTTAGACTCGAAAATCTTCTTACCATGGATGTCGTAACGGGGTACAACGTCTAGCAAAAATGCTTCAGTGTAAAATCCCCTATAGAGGAGTACTTGTTTGGCCGATATTTTCTCATTCTGTGCTTTCATATATTTGGCGATGCTGTTGGCCGAAGTGAGCTTACCGGTAGTGTCGGCATAAAAAGCAATGAGATTGTTTAGAAAAGGAATGTTACGTATGTCGTGCTTCTCAACAATATCCTTGAGCATGATAGTATTGAAGACGCTGGAAAGATAGGCCCATACCTGCTCGTCACTGTCTAGTCCCACATTTCTGAGACCGGGAAGTCCGCCATAGGCCAGAAATGCGGTAAGGCTTTCGTCACTGTCGGTTAGGTTGTGAAACTCTAAAAACTCGGAATAAGTGAGAGGATGAATACGTATCTCGACATGACGTCCGGAAATCAAGGTGGCCAACTCGCCAGAAAGCATCTTAGAGTTGCTGCCAGTAATGATAACATCTGTGTTATCTTCTGAGTACCAGTTACATATACTTTTTTCGAAATGTTCTATTTCTTGTATTTCATCGATAAGGATTACATTGTGCTTGCCCAAAATGAAATGTGCCTCTATCCAATTGTCCAAGTCATCGTTGGTCTTAATATCCTTAAAATTCTTTTTTTCCTTATCGATAAAGATTATATTGGCGTTTGTCTCGTCCTGGTGGCGCTGGATAAAATCTTTGAGAACATAGCTTTTGCCGACACGGCGAGACCCGACCAAAGCGATGATATTGCCTTTGCCAATCCAAGAATCGACCATGTCAGCGTAATGTTTTCTAGTTAATATTTCCATTATCTTTAAATTATTATCGGCTGCAAAGATAATAAATTTATTTCTTACGAGAAACAAAATTTATAAAAAATTTGATTTTATTTCTTTTAAGGAACAAAATGAATAACGGCGGAATGTGGAATAAAAATCAACCTTTGCTCCCGCAATTTTGAAGTTTGATCATCGTTTGGTGCATTTTTGAACGCCTGTTTTTAATCATAAAAAAAGACGCAGCATGCTGCGTCTCTACAATGTTTGGCGGACCGGACGAGACTTAGGTAGTCCATTGCACTTGAATGTTGCAGCTGTTTGTATTCATTTAATTGTATTGCAAAAGAGTGAATGCCAGCAAAATACGCACAGTTAGTTAAATGAACACACGGTGTATGGGTTAGCAGAATAACACCTTCTTATCGTGGCGGTGCATTTTTTTGGGATGAAAAATGCACGGGAGGCAAACAACAACGGCTTTTTTGTAGTTTTGCTGCGTCATTCCTTCATAAAAAAAATGCAATGATAAAGAGACTGTATTACACCCTATTCGTCGCAGTGCTCGCCTTTACCATACCAGCGAATGCACAAACAACAACATCCGAAAATACATACAAAGGCTTCAACATTACCGCGAACGCCACAGGAGGTGTGTGCAGCTATCTGTTTTGGTCAGACACTTTCATACAAGCAGGCGGCGGAGTGGGTTTCCGATACGATTTCAGTCGATTTTGGGGAATCTACACCAGCTTGGATTACGAAAGCATATTCAAACCGGCGAACAACGAGCATTACCATTTCCTGAGGATTCCGATTGAGATGGAATTCCACACACGGCACTTTTACGCCCGCGGCGGCCTTTCCTTCGGCATCGGGTTAGAGGCTTGGACGGCAGCAAATGCCAAAGAGTGCTTTAACATAGGGGTGACGGTGCTCGAACTCGGAGGCCGCATCCCATTGACCGCCAATGATATCCTCACAATCGGGGTCAACAGCAACATATCGGTGGGTTTCGAAAAGGTCTATCACGACGGTGTTGCCTATCGAGGGTTGGATACAGCGCCCCCTCGTTTCGGTGCCTGCCTGAAACTCGGCTACGAACACCGTTTCTGACACTGCGGCTTACGTTTTTATGACCTGACGTTTCGGGCACGCTTTCCGCTCATATTTCGCCCTAGATAACTCATAATCGCTGCAATCGTTGTCTTGGTATTAGGGTAAACAAAAACGCGGTCGTTTTGTTTGACTGCGTTTTTGTGTCATATGTTTTCCGTTGATAAACGTCTATCTTTGCCCCGAAAGACGAAGATATGGATGCCCTGTGAGACCGATAAAGTACAGGGTATGAAAGTGTCGCGCATACCAAAGAATCATTCGAGCAACTTCCGTCCCTTTTCCGTAGAGTGTGCCGGAACCTTATTCCGCCAAAGAGACAACCTTCGGGCTGGTTCTTTTTGTGTTTATTTGACAAGGGTCATCAGCTTGTCAAACCAGCTGGCTAAGGGAGCGGGGCTGCTGAGCAGTCCGCCGTTGAATTGGAGGTTGAGCATGGAGAAACGGATACGGTGGAGCGGCTCATATTTTTTGTTGTAAACAGAGAGACTGCTGCCACTGATGTTATCCTCGGCTTTTACCTCGATGGGAATGATCTCATCGTTCCACTGGATCACAAACTCTATTTCGGCTGTACCTGGTGACGTCCAATAATACACTTTCCTGTCGTCAAGGAAGGGCATAATAGACTGCAGGACGGCGTTTTCGGCCATCGCACCCTTAAACTCGGTGTAGTTGGCAATGGGGTCGGTGACTACCGATGCGGGCAGATGCGCCAAACGGCGGAGCAAGCCGCAGTCGCAAGCATAAACCTTAAAGGCATCCCTGTCTTCGTAGGCCGACAGCGGCATGCCTGGTTTGCTGATGTTGAAGACCTGGTAGATTATTCCGGCATCGACAAGCCACAAAAGCGCATCTTCATAATCCTTGGAGCGGGCTCCGGTTTTGATCACTTTCCATACGAACTTACGGTTTTCTTTCGACAGCTGGGCAGGCAGGGAGTGCCAGACGGCATGAATGCGCGGAATCTCGCGCGGCTCGGCGTATTTGGCAAAATCCAGCTCATAGAGGTCGAGAATGTCTTGCAAAACGGATTCAACTGCGCTGATTCCTTGATTGTCGAGCAAGGCCACCACGGCCTCGGGCATACCGCCGGACACCTGATACCGCCGGTATTCGGTACGCAGTTTGTTCATGATGATTTCGGGCAGATGGCGGATTTCATCAAGAGATTCCAGATACTCGTAGGTGCGGATGTCGCTTGCGCGGAGGAATTCCTTGAAAGTGACAGGAAACATGTTGACGATGTTAACCTTTCCAACAGGGACGGTCATTTTGCGTTTTTTGACCGCCACGCCCAGCAGGGATCCAGCTGCTATGATATGGTACTGGGGGGCTTCGTCGCAAAAGTATTTCAGGCTGTTGAGGGCTTCCTCGCATTCTTGTATCTCGTCGAAAATCATAAGGGTTTCGCCGGCGATGATGGGCTGATCGCAGTAAAGCGTAAGCTCTTTGACCAAACGTAAGGGGTCTTTTGTGGCTTGAAATACGGATTTCACTTCGGGCTGGCGGTCAAAATCGAACTTGACACAATATTTGAAACACTCCTTGCCGAATGCTTCCATCGCCCAGGTTTTGCCTATCTGACGTGCGCCTTTAAGCAGAATGGGTTTCCTTCTGGGAGCGTCTTTCCACACCTTGAACTTGTTGATGATGTCTCTCTCTATAATCATAATATACACTACAAAGTTTGGTTTTGTGTATGGCTTCTACATTTTTTCTAACTTTCGGATGCAAAAATAGTAAAATAATCAATTCATAGGCAAGAAAGAAAAAAATCACCTGCTCCCCAAAAATTCACGTTTAGAGGTTTCTGACAATGTCGTGCCACTGGCACTACCATGCGCCACATTTGAAACCACAGAAGACAGGCTGACTTTACAAAAAAAAGTAGAGACGCAGCATGCTGCGTCTACAAGATTTTTTTTGGCGGACCGGACGAGACTTAGTCGTCCCTTTTTCGCCTCTTTTTTGCATGCATCCATAACCATTGAATACTGTTGCAAATAATTGAACTACTGCAATATACACTATTTTATTGTGCAGGTGGGCTATATGTATGAAGGCACGTTATATTGTCTCCTTTTCGGTCCGGTGCATTTTTTTCGGGTGAAAAATGCACGGGTTTTTATGTGTGTTTTAATCACGAATACAACGGACGGAGAACCCAATCTATTCAATTTATTCCGTTGTTTTTTGGTCTTAATAAACCAGATACTAATCTAGTTTGCAAAAATACATTTTTTTCATATTGTAGTTTGTAAAAAAGTCACCAAAACAGATGAACTTTAAGTGCTATTAAACGCTACTCCGTGTGATCCGTGTCGGCGGGCGGGATGGTGTGGGCGTAACCGCCAAGGCGTCAGGAATATCAAAATCCGGTGTGACCCATTTTTTGTATTTTTGCAGTCTCCAAAGTGGTATACTTTTGGATGGCACTTTGGTGGATTTTAACGTGGTTATTTACACCCTCTAAAATAATAAGGAAAGTAAACTTTCCTAATAATAAAAAAAATGAGGATAATAAAACTAAAAAGGGAAACACACGCCACTTTCTCCATATTGCTGGCAATCACATTGTTGGCCACCTCTTTAACGGCGCAAAATATCCGAAAATATGACCCTTTCTGCGGATTCCATTTCGGTTATACAGCATCTGTCGGAGTGACCTGCCCTTGTGACGTGTTCCCAAACATAGGAGACTACCCCTCCCCTGAAGGGCTACCCGGCTGCAGCTATTTGGCCGGAATTGAGGCATCCTATCATTTCGCCGACTTTTTCGGGGTCTCTTTCGGATTGGAATACAGTGACACGTGGAGGCAGAAAGTCCGCATCCAATACCCATTGAGAGGGCAAGAGTATGTATTCTCCAATCACTACTCCAGTTTGTACTTTCCTGTCAAATTCGAAATGCACCTGCCCGTCGGCGACCGATTTCACATCTTCTCCGACCTCGGCGTACGGATAGGGACTACGGGATTTTTCATTGAGATGGGAAACCTATACGGACAATACTTCGACAACGCGGAACAAGGGTTAGTCAGAACTGATGAAACTGGGAATGAGGAAGATATGGTATTCCGCATGGTGTATGACTTGTTGCCCCTAACCGTGACGGCGGACCTGCTCTTCGATTTCGGCTTCTACTACCGTTTGCCTTACGACGACTTGCTGCGGTTCGCTGTTGGCGCCAACATTGGATTGGTACGTTTCGCGCAAGGATGGTACTACTTCCCCAACGAGAACGCTGCCGGCACCGTCTCCTCCACTAACACCCACTTTGACATCCAAGTGGCATACATACACAATTTCAAAAAATCCAAGGAGAAAC
The DNA here is from genome assembly GCA_024686335.1 of Bacteroidales bacterium. Classification (GTDB taxonomy): domain Bacteria; phylum Bacteroidota; class Bacteroidia; order Bacteroidales; family WCHB1-69; genus F23-D06. Next base: position 1,152 of record JAILCI010000062.1, on the reverse strand, counting down.
TTTATCAGAAACCCAGATGGGACACGGAATTGCCACGTCACGAGTTGATGCTTTCCATTTCCGACCCGTTGCTTCTTTATATGATGATAGGAGAAGGATTATCGACAAGTGCACTCCCCACACTTTCCCTCAACTACCATTATCGTGTGGCCAAATGGTGCTGGATTGGTGGCTCTTTCAGTCATACCCATTTCTGGAACAACACCAGCATGGGGCTTAACGACGAACATTTCAACCTGTTGGCTGAACTACGGTTCTCCTATCTGAACAAGAAGCATGTGACGCTCTATTCAGGGTTGGGTTTAGGAATCGGTTTCATGGTCGGTCATCCATACAAACTGATTGATCTTGTCACCTACGAAGAACACATCCCCCACTACCACTACAGTTCCTTCCAACTGACCGCCATCGGGGTAAGAGCGGGAGGAACACGCTGGTTCGGCACGGCAGAATTAGGTTTCGGAGCACGTGGATTTGGAACCCTCGGCGTAGGATACGCCTTCTAATGTAATTGTTAAACAATAATCTTTTGGGCGACCGGGCACGCTTTCCGCTCGAATTTCGCCCTGACGGGCTCATAACCGCTGCAATCGTTGTCGCGGTATTAAGGTAAACAAAAACGCGGTCAAACAGCACGACCGCGTTTTCCCGTAGCCGTCCCTAACCGTGACAGACGTTTGAAGCATCTTTGCCAAAACTTAACGTTTATGGCAAAGAGCAGCACCCGCAGGGTAACCATCTACATCAACGGCAAGGAGATGAGAGTGTGGCATATAGTGGTTCCATTTTTTTCATTCATAAGTCAGACATTCCATTTGCTAGTTAAGTTTTTATGGCCTGATATTTCGGGTGCGTTAAAACCCCAAGATTTTCTCCCCCTTTTCCGTTTAAATAATAGAACCAACAACCAAAACCATTATGAGAAAAAGACATATCCTGTTCTTTGTGCTTTTGTGCGCGGTTTTTGCGGCTTTTGCACAGAAGAATTCCTGCTGCACAAAGAATTACGAGACGGCCTCCTACCTCACCTGCTTTGGGCCGGACTCTCTGCACAGGAAAGGAGAGTACCTTGCCTCCATCGAATGGCTCCGCAACGACACCATTGCGAAGGATTACTTGCGATACTACCAAATAGCCGCCGACTGGATTATG
>JAILCI010000030.1 GCA_024686335.1 Bacteroidales bacterium | reverse complement strand
TTAGGCCTGGATCATGTTCATGAACTCCTCTTCCGATACAATCGGAATTCCTAACGCCTCGGCCTTTTTGCGCTTCTCGGGTCCCATCTTTTCGCCGGCGAGGACAAAGGAGGTGTTCTTCGAGATGGAGGAGACGTTCTTGCCGCCGTGCTTCTCCACGAGCTCCTTGATGGTGTCGCGAGGGATGCTGAAGACACCGCTCACGACGATGCTCTTCCCCGCAAGTGCTTGTGACACGGGTTGGTTCTGGCTTTTGTCGAGCTCGAACTGGAGTCCGGCCTCGCGCAGGCGCATGAGGATTTCGAGGTTTTCGGTGTTGTTGAAGTAGTCGATGATGCTGTCGGCGACGCGCTCGCCCACATCCTCCACCGTCATCAGCTCCTCTTTCGGGGCGTTGGCGATCGCATCCATCGTTTCGAAGTGGCGGGCGAGCTTCTTGGCGGTCACCTCGCCCACAAAGCGGATGCCCAAGGCGAACACCACCCGCTCGAAAGGCACCTGCTTCGATGTCTCGATGCCCGACAGGATGTTCTGTACGGTCTTTTCGCGGAAGGAGAGCGTCTTCGTTTTGCCGTCCGCATCTTCGATAACCTTCTCCAAACCGAGAAGTTGCTCGTAGGTGAGGCTGTAGAGGTCGGCGATATTGTTCACCAGTCCGTTGGCGTAGAGCATGTCGATCTTGCCTTCGCCGAGGGAGTCGATGTTCATGGCCTTGCGGGCGATGAAGTGCTCCAACCGGCCCTTGATTTGCGGGGCGCAGTGGTCGGCGTTGGGACAGAAGACGCCCGCCTCGCCCTCGGCCTGCTGCAACGGGGTGCCGCAGACGGGGCAGTGCGTGACGAACGGCACTCGTTGCGCGTCGGGAAGCCGGTTCTCCAAGTCCACGCCCACGATTTTGGGGATGATTTCGCCGCCCTTCTCCACAAAGAGACTGTCGCCCTCGCGGATGTCCATCTCCCGCATGAAGTCGCGGTTGTTGAGGGTGGCGCGTTTCACGACGGTGCCCGCCAACGACACAGGGCTGAGATTGGCCACGGGTGTGACGATGCCTGTCCTGCCCACTTGGAAATCAACGCTGAGCAGTTTCGTGGAGACACGGTCGGCTTTGAACTTGTAGGCGATGGCCCATCTCGGGCTCTTGGCTGTGGCGCCCACCTGCCGCTGCTGGTCGAAATCGTTGACTTTGATGACGACGCCGTCGATGGGGTAGGGCAGCGACTTCCGCTTCTCGTCCCAAGTGTGCAGGAAGTCATAGACTCCTTGCAGGTCGGCGACTTTCTCCATCACATCGGGTTTGCGGAATCCCCACTCATGGAGCTTCATCAGTCGGTCAAAATGATTGTTGGCCGGGAGTTGCTCGCCTAATCCGAAGTACAGCTTGAAGTCAAGACCTCGTTTGGCGACCTCGGAGGAGTCCTGCAGTTTGAGGCTGCCGGAGGCGGCGTTGCGCGGGTTGGCGAAGGGTGCTTCCCCGATCTCCTCGCGCTCGGTGTTCAGCTGTTCGAAGCTGCTGAACGGCATGATGATTTCGCCGCGTACCTCGATGAGTGGCGGGAAGTCGCCCTGCAGTTTCAAGGGGATGGTGCGGATGGTGCGCACATTGGCGGTCACCACGTCGCCTCGTGTGCCGTCGCCGCGGGTCACGGCGCGGACGAGTGTGCCGTTCTCGTAGATCAGGCTGATGGCCACACCGTCGTATTTGAGCTCGCAGACGTAGGTCGGGGGTGTGGCGAGCAGTTCGCGCACGCGACGGTCGAATTCGGTGAGATCCTCTGCCGAGTAGGTGTTGCCCAACGACTGCATGGGGTAAAGGTGTGCTGCACTTTCGAAATGCTTGGTCACCTCGCCGCCCACACGCTGTGTGGGGCTGTCGGGGCGTCGCAATTCGGGGTATGCGGCTTCAAGGTCAATGAGTTGCTGCAGCAGCTGGTCGAAATCGTAATCCGAAATCGTCGGGTTGTCCAGCATATAGTACTGGTAGTTGTGCCGGTTGATTTCCTGAATAAGCCGGTCAACGCGTTCCTGCGGGGTGGGGGTGTGCTCTTCCATCAGTCTGAAATTTGGCGGCAAAGATAATCTTTTTAGGCAACAGCCGACAGACCAGAAGCTGTTATGAGAACACAATGATGCGCAGTTCCTCTTTGCCGGCTTTGTAGATGGCCTGTTTTGCGCGGGCCACGCATTGTTGCTGGATGTTCCGGTTGGTGATGGTGGTCTTGTGTTTGGAGTTGTTGATGACGCGCGCGTCGATGACATGGCCGTCGGCGGCGATGTGCACCTCCACGCAGACTTGTCCTTCCTCGTTGACGGTGGCGTCGATGTTGTTGATCATCCCGCGATGGCCGGTGCCGTAGCCGACTCCGCCGCCGCTGCCAGCGCCTTCGCCGGGACCGAGGCCGCTGCCTGTGCCGCTGCCGATACCGGAGCCGGAACCTCCGCCGCTACCGCTACCGCCGCGTCCGTGGTACATCGACGATTGGTCGGGTTTCGGCTGTGCGGGGACGGTCTGGGTCTGCTGGTTCGTGGATGTCCGATTTGAGTGGCTCACTGCTGGAGCGTCCTGCGCGTTCTGGGTGGCGTAGTTCTGTCCGGCCGAAGGTTTCGGGTTGGAGGCCACCTGAGGGGTACCGCCACCACCGCCGCCGCCCATAGGCGAGATGTCCACATAGACCATCTGTTTTGGCGGAGGCGGGGGGATTTGCGTCTTCAGACTGCAAGCCAGAAGCAAAATCAACAGCAATGACATGATGCCGATTGTCGTGCACCATGCAATCACGTTGTCTTTCCTATTCTCGTTAGCTTTGATCATTTGGCTTCTGTGGCAAGTACCATTTTATATCGCTCTTCCTCGGGGAAGTTCTCGTTCAATTCGTTGAGTACATCCATCAGCGCGACGACGTTCTCGATCGGGACGCTCTTGTCGGCGCGGAGGATGATGTTTTTCTGGGTGGAGGCATCCTTCTCGACGGCGCCCATCAGTACGGGAAGCAGTTCCTCGTACGGGGTGGGTTGCGCGGCGGTGCCTTCGGGGTTCACATAGTAGTTGAGATCCGCGTCGATATAGACCTCCAACTGCCTGTTCGAGAGCTGCTTTTCCGCGGTGCTCTTCGGCAGGACGAGGTTGATCGCGTTGGGCGATATCATCGTCGAGGTGAGCATGAAGAAGATCAGCAGCAGGAACACCAGGTCGGACATGGAGGTCGCGCTGAACGTCGGGTCAATGCGGTTTTGCATCTTGATAGCCATGGCAGCGGGGGCTTAAGCGTTCTCGTGAAGCAGATCCATGAACTCGGTGGTGCGTACCTCCAACATATAGACCACGTTGGAGATTCTGGATATCAAGATGTTGTGGAGCACCAAGGCGATGATGCCGACGACCAAGCCGCCCACGGTGGTGATCATGGCGGTGTAGATGCCGGACGACAGAGTGCCGATGTTGAAGTTGTTGGGATCAGCGGCCATGTTATGGAATGCGCCCACCATACCGACAACGGTTCCCAAGAAGCCCATCATCGGGGCGACTGCGGCGATGGTGGCCAAGGCAGAGACGCCCTTCTCCAATCGGGCCACCTCTAAGTTGCCTTCGTTCTCGATAGCCGTACGGATGTCGTCCAGCGGACGGCCGAGGCGGGAGAGTCCTTTGTCGATCATGCGGGCCGTGGGGTTGTTCGTGCTGCGGCACAGCGCGACGGCGGAATCCAACTTGCCGTCGTGGATGAAGTCGCGGATGTTGTTCATGAAGTTGCCGTCCTCCTGCGACGCGCGGGTTACCACCAGCCATTTTTTCACAAAGAAATAGATGGCAAAGGCCAACATCAGGATCAACGGGATGATGATCCAAAGGCTGTTCACTGCGAACACCAATTTGAAGTAGGAGGTCTCCTCAATATGCGGCTCAACGGCGGTGCCCACCGCCATCGAATCGTTCACTGCCGCCAATAAAACTGTCATCAGATTCATATTCGAAAATTTTAGGCAAAAATACGTTCTTATTTGCTTACTATTTTATCTTTGCGAGAATTTTTCCAACATAGAGATGTTTATATAAAACCAACATTGGGGTGTTTATATAAAACCATTGCCAGTAACGGGCGTTTCCTTTAAATATTGTATTTTTGTTCCTTGAAATTTCCATACTGATATCTCCGTTTCCAATAATCTATAATCCCTAACCTTAAACCATAACCCTTAAACCTTAAACTATAACCCTTAACCCTTAAACCATAACCCTTAAACCTAAAGATAGTGGCAAAGAAATCCAATACCTCGAATATGAAGAAGTTCGCCGATTCGCAGGGCGGCTCCTCCAAGAAATCCACCCGCAAGGCGTCGTCATCCTCGAAGAAACCCCGCTCTTCGTCCGGCTTCTCCCTTTGGAAATTTCTTGCAGGAGACAAGATGATTGTCTTCTACGGTGTGCTGCTCATCCTGTTCGCCGCACTGCTCTTCCTCTCCATTTTCTCGTTTTACTTCAACGCTCACGAGAACGTCTCCTACATTGTGAGCGACCGCGCCCAGGAGGCCCCTAATCTTGCCAAGGGAGTCGGCGCCGCGCTCTCCTATTTCTTCATCCAGTTTTTCTTTGGCGTGGCTTCGGTCGGCTTCCCTTTCCTTATATTATTATATGGAATCCGGCTGGTCTCCCGCAAATCGCCGCTGCCGCTCGGGCTCACCACATTCGCGACCATCATGACCATGGCATGGGTCTCCATCACCCTCGGCCTCTTCGCCTTCGGTACTGACAAATCCTTCCTCGGCGGACAGTTCGGCAACTTCATTGCGCAGTTCCTCATAGAGCACGTCGGTTGGGCGTTTACCATCCTCATCGATATCGCACTCCTTTTCCTGATCCTCGTCTTCTGCTACGACGTCTCCTTCGCAGGTCTCTTCAGTGGCATTCAACAATGGGCTGTTAGCAAACGCGAACAACGTGCTGAGAGAAAGCACGATAAAGCCATGCAAACGGTTGCCGTGCCCCGCTTCCAACGCGAAGACCTTCCCGATATGTACACCACCAACCACGGCGAGCTCAGCGAGGAGTACGCGCCGAAACGCTACGATTTGGTGGACAATAAAGAACCCGAGGAACTGCATGTTGGCGGCGAGGACATTCTCACCCCGGATGATGTTTTCCCCGATGACGAGCCTGAAACCCCTTCTGAGGACATCCCGTTCGAGATTCTCAACACCCAGACAACCGATTCTGGCGAAAACCAGATCTCTGACGAAGACAGCGAATGTGATGACGAAGAGGACCTGGATGGCGATGATGCGGACGAAGAACCTCATCACGCCACCACTCCTGAGGAGGTGCGCGATCTCGAACCCTACGACCCCACGAAAGAGTTGTCGCATTTCGAGTTCCCGCCCGTGGAGCTGCTGAAGGATTATCCTTTCACGGCTTCCACCGAGGAACTCATTAAAAAAGAGCTGCTCGAGAACAAAATGAGTATTGAGAAGACGCTGCTCAGCTTCGGCATCGCCATCAAGAGCATCTCGGCGGTGGTCGGCCCGACGGTGACGCTGTACGAGATTGTGCCGAAAGAGGGCGTGCGCATCAGCAAAATCAAGAACTTGGAAGATGATATCGCACTGAGTTTGGCCGCGTTGGGCATCCGCATCATCGCGCCGATCCCGGGACGCGGCACCATCGGTATCGAGGTGCCGAACAAGAACCCCAACATCGTCTCCATGCGCGAGATCATCACCTCCGAGAAGTTCAAGAAGAACAACTACGCGCTGCCGATCGGACTCGGCAAGACCATCAACAACGAGTCCTTCGTGGTGGATTTGGCGAAGATGCCGCACCTGCTCGTCGCCGGCGCCACCGGTCAGGGTAAATCCGTCGGCCTCAACGCCATCATCACCTCGCTGCTCTATACCAAGCATCCTTGCGAGATGAAATTCGTGCTGGTCGATCCCAAGAAGGTCGAGTTCACACTCTATTCCGCCATCGAGAATTACTACCTCGCCAAGCTGCCCGACAACGGTGACGCCATCATCACCGACACCAAGAAGGTGGTGCGCACGCTCAACTCCCTCTGTGTGGAGATGGACAACCGTTATGACCTGCTGAAACAGGCCAAGATGCGCAACATCAAGGAATACAATGCCAAATTCTGTGCTCGCGAGCTCTCCCCAGCTTTCGGCCACCGCTATATGCCCTACATCGTGGTTGTTATCGATGAGTTCGGTGACCTGATCATGACGGCTGGCCGCGAGGTGGAACAACCACTTGCCCGTCTTGCCCAGCTGGCCCGCGCCATCGGCATCCATTTGGTCATCGCCACGCAGCGCCCGTCGGTGAACATCATCACTGGCAGCATCAAGGCCAACTTCCCCGCGCGTATCGCCTTCCGTGTGCAATCGGGCGTAGATTCCAAGACGATTTTGGATGCCACGGGCGCCAACCAACTTATCGGCAAGGGCGACATGCTGATTTCCACGGGCAGCGACGTGGTTCGTCTGCAATGCGCGTTTGTCGATACGCCCGAAGTGGAGAAGATTGCGGAGTTCATCGAGAGTCAGTCGCAGGAGAGACCTCTGCTTGAGCCTTACGAACTACCCGATGTGCCCGAGCCGGGCGAGGAGGGCAGCAGCCGCGGCGAAGAGTCGATGAATCCCAACGAGTTGGATCCCATGCTCATCGACGCCGCCACGCTGATTGTGCAGACGCAGCAGGGTTCCACATCGTCGATCCAACGCAAACTGAGTCTCGGCTACAACCGCGCCGGCCGTATTATGGACCAGCTCGAGGACCTCAAAATCGTCGGTCCCGGCAGCGGCAGCAAACCCCGCCAAGTCCTCATCAAAACCGAGGCGGAGCTGCGCCAGCATCTTGCAGATTTACAGTTATTATGAGACTCGATAAATACCTTACCGACAACAACTTCTTCCCCTCCCGGGAGAAAGCGCAGACCGCCATCAAGCACGAGACGGTGATGGTGGACGGGCGCGTCGTGACGAAAACCTCCATGGACATCACGGACACGATGCACGTGGAGGTCATAGACCTCTTCAACAAGTATGTGAGTATGGGCGGACTGAAGTTGGAGAAGGCAGTCAAGGATTTCTCGCTCGACTTTGCAAGGGCGTCGGTGTTGGACATCGGCTCCTCAACCGGTGGCTTCACGGACTGTGCTCTGCAGCACGGGGCCTCCCACGTGGCCGCCGTGGATGTGGGCACCGAGCAGTTGGTGGAGTCGTTGCGTGACGACCCGCGTGTGACCTCCATCGAGAACCGGGATTTCCGGGAACTCACCCCGGAAGAGGTGCATCATCAACAGTTCGACTTTATCGTGTCGGATGTGTCGTTCATTTCGCTGACCTACATCATCCCCTATGTGGATCCGTTCCTGAAACCCGACGGCAGGATGGTTTTCCTCATCAAGCCGCAGTTCGAGGCGGGGCCATCGTTCCTCAACCGCAGCGGTATTGTCACCGACGAAAAGGGTTACAAGACTGCCATCCAGAAAGTGCTGAGTTGCGCCTTGAACCATCATTATTATCTGCATAGCCTTGCCATGTCCACCCTTTTTGAGAAACACAAAAACGTGGAGTTTCTGGCGCTTTTCAGTCGCGTGCCGACCCGCTATGAGCCGGATTACAATTCCTTGTTCCAAGAGGTCAAGGCCGTGAAGAAGGATTTGCGGTAAGCGTAGGGATGTAAAAGATTGCATTACGAAATAATTGTTTTTTTTTATCTTGTTTTATATCAATATTTTATGGATATAGATAGTGAAAGATTATAATGTGATATGTGCAGAGAGAATAATTTTTTGTATTTTTGCGGGTTGATTTAAAGAGGGCTGTGAGCCCGAAGTATGTCAACACAGGGTGAACGAAGCGAGCCCTGTGAACGAAAAGGAAATACAAACGAAAAAGTAAACAATATGGACAAAAATCAAATGAGAGAGATTATCGCCAAGAGAGTGGCCAAAGAGCTCAAAGACGGCGATGTGGTGAATTTGGGAATCGGTCTGCCGACCATGGTTCCGAATTATCTTCCTAAAGATGTGAACGTTATCCTGCAATCGGAGAACGGTCTGCTCGGTATGGGCCCGACACCCGCCGAGGGTCAGGAGGACGACAACCTGGTGAACTCCGGCGGCGGCTACATCACCGCGCAGCCCGGTGCCGTATCCTTCAGCTCCGCCGACTCTTTCAGCATCATCCGCGGCGGTCACGTCGATGTGACGGTCCTCGGTGCCATGCAGGTGGATGAGCAGGGCGACCTCGCCAACTGGATGATTCCTGGCAAGCTGACCCCCGGCATGGGCGGCGCCATGGACCTCCTCGTGGGCGCCCGCAAGGTGATTCTCGCCATGGAGCATACCCAGAAAGGCAATCCCAAGATTCTCCACAAATGCACCCTCCCGCTGACGGCCAAGGGCCAGGTCAACCTGATCGTCACCGAGATGGGGGTGATGGAAGTCACCGACAAAGGCATCGTGCTCAAGGAAATCAACCCGGAGTTCACCGTCGAGGATGTGCAGGCCGCCACAGAAGCAACGCTCATCATCTCCCCGGACTTGAAAAAGATGGAGATTGAATAGTTAGCAGTTAATCCTTGAGCAGTCCCGGAGGGGCAAAACGCACGAAGTGCAAGTAACCCCACTCAAGCGAAGCGCAGTGTGGGGCAGGACAGAACGAATTAATAACAAAAACTTACGATAAAATGGATTTTGGTTTTTCAAAAAGAGAAGAACTCTTCTTACAAATGATCCGCGAGTTTGCGGAGAACGAGGTCAAGCCGCTCGCCGCTGAAGTGGATGAGCAGGAGCGTTTCCCGATGGAGACGGTCGAGAAAATGGCCAAGATAGGCATCATGGGCATCCCCGTGCCGGTGGAATACGGTGGTCAGGGCGGCACCAACCAGATGTATTCGATGGCCGTGGAGGAGCTCTCCCGCGTATGCGCCACCACCGGCGTCATCGTGTCAGCACACACCTCACTCTGTATCAACCCGATACTCGAATACGGAACAGAAGAACAGAAGCAGAAATATGTACCCAAATTGGCCTCCGGTGAATGGATCGGCGCCTTCGGTCTGACCGAGCCCAATGCCGGAACCGATGCTGCCATGCAGCAGACCACGGCCGTCCTGGACGGTGACGAGTGGGTGCTCAACGGCACCAAGATCTTCATCACGAATGCCGGATATGCGCACGTGTATGTGGTGATGGCCATGACCAACAAGGAGTTGGGCACCAAGGGCATCTCCGCCTTCATCGTGGAGAAGGGCACTCCTGGTTTCTCCATTGGCAAGAAGGAGAAGAAGATGGGCATCCGCGGCTCCGCCACCTGCGAGCTGATTTTTGAAAACTGCCGCATCCCGAAGGAGAATCTCCTCGGCGAACAAGGCAAGGGCTTCAAGATCGCCATGAACACGCTGAACGGCGGCCGTATCGGTATCGCCGCACAGGCTCTCGGCATTGCCCAGGGCGCCTTGGATGAGACCGTCAAGTATGTCAAGGAGCGCAAGCAGTTTGGTCGCCCCATCGCCGCCTTCCAGAACACGCAGTTCCAGCTGGCCAACCTGGACGCTAAGATCCAGGCCGCCCGTCTGTTGGTGCGCGAGGCTTCCTACAACAAGGATATGCACAAGCCCTACGCCGTCGAGGCCGCCCGCTGCAAGCTGTTCGCCGCCGAGACCGCCATGGAGGTCACGACCAAGGCCGTGCAGTTCCACGGTGGATACGGCTACACCCGCGAGTACCCGGTGGAGCGCATGATGCGCGATGCCAAGATCACCGAGATCTACGAAGGCACCTCCGAAGTGCAACGCATGGTCATCGCCGGCAACCTCTTCAAATAGAAGACGCTACTTACGGCTTATGGGATACAGGGGCGACCTTTATGGTTTGCCCCTGTTTTCGTTTATGACGGGGAAAAAACGTTCCACACCTGTCACCTTTTCGCTTTTTCTCGTCTTACAATAATGAATTTTCGCACACCATAGCAATATAAAGATGGATAACGAATCGTTTTGGGAGAACCAGTACCGACGCAACCTCGGCCGCATCATCGGGCTTTGTTACCTCTATGTGGGTGACCAGTCCGTTGCGGAGGATCTTGCCCATGACATCTTTCTCAAGGCGATGGAAAAGTTCCATACGATTAGGGCTGTCTTCAATTTTGACGCTTGGCTGAAGCGCATCGCGGTGAACCAATGCATAGACTATTTGCGCCAGCAGCCGAATTTCGTTCCTCTTCCGGTAGAACTCGCCGAGGATGAGGAGGCGGAAGATGTCGCCCTGGGCGTGAAGGACATTACGGCGGATGAGCTTGCGGAGACCATCCGGCAGCTTCCCGAGTTGCAGCGCACGGTGTTCAACCTTTACGCCATAGAGGGTTATTCCCACAAGCGCATCGCGACCTTGCTGGGCATCTCCGTCGATTATTCCAAGCAGTTACACCACCGGGCGCGCGCACGGTTGGGCAAGATGCTTGCCGACAAACACGAAGTGATGAAAACAAAAAGAAAGGATTAGACAATGTTTTTACGAAAAATAATCAAGAGCAATACCCGCCAGCTCGACCGCTTCTACCGCTCGATGTTGTCGGACTATGGAATGGAGTCCTCCAAGGCTGGGGGAGCGGTTTTTCCACCCCCATCCGACACTTTTTCCAAATTGGGCGCATCCGTCGCGACGCGCAAGGCTCTCTTCCTCGTCATGGCGGCCGTCGGTCTGATCGGGGGTGTCATCGCCTGGCAAGTGCTGCGTCCCTCCTCGGCCAAGACGCCGTCCCCAATGGAGCAACAGGCCGTCACGACTTGCGACACCGTGGAGACCATCCCTGATGCGTCTCCACAAATGGCAGAGACGAACAACAACCCTGTGGTCGCGACGCCCGTCGCCACGCCCACAGTGCCTGTCAGACAAAACACCAATTCGGCAATAGGAAAGAGACCTGCCGCCTCTCCGGCATCCGTCGAGCCAAACGCCAGTACCTTCGCCGAGAAGCGGCACAACGTCCCTGCAGGACAGGCTGACCAGGTAGGGAGCAACCCCCTGACGACCCAAGATTTTTCCTCTACACCTGTCACCTTTGATGAGAACATCGTCTTTCATGATGAACACGATAATTATTCAAATATGGACAGCATCAAAAATATCGGACTGGCAGCCTTGATGGTTTTGGCGATGGACACCGCTGCGCCGGCACAGGTTGACACGATGGGCTATCAAGCCCCAGACAAAACAGAGACGGTGACTTCTTCGCCCAAAGACCAAAGTTGGAAAACACAGTTCAAACGGCACGAGTTCACCCTTGGGGTGGGCGATCCCGCCAGGGTCAACTATTTCAGGAACAGGGCAGGGACTGAGCCCAACTACTATCCGGAGGTATGGCTGCAGAACCAATACCATATCGGGAATATCTATACCACGTGTCCCATCACCTTGGGCTACCGCTTCCGCGTGCTGAAATGGCTGTGGGTAGGCGGCGATGTGAGCTATTGCGGCTTTTTCGGTTCTTTCAAAGACGTCTACACGGACCAAAAGGTGGGCAAGTACCGAGACCACTTCATCTCCATCATGCCGGCAGTTCGGTTTTCGTCCCTGTACGGGGAGCATTTCGCCATGTACAGCGGCATAGCCTGCGGAATTGCCTTTGAATACAGCGAAAGCTACCCAGACTACAAAGCCCACAACAATCATCTGGCATTTCAACTCACTCTTTTGGGCTTCACAGCCGGAAACCAGCGGTGGTTTGGTTTTGCCGAGTTGGGTTGTGGATACAAAGGAGGTTACGTGAATGCCGGTTTGGGGTTCCGTTTCAACGCCAAATAATAACAACAGAAAAATTGAGCTATCATGAAAAGAATACAGTTTATCATCATATTGGCAATCACCGTGTTACTATGTGGTTGTACGGTGGAGAAAAATGATCAGAAGAATGGCAAGGGCGCTTCTGCCGCCGCCTATTGGCTGGATGCCACCGAAGAGGTGCTCATGCGCTGTCCCGATGTGGCATTCAAGTTCAATACATGGCTGAACGCTCCGGATGATCAGAAAGACAGCATCAAGAATCTCTATTTCCCGAATTATGAGATTCAAGAACGTCCAGATAACAGGTGGTTTTTCTATTTGAACGGGCGCAGAATTTTCGGTATCAACACCCATGGCGACTACACGCTGAATCGCCCCAATGTCAGTTGGCAGATCGGTTGGGACACCATGGCCTATTCGAGCACTCCATTCCATACCACCTATTTGCACTCATGCAGCATGTCGTTATCCAGATTGAACGGAAGCAACACCTGGGCCATCCATGCGCAGCCCATGTGGGCAGAGCACCCCGACTATTTCCCGTGGTTCACCATGTTGGAACTTACATTTTCCGACAATTCCGTGCCTGCCTCGCTGACAGGACAGGATTTCACGCTGGCAGGGGAGGGCGCCTACCACTTTTTGGCGAAGAGAGACCATGACAAAGAGACCTATTACTGTCAGTCGTTCACGGTCAAAGATGCCCAGATACGGGATTTCAAAGGCATGGACATCCATAACCTGTGGGCTTCCGGGGATTTGACGCTGAAGATCATCGCGGACTGGGACACGGTTCCCGAGAATTGTGTGGCGGAGGAGAATCTGAAAGCCCTCTTCTACACGAAAGGAGGGAAGCAAAATGCCACCATTATCATGCATGATGTGGAGGAGGACTGGACCTTGCCCGAACCGCAGAACATGGACGGACACATAGAGGAGGGTTCCTTTTTAGACTGGTTTTTCCCTTGGTTCTAAAGAAATCTTCCGCTTAAGGCGTATAAAGAGTTCTGTGCGATGTTGCAGAACTCTTTTTTTATGGATTGTATGACATGCCGCCTCAAGGGGTTCGGATGAAAAATAGGGATGGGTTTGTCTGCAATTTTCCCCGTTGTTCATATCCTAAAATTTCATATATTTGCCGCCTTGTTTTTATATTTTTTGAATTATCTGAAAATCGTAATAAAATAACTTAAGTATGAACATTGTAGTTTGTATCAAACAAGTTCCTAACACGAACGAAATTAAGATCAATCCCGAGACTGGGACATTGATTCGCGACGGTGTGCCCAGCATCATGAATCCCGATGACAAGGGCGGCCTTGAGATGGCTCTCCGTCTGAAAGACCAGTACGGTGCAAACGTCACCGTCATCACCATGGGTCCCCCGCAAGCCGACGCCATCCTCCGTGAGGCCTTCGCCATGGGTGCCGACCGTGCCATCCTGCTTACCGACCGTAAGTTCGCCGGTGCCGACACTCTGGCCACCTCCTACGCTTTGGCCGGTGCCATCAAGACCCTCGACTACGACCTGATCATTGCCGGTCGTCAGGCTATTGATGGTGACACTGCACAGGTGGCTCCAGAAATGGCTGAGCATCTGGGACTTCCGCAGGTCTCCTACACCGTGGATCTCAAATACAACAACGGCCTTTGCACCGTGAAGAAAGAGACCGAAGAGGGTTATCAGATTCTCGAGGTTCCCACACCTTGCGTCCTCACCGTCCTCGCCACCGCCAACCAGCCCCGCTACATGCGCGTGAAGGGCATCATGGAGGCTTTTGACAAGGAGGTGGAGATTTGGACTGCCGACAAGATCGACGTGGATCCCAACCGTTTGGGTCTCAAGGGTTCCCCGACCCGCGTGAAGAAATCCTTCACCAAACCGCAGAAATCTCCCGGCCAAGTCTATGAAGTGGATGCGGAAGAAGCTGTGGGCATCATCATCAGCAAGCTGAAAGAAAAATTCATTATCTAACACTAAAACAACAGAAAAATGGAAAAAACCGATTATAAAAACGTATTTGTATTTGCTGAACAACGTGACGGTGTCATCCAATCTGTTGCGTTGGAGCTGCTCGGCAAGGCCCACGAACTGGCCGGTGTACTGAACGAGAAGGTGGTGGCCGTCCTCCCTGGACACAACATCGCCAAGCACGCCCAAATGCTCATCGAATATGGTGCCGATGAGGTCATCTGCATTGACGAGCCCGAATTGAAAGACTATCTTACCGAACAATATGCGCAGACCATCTGCCAGGTGGTGGAGAAGTTCAAACCCAGCATCCTGATGATCGGCGCCACGACCATCGGCCGCGACCTCGGTCCGCGTTTGGCTGCCCGTCTTACCACTGGTCTCACCGCCGACTGCACCCGTCTGGAGATCTCCGAAGAGGGTGAGCTGATGATGACCCGTCCGGCCTTCGGCGGCAACCTGATGGCCACGATCATGTGTACGGAGCACCGTCCGCAGATGTCCACCGTGCGCCCCGGCGTGATGCAGAAGATGCCTCGCGACCCCGAGCGCAAGGGCAACGTCATCACCTTCAAGCCCACTTTCGACAAGAGCAAGTTCCTCGTCCGCATGGTCGAGAACGTTAAGGTCGACAAGGGCAAAGTCGACATCACCGATGCCAAGGTGCTCGTCTCCGGCGGCCGCGGCGTAGGCTGCAAGGAAGGCTTTGAGAAGCTGCAAGCCCTCGCTGACGTGTTCCCGAACGCAGAAGTCTCCTCTTCCCGTGCCATGGTTGACGCCGGCATCATCGACCACGACCGTCAGGTGGGTCAGACCGGCAAGACCGTGCGCCCCGACCTCTACTTCGCCCTCGGCATCTCCGGTGCCATCCAGCACCTCGCCGGCATGGAGGAGTCCGATTTCATCATCGCGGTCAACAAAGACAAATTCGCGCCTATCTTCACGGTTTCCGACCTGGGCATCGTGGGCGACCTGAACAAGATCGTTCCGCTGTTGACCACAAGATTGGCAGCCGAAATCGAGAAAAAATAATAATTCACCCTGTGGTGGTGGTAAAAGGATTGGCAGAATGGCAGATTGATAGAGAAATTGATTGTTAGTAGAGACGCCATAATATGACGTCTCCACAATTGCCGCCATAATATGACGTCTCCACAACAATTGCCATATCAACAAGCCACAGTTACCGCCACCACGATGGTTAGATAGATCCAGATGATCGAGGTTAAGGACATCGAGAAATCCTACGGCAGCCTGAAGGTCCTGAAGAAGATATCCCTGTCGATAGGGGATAGTCAGGTAGTGACGATTGTCGGCCCGTCCGGTGCCGGCAAGTCGACGTTGCTGCACATCATCGGCACGCTCGACCGCGCCGACAGCGGGTCCGTCGTCATCCAGGGCACCGACATCAGCCGTCTCAAGGATCAGGCGCTGTCAGACTTCCGCAATCGCCATATCGGTTTCGTATTCCAGTTCCACCATCTGCTGCCTGAGTTCACGGCCGTGGAGAATGTGGCACTGCCTGCGATGATTGCAGGTCTGTCTAAAAGAGAGGCACTGGTCAAGGCTGAGGAACTGCTCGACTTCTTGCACCTCAAGGAGCGCATCTCCCATAAACCCTCAGAACTCTCCGGTGGCGAACAACAGCGCGTCGCCGTGGCCCGCGCCCTCGTCAACAAACCCGAAATCATCCTCGCTGACGAACCGTCTGGCAATCTCGATACCGATAATGCCCGGAAACTGCACCAACTCTTCTTCGAATTGCGTGACCAGTTCCATCAGACATTCGTCATCGTTACCCATAACGAAGAACTCGCCGCCCTGTCTGATTGCAAAATCCAACTGCAAGACGGCTGTTTAATCAATTCTTAAATACCAAAAACAATGAAAAATTACCGTAAAAGTCTTATTTACATCACGATGATCTGTATCGCCGTGACTGTCACCAGCTGTGGTCTCTCTAAAGTGGTAAACCTGCTGAAATGTTCTTTTGACATGGACGGCATCACCGATATCACTTGGGCAGGCATTAATATGAGCAAAATAAAAAGCGTTTCCGACTTGAGCGTAAATGACCTTAAATCTGCCGCATCAGCCATCAAAAATAAGGATTTTAATGTTGGTTGCAATATCAAGGTCAATGTCAAGAATAGCACGTCCCGTGATGCTAAAATGATTGCCTACGATTACGAGTTATTGATAGATAATGCTTCTGTAGCCACTGGCAGTTCTGAAGATAATTCCTATATTATCAAACCCAATGCCACTACACCTATCAAAGTTCCTATCTCTGTTGATCTCGTGAAGATTTTCAGAAATCAAGAAGGGGAATTGAAGAGTTTAGTGAAGTTTGCCCGGAATTTGACCGATTATGGCAATGGAGATCCATCTAATGTCAAGGTTAAATTCTCACCGAAATTTACGATAGGCAAGAAAATGCAGACATTTCCGCCTTTTATATTAAGCAAAACTATCGGTAATAAAGAAAATTAATCAACTTCTATAACAAAATTATTATGATTCAAAGAATTCAATCGCTGTTTCTCTTGGTAGGTATTATTATCCCTATCGTTTTGATTTGCTTGCCTATCGGTATCTTTGATACAGCCAATGCTCAATATATTTATAATTCACTTTGTGTGAAGATGAACATCCCCGATGGTGTAGCCGTTCTGCGCCTCTATTATCTGGCCTTTGTCCTCGGACTCTGTTCTATCCTATGTGCAATCGCTCTGTTCACTTTCAAAAACCGAGTTCGCCAGATGAATATCGTATCCATCACGATGATTGTTTATCTCATCGCTCTTCTGTTGATGCTCTGGGTTTGCCCCGATGTTATTATCAAGAAATTCTTCACCGTACGTGGCGAAACCATTACTGGTTTTCATTTTGCAAACCAGATTCTCTTGATTATCCTCATCGCTATTGAGGCTGTATGCCTTTTCTTCGCCAACAAATTCATCAAGAAGGACGAAGCTTTGGTTAGAAGCGCTGACCGTCTACGCTAAGATTCCAAAACCATGCGACTGGATAAATATCTTGTTGAGAAGCAATTCTTTCCATCAAGGGAGAAGGCTCAAACCGCTATCCGTCACAACACTGTTAAGGTTAACGGTTCCATCGTAACGAAAGCCTCTATGGAGGTGGATGATGCGATGCAGGTCGAGGTCATCGACATCTTCAACAAGTATGTCAGCATGGGCGGACTGAAACTGGAGAAAGCCATTGAGGATTTCGGACTCTCAATGGAGGGACTCCGCATTCTGGACATTGGTTCTTCCACTGGCGGTTTTACTGACTGTGCGCTGCAACATGGCGCAAGTAGGGTGGTGGCTGTCGATGTCGGAACACAGCAACTGGCCGCTCAACTACGTGCCGACAGCCGCATACTCTCCATCGAGAACCGCGACTTCCGCGAGTTGACCTTGGCAGAGACAGGAAACGAGCCCTTCGACATGATTGTCTCCGATGTCTCCTTCATCTCCCTGACCTACATACTCCCATATTGCCACACCTTCTTGAAACCTGACGGTCGCATGGTGCTACTCATCAAGCCGCAGTTTGAAGCAGGACCCTCCTTTTTAAACAAGAACGGTATCGTCAAAGAGGAGAAAGGTTATAAGGTCGCCATCCAGAAGGTGGTAAGCGAGGCGTTGAACCAAGGTTTCCATCTCCAGAATCTGACCGTCTCCACGCTGTTCGATGTCCACAAGAATGTCGAGTTCTTAGCCCTCTTTGTCACGCAGGACCATGGTTATCGTCTGGATGTCAACAAGATATGCGCTGATGTAAAAATCCTGAAGAAAAGCCTGTAAATCGCAAGAGTATGGAACTGGACAACATCATGCAGTCATTTTTGAGACAGCTCATCATGCATAATAACCGCGAGTGGTTCAAGGCCAATCGGGCGATGTATGATGCCGCGTGGGGCGAGTTCTCCCAGCTGACGGCCCAGCTGATCGAGTCGATTTCCGTATTTGATCCCACGGTTGCCTATCTCACTCCGAAAGACTGTCAGTTCCGCATCTATCGCGACATCCGTTTTTCCGCCGACAAGACACCCTACAAAGGACATTTCGGCACCTATATCAACGAAAAAGGGAAGAAATCGTACTACGGAGGCTATTACATCCAGATAGAGCCGCGCAAGGTGATGGTGGCGGGCGGTGTCTGGTGGCTGCCCACCAAGGAGATGCATGCCCTGCGCCATGCCATCGTGGACCAGGCGGAACTGTTCCATGGCATCATGCAAGCTCCGGAACTGCAAAAACGGAAACCCACTTTGGGATTGAACTACTACAAGCGCATTCCCAACGGATATCCCAAAGACTTTCCCTATCCGGAATATCTTCTCCCCAAAGAATATACCATCGCCTTCGACTTGCCCGACGACGTACTCCAGCGCAAAGATGCCGTACAGATCATTACCGGCTACTGCCAAGCCATGAAGCCTTTCAACGACTTCATTACCGAGAATATCGAGATCAATTTGGAGGAGATGGAGAGCATGAGGGATGTGGTGAAATTTTTATAATAACACATTAAAAATCAATATATTACCCCCCCCAAAAAAAAAATGATTTTTTTTGTTGGCAAAGTGTAATAAAATGGGTGTTTATTCGTCTAATATTATGTATGTTTTAACCATCTTATATTGACAACAGATTTAATCATTTATGATGAAGAAGCTTTTACTTTCCCTTGTGATAGTTATGACCGCTACGGTGTTTTACGCCCAGACGGTGTATTTGTATTTTTCGGGTCGGGATACCAGCAACCGCTATGTGCGTCTTGACCATATTCAGGTGAAGAACCTCTCCCAAGGCTGGCAGGAGACCCTCTATTGGCCCGATACCGTCTTGCAACTGCATGCAACCCCCGGACCTAATGGCGTGGAAACATGGCAGGCGGCCGAGCCTCTCCACTGGTCTTGCAGTCCCAACCCGTGCCAAGGAAACGCCCTGACAACCCTACTTGTGCAGGAAGCCGGCGATGTGATGATTGACATCACAGATATGACGGGGCGTGTCGTAGAGTCTTCTCGTATGACATCCGTTCTTCCCGGATCCCACCAGTTGGACATGACGTTTGCTGCGGCAGGTATCTATTTTCTCACAGCAAAGCAGAACGGCAAATCTGCATCTGTCAAGATTGTAAACCAGGGAAATGGGGGAAAGAATGGAATCAAATACCATGGCCTTTCTTCCCAAGAAAATCTTGACGGCTTGTCGCCCAAGGGCAATTCTTACCAACCGTTCCATCAAGGGGACCAGATGGAATATATCGGTTATGCCACCATCAACGGATCTGACGTAATATCTTTGAGTCTGGTGCAGGAACAGAGTAGTACACAGTTTATCAAGCTTTATTTTGCTTTCCCGCAAGGGATTAATGACGGCCTTCCTTGCAAGCGCCTCCCGTATGTGTATGACTACGACGGCAATGTTTACAACACGGTCCAGATCGGCAACCAATGCTGGACGAAAGAAAATCTCCGCTCTGTCAGATACACTGATGGTACGATGATCCCTTTGGGAGTTAACGCCAGCAATTCAGACGCTTACCGCTATTATCCCAACAATGACAGTTCCAATGTGGCGGTCTTTGGATATTTTTACAACTGGCCTGCCGTGATGCACGGCGCCAACGGGAGCTCCAGCAATCCTTCGGGCGTGCAGGGTATTTGCCCTGAGGGCTGGCATGTGCCCAGTATAGCGGAATGGAACCAACTGGACAACTATGTGCGAAGCCAGAGCCAATACTTCTGCAACAACAACTCTTACAATACTGCCAAAGCATGGGCTTCCACAAATTATTGGAATTTCGCAAGTTGGTCTTGCGCCCCAGGCAACAACCCTTCCACCAATAATGCCACTGGTTTTTCGATACTGCCGGCGGGTCTTTACAATTATTATACCACTGCGTCATATTCACCACCTGGAAGTGAGTCAATGTTATGGAGCACCACTTTAGGATGCCAAGCCAATGGCCCCAGTGCCCAATCTGTAGTGGTGTTTAATGGCAATTCAGCTCCCGGCATTGACATCGTCTCCGATCGCAAGAGCGGCTTCTCGGTCCGCTGCGTCCTCGATTGAGATTTTTCTTCCAACAGACATCCATAAAATAATTATATTTGCAGCCTCTATGGTATGATGGGAAAAATGCATCCATAGAGGCTCTTTCTTTGTTTATTATTCATTCAAAATAAGATTCTTATGAAAAAATCAATTACTATGGTTATCCTGCTTGGCGGCATCCTGCTGATGTCCACCCAATGTACCAAAAAGAAAAAAACTGATCCCGTGACAGGAGAAACTATCAGCGAGATGCAGCAGAAAGTAGAGGAGTATGCCTACTTTGACCTTACTACAGACATTTCAAAATTGAGTGAGAATGACAAACAACTGCTTCCTATTTTCTTTGAAATCGGCCAAATTATGGACGATCTTTTCTGGGAGCAAACATTCGGCGACAAGTCCGTGCTTGATACGATCAGCGATCCTTGGGTTAAGGATTTTGCTATGATCAACTACGGTGCATGGGACCGTTTGCGTGGCAACAAGCCGTTCATCTCTGGCTATGGCGAAAAACCTGTTACTGCCAACTACTATCCTGATGACATCACCAAAGAGGAGTTTGATGCATACGATGACCCCAACAAGAATTCTCATTACACCGTTCTGGTGCGCGATGAGAACAACAACTTGAAAACACTCTGGTACCATGAGGTTTACAAGGAAAAAATCGACAAGGTGTGCGAGTTGCTTGACAAAGCTATTGCTATTGCTGAGAACCCTTCTATGAAGAAATATCTCACTCTTCGTAAGAAAGCTCTTCAAACAGACGATTACTACAAGTCCGACCTCGCATGGATGGATATGAAAAATACCAAGTTGGATTTTGTGTTGGGACCTATCGAGAATTATGACGATGAGTTGAACAGCGTGAAGACCTCCTACGAGGCTTTTGTGCTGGTTAAAGATGAAGAGGAGAGTGGCAAGTTGGACAAATTCGTTGCTATGCTGCCTCAATTACAGAAAGAACTGCCTTGCGAGCCGCAGCATAAGAACAACTACGTGCCCGGCACTTCTTCAGATATGAACATCTATGATGTCATCTTCTATGGTGGCGATTGCAATGCCGCCGGCAAGACCATCGCTATCAACCTGCCCAATGATGATCGTGTTCAACAGGAGAAAGGTTCTCGTCGTTTCCAATTGCGTAACGCAATGCAGGCTAAGTTCGACAAGATTATGAAACCTATCGGCGAAATCGTTATTGAACCTTCTGAGCAGAACCATATCACCTTCGACGCTTTCTTCTGGAATGTCACTTTCCATGAGGTCGCTCATGGTCTGGGTGTTAAACAGACTATCAATGGCAAGGGTTCAGTTGACGAAGCTATGCAGACAGAGAATACGAGCTGGGAAGAGGCTAAAGCCGACATCATCGGTCTCTATCTCGTTTGCAATCTGATTGAAAAGGGTGAGATTACCAATATCTCTGTTGAAGATGCTATCACTACATATATTGTTGGCTTGCTTCGTTCTGTACGTTTCGGCGCTAAGGAGGCTCATGGTATTGCAAATATGATGTGCTATAACTACTTTGAGGAGAATGGCGCTTTCAAACGCACTGGCAATGGTACTTACCATATTGATTATGACAAAGCTCGCGAGGCTGTTGACAGCTGGATTGCCATCATTCTTAAGACTCAGGCTGAAGGTGACTTCGAGTTCGCTTCACAGTTCAGCAAGAAGAACGGTAAGGTCGGCAGTAACCTGCAGAAAGACCTCGACCGTATCAACAAAGCCGGTATCCCAAGAGATATTCGCTTCAATCAAGGCCTGGATGTGCTTGGTCTCAAATAATTTATGAACTAAAATAGATGTATCTTAAAAACATACAACTTTCCAATTTTAAAAGCTACGAGGAGGCTGGATTTTCTTTCAATGAAAACGTGAATGCCATTGTTGGCAAGAACGGCAGCGGGAAGACCAACCTCCTCGATGCTATCTATTATCTTTCGTTCTGCAAGAGCTATTTCTCTTCGCAGGACATTTTCTCCGTCCGCTTCGATTCCGATTTCTTTGCTATCCATGGCACCTTCTGTCAGCGCGAGACTGATAATACAGCACAGATTAGCTGTACCTATAGAAACGGTCATAAGTCGATGAGAGCCAATAAAAAAGAGTACCCAAGACTCAGTGCCCACATAGGTCTCTATCCCGTAGTCATGGTCTCACCCTACGATAGCGAAATCATAGACGGAGGCAGTGATGTACGCCGCAAATTCTTTGATGCCGTCATCTCTCAATTCGATGCAGAGTATCTCCAGGAACTGATATCATACCGAAAGTTGCTCCAACAGCGAAATGCTCTACTCAAGCAGATGCTCGAAAACCGGCATTTTGAAGATACCGTCCTACACATCCTTGACGAGCAGATGATTCCGCTAGGACATTCTATTTTTGATTGTAGACGCGACTTTATCACTCAGATTCAGCCTATTTTCCAACATCATTACTCTCAACTTACCAAGGATGCTGAAAAAGTTGAGATTGATTACCAGTCTGGGCTTTTTGATTGCTCTTTTGAGACTGGTGTCCAGCAGAATGTCTCCATAGACGCTAAAACCGGTTTTTCGAATTTTGGTACTCATAAGGACGAATTTCAGTTCCTCATTAATGGTCAGCCAGTCAAGCGTTATGGTTCTCAAGGCCAACAGAAGTCGTTTACTTTGGCTCTGCGATTGGCTCAGTTCGACTATTGTTTTGGGAAGAAAAAGATTAAACCAATTCTGTTGCTAGATGATATATTCGACAAACTAGATCGAATGCGCATAGCAGAACTGCTCAATATGGTTGGCAATGACCATTTTGGACAAGTCTTTATCTCTGATACCGATGAGAGTCGCGTGCATCAGATTCTCGGCGAACATAATATCGCTCATCAGATTATTGAAATTAAGCGACCTTAAAATATCTTGAAAATAGGGTAGGGGGAACCGAAATTAAAAAAAGACGTCTCTTGCTGAAAAGATGTCTTTTTTTTGTTATTTTTGCAAATCAATTTTTGTAATAATGAAGAGAATTAGTTTATTCTTAGTAGTTGCTTTGGTGTCATTGGGTTCCCTGATGTCTCAAAGCATTACAAACAGAGTCAATATTGGCTTTTATAATGTTGAGAATCTGTTTGATACGATTAATGATCCCGAGAAAAACGATGAGCAGTTTTTGCCGAATGGTGATTATCGCTGGACTTCGGAACGCTATTTAAATAAGCTTGAAAAGATATCCCAAGTTATCTCGGATATGGCTAAACTTCCTGGAGGTTTGGTCGTTTTGGGTGTTTCAGAGGTGGAGAACGAAGCCGTTTTGCGCGATTTGATTGCTACAGAACTGTTGGCTCCTTATAAATTGGACGTATGTCACCATGAGTCTCCCGACAGAAGAGGTGTGGACGTTTCATTTCTCTACAATCCAAAGCGTTTTAAAGTGCTTTCCACCAAAGCATATCCCCTTACATTTCCTGAAAATCCCGACTTTATCACTCGTGACCAATGGCTTATGAAGGGTATTCTGGATGGAGAAGACACACTGCATATCATCGTTAATCACTGGCCTTCTAAGAGTGGTGGCGAGAAGAGATCTCTTCCGTATCGTCTAGGTGCCGGCCGTCTCTGCCGTCATATTGCCGACTCAATTATGGCAGTTTCACCAAATGCTAAGATTATTATCATGGGTGACTTGAACGACAATCCTAATGCAAAGAGTTTGATGGAATGTCTGCAAACCAAGACAAACACCAAGAATCTTGGTCCTAATGATCTCTATAACCCAATGTGGCAGATGTATAGAAATGGGGTAGGGTCCTACGCTTATCGTGATTCCTGGGAGTTGTTGGACAATATTATCGTTTCAACAGGTTTGGTAAACCCTACACATGGATATAAATTCTTTATGGCACATATCTTTAGAAAAGACTATATGCTCACGAAATCAGGCTCTTACACTGACTACCCATGGCGTATGTTCGCAGGCGGCATCTATCAAGGAGGCTACAGCGATCACCTGCCTGTATATATTACATTGACTAAATAATACCTTATATAATATGGATAAACGACTGGTTATCATTCCGACCTACAAGGAAAAAGAGAACATCGAGAACATCATTCGCGCTATCTACAAACTGATTGATGTCCACATTTTGATTATTGATGATAACTCACCCGACGGCACCGCCGATATCGTTAAAAGATTGATGGGGGAGTTCCCTGACAGACTGTTCCTGGAACAGAGAACTGGCAAATTGGGATTGGGTACCGCCTATATCCACGGTTTTAAATGGGGATTGGCTCGTAATTATGACTTCCTTTTTGAGATGGACGCTGATTTTAGCCACGATCCTGCTGATTTACAGCGACTTTATGATGCTTGCGTGAACGAAAACGCCGATTTGGCCATAGGTTCCCGCTATTGTAAGGGCGTTAACGTGCTGAATTGGCCCATGGGACGTCTGCTGATGTCTTATTATGGTTCGATGTACGTTAGAATTATGCTCGGTATCCCAGTTATGGATACTACAGCTGGATTCAAATGCTATAGAGCTACTGCCTTGAGATGTGTTGATTTTGATAAGATCAAACATATCGGCTACGGTTTCCAGATTGAGATGAAGTTCAACATGTACAAGCTCAAATATAAAATTGTTGAAGTTCCGATCATCTTCAAAGATCGTGAAGCTGGAATTTCTAAGATGAGTTCTGGAATTTTCAAAGAAGCAATTTTCGGAGTCATTGGTCTTCGCGTCAGAAGTTGGTTCCGTAAATGGGAGCGCGTCGAACATCATTACGAAGTTTAAATATTTTCGACGTGTTCGAAGAGAGGTAAAGGGCAGACCAATCAGGTCTCCCTTTTTTCCGCTTCACATATTTCTATTTAACATAATATAAATTATCGGACAATTGGATGTGTTTGACCAGGAGAAACAATAACGCCCCGAGAATTGAAAATTCGGGGCGTATCCTGGTATTCGGTCGAAATATCGAAAATCGAATTCTCGCGCAGATATTGAAATTTACAGACGACTTGATATCTTCGGGAGAATTTCGTCTTTCCAAGTTGCGAACGTACCCTCGAGAATTTTTTTTCTGGCGGTCTGCACGAGATCCAAATAGAAATGCAAATTGTGAATGCTGCCGATCATCGGCCCGAGCATTTCGTCAGCAACGTACAGATGACGCAGATATGCGCGCGTGTATTGCTGGTCGGCAAATAAATCGCTGTTGGCATCAATCGGTGTGAAATCATATTTCCATTTTTCGTTGCGCATATTCATAATACCGTCCCATGTGAAAATCATGCCGTTGCGTCCATTGCGCGTCGGCATCACACAATCAAACATGTCCACGCCCAGAGATATGCACTCAATGATGTTAGCCGGCGTGCCAACACCCATCAGATAGCGCGGCTTGTCCTCAGGAAGGGCTCTACAGCAGAGGTCTGTAATCTCATACATCTCCTCCGTGGGCTCCCCTACCGCTACCCCACCAATTGCATTTCCTTCGCAGTTGGTGGATATTACTTGCTCAAGAGACCTCTGTCTCAAATCATGATAAAGACCTCCCTGAACAATCGGGAAAAGGGTCTGGTCATGGCCATACAGCGGTTCCGTCTCATCCAGATGCTTGATACAGCGCTTTAACCACTCAAATGTGGTGTCCACAGACTTCTTAGCATATTGATATTCACAAGGATACGGGATACACTCGTCAAAAGCCATCATAATATCGGAACCGATAGCTCGCTGGATGTCCATTACCTTTTCAGGACTGAAAAGATGTTTGGAACCGTCGATGTGAGACAAGAACCAAACACCCTCTTCAGGATTGATTTTGCGTCTATGACTTAGGGAAAAGACTTGAAAACCGCCACTGTCTGTCAGAATCGGCTTGTTCCAACCATTGAATTTATGGAGTCCTCCAGCTGCCTTGAGTACGTCTGTACCAGGTCTAAGGTACAGGTGATATGTGTTTCCCAAGATGATTTGAGCCTTCACATCTTCATACAAATTCTTCATATGCAGGGCTTTAACAGCACCTAGCGTACCCACTGGCATAAATATGGGGGTCTCAATCTGACCATGGGCTGTCGTCACGACACCCGCTCTGGCATTACTCTTCTCGTCTTTACGATTAATTATAAACTCCATTTTGTTAGTAAATTGCGGCAAAAATAATACATTTTACGATTCAAAAAAATTATTTTTGCAAACTGAAACCTAAACCAAACCAACCTATGTTCGACGATACTTTATCGCTCGTATTCTTTGTGTTATTCGCAGCTGTCACATTCATAGAGTTGTTGTACTACTATGTTTTGTATGCGCGCTTTGCGTTCAAGAAACAGCCAACCGCACCTGATCTCAGCAACGGAACACCGCCCGTGTCCGTTATTATGGTCGTTAAGGACGCCGCTGCAGCTCTTCTGAAGACCTTGCCCAGACTGCTGAATCAACGCTATCCCCAATTCGAGCTCGTAATTGTCAATGACAACTCCAAAGATGACACCAAGCTGCTTCTGCTTGAGTATCAGCAACAGTATGAGAACATCCATGTTGTGAATCTTGACTCTGCAGTAACCAGCATCCGAGGAAATAAGTATGCCATGTCCATCGGCATCCGCTGTGCTAAATATGAAAACCTTGTCTTCACGGATGCTGAATGCGCTCCCACATCTGTACATTGGTTAGAATATATGGCAACTCAATTTGCTGATAATAAGCAGATTGTACTTGGATACAGCACCTATACGAAACGTAACTCTCCGTTTAACCGAATGTTGCATTTTGACAACATGCTTTCTGCAATCCAGTATTTCTCCCTGGCACTCGCCCACTCCACTTACCGTGGCGACCATAAGAATATGGGATTCACCAAGACTTCATTCTACAAGCAGAAAGGTTTTGCATCACATAATCATCTGGTCTATGGTGATGAGGATATTTTTATCAGTAGAGCTTCCAATAAAAATAATACTGCAGTAGTCTATTCTCAGGATGCCTTCACTACGTTGCAGCGCGCCGCCTATTACAACTACTGGGTTCATCACAAAGAGGGTCTCCTCTACACTCGAAAATATAATAAACCCCGCAACCGCTTTCTTCTGAACACATATGCTATTGTGAATCTCTTGTTTTATGCAACATTGGCTTTGGCTATCGTATGGTCAACTAAGAATATCGTGCTTCTCTCCATCGTGCTTGGCATCGCCCTGCTGCGAATCATCAGCATGTACTTGGTTTTCGGTTTCTCCGCCAAGCGTTTGAACGAGAAGCAGACAATCCCCGCCCTACTCTTCTATGACCTTATTTTCGCGATTCTGAATCCGATTTATTATCTCAGTGCACATTTACATCATCAAAGATTCAAATAATGGGAAACATTCAATATACTACCGAAAAAGCCAAGAGAGACTATCTGTTGCTGCGCAAAGCTCTGGATTTTAATGACCAGCGTGCCTATGCCGAACTTATGGGACTTTATCGTGACAGCATCTACTATCTGATGATGAAAATCGTGAAGAATAGCGATGATGCAGAGGATCTTACACAGGAAACCTTCGGAAAGGCTTTCCGTAATCTGCATGCATATTCTCCGCAGTATGCCTTTTCCACATGGCTATACCGTATCGCAGTGAACAACAGTATTGACTATATTCGTCACAAAAACAACTCCCCACAGTGCATTGATGACGACCTTTTCAGCATTACGGCCGAGCAGATGATTGACCGCTCTCAGGCCACACATTCTACAACTCCCGAGGATGTGGTCATCGACAAGCAGCGTAATGCTATGCTTCGGTCCGCCGTACAACAACTACCGGAGAAGTATCGCAAAGTGGTTGAACTCCGTTATTATGACGAGCTATCATACGAGGAGATCTCCGAAGCCCTCAACATTTCCCTCTCTAATGTAAAGATACAATTGCTTCGCGCAAAGAATATGTTGTCGCAGATTGTCGGCAAGATACGCTATGCAATATAAAAATTGTATCTTTGCCGCCTTAAATTTTTAATATGGAGATAACAAGGTTATTCGACATTCTTGATAGAAACATCAAAGAGTTTCCTATCGAAGATGCGCTATGCGGTAAGGAGAACGGCGTTCTCATCAAGTATAGCACCCAGCAATATGTTCAGATTGTGAACAACATCTCTTACGGATTACTGCAATTGGGTATAAAAAAAGGCGATTGTGTCGCCACTATTACGGCAAACCGCCCAGAATGGAACTTCCTGGAT
The DNA here is from genome assembly GCA_024686335.1 of Bacteroidales bacterium. Lineage (GTDB taxonomy): Bacteria > Bacteroidota > Bacteroidia > Bacteroidales > WCHB1-69 > F23-D06. Next base: position 8,459 of record JAILCI010000030.1, on the reverse strand, counting down.
ATGGCCATAATGCAAATCGGTGCTATCCACGTTGCCATCTATCCGACTATCAGCGAAAGCGATTATGACTATATCCTTCATCATGCTAATATCAAACTGATTTTCGTGTCCGGATGGGAATTGCTACGTAAGATTACGGCTATCATTAAAAATATTCCTGAACTTGAGAATAGAGTCTATACATTCCGTAACCTTTTAGGATATAGACACTTAAACGAGCTTATTGAAGTGGGTCGCGCTAACCCGAGTTCGCAATATCTGCAGGAAATAAAAGATAGTATAAAGCCTGATGATGTTGTTTCATACGTATACACTTCTGGAACAACAGGTAATCCTAAAGGAGTGATGCTGACTCATGAGAACTTTCTCACTAATATCCGTGGAGTCCTTCCGATTATTCCGACCGCTCCGGGCAATAGAATACTCAGCTATTTACCTCTCTGTCACGTATATGAGCGAATGTTGAACTATGCTTTCCAATCCTTGGGCCTGCCCATCTATTACACAGAGAGCATCGCTAAGATTCAGCAAGATATGGTGGAATTGAAACCGGATATCTTTACTACGGTTCCTAGACTTCTCGAGAAGGTCTATGATAAGATTTTGGCTCAGGGCAATAAGTTGACAGGTATCAAGAAGAAGATCTTCTTCTGGGCCAACGATGTCGCTCTGGATTATGAGTTCAATGCCAGTAAAGCATATCAACGTAAGTTGAAAATCGCGCGCAAACTGGTCCTAAACAAATGGCATGAGGCTTTGGGTGGTAACTTCAAGGTCATCGTCTCCGGTGGCGCTGCTATCCAACCACGTATCGCACGTGTATTCTGGGCCATGGGCGTTCGTATTCTCGAGGGCTACGGCACAACGGAGTCCGCACCCGTTATCGCTGTGAGCGACTTCTTCAAAGGTGGTCTCGAGTTCGGCTCTGCCGGTCATGTGCTTCCTGGCACACGCGTCAAAATTGCTGAAGACGGTGAGATCTTGACTAAGGGCAAACATGTGATGAAGGGTTACTATAATGCTCCTGAACAGACTGCCGAGGCTATTGATGCTGATGGTTGGCTCCATACGGGCGACCTTGGCAAGCTGACTCCCGAAGGAAGAGTTAACATCACTGGACGAAAGAAAGAGATGTTTAAAACTGCTTTTGGTAAATATGTCGTTCCTACACTTATCGAAAACAAGTTCGCCGAGGATCCTCTTATCGACAATATCTTGGTGGTTGGTGAAAATCAGAAATATGCCGCAGCATTGATAGTTCCCAGTTTCCCTGACCTTAGAGACTGGTGTCACCGACATGACATCGCCTACACCACTAATGAGGAAATGATCAAGAATCCCGAAGTTCAGAAACTGTTCAAGACTATTGTGGACAAATACAACAAGTTCTTCGGTGATACTGAGAAGATTAAGAGCTACTCACTGGTTGGTTATGAGTGGTCAATCCAGACTGGTGAGCTTACTCCTACTCTCAAATTGAAGAGAAATAAGTTAATAGAGAAATATAAAGATCAGATAGAACAATTATTCAATAAATAAAATAGACTATGAATCCTAGCGATAACAAGGGCAAAGTTTTACTATTCAACACTTTATCAAAAAGAAAAGAACTCCTCTCCCCTATTGTCCCCGACCATGTCGGTCTCTATGTTTGCGGTCCTACCGTCTATGGCGAACCTCATCTTGGCCACGCTCGTCCGGCTGTGACATTCGATGTCGTCTTCCGTTATTTGACACATATTGGCTATAAAGTACGCTATGTCCGTAATATTACCGATGTAGGCCATCTCGAGCATGATGCCGATGAAGGTGAAGATAAGATCGCTAAGAAAGCCCGTTTGGAGCAGTTGGAGCCGATGGAGGTTGCACAATATTATATGGACAGCTATCACAAGGCTATGGATGCTCTCAACGTTAAAGGACCCTCTATCGAGCCGCGTGCTTCTGGTCATATTATGGAGCAAATTGATATGGTGCAAAGAATTCTGGATAAGGGATATGCTTATGTATCAGAGGGTTCTGTCTATTTTGATGTAGAGAAGTTCGATAAAGACTTCGGCTATGGCAAACTCTCCGGCCGTGTCCTCTCCGAGCTGATGGCCAACACCCGTGAGTTGGATGGACAGAGCGAGAAGCACAATCCAGCCGATTTTGCCTTGTGGAAGAAGGCTGCCCCGGAGCACATCATGCGCTGGAACTCTCCCTGGAGCGTCGGTTTCCCCGGTTGGCATATCGAATGTACCGCTATGAGCACCAAATATCTGGGAGAACAGTTTGATATCCACGGTGGTGGCATGGACCTCCTCTTCCCGCACCATGAGTCTGAAGTTTGCCAAAGCACAGTCGCTAATGGCAAGAGCTCCGTACGCTACTGGATGCATAATAACATGATTACCATTGAAGGACAGAAAATGGGTAAATCGTTGGGTAACTTTATTACTCTCAACGAGTTCTTTACGGGTAACCATCCCAAACTGGAGAAGGCTTACTCTCCGATGACTATCCGCTTTTTCGTCCTGCAGGCTTCCTACCGCGGCACAGTAGATTTCAGTAATGCCGCTTTGCAGTCTGCCGAAAAGGGACTGGAGAAGTTATATGCTGCTGAGCGTTATCTTGACGGCTTGAAGGCTGGAAACTCCTCTACGGAGGATATTGCCGCCCTACAGGAGCGCTGCTACGAGGCTATGAACGACGACTTCAACACTCCGAAGGTGATTGCCGAGCTCTTCGACGCCGCCCGTATCATCAATGCAGTGAAAGACGGTCATGCCACCCTGACAGCTGAAGATATTGAATTGCTGAAGACAACCTTCCGCACCTTCTTCTTCGACATCTTAGGCATTAAACCGGAACTCGCGCAAGGCGACACCCGTGAGCACGACGCATTGGAGAAGGCTATGGCTTTGGTTCTTGACATGCGCAAGACCGCCAAGGCTGAGAAAAACTGGGCACTCTCCGACAAGATCCGAGACGAGCTCAACGCTGCCGGCATCGTGGTGAAAGACACCAAGGACGGCGCTGAATGGAGCCTCTCCTAGTCTCCCCTACCCGTATCATATAATTACCTCATACAATAAAAAAATGGCCTCTATGGGGCCATTTTTTAGTTATCAGTTATCAGTTCAGTTCAACAGTTCAACAATTCAACAGTTAAACATCTACTTAATCCAGTATACCCAGTTCTCTTTTCTAGGAGCGGGTTCTGGATAGTCGCCGTTGGTGTAGCCGAGGATGCAGTTGCCGATGCCCACGTAGTCGCCTTCGATGCCGAGGTCAGCCAGAATCTTCTTGCCCTCTTCGGTCTCAAAGACCTCTCTTGCACGATGAATCCAGCAGGAGCCGAGACCTTTGGCATGAGCGGCGTTCATCAGATTGCCCATCACGAGGCTGCCGTCCTCCAGATAGGTACCGACCTGTCTGTCAGCCAAGACCACCAGCACGACGGGAGCACCGTAGAATGGATCATTGTCGCTGTTCATCACCTGGGCGTTCAACTTGCTGAGGCGGTCGCGCACTTCGCGGTTGGTTACGGCAATGATGATTGGGCTTTGGCGATTCATGCCCGTAGGAGCATAGGTGCCGGCCTTGCAGATTTCTTCAATGACCTCCATAGGAGGAATTTCGTCAGTGTAGGAACGCACACTGCGGCGTGTCAACAGGTCTTCCATAGTGCTATTTTTTACAGTCTCTTTTTCGGTTGGTTCTGGCGTGGCGGCCGGTTTCTCCTGGCACGACATGCACAGCATCACGGCTATTCCCACGACTAGAAATAGGTGTTTTTTCATAATTTTTTAGAATTTAAGTTAAAAGTGCAATAATACGAAATAATTGAAAATTGAAAGTTGAAAATTGAAAGTTATTTGAAAAGTGACTTTTCCTGATTTTGGTTGACAGTTTTCGAGTGGTTTATACTGATTTGGTTGACATGTTTCTGTAAAGGTTTACAATCATTCTAAAAAGGTTGTCATTCATTTTGGGATGAAAGTAAATATTGCTTATTTTTGCCGAAAATTTTCAACAATATCTACAGATCCTTACAGAAATGAAAAAATCAGACCTGCTTGTTATTGCTATTGTAATTCTTTGCTTATTGCCATTTTTTATTTTTCCATCCGTTTATGCGGCCTATTTGGCTGGCAACAAATATGTTCCCTTATGCATGGCCTTTTTGAAGTTCGGTATCTTGGCCACATTTGGCGAAATGCTAGGCTCCCGCATCAAAAACGGGACCTACTTGCCCAAAGAGTTTGGTTTGTTGCCAAAATTCATCATTTGGGGCTTTCTGGGCATGTGGATTGCGCTGGCTATGAATGTATTCTGCCAGGGCATTCCCGGTTTCCTGTCACGCTACACGCCCTTCGCCGCCATGCCTGAGGCCATGGCGGGAGAGTTCTCAGGAATGAAGTTGTTAGGTGCTTTCTGCATCAGTGTGATGATGAACACCTCCTTTGCACCTGTCTTCATGACCTTGCACAAAGTGTGTGACATGCACATTGCCGAATATCATGGCAAGGTCGGTTGTTTGGCCAAGATAATGCCCATGCGGAAATATCTGTCTGCCATCGATTGGAACGTACAGTGGGGCTTCGTTTTCAAGAAGACTATACCATTGTTCTGGATTCCCGCGCACACGCTCACCTTCTGTCTGCCTAAGGACTTCCAGGTTCTCTTTGCCGCATTCTGCAGCATAATCCTCGGACTTTTCCTCTCCATCGCTGCCATGAAGAAAAGTCAGGAATAGTTTAATTGATTGAATGACAAAATCATAGTGAGGCAAGAAAAAAAACGTCTTGTCTGTTGTTGGGAATCAAAAAAAATGTATTTTTGCACGTCTTTTTTGAGACCCACTATATGGCGGTTGTAGCTCAGTTGGTTAGAGTACCGGATTGTGGTTCCGTGGGTCGTCGGTTCGAATCCGACCTGCCGCCCAAAAGTTTTACGAAGCAGTAGGAATTGCCTGCTGCTTCTTTTTTAATGCTCTGATATCCACAACTATGTCATCGCAAGAGTCGTCCACATCCGGAATCGTAACCTCCTCTTTCGAGAAAATCTCGGATGTGTTTACCTCGTATGCGGAAATCTCTTCCAACGGCTTCAACCGGCTCTTCAAAGCGCAACGGTACGGCAAGTGGTTCGTGCTGAAAGGGCTCAAGCCGGAATTCCAACGCAAGGAGGTCTATGCTAGTCTGCTGACCAAGGAGTTCGAATTGGGGGTGCAGTTGGACCATCCCAACATCGCGCACACCTTCAGCAAGGAACACGACCCTGTAGTGGGGCCCTGCATCGTGATGGAATATGTGGATGGCTGCACGCTCAAGGAGTTCCTGGCCGAGAACCCGTCGCGGAACTTGCGGATGAAAATCGTGAATGAGATACTCTCGGCAATGGCTTATTTCCACGGCAAACAGATTATTCATCGTGACCTGAAACCCGACAACATCCTGATTACCCACAATGGTCACAACGTGAAAATCATCGACTTCGGACTGGCTGACAGTGACTGGCACGGCATCCTGAAGCAGCCGGCAGGTTCCAACAAGTACGCCGCCCCTGAGCAGATGGCCGGCAACGTGCCGCTGGACTGTCGCGCTGACATATACGCTTTCGGCGTTATTCTCCATCAGCTTTTCCCGCACGGTTACGGTGGCATCGTGCGCAAGTGCACGCAACCCGACCGCGAACGGCGATTCGGCAACGCAGAGGAGGTGCTGCAACGCCTCAAGCACAGAAAAAGCCTCTTTCCTGCTATCTTCATCCCCCTTTTGCTGTGCGTGGCGGCTGCCGCTTGGCTGTTGTGGCCCCAAACGCAAAACGTACCGACCGAATCCTTTGAACAAGTGGATGCTGGTTTCGAGCCTGTAGAGGATCCGTCTGTTGAGAATGTGTCGGAACCCATTGAGGTTCAGGTTGATCCAATTGTGAAAGAAGAGGTGGTTCATACAGAAACGCCTGCCAAAGAGGCGGATAAAACATCAGATGATTATATCTACCGGCAAATCCCTGCAGAGGTCAGAAAGAGTATCGAGCAGTCTGTGGACACGCTTTTCCGGCCCTTTTGGAACTGGAACAGGGCGGCGGAGTCTCGCGGGATGTCGCCCATTGACAAGTTGGCGGAATATACCAACTCCGACTTTTTCAAGAACAATTATGATATCCGCGAACGGCATCGGGAGGCTGTGGTGAATGACCTTGTACGACGCTATCCCCAATGCGAGCCCGCTAGGGAACAAATCGTCACATACTACAATTCCCTGTTCGTGAAGCGTATGGTGGCGGTGAACAACGTGGTGTACGAGTGGCAGAAGGCCGCACGCTAATCGCGGAGACAGCGGACAGAGAAGCCCAAGGACTTCGCCTCGCCAAGATGGATTGCAAGAGCGGTCGCGTTCCACACATCCACTCTTTCATAATACGCACCATACTGTCCCCCTCACACCAGTAGCGGCTATCGGATCTCAGATACTGGCGCAGTTGCTGCCACTCTTCCATACTTGGCACGTGCCAGCCATTGGGGCAAATGCCCTGCACTCCGCTGTGGTTCGTGTTGCTGGTGGAGTCTCCGTGCATCACGGCCGGCCAATTGTACAGCCATCCGTAACGGGAAGCTAAACTCTCCATACCGAATGGCGAATAGCGGTGGGCCTCGTCGTAGTATCTTATATAGCCAATAGGGATTGCTGTCCCGTCGGCATAGCGCGTGGTGCGCAGGTTCTCCCGCATCCAGCACTGCTCCCAAATTTCTATTAAGGGATAGACGTCGCCATTAAGTCGATCACTGAGTTGGGGCAACGGAAGAAGTCTCTGTGGTGAAGCTACGCTCATCCCCATACGCAGTTCCCACACTGTTGGTGGCGTAGGCCCGGACATAATAGGTTGTGCCCGTCGCAAGACCACTTATGTTGCTGGAAAAACGCCCTGTGCCACTGCCTTCAGAAGTGTGGCTGTCGTTCACGGTTGGGTTATGCGAAGTGCTCCAGCATACGCCCCGCGCAGTGACAGATGAACCGCCACTCCCACTTACAAAGCCTCCGCAAGTGGCTGATGTGGATAAGATGTTGCTTGAGGTATCGGTAGTGACACAAGGCACAACCAAATCAGCACTGTCTATCCATAATTCATTATGAAGGCAACGGACAGACAAGAACCTATTACTAGCTATGAAGGATTTCAAAATAACCGTTTGATCAACGACAACAAAGCTTTTAAGTTTAAAACCCTCCAGGCTTCTTGACCATATTATACACGAATCACCAAGGCCGTTGCCGTTGGCACCTGCCGGAACGGCGATAAATCCCGTGGCATTGTTTTCGTCTGGACAATATTTCACGGAACAGGTATTGGATGACGTTCCTATCCATCCCGATGGTGAAGCCAACGATTTTGCAATGCTACTGCCACCACAAACATATTGACTTTGATTACCCACATAGCTGGTGAGTTGCTCGTATTCGTTCTGACTCGGCAGATGCCATCCGTCTGGGCATACTCCTTGAAAAAAATTCGTTAATGAAGTTCCACAAGCTGCGTAGCCATTGTACAATAGACCATAAACTGGCACATTTGCATTGTTATTACCTGGTGAACAACGATACCGTCTAATAGGGATAGTTGGATACGTTGAATTCGGATTTCCTACAAGAATTTCAGTCCCGTCAGCATAGTGCGTGGTGCGCAGGTTCTCCCTCATCCAACACTGTTGTCCGATTTCCACGGTGGGATAAACATTTCCGTCGTAATCCGTCACCGAGTCGATACCGCAGTAGAATGTAGGCAGAGTGGTGAAACTGCGCTCCTCCCCATACGCAGTTCCCACACTGTTGGTGGCGTAGGCTCGCACGTAGTACGTAGTGTTAGCGTATAGGCTATCAATATGGCTTGTAAAACTTCCAGTCCCGCTGCCGTTGGTGGTGTGGCTGTCGTCCACGGTTGGGTTATGCGAAGTACTCCAGCATACGCCCCGTGCAGTGACAGGCGTCCAGCCGCTTTCAACGACAAAGCCTCCGCAAGTGGCTGATGAAAAAAAGATGTCTCTCAATGTATCAGTAGTAACACTTGGAATAACAATTGCACTGCTGTCATGGCGGAGGCAGCGGACGGAACAGCCATCTGATGGATAGCCACCACCTCTGTGTGCTTCGGGTGAGTATGGTTGCAGACAAAAAACAGTCTGATTGACGGTTGACCATATTCTTGCCTCGCCATAAACAAAAGAGTCGCTGAAATAACCAACATCAAGGGCAGAAAAACCCGTGGCATTGTTGGCACTCACATTATTGTACACGGCACAGTCATTGGATGTACTGTTTGTATTACACCAAACTTGAGAAGCCAATGCTTTGGCGATTTGATTGCTGTCGCCACCGCATACATATTGACCTTGGCTGCCCACATAACTCTGCAGTTGTTCCCATTCCGTCCAACTTGGCACGTGCCAGCCATTGGGACAGATGCCTTGCACA
>JAILCI010000064.1 GCA_024686335.1 Bacteroidales bacterium | reverse complement strand
ACTTTAAGCTCTAGCACTTCCACACAATCACAACAGTTTCAAAGGTTGTTCTCCAAACATACCTTCATAAAAGCCGCTGCTGACGCTTCCCCATTACCCCATAACGAAATATCCGGGACGGTCCCGCCCTTTCGGGCGCATGGACCGTCCCGCTTCTTTTGTCTGACCCCGCTCAGATCGCCCTGGCGACGGCGTCCGCGGCGGAGGTGGCGTTCATGATGTTGGCGGGAGCAATGCAGTCCCCCAGCAGGTAGAATTCCGGCGCGCAGTCATACAGGGCTGTAGCTGCCTGGCGCTGGGGCTGCTGCCCCACGGCGTAGATCACCGTGTCCGCGGGGAAGAGCTTTCCGTTGCTGATCACGCCCTGGGCGGTGATCTCCTCGGCCCGACAAGACAGGTGCACGCCGATGCCGTATTTGGCGATCTCCACGTTCAGGGCCCGCATGTGCAGCATGTTGCCGCCGTCGCTCACATGGTCCAGCATCTCCACCAGGTCCACCTTCCTGCCCTGCATGGCAAGGAAGATGCCCAGCTCGATGCCCACCAGTCCGGCTCCCAGGATCACGACCCGCTGGCCGCACTCCTCCGGGTGAGCATAGGCATACTCGGCGGAGAACACGTTGGCCCCGTCGATGCCGGGGATGGGGGGCTTCACGGGGCGGGCGCCGGTGGCGGCGATGAGCACGTCGGGGTGGAGCCCCTCCGCCAGCTCATGGGTGACCTCGGTATTGAGGCGGATGTCCACTCCGGCACGGGCAAGGCGGAAGGCCTGCTGATTCAGGTATTCGTCCAGCTTTTCCTTGAAGGGGACCTTCCGCTCGCAGCGCAGGGTGCCCCCCAGTTCTCCGTTCTTCTCGCAGAGGATGACCCGGTGGCCCCGCTCTGCCGCCGTCAGCGCCGCCTGCATACCGCCCACGCCGCCGCCCGCCACCAGGACGGTCTTCTGCTTTGCGGCGGGTACGGGAACGGCGTATTCCGTCTCCCGGCCGATCTCCGGGTTGATGGCGCAGTGGAACTGGCCCGTGCGCAGCAGGCCGGAGAAGCAGGCCAGGCAGCGCATGCATTTGCGCACCTCGCCCTCCTCGCCTGCGCGGATCTTGTTCACCAGGTCCGGGTCCGCCATGAGGCCCCGGGCGATCTCCACCACGTCCACCCTGCCGCTTGCCACCAGCTCCTCCATGAGCTCCGGGTTTCCGTGTGCCCCTACGGTGGCCACGGGGGTGCGGACGTGCTTCTTGATGGCTTCGGCGTAGACGGCGTTGCAGCCGTCCGCCAGGAACATGCTGGGATGGGTCACGGTGAAGACCTCCGCCACCTCGTGGCTCCCGGCGGAGACGTGGATCAGGTCGCAGCGTCCGTCGATCTGCTTTGCGATGCGGATGCCCTCCTCGATATCGTAGCCACCGGCGTAGCACTCGCTGCCGGAGATGCGCACCTCGATGGGGAAGCGGGGGCCGACGGCCTCACGGATGGCATCCAGGATCGCCACCAGGAGCCGCGCCCGGTTCTCGATGTCCGGGCCGCCCCACCGGTCCTTCCGGGTGTTGAAGTTGGGAGAGAGGAACTGGCTCAGCAGCCAGCCGTGGCCTGCATGGACCGTCACCATGCCGAAGCCGCAGCGCTTGGCGAAGGCGGCGGCCTGGGCGTACTTGCGGATCGTGCGCTCAATGCGCGCCTCGTCCATGGCCAGCACGATCCGCCCGCCGTCCTCGCAGTCCACGGGTCCGTAGGCCAGGCCCCGGCTGGCCTCTCCCGTAAGGCCGGACTGGCGGTTGGAATACATGCCCGCGTGCTGCAGCTCAACGCTGGCAACGCCCCCGTAGCGGCGGATATCGTCGGCGCAGCGGATGAGGCCGTTGGCGTGGGTGGGATCGTCCAGCCGGATCTGGTGGCAGGGGATGCCGTAGTCCGTGTCCACCTGGCATTCCCCCAGGGTCACGGCGGCGGCGCCGCCTCTGGCCTTGCGGGCGTAGTACGCGGCGGCTTCGGGGGGCAGGGTGCCGTCCTGGTAATGGTCCATGTACCCGGTGGGAGCGGCAAAGATGCGGTTGCGGAAGATGGTGCCGGCCAATTCGATGGGCTCAAAGATATGGGGGTATTTCAGCATATGTCTCGTCCTTTCCCTGCGGCGGGGCGTCAGCGCAAGCAGACCGTGACCGCCGCGATCAAATCATGTCTGCATGTAATTGATAGTTGCAGTATACCACATTGCGGCGGGATAGAAAAGATATCTTCATCTGTGTCGGCGGTATCGTGAACGGGGGGGCACCCCCTGGCTTCCCCTGGGGGAAGCTGGCGCAAAGCGCCTGATGAGGGGCGTTGCGGAGCAAACGATGGGCCGGAGGCCCATAAGTATACGATGCCGGGACGGTCCCGCCCCCTTCAGGTGCGTCGGATCCGTCCCGGTCTGTGCGTCATTTTTCCTTTACGTACATTTCCAGTACCATATCCGTGGTATATTCCCCCTTCAGCTCGTCCATCCTGGCCATGTGGGGCTGCCGCGCGTGGGCCTTGACCGCGTCGAAGTCCTTCCATTTTTCGATCAGGAGCAGGTCCTCGCCGTTCTCCGCGGACAGGAAATAGTCGTAACCCAGGTTGCCCGCCTCCCCGCGGCAGGCGGCAACGACGCCCTCCGCCCGGAGTTTTTCCAGAAATGCCTCTCTCATGCCGGGCTTACACTTGAATATAACGTTGAATACCAGCATATTGCCATACCTCCTTATCATCCCCCATTCAGGAACGCCGCCAGCCCCAGGACCCCGCTCACCGCCTCCCGGTCCTCCGCGGCCGGAAGCGTATTCGTGCGGTGGCTGCACACCAGGGGGTGGATCTCCCGGACATTGAGCTGACGGAGCAGGATCTTCCCGGTGGCGCAGGGCCGTGCCGGGTCCCCGTCCCCGCCGCCCACGAGGATCACGCCGCCCCTTTTGGGCTTGAGCCCCGGGTCCTCTCCCCGGAAGAAGCGGGCGGAGTAGTAGACCTGGAAGCGGCTGGCCGCGTCCAGCAGCTTCCCCGTCAGCTCCGCGTAGTAGATGGGGGAAGCAATGACCACGTTGTCACAGTCCTCGAGATACCGGTAGACCTCCTGCATGGCGTCCTCAAGGACGCATTTCTTTTCCTGCCGGCAATGGCGGCAGTCAATGCAGGGGGAGATGTCCTCCCGGTAGCAGTCCACCACACGGAATTCCCCGGTGAGCGCGTCCGTCAGCACCCGCACCAGAGCCGCGGTGTCCCCCTGTTTCCGGGGGGAACCGTTGAAAATGAGGGTCTTCCTGCCGCCGGAGCTTTGCATATCTCCGCCTCCCATGCCGAAGCCTCAATCCTTCACGATCAGGTCGCCGGGCTGCACGGAGATGCCCTTTCCCTGAACCACCAGCCGGTAGGGATAGCCGTTCTCGCCCACCTGCACCCCCGGGTCCGTGCGCCGCATCCAGTCCTTCAGCCCGGACAGGGGGATACGGTACTTATATTCGTCGATGGCGACCACCTGGGCCTTCGTCTCCTTCCCGCCGCTGAGGATCGTCACCTCTTCCAGCATGAAGAAGGAGCCGTAAAGGACCTGTCCGAAGAAGGAGACCAGCGGGGCCTGGAGCAGCCCCTCCTTGCTCTCCGCCATGGCGTCCACCAGGAACACGGCGTTATGAAAGCCGCAGGACTCCCGCAGGCTCTCCCGGTATTCCACCACCTGCCCGTTTGCCTCTACCGCCTCCTCCGCGGTGAGCTCCCGGAGCGGGTCCGTAGTCATCAGCTCCCGCTTGGCTTCATCGAAACGGCAGTTCAGGGGATACATGACCCGAAGCCTGCGGACGCAGGAGCCGCACAGGCAGACGCCGTCCTTCAGCCGGAGCGCATTCGGCCCTTCGTAGCCCGAGAGATGGCCGCCGCTGTACTCGGTCAGGGCCGCCCGGCCGCAGATGGGGCAATTGCCCAGGCTCACATCCTTCATTTCCTGCGCCATTTCCTCACCCTCCTCGTACGATCAGCGTATCGCCGGGATACACAAAGTCCATTTCCTGCATGAAGAGCATGATCACCAGCATCCCGGCTTCGGCCTTGCCGATGGGCGCGCCGCCGGGGTGCATGCCGTCCCATTCCTGAAGCTCCCCGACTGCCGCAGTATAGTCCCTGTCCCGGTGGGAGACCGCCACCTGGGCACCGGGGATCAGCTCTCCGTGGATGACCCTGCTGAACACGCCGTAAACCTTGCGCTTGTTGTACCTGGGCTTCTCCGCCGAGCCGACGTTGACGAAGTATTTCCGCACATGATCCGCCTCGATCACCGCCTTCGCTCCGGCATACCTTTCGGCCTGCTCCGCCGCCGCCTTTTCCGAAGCCTCCAGGGCGGCGCGGAACTCCTCCGGCGTCATGTCGGCCAGCGGGTCGAGCCTCTGGCCCGCGACGATCTGTTCATGGTATGATTTATCGCCGATCCAGGTGGGAAGATGGCTTTCGGTGAGCACCTTAGTGAACCGCAGAGGATACAGGATGCGGGTCCTGTCCGCGCAGTCCCGGCACACGCACTGTCCGTCCTTCAGGCGGACGAAATACTCGTTCTTTTCCAGCGTTCTGCCGCAGTTAAAGCAAACTGACGCCATATGCTTCTCTCCTTTCGCAAACACGGGTCTGACCCGGCTCATGCCGCGGCATACACAGCGGCTGTTATCCAGAATATAGCATCATGTCCGAAGCGGCGCAACAGGGGCGGCGCAGCGGATCATTTCTTGTCCCATTCCTCACCGGTCATGAGGCCCCAGGTCTCAAAGAGGATATCGTACATTTTGGGCCGGGCAAAGTCCTCCGCCATGGTGCCGTAGAAGGTGCTCCGGTCCCCGCTCCGGGCCTGGAGCTCCACCCCCCGGTAAAACTCCTCCTCCCGCTGCCGGGGCACGGAAAAGATGATGTCGTCCTCCGGGGTCAGGGCCCGCTCGTACTCTCCGGGGTCCGGCAGAGTGATGCGGTACTCCCCCTTCAAGATGGCGGGGATGGCGGCATAGGTGCAGGAGTCCACGGGGCTGAAGCTGCTGGGGAGCAGGCTGTGGGTCTGGGTGTCCACCGCCATGAGAAAGAGGCGGAGCTGGTCGTTTTTGCAGTAGATCATGGTCACGTCCGGCTGGAAATCCGCCTTGGTGAGGGGGGCAACCAGGATGCCCCGGTATTCCCCGGCGGGCAGGGTGGGAAAGCCCTCCACAAAGGCCTCCCCGGAGGCGGAGCTGCGGCCGTAGGCCCGGGCGATGGCCCGGAAGCCCTCGGGCAACATGACTCTACTTCCCGATTTTCACACCTCGCAGTCTATGCAAAGCCACAGTCACCTGATAGGGAAACGAAAACATTGTCAAAATGGACAAAGAATGCGTCCAAACTCCTTTAATGATAGAACCTAGACTACGATGATTTACGATTGACATTATACTAGATAATTATATAATAGTTTTCCACAAAAATTGAATAAAACAACAAATCACCTCCCTTGGAACTTCCGAATCCTATCATCCAGTATCTCGCCTTTTTCAAAGTTATGGCAGCCTTTCAAAACGGAATTGTCGTTGGCTCTGCCCTCAATAAAGGCATCAGCATACTTGACGAATTCGCCACTTAGGCTCTCGGAAGTCGTTTTCCAAAACAAGGTGGGCGTGTGGTCCACCACGTAATGCGTGACGCCATCCACCACATAGATGGGCTGTTCGATGGTGGTGGGCACGCTGGTCTCCACCCCACCGTTTCTGTCGCAGGAAATGTCGATGATCAGCGCATTGTGCTTCATCCGTTTCAGGTCCTCGCGATAGATGATATGATCCTTGCGGGAGGTGTCCCACAGGATGCCATTGACCACCACGTCGTAGCGGTCCAGCTCTTTTCTAAACAAGGCTTCCTGCTTCCTGTCGTATTGGACAACCTCTGCCCCCATGAAGTTCAGTGTCTTGATGGCGCCTCTGGCGATATTGCCTCTTCCCAACACCGCAGCTTTGGTATGGTAAGGGAAAATGCCGTGGCACATATAGGCATGAAACACGGCTGCTTCGCCCGCAATCTCATTGTTGCGCCAAAAGGAATGGCGACCCTCCTCATACATGTCTTCCCACGCATAGGAAGTAAGCCGATGGGCGATGATTTTATCCGTGATGTCCCTGTTCTGCACCGCATGCACCCAGCCAAAGATGGTTTGGCCGTTGAGTTGTTCCAGATACTCTGCATCACCAATTTTGGGATCGCAGATGATGTCTTTGGACAGGATTTCGCTGCGGGTACCGACTTTTACACCCCGTTTGATATAATCCTCATCCGTAAAGCCCAGCACGTCGCCGTAGCCCGTTTCGATGAAGATCATCTCAGGATGCTTGATATATTGGATGTCATTAGGAACCAACGCCCTGCGGCGTTCGTTTTCTTTATGGGAAATGGGGAGACCGATGGTTTTCATTTTATGTTTGGATTATGTTTCTAATAATACCGGCTTACAGTTTTGCATAGAATTACTTGAGTTAAATTTTCCAAAGCCGCACTTCATTCAAATATTGCTCTTGGACTTCAGCCATCTTAACGTTCTCTTTTTTGCTGACTTTGGAATAAAAAAACTCATTCGAGAGAATGGCAGTCACAAAGTCTTTTATTTCGTATCGCAAGCCATCACCGGCCCATGTGTGGAAGAACTTTTTATTCTGATTCTGATCCTCAAAACGCAGTTCAAAGTAATCCGTCTTCCACCATGGTGCAGGGACATATGCATATCCTTGTGTTCCAGCAACAACCAGATTACCCTCGGTCTTTACGCCCAAGCCCACTTGGAAAGAGGCAACCGACGAAGGATATCTAAAGACTGCTTTGGTGAACACATCCACCTCATTCTTCATCTTCGAATAAAAATTGATGTTTTCATAGTCGGTTCCCAACAACTTGAAGATAGGCAGCAGGGGAAAACAGGCATTCTCGTTCATACTTCCGCCGAAGTATTTCTTATTCAGTTTTTCAGAAGACTCGTCAGTAAGTGTTGTCACAGAAGCATTCACCTCCACAATTTCACCGATGGCACCTGATTTAAGCAACGACACCAGATGTACGAAAGCAGGACAATAAGCTGTCTTCAACCCCACCATCAAGACACGTTTTTTCGATTCAGCCAAATCATACAATTCTTCAGCTTGGGCCTTGCCAAACACAAATGGTGTTTCACACAGCACGTGTTTTCCAGCATCCAAAGCGTGTTTTACATAATCGTAGTGAGTGTAGTGAGGCGAGGCAACATAAACAGCATCACATAATTCATACAATTCGTTTTCCGACTCTGCTTGCTGTAGCTCAAACTTTTTACAAAAAGCTTCACATTCTTGCTTATTGGGATTGTAAGCAGCCACAACTGTATTACTATTGACAAACTTTGATTCAGGGATGAAACGGCTTGCTATGCTGCCCGTCCCAATAATGCCAATATTCACCACAGGACGTTCCTCTCTTAATTGGGTACTGCTGATGCCTTGCGTACGAGGCAAATAAACAACCTCGCAGTATTCCTTGAGATAATCGAAGTAGCCCTCCCAGTCTGATCCAATGGCAAAGATATCAACACCATATTTTTGAATATCATCAATCTTTTGGCCTTTGTACTCTTCGATGATTATCTGATCTGCGAGACCTGTAGCTTTCACAGCTTCAATGCGTTCCATCACATTGTTGCAGGTGCTCATCTTGCCACGTTCCAAATCAAAATTGTCAGTAGTTACACCAACAATCAAATAATCACCTAGTGCTTTGGCTCGTTCTAAAAGACGTTGATGGCCATAGTGAAACAAATCAAATGTTCCGTATGTGATAACTTTTTTCACGTTTATTTTACATGCTTATTTAAATATGAGACGATTCTGTCATTTCCAAAAACATCTCATATATGACGTTTGTTTCGGCTTTTGTTGTTCTACTGGTGGCAATTGCATATAATCGCCATATTGTTCTCGTAAAACTTCATCATATCCTATCATCATTTTCAAATCGTGTCCTTCAAAGGATGCAGGTATTGTTTTCTCGAAACAAGCCAGCCTGTGGTATTCTTTCATTCCATAACGCAAAAAAGAATAGCTGAAATAATGATCCGTACTACCGTATGGTATTTGTTTTGCCATTTTGTCTACTCGGCCAATCATGTCACCCATAAAAAGATAGGAAAACCTGACTATGTTTTTAATAAACCCCAAAAAACTCCGACATTCAAATGGGTTTCTTCTTGCTGACCTTTGTTTAAAAGACCTTTTTAACAATGGAATTATCTCATTCACTTTTTTCTCAACAGCATCTTTATCGTCAGATGCACCATCTAACGGGAAAACATCTATCCACACTCCTGTTTTTCTTGAGCACCACGGCAGTTTTGTCTTGACAAGTGTATCCTTCATATCACAAACTCTTCCAAAAGCTATTTGAGTTGTTTTATCCCCAGATGCTCGAGAAATTGCGACATATCCATTATTACTTTTATAGGTTTTCATAAACCTTTCATAATCTGGTCTTGGCATGACTATATCAATATCATCATCCCAAGGGATAAAGCCTTGATGTCGAACGGCACCTATTAATGACCCACCTGCCAACGAGTAAATAATTTCGTTTTTTTCGCAAAATTCATGCACATCACACAATATCTGCAAACTAACCTCTTTTAATTCCTGCAAGGTCATCTCTTTCATGACAAATACTCCCTTAATTGCTCAATAGTATTACACATCTTTTCATACATCGTTCCATTGACACTCCATCCAAGGCCTTTCAATTTGCTTGTAGAAAAGGTTGCTTTTTTGACAAAATTATACCCTCTTTTTTCTGTATCAGACGGAACATCCACAACGACTTTTTTCCCCCCAATCTCCGCAATCATTTCTGCCAATTCTTTTATTGTGATATTTGATTTTTCATCAGCAATATTATATGCTTCGTTTTTTTCACCTTTTAACAGAACATACAATATCCCAGAAACAACGTCAACGACATAACACCACGATCTGAACTGTTCTCCTGAGCTTTTCATCACTATATCCTCATTATGAATGATATTTCTAAGAAATTGGGCATAAACACGAGTGTCACTTGCAGTGAAATTAGGACCGTATGTATGACAAGGCCGAGCAATATTTACCTTGATATTATACTGTTGAGCATATGAAATACACAATGTTTCCGCAGCACGTTTTGCTGAAGTGTAGCATGATCTTAATTCTAACGGATTCACATAACCACTATATTCCTCTGTATAATCACGACCATCGCCCTCACCATAAACATCACCTGAAGATATATAGACAAACTTTTCCATATTGTGTTTGACACCGAATGATAAAAGATTATCCGTCCCATAAATATTTGCCTTCATAACCCCAACAGGGTTAGTACTATACAGAATTGGATTTGCACCACTCGCTGCATTTATGATATAATGAAAATCAACGTCCAATATAAGAGGTTGCGTTACATCATATTTGAGAAAATGGAAGAAAGGAGATTCTGATATTTTCGAAAATAAGTGTTGTATTCTATGCTCGTCTCTTCCTGATGCATAAACATGATAATCTTGCCCTTCTCTGTGCATTAACACATCAACTAAACAAGACCCGATAAGTCCAGTTGCACCAGTAACTAAAATATTCTTCCCACTCAATCTTCCCCATGGGAGCTCTAAGTGGGTAACCGCCTTAATATCTTCTTGATATTGTGACATTATCTACCATTTTACTTAAAAACATACAAATTGCTATTATTGCAATTGATAATAACGTGGCTAAAGTAATATTAGTCAAGTCCTCTCCTACGATTGACCTAATTGTAGTAAGAAAATACTGTTGCAATACCAATATCGACATTAAAGACGTCGAAATCAATGTTATTATTTTATTAGCCTTGTTATAGTAACTAGATAATAGAATCAACATCAATGTACCAACTAAAGCATTAATATAAAAGACCAATAAATTAAATGGACGAAGCAATTTTCCGTATAACAATACCGCCATTGAAACTTTACCATTCAAAAACGATAATATAATATTCACGCCCAACAACGCAATTATTATCAACCATTTAACCTTACAGGTATCAACAATTTTCAATATTTTATCTTTGGACTCATATCCAATAATATAAAACGAAAATGCAATTGCACCTTGGCATAACCAAAATGGTAGTTTTGTGAATAAAGAAGCGAGTATTACCATTAAAAAGAACAAGAGAATAAACAACTTGTATTTTTGATGTTTTTGGAGAATATCCACACCAATCTTACAATAAAATAAAGCAATTAAAAACCATGTTACACCATTTGGCAAGCCTCTCGTGAAAACCACTCCTTCAATAAAAAACTTGAACATGTTGTACCAAGTACCCCAAAGTGTATTAGCAACAGTTAAACCACTGGGGGTCCATGATCACAGCCCAGAGTGATAAATCACCCCCCCAATAATAACATATAAAACATTGGCCAACAATACATTAACAAACAACATATTTAAATATTTTTTCCACTGCACTTTACCTTTCCATTTATGGAACAAACCACTCACAAGAAAAAAGAAAGGCATGTGAAAAGAATAAATAAAGATGCGTTCTAACGAATATGTTGAGAACAAATGTGCAAAAACCACAAGAAAAACTGCAATTACTTTTGCAGTATCCAAGTAATATATCCTTTCGTCTTTGGTTATTATTTCATCCATGGTTCGGGTTCAGAATGTATCAATGCCTTGAACAAATCAACATCTTGGGGTCTCGTTAGCTTTAAACCATTCTTTTCCGATCCCTCAACTATATGTTGGTCTTTAACACCAGTCAAGGCAACCAAAGTGCAAGAGGCCACCGTGTTTGTAATACCGATTTCATTAGCTTTTTCATGAGCTTGTATCAATGTCCCCAACGCATATGTGTGAGGTGTTTGTGTCCGAACCAGACGCTCTCTTGGTATTTCGATTTCAACCACTTTATCATCGACAAGCTCCATAATGGCTTCTTTACATGTCAAGCCAGTCACTGCATAACCAAATTGTTTACAAACAGAAATATTCTGAGAAATAATACGAGAGTCTACTAATGGGCGGACCCCATCGTGAACTAAAACTATATCATTGTCTGAACATCCGACTTTTTTTAATCCTATTATCCCATTGTAAATTGATTCTTGATTGCTATCACCGCCATCAAAAATCCATCTCAATTTTGTAATATTATACTGGTTTGCATACGCTCTAAGTATAACACTCCAGCCTGGTAAACAAACAACAGCTATAGCATCTATTTCTGAATGGAATTGAAAAGATTGCATTGTGTACACAATCACAGGGCGATTATCAATACACATAAACTGTTTGGGAATATCTTGTCCCATTCGATTACCAATGCCTCCAGCAGTCAATAAAGCTATATTCATTTAATTAAAAATTATATTAAATCATTATTAAAACACCTACATTGAATGATTGTTTCATTTATGAATTCCATAAATCATAGGGGAAAGCCTTTATCAAGCCATCCCTCATATCATCAAGATTAGAGGGCAGGCTCATAGGGTCAATCTTCAATGCATCTTCTACGGTACTTGCATATATATAGTTATTTCTTAATGTACTTTGATAATAATCCGAATACTTAAAATCTCTATCTGCTGCCCGGTCTCTAAGAAACACCGAAGGCACACCATAAGTTTCTGCTAGAATAATACCATGGAGGGAACCACTAACAACCAACCGTGCATTATAAATTCTATCCAGTACGTTCTTATAATCGTCAGTTATCATGCTTACAATGTGCTCTTCCCCATATTCTTTCACATAAAAACTATTTTTTGAAAAATGAGGGATCACAACAAAATCCGATTTCATTTGTAGATTATCGGTTGGTTGATAGATAAAGGGCATAAGAATAGCAGGGTCTCCGTAAACCTCTGGACACTTATGACCCAATTTGACCAGATAGTCTTTGGTCAATGGACCTCGTACCGCACGAATATCCAATCTACGGAAAGGATATGTTTGGAACAATCGCTCTCGTCGATAAAGGTTACGTAAAATGCCACTCCCCCATACAGTAGCGTTTTGATATCCATATTGAAGAATCGACCCTACTGCGTACAAATGAGCGGTATTTCTCACCTTTGTATCCAAAGATAAGCCTCGCCGTTGTAACATATACGACACAATAATAGTTGATAGATTATCACCTAAATTATATTTAAAATCTCCCCATGTTTCTTCTGTGCTTGAATCCCACCAATGAAGGTTAACTACGTTTTTTGAGGTAGGCATCGTTTTGTTGCATAATATATAATCATTTCTATGCAACCAAAGCCTAGTAGTAGCATATAATTTCTTGATATTCATACAAATTATTCTTTTTATAGCCACATCATCAACAGCAACGGCCATAATCTGCAAGTCATAGAATTCTAAAAATCAAATAACACCTCTTTTTTGTAAATCCACAAAAGCCTCTATCAGTTTGTCGTAATCATTCTCTGTCAAACAGCCAATATGACCCACGCGGAACACTTTGTCTTTCATATCACCACCGTTCGGGCAAATCCATATTCCATACTCGTCTTTTAGTTTCAGGAAGATTTCAAAAGCTGATTGTGTTGTAGGATGCAATGGAGTAACAGCATTGCTTAGACTCTCACTGATTATTTCAAAAGGAAGGTCAAACTGTTTAATCTTATTTCGGAAATAGTCAGCCAAACAGGCCGTGCGTGCAATCTCTGCGCTGTCACCTCCCTCAGCATCAATTTCTTTCAATCGAGCGTTAATCTGGCGGAGTACACCAACGGCAGGTGTCCATGGGGTTTGTCCACGTTCCTGGTTTTTCAGAGCCAACTTCAAATCAAGATACTGGCAGCAACATTTGGCATTCTCGATTCGCTTCAAAGCCGAAGGAGCCAATGCCATAATGGCAATGCCTGGAGGGCATGCCAAGGCCTTCTGGCTACCTGTAATCATCACACCGGCACCCAAAGCATCCATATCGAAGGGGTCACAAAGGAACGAGCTTATGGCATCCACTATTAGGAAACAGCCATTACGTTTGCAGAAGTCGCTGACCATATTAATATCGTAATGCACACCTGTTGAGGTCTCATGCTTTTGCAACAAAAAGGCCGTATAGCCCCCTCCTTCGTAAGAAGCAAGATGTTCGGGTTTTAGAGCCTTGCCATGTTCCAGTTTTATTTCCGCAAACGGAATCTCATGAAGTGTCAAAAGCTCTACAAAACGTTCGCCAAACGAACCGCCATTGACGACCAAAGCCTTATCTTGCTTTGTCAAGCAGTTCATAATGGCAGCTTCCATGCCGCCAGAACCCGAGCAGGTAAGGAACACAACACGACTATTTTTGCTGGCATGAGCGAATTTTTTGACCAATTGCTCATTCTCAAGCATCAACTCCGAGAACTCCGAGGTTCTAAAATAGGGTACCTGTTCTGCTCCTATTGCCCGCACTGCATCACTTGACATCACCGGGCCTACTGTAAAATTAATCATATTATTCGTTTGTTTATTCAACTATTTAAGCAGCAGCCTTTGGCAGCATCTTAGACAAGAGCCAATGGTATATCTTGTCGTATAATATAGCCATCATCACTGACAAGGCAACATAAACCAACACATTAACCACATTGTTTGAATAGTGGTGATAGAGTGTTTTTAATACTATCAATCTTGCAATAGGGTGGCACACAAAGATGCAGGCAGAATACTTGCCCACCCAACGGAACGCTTTTGAAAGGTAACAAGTGCGCATCAAAAGCAATCCAATTATGATGAACCACGCTAAAGCAATAATAGGAACGAATATCCACGTTATCATCCATCTACTCATTAACAGAATCAGGCCTAACAAAACAACCAGAAGCACTAATTCAATCCAAACTGACTTGGGTGTTAAATCCTCCTGTTTTTTTCTCACACCCAACCATACCCCCAATGCAAATACAGGAAACCATCCCGTAAAACAATGCCTAAATATTGATAATGCCTCGGGGGGACCGTAAACACAAAGCGCACACAAAGCGCCTAAAAGAACAATACTCCAAATCAACAAAGCCCTACTATTCATGCGTTTTCCGACAATGGCCCATAAAAGATAGAATTGGAATGTTAAACCGAAATACCAATAAACTCCAGGACTGCATCTAACATATGGATACGCAAAATTGACCAACATGGTCAGATACGAGAACCTTTTTAATAATCTTGGCCAGATCTCTCCAAGGTAAATGTCATATGCTGCAAAGAAAATAACGGCCGGCAATATTAAAGCCAACAACTTCAAATAGTTTCGCTTTACATAGATTAATGGTTTTAGTTTTTGTGAAGATGCTAATGCTACACCATATCCTGTGAGAAACACAAAAACAGGCACACCAATCCAACCCAAATGCGAAATAAACTCGCCAATAATACTTGAGCCTTGGGATATAGCATTGGAAAACCCGGCAGCATTTTCAGAAGAAAACGACATCTCATTCTCGCCAGTAAAGCCAAAACAGCCTAAATGAAGAAAATTGTGCAATACGATAAACAATATTGCAACTCCACGTAAAATAAGAGAATTGTCGCGGGTTAAAAGGCTTGTTTTATCTGATATTCCATTTTGCAAAGCCAAGGTAATTATTTAGGTTAGAAATACCTTTAATGCATACAAATTATGCTTTCCAATAAGCCTTATAATTGTGTTTTGGGACTCTTTCTGTCTCTGGAGGTAATTGCATATAATCTCCATAGTAATATGACAAATACTCATGATAATGCTCCATCACCATAAAGCTATGCCCTTCAAACTCTTTTTTCACAAAACCTCCCTCAAACAAATATGATGGGAACAACAAAGGGCTCCCATCAACTTCAAATTTCATAATTCTATTAGTATGGTTATCCTTGTACTTGCTTAATATTTTCACGAACCATTTATTCAAAACAAAAAGTGGTACCATTGATGCCATTATTCCTCTTATTTTCTGACCTCTTGTCTTGAATCTGTAATATAAACTTTGTCTTCTATATTTTTGGTCTATCCTTTTATGGCAACATACTTTTGTTATAAAGGCCAATTTCTTTTTATCACTATTCCATTCTTTCTCATCATTTGAAACATAATCATAGGGAATAATTGCAACCCATAAACCATGGTTATATGAAGGTGTATTTAAAGCATCGTCAAAAACAACAGTCGTTTTTCTATCCGTTATTCTAATAACAGAACTCCAAAACCGCCGTTTTCCACCTTTAAGATAAACGACCTCATATCTATCGTTTCCAGAACACACTTTCAAAAACTTGTTGAAATTGTTTCTATCCATCAGTAGATCAATGTCATCGTCCCATGGAATAAAACCTTTATGGCGAATCGAACCTATCAAGGTCCCTTCACCAATTGAGTAGTTAATGTTGTTCTTCACACAAACTTCATCAACATATTTTAGGACACCTAGCATCAATGTTTTGGCCTCATCAAATGATATTTCTTTCATAAATAAACAAATATGAATATCAACTCCTTGAATAATTCTCTAAATAATTAAATCTTTTAGTCAAATGACCTTCCTTCAATATTGTTGCCCTTTCTATGACATCAGAAGGCTTCTCTTCCAATAAAGAATTAAACACATGTTCTACCAACATTTCTCCAAAATACTCACTTGTATCTCTTGCCAAAGCATTAGGGCATGTGTCGACTGCCATCACCGAAATATTGTTTCCTGACGAAAAACATTTCTCTTCTTGTCCAGAGATCGGGTTGTAATCGTAATAAGGCTGATCATGTGTTGAAGAACGCAAAGTGGATTTCACGCTCCCCATAATATCGCAACTGATATCGCCTATCATCTTTATCCTTGTCGATCTCAACTCCTCAACATCCAGATAGACGGGGGCTCTATTATCCCAAAAATGGGCACAAACCAAAATATCTGTTGCCTGCGACCATTTATGGAAATCGCTTTCGTAATCATCAGGATGCTCAATAAAGTCATGCATTTCAAATGCTTTGCCAAACTTGTGTTTGGCCAGCAAGTCCACATCAGCTACACAATACGACAAGTCATCGACTTTGTCAACATTTATAAACTCTGAAACTGATAGTTTTTTTGCTCCAATTGCATCCAGAACATATTGTGCGCCCTTCGACACCCTGCCATTACCCGTTACCAAAAGCTTAACTGCAGGAAGTTTGACACCTTTCAATATGTTCAACAACTTTTCTTTTGTAAACGACAAATCAGGTTTGGGTAAAGCGAATAATCCCGTACGCAAACCATATCCACAAAGCGTATAATAAACACCAACCACACCTGCCCACCAGCCAAAAGCACAAACCCTTACGCCATTCTCATCAACTAAGTATTCGTAATCAGAGAAAGTGATGCCTTTTTTGATCATCGCTTGCAGAAGAGGACGATTATATTCCTGAAACTTTGCAATATGGCCAAAAAAGAAATAATGTTTACCAGGCAAAAGGCTGTCTTTATTCGCTTCTTTAATGCCAAACAAGACATCACAATCCGACACATCTTCAACAACCGCTACACCAACACTACGATACTCATCATCGCTATATGCCCTGATGTTACTGCTTTGTATAACTATTTCGTGCCGCGGGAACCTCTTGTTCAATGAGGCGACCTGTTCGGGAGACAAAGATACACGGTTGTCAACAGGCACCTTGGTTTCTTTAATGAGCCCTATTTTCATAATTTCAAGCTTAATCTTTTTTCACTATTCTGGTCAAATGCCTTGCAGTCAAATTTCGTTGAAATCGATATACTGTGGTATCAATTCCTGTTTGTTTCCATGCTTTATAACACTCTCTGATCTCATTTCGCCATCCGTGGCGAATGAAATACTGACCTGTTCTATCCCAAAAGTCATTCACCTCAATCACTACTGGCCCCTCATCGGTAATGGCAATATCCCAACCTGCAGCTTTGCAGTAAGGAAACGCTTGCTGGAACTTCTTCACTTCTTCTTTAACGGCTTGCCAATTCTCAATCACAACACCATTCAATTGGCTTCCACTGTCGGGATGACAATCTATCTCTTTTGTTTTTCTCCACCCATCAAACTCAACAACGTTATATATCATACCAGTTTCGACATCAATAGCCGCATCTACATTCCCACCACTTCCTGCATTGTCCACACATTTACCCGCACGCCCCACTTTAAACCAGGTAGCAATCACACGTGCCGACCCATCCGGCCACAGCGTGGTCATAAACCTCACCGTGTTCACAGACGATGCATTGAACCCTGCAAACTGGGCTGTTTGCCGTACTACACTTTCAAAAATCAAAGCATCATTTTTAAGGACATCTGACAGTTTTAATTGCACATCATCAAAACGTGTCATCATAACATCCTGTTCCAGATACTCCATTGACTTGATCACCCACACATTATCGCCATGAGAACTCTCAGTAGTCTTTATCACGCATTCTTTTACATTTTTCTTTTTCAAAATACGACAAACATCTGACAAGTTTCCGGCAATTTCATCGCTATCGTATACATTACCTACAGGTTGATAATAGCAATAGAGTTCCGACTTGCGCACACCTGTATTCTCAAGCATCTTATGCGCCATAAACTTATTTCGAGCCAAAGAATAGTATTTGATCGGATTCAATAAATCCAAATAAAGCCGTTGCTCATTTAACCCCAAAAACGACTCGCGAAATTCTTTTGATTGTTTTTCAAATTCAAAATCATAGTATTCCTCACGAGTAATACCCTTTCGATTATGCAACTCTATGTAATCGAAAAAAACACTCAACCGTTTTCGGGGTAATACTGGATAATACAAAAACCAATTAAACCTGTGAACTATAGTAGACAGTTTTGATGTTAAGCCCATAGTATTCAATAATTTGAATTAAATGTATTTCTCTAAGGCTTTTCTAACGGGACCATGATTCGACTGAGATAGGCCTGGCGCGTCATTGCCTTCGATAAATGAAACACCATCTTCGGTTATAGCCACATCCCAGCCTATCAACCGCAAATCATCCAATCTCTCATGAAGCCTTATCGAAGTTTGAACAGCCTCGCTTAAATGCGGTATCTGAATACTATCCAAAGGGACATGCAGAACAGGGTGTTCCTCAATTCTTTGGGACTTTTCTCCATTAAACAGGTAGCCATAATGCTTTATGTGACCAGTTTCAAAATCAATTCCCGCAGCAATTCCTCCACCTGCCATGTTATCAGTTATGGAACTACCGCCACCCATACGGATAAAACCGGTCACAAACTCAACTTGCAAACTACTCTTGTTTCTCGCTGTAATAATCCTTAGGGTGTTAACAGAACTATCATGCAATGCGGAAAGTGCCGGATGTTGCCTCAAAACCTCTTGGATGATATACTCGTCTTTGAATGCTGCAGAAAGAAAATCTATTGCATGGCCTTGTCCAACGACTTCCCCATTAATACGAATATCATCATCTATTTGGATAACAAAAATTCCCCGTCCGCATTTTCCATTATATGGTTTACAAAAGAAACTGCCTTTTTTCTGCAGCAATTCCTGCAGCGACATCGTCTCATCACAATTCTCATTTGTCAGTCTCCAACCCAATGGATAAACAACCCCCTGTTTTGTAGATGCAAACACCGTTGGCGTGTTGAACCCATTCGCTCTTAAGAAAAGATAAAACAATCTTTTATCTCTCATTATGTTCGTATAGTCATTGCTTGCCATGAGAACATTGTATTTGTATTCTCTCCAAAGCAGCTCTTTGTTGCCAATATACTCTTTGATAGCGCTGAAGGGTTTTACATCCAGACCATACAGGTTATACTGCCATAGAATTTCCCCATGTCTAATCAGATACCACAGCAACTGCATTGCCCGCTTGAACTTATTCTTTCGAGGAAGTTCAGGAAAACACGATGGCTCATTGATGAGTCCAGATTTGAACAAAGTGAATACGTCTTTAATTCTTGTAAAAAACGTTTTCACCTCTCTTAATAACAAAACAGGTTTATATTGCTGCGGTTTCATAAGTAATACGATTTCAATAGTCTTTTTTCAACAATTCTTGTATTCTCGCTTTCAACCCTCCATTCACTGTCTGCAGTCCTGAAATCTCAGGATTGTCGTTCCCTTCGATGAAGACAGGACCCTGCTCGGTAATGGCAATGTCCCATCCAATCAATCTAATGGAAGAGAGCCGGGCGTGAAGCGCTTCGGCTTGTTGCACCGCTTCTTGGATAAACGGAAGCCTCACTTCCGAGAAAGGAATCAAAGTATCAGGGTGACAAATTGTACGTTTGGCCCCACCCTTTTTGCAAACGCCGTATTCCGACAACTGCCCAGTCAGCAAATCCACACCCACCGCCACGCCTCCAGCAGCCAGATTATCCACCACACTGCCATGAGCACCGAATCTGACTTCCCCAGCCACCGAGACGGGCTTGTCCAAATTCTTATCGATCACTGTCAATATGCGCAAGG
>JAILCI010000051.1 GCA_024686335.1 Bacteroidales bacterium | reverse complement strand
CTTCTGTCTCTTCGTACTCGCGTACTACGGACAGTTTAAAGGACATAGGATAATCCTTCTGCGTACGTTTAACGTACTTGTTCTCTGTGCTTTTCATATCGTTACTCTTTTTTGTTGTAACGCTATTTTAGGACGAGACATGTTTGAATAATAAAAAAGAGGACTGTCGTAAGGCAGTCCTCTTTCTATATTTTTGAAATTTTTAGTCCGGAATATCAGCGAAGAACTCGTTGAGATCGTCGCCACGGAGGTTTTCGAATTTGGGTTGAGCCTGTTCAACCATTTGATCTTGCATAACAGGGTTCTCACTTGTCAAGTCAAAAGAATTCATAAGAGTCTCTTGTCTGCGGCTGATAGCAGGACTACCAACGGTGTCTGCCCATACAGAATCATTTGAGAGGTCAATGGGAGTACCTTCATAGATTCTTTGAGGGCCAAACGAAGGAGTGTTGATTGGTTCCTGCGGCATGTTAAAATCAGTATCGACGGGTTCTGGTATGGGTTCTGGTATGGGTTCTGGTTGGGGCATCGGAGTTTCTACTGTGCCGTTTATTACGTCAGTACCTATAGGTTGTGGAGTAGTGAAAATCTCAGGTTCATTTTTGGTTTCCGTTTGGATGAAAGCGGGTTGGTTTTCGATATAAGCGCTGGCAGTATCAAATTTAGTGATGATAACGGACAACTTGATAGCGTCGTCAAGAGTTTCGTCAACACCCATACCGTGAATGATTTCCGCGTCGTCGCTTTGCATTTCTTGCAGGCGAGAGGTGATTTCTTTCAACTCGGAGCCGGAGAAGTGAGCATTAGGACCGAAGGAGATGAAGAAGAGGAAGTTCTCGGCGTTTTTGATGACAGAAGAGTCTAACAACGGACAGGAGAGAGCTTCGTCAACCACGCGTTGAACGCGGTCTTCACCGCTTGCGGTAGCAATACCGAGCATAGCTTTGCCGCTATCCTTCATAATAGTCTTCACATCATTGAAGTCGACATTCTGATAGTAGTCACAAGTAATCATTTCAGCGATGCACTTGCAGGCGTTTTTGAGCACGTCATCGGCATAGCCGTAGGAGTTCATGATTTCCTCGTCTTGATAATATTTCAGGATGTTTTCGTTCTTGATGATGATTAGGGAGTCCACATTTTTGGCCATCTCGTCAATACCCTTTTGGGCTTGTTTTTGTCTGCGGGACCCTTCGTAGTCGAAGGGGTAGGTGACGACGCCGATGGTAAGGATGCCCATCTCTTTAGCAACTTCGGCGATTATAGGGGAGGCACCTGTGCCAGTGCCTTTGCCCATACCGGCAGTGATGAAGAGCATCTGTGTCTCTTTACCAATGAAGTCAGCGATAGCTTTTCTGCTTTCGTTAGCAAATTGAGCAGCAACTTCGGGTTTGGCTCCGGCGCCGAGGCCGTTACCTAAGAGGAGTTTTTTGGGGACACGGTTTCTGTCGAGGTGTCCTTGATCGGTGTTGCAAATCAAATAATCAACGCCTTTTATTCCTTCCAGATACATGTGTTGTACGGCATTGCTGCCGCCGCCGCCCACGCCCAGCACTTTGATGATGGAGGTGTTCTCATTAATTCCGAAATCCGGCGTCATATCTATCAAATCAGTCATGTTGAATATTTTATTAGGTATAGGTTAATGTTTTAAATTCTTAATTATGAAACTTGCTCCATTCTCTCCTTGAAGTAATCGCTGATTTTCTTGAAGATTCCCCAAGTGTTAGTTTTGGTTTTTTCTTTTTCTTCGGAGCTATTGTCTTTATAAGATGAGGTGGTTTCCTCATTAGAATTGCTTATTGGGCCGCATTG
This sequence comes from Bacteroidales bacterium, assembly GCA_024686335.1. GTDB lineage: Bacteria > Bacteroidota > Bacteroidia > Bacteroidales > WCHB1-69 > F23-D06. The sequence continues at coordinate 12,934 of JAILCI010000051.1, read as the reverse complement.
CATTTCAATACCATATTTCAAGAGGCCCAAAGCTGTGGCGAAAGAGGGTTTTTTAAGGTCTGTGGGAATAGACTTTTCAAATCCGTTTTCGGGGATGCCGATACGAGTGTTGAAACCGGTCTTGAATTGTACCAGTTCTTTGAGATGTTTGAGTTGTGCTCCACCGCCAGTGAGGACAATACCGCAGTTACCAATCTTATCGGCATAGCCGGAGTTTTCGATTTCTTTCTTGACACTGCCTATGATGTCATCTTCCACGCGGGCATTGATGATTTGGGCCAGATAATTTTCATTAATCTGGATAGGATTAGGCTGTCTGGGGATTGTAATGGTATTGCTGGGGTTGCTTTTGTTGACAATACAGGTGCCGTATTGAATTTTCAGTTTTTCGGCGGTGTCTCTCGGAATAGAGCAGACGTTGGCGATGTCGGAGGTGATGATGTTGCCACCGATAGCGATCACCTTGGTGAAGACAGGACTACCATTATAATAGATGATAAGGTCGGTAGTGCCGCCACCAATGTCGATAAGTGCGACGCCTCTCTGTTTCTCGTCTTCAGTCAAACAGGAGAGAGAAGAAGCGAGGGGTTCGAGAATGTATTCGTCGAAATTCAGTTCGGCATCTGTACCGCAGCGCAGGATCTTCTTGATTTCTGATTCTTTACCAGTGATTAATTGGTAGATGCCCATGACCGTATGTCCGAGCATTCCTACAGGGTTGTTGGTTTCCCGTTCATTGTCAATAAAATATGACTGCGGGATCACATCGATAAGTTTTTCGCCAGGGTTGAGGTTAACTTGTTCCACATCCTTTTTCAGTTTGTCGATTTCATTTTGTTGGATGGGATCTTCGTTGCCATAGCGGTAGAGGTAGTGTCTATATTTGCTGGTTTTGATATGATGGCCGGCAACACCCACGTAGACAGGGAGGTCATCAATTTCAAAATGCAGTTGGTTGACGGCGTTTTGTTTGGATGCGCGGATTCCATCAACGGTTTGGAAGATGTTGATGATTTCACCGAATTCCACACCAATGGAGTCGGCTTTTCCCCAGCCGATGATGTCAATAAGTCCGTTTTCGTTACGGTAACCTACTAAGGTGACAATTTTGGTGGTACCGATGTCCAAACCGACAATCAATTTGTTTTCTGTAGTGTTGTTTCTCATAGACCCTGTTGTTTTTTTTGTGCTATAACCCTGTTTTTAAATCGTACGTCCAGTTGTGCATATCTTTCGAAGCCAAGATGAGTGAGGCCATCCCGATAGACATGTTTCAGTTTTTGGAGTTTCTCGGCGGCGTTTTTTTCATCACCGAAGAGGATGATGTGTCGTCCGATAGAGGAGACTAGTTCTACCTGTTTGAGGTCGTTCAAATAGAACTGTTGGAACTGAGCCTTACAGAACTCGTCTTTGTTTATTTCTTGAGATATTGTGAAAATGGATTGTAGATCCTTACCAATAGTAGCGCTTGGTTTGTATGATTGGCTTATGTTGCCGTTAGCAACGGGCAGATAATCTGTCATTTTCTTTGTATATGGCAGCAGACGGCCTTTACTGTCTACAAAATATTGTTCTCCCTTGTTGTTAAATACACGCAGGACAATGTCTTTCAGTGTGTAGTCTATGAGCAGCTTGTTGTTGGCGAAATGGATGAAATTCACCTTTTCCACATAGGGACTCTTCTTGAGAAGATTGGAGATGGGCTCAAGATCCACCTCTTTCATCTTTTGACCGATCACTTCAATGTGTGCGTCTGCCATCATTTGTTTCAAGTCTTCAGGAGACAGGATAACACATTCGTTTTGGGTGTGTGGGGTGATTTTAATCGATTCGCATTTTTGTTTTGGAACATTGATAATAGCCAAAACCATCAGCACGCATATTGCACTGATTAGTACGAAGATAGAAATGTACTTGGCTATTTTCATCAAAAATTCTCTTTTTACGATAATAAGCCACAAAAGTACAACTAAAAATAGCTGTTTAAACTATTTATTCTAAATAATAATAAACAAAAAAATGTTGATAAAGGAATTCAAAATAACTTCATTTTAAAAGTTTCGCTTATCGAATCCCCAGAGCAATTTTTCACGGATAATATCGTAGAAACTGGTATCCTCGAAGAGGACAGTCTGGACGGGAAAAAGTTCTTTTTGTATGAAAATTTTAACATGGTTTTCCACCACAAGGTGTTGGGTGTCAACGATTAGAGCGTATTTGCCAGAGCGGCTGGAGACGGAAAGTGAAAGTCTGGATTCAGCGGGGATCACGAGAGGTCTGACGCTTAGGGAGTGCGGGGCGATTGGTGTAATGACCTGTACAGAGGATTGTGGGTGCATGATAGGACCCCCGCAGCCCATTGAGTAGGCGGTGGAGCCTGTCGGTGTGGCGATGATGACACCATCGCCCCAGTAAGTGTTAACCACTTGATCATCTGCGTGGACGGTCACTCCATTGATGGTGTCGGTGTCAAGAGTACGCACTGTGATATCGTTGATGACTGAGTGGTTTTGAAGTGGGAGCGGTTCGCTGCTTTCAATGTGCAGCAGAGAGCGTTCCTCCAATTTATAGCGGCCGTTTTGCAGCATTTCGAAACAGTCTTTATATCTCTCTTTTTTAATGCCGGCGAGGAAGCCGATGCGACCGGTATTGATACCAACGACGGGAATATTGTCGCCGCGGACCAGGTTGATGGTGTCAATAAAGGTACCGTCGCCACCTACGGAAACCATGAAATCAACGGGATATAGATTTTTCAGTTCTTCATGGTCTTGGAATACCATCACATTGGGCAAAGTGGTGGCGCAATTAGTATGGGCCACCACTTCACTCTGTTGTGATTGAAGGTATAATATGATAGCCTCGATGAATTCGCGGTTTGCGGAGTCTAGTTCGCGGCTATAGAGGGCGATTTTCATTATTTGTATTCTTTCACCTCAATTTCGTGGTTGAGGATCATGTTGGCATTCATTGCCATAGCTGCCATCTCATCTTCGCCAGGATATACGCTGACGGGAGCGATCCAGCTGACATAGCGTTTGATGCGTTCCACAACGGGTTTGCCATAAGCGATACCGCCGGTCAGAAGGATAGCGTCAACTTGACCTTTGAGGACGCAGGCATTCTCGCCGATTTGCTTTGCCACTTGATATGCGAAAGCCTCTTCGAGTAGTTCAGCTTTGGGATCGCCAGCGATAGCGGCTTTTTCAACGGCGTATGCATCGTTGCTGCCGAAATAGCCAACGTAACCACCCTTGCCTACGAGGATTTTTTGCATGTCTTCTTTTGTGTATTTACCACTGAAACAAGCTTTTAAGAACTGGTTCATAGGAAGGGAACCCGAGCGTTCAGGGGAGAAAGGACCTTCACCGTCCAGAGCTTGGTTGACATCGATAACGCGACCTTTGCGGTGTGCACCAACGCTCACGCCTCCGCCCATGTGACATACGATGAGGTTGAGATCTTCATAGCGTTTGCCATTTTCCTTCGCATAGATACGGGCAATAGCCTTGTGGTTAAGGGCGTGGAAGATAGAGAGACGCTCAAAGTCGGGATGTCCGGTGATACGAGCCACAGGCTCCATCTCGTCTACTATCACAGGGTCTGCGATGTAGGCAGCATCAATGCCGATAATGGAAGCGATACTGTCGGCGATAAGACCACCCAGGTTGCAGGCATGCTGACCGTTATAACCTTGTCTGAGGTGTTCTTTCATCAACTCGTTAATTTTGTAGACACCAGAGGTTAAGGGTTTAACCAGACCGCCACGACCCATGATAATGTCGATGGAATGAAGGTCGATGTTAGCCTCTTTCAATTCGTTGATGATGACATCGCGGCGAAATTCATATTGGTCGGCGATGGTATTGAATTTAGACAGCTCTTCAGTTGAGTGTTTGATATTTTTGATAAAAGTTTGTTCTGATCCTTCAAAAATGGCAATTTTTGTGGAGGTGGAGCCAGGGTTGATGGCAAGAATTTTTTTCATAAAACGCTGTTTAGATTTATTATTGATTTTAATTATTGACTGCGGTACTTACAGCCTCCGTCTTGCTGTAGCTGATGCCGGCATTGGTCTTAACGTATGCGCAGACGTAATAGACGGTATCTGTCATGGGGAGATCAAAAGTCCACTCGAATTGTTCGTCAAAAGTTGATTTGTTAACGACCTCAGTCGTGGTGTACACATCGCTGACGGAGAGAGTGTCGAAAATACTGAAGCAGAAGCCTTGCTCTATGAAATATGTGCATCCGCCGTTGTCGGTGATTACTGCGGTGCCGGTCATAGTTTTACCGTCTGCGATGCATTCTTTCAACTCGACGGTGGCTGGTTGAAATTTCTGGCATCCGGAAATGCAGAGTGCCAGGGCGACGAAACAGAGCACAAAAAAGTTTTTCATCTTTTTCATCGTATAAAATTTAGGTTGCAAAAATAAAAAAAAAACCACACATAGTCAAGACTTGTAAAAACAAGAAGAGCTATGGTGGTATGGTTTTCTTGAAAGGGTAGAAGTGACAGGTCTAGTGCCTTTTACAAGGGATTATACCTGATGATTTTTACGGTTTCTCACGATGTCAACTGCCAAGTAGATGGCATTGCGCATTGCCTGGCTATCGGCTACATTCTTGCCTGCGATGTCATATGCTGTTCCGTGAGCGGGAGCAGTACGAACAATAGGCAAGCCAGCTGTATAGTCAACACCTTCGCTGGTCAGCATCTTAAACGGGATCATGCCTTGGTCGTAATATAAAGCCATTACAGCATCAAACTTGCGATAAGAACCATATGCGAAGAATGAGTCTGTTGGGAACGGACCGAAGGCATTGATATGATTTTGGAAAGCCTTCTCGATTGTCGGGCGAAGAATATCTTTTTCCTCATTGCCAACCAGTCCGTTGTCGCTAGCGTGCGGGTTGAGGGCCAGAACGGCGATAGTAGGATTATCTATAGCGAAATCTTCTCGCAGAGATTTGTCAAGAATTTCAAGTTTTTGATATAACAGTTCTGGAGTGAGGGCGTTGATGGCTTCTTGCATGGGTAAGTGGTTGGTAGCAAATGCAATACGCAAATCTTGGTCTACCATCATCATAAGTGCCGGATTCTCCTTGCTTCCGAAGTAGTGTTCGAGGAATTCCGTATGGCCAGAGAAGGTAAACTTGTCAGACTGGATGCTCTCTTTGTTGATAGGGGCGGTGACGATAGCGTCAATGCGCTTGTTTTTGAGGTCGCGGCCAGCTGCATACAACGCACGTTCAGCCATTTGTCCAGCGACTTTTGATCCATTACCCAAGTCTATTTTTACCTCATCGTCAAAAATATTGATAAGGTTGGGACGTTTATTAGAAAGTTGGTCGGTATTTTTGACAAATTGGAATGAGAAGTCGGGGATGTTCATATACTTTTTGTGGAAGGAGGCAGCCTTAGCCAAGCCATAAACCACAGGGGTACATATATCCATGATTTTGTTATCGCACAGTGATTTCAGAATCACCTCGTAGCTGATACCGTTGACATCCCCTTGGGTAATACCGATGATATGATGTTTATAGTCAGTCATGATAAAGTTTATTTGTTAGCGTTGTAAGCAACCTCATATTCTTCAAAGCCTTCGATGATATCGCCTACCTTCAAGTCGTTGCATCCGTCGATATTCAGACCGCAGTCTTGGCCGGAGGTAACTTCCTTGACGTCGTCTTTGAAGCGGCGCAGGGAGCCAAGTTTGCCAGTATAGATAACGATACCGTCGCGGATAAGACGGATTTTAGAGGAGCGTTGCAATTTGCCGTCGAGGACCATACAGCCGGCGATGTTACCCACTTTGGAGATGTGGAAGACCTCCTTAATTTCAAGGTTAGCGATGATCTTCTCGCGGATTTCGGGAGAATGCATACCAGCGATAGCATCCTTGATTTCGTTGATGGCGGTATAGATGATGGAGTAGGTGCGGATATCGATTTGTTCGGCTTCGGCCATCTTACGTGCGCCAGCGGTAGGACGAACCTGGAAGGCCACGATGAGGGCGTTGGAGGCGGTTGCGAGCATGACGTCGGTTTCGGTGACGGCACCCACAGACTTGTGGATGACGTTGAGTTGTACTTGTTCGGTTGAGAGTTTAAGCAACTCGCCGGAGAGTGCTTCAACAGATCCGTCCACGTCACCTTTGACGATGATGTTAAGCTCTTTGAAGTCGCCGATGGCGATACGGCGTCCGATTTCGTCGAGGGTAATATGTTTCTGTGTGCGGAGACCCATTTCACGTGCGAGTCGGGCGCGTTTAGTGGCGACGCTACGAGCTTCCTGCTCGTTTTCACAGACCTTAAAGGTGTCACCAGCTTGAGGAGCACCGTTAAGACCCAACATCAGCACAGGGGTAGCGGGGCCAGCGGACTTGATGGGTTGGTTACGTTCGTTGAACATAGCTTTTACCTTGCCATAGCAGCTGCCTGCCAAGACGGGATCGCCGACGCGCAGAGTGCCGTTTTGAACCAGCACTTTTGCCACATAACCACGACCTTTGTCAAGGGAGGACTCGATGACTGCACCTACGCCAGGACGGTTGGGGTTGGCCTTGAGGTCCAGCAACTCGGCTTCTAACAGCACTTTTTCGAGCAGTTCGTTCACGTTGGTACCGTGTTTAGCGTCGATTTCTTGACATTGGTATTTGCCGCCCCAGTCTTCTACGAGAATGTTCATATTAGCCAGTTCGGTGCGGATACGCTCAGGATCGGCGTTGGGTTTGTCTATCTTGGTGATGGCGAACACCATAGGAACGCCAGCAGCTTGTGCATGGTTAATGGCTTCGATAGTCTGCGGCATGACGGCGTCATCAGCGGCGACAACTATGATACATAAGTCGGTGATCTTGGCACCACGGGCACGCATGGCGGTGAAGGCTTCGTGACCAGGTGTATCCAGGAAGGTGATCTTACGACCGTCAGCTAGACTTACCTCGTAAGCACCGATGTGCTGGGTAATACCGCCAGCCTCACCAGCAATGACGTTGGTCTTACGGATGTAGTCCAGCAAGGAGGTCTTACCATGGTCAACGTGGCCCATAACCGTGATGATGGGGTGACGAGGTTGAAGATCCTTATCATTATCATCGTTCAGTGCCATTTCATCATCTTCAGCGTCAGCGCCAATAAATTCCACTTGGAAACCGAACTCTTCAGCCAGCATGGAGATGGTCTCAGCATCCAGTCTTTGGTTGATAGAGACGAAGAGACCGATACTCATACAGGTGGAGATAATCTCCGTAACCTCTTTGTTCATGAGGGTGGCCAGTTCGTTAGCAGTAAGGAATTCGGTCACTTTCAGTACATTCTGATTGGCGAGTTCTTGCATCTCTTGTTCCTCAATACGCTCGTGGATCAGTTGTCTCTTCTCCTTTCTACGTTTAGCGGCTTTGGTTTTGCCGGTTGGTTCGAGGCGCATCTTCGTCTCTTTGATACGACGTTGGATATCCTCATGAGAGATTTCAACCTTTTCAGGTTCCACTTTAGATCTTTTGTCTTCTTTGGAGGGTGCTTGTTTCAGGTTGCCGGTATTCTGCTTGAGAATACGCTTTCTCTTCTTTTTCTTCTTGTCGTCAGTAGCAACGTGTTTTTCTTTTTTAGGAGATTCTTTAGGTTTTTCAACAGGAAGTTCGATTTTACCCATGATTTTAGGACCTTGAATCTTCTCCACGCGTGTCTCGATAAAGTTGTCAGGGCGAGCGGGTTCGGTGGGTTCGTCAGGGGTTTCAATCTCCTTTTTCTCTTCTATTTCTACTACTGGTTCCTCAATTTTTTCCTGTTGTGGGCTGACAGGTTCCTCCTTCGGTTTATTTTCAGGAGTCTGTTCCTTGGCATTCTTTTTGCCTTTTTTCTTGCCATTCAGCTCCTCAAGATTAATTTTGTCTACAACTTTTATTCCTGAAAGTGGTTCCACACGAGTTTCAATATGTTCGTGTTGAGGTTTTTCTTTGGCCGTTGGTTCAGTTTTAGGTTCGCTAACTGGTTCTGCCGGTTTTTCAATCTCAGGTTTAGAGATGTGTTCTTCAGTAGTGACAGGTTTCTCTACAGGCTCAACCTTTGGTTCCTCTTTTCCAAGATTTTGGGATTCCTCTTTGGTTTTTTCTTCCTTGGGGGTCTCTTCGCCAGACGGTTGTTTGGTGTTTGAGTCATCCTCTTTTTTCTCCTGTTGAGCCGTTTTCTCGCCCTTGGCTTTAGGCTCTTGTTTAGAAATAGCGCTATAAGTACCGATGTCGATCTTGTCGGCTTCGGCCTTTACCATCTTCTCACTTGCAAACTCTTTGAGGAGTTCATCGTACATTTCTGCAGATAGTTTGGCATTTCTGTTTTCCTCAATATCGAAATTCTTCTTTTTGAGGAAGTCTACGATGGTTTCAAGAGAGATGTTAAACTCTGTTGCGGCTTTTCCTAAACGTGGTAATTTTATTTTTTCCTCTGGCATATTATTATTTTAATCTTGGAAATAGGTGAATTACTGTTAAATATTTGAAGAAGAGGTAGTTGTTTTTAGTCTTTAATATCGAATTCCTCTTTGATGGAGGCGATCATTTTGTCGACAGTTTCTTCCTCAAGGTCGGTACGTTTAACCAGTTCATCGCGGTCGATGGCGAGTACGCTCTTGGCGGTATCGCAGCCGATGTTGATGAAGGCATCGATAACCCATTGGTCGAATTCGTTAGCGAACTCGTGGAGGTCGATATCCTCTTCGATGGTCACGTCATCTCTGTAAACCTCAATTTCATAGCCCAACAACTTGCTGGCCAGACGGATGTTGTTACCGCCTTTGCCGATAGTCAAGGCTACCTGGTCGGGTTTCATGTATACATAAACTTTCTTTTCATCCTCATCGATTTTGATAGAGGAGATTTTAGACGGACTGAGGCAGCGGGACACGAGGAGTTCCTTGTTGGGGGTGTAGTTGATGATGTCGATGCTTTCGTTATGCAGTTCGCGAACGATGCTGTGGATACGGCTACCTTTCATACCGACGCAGGCGCCCACGGGGTCGATGCGGTCATCGTAGGAGGATACGAGCACTTTAGCTCTCTCACCGGGCACTCTGACCACGTTTTTGATAGTGATGAGGCCTTCGTTGATTTCAGGGATCTCATTTTCCATGAGGCGTTCCAAGAAAATGGGGGAAGTGCGGGAGAGGATGATGCGGGGGGTGGTGGACTGAATTTCGACGCGGGCGACCACTGCCATAATAGAGTCACCTTTTTTATATCTGTCGGAAGGAATCTGTTCAGATTTCGGCAGAACCAGTTCCACATGTTCCTCGTCATACACCAGGATCTCTTTGCGCCATACTTGGTTCACTTCGCCAGTGATGATCTCGCCGATACGGTTTTCATATTTATTATATATTACGTCTTTCTCGTACTCCATGATCTTAGTGCTCAGGTTCTGGCGCAGCGCTAAAATCTCGCGTCTTTGAAAGTCGGAGAGCAGAAAGTTCTCCACCACCTCTTCACCCACTTCGAAGTCGGGCTCAATCTTGATGGCGTCGCTCAGGGCGATTTGGCTAGATTCGTCGGTCACTTCGCCGTCTTCCACGATTTCGCGTATGTGCTGGATTTCCAAATCTCCGCGGTCCACATTGACAATAACGTCAAATTGGGCTTCCGGACCAAACTTCTTTGCCAGGGCGCTGAGAAAAACATCTTTCAAGATGCGCATTAAGGTTTCACGATCGATACTCTTGGATTCCTTAAATTCAGCAAAGGTGTCGATAAGATTTACGTGTTCTTCCATTGTTTTAATGCTTTATGTTTTTTTACTTGATTATTATTCAGTTAATAAAAAAGAACCCCCACCTCTGGTGAGAGTTCCCTTCAGTTGAGCTAGCAGGATTCGAACCTACACAGACGGTACCAAAAACCGTAGTGCTACCGTTACACCATAGCTCAATTCCCTTCTTCAATTCAGGCCGCAAAAATACACTTTTTTTGTTTATGCGATAAAAAAATAAAAAAAATTTTTTTATGTGTAACGATATGAAAAAAAATGTATTTTTGCACGCTCGTTTAAGCAAGGCCCCTTAGCTCAACTGAATAGAGTATTTGACTACGGATCAAAAGGTTGCAGGTTTGAATCCTGCAGGGGTCACAAAAGCAAAAAGGATGTTTCAAGCGAAACATCCTTTTTTTGTTTTCTCTTTATTGATTATTATCCTCAGGAAAGTCTGTTTTCTCGGAAATTTTAGGAAAGTCTTCCTCTTCTGCAGGATTTTCATTATCAGTATCTTCGTTTGACAAATACGGACTTGTTTCCTCTGTTTCCTCCATGTTTTCGGATGGATCCGGGTCAAGTTCATATCGGATGGTTTCATAGAAGTGGTATATCGACATACATACATAAGGAATAAGGAGGAAGAATCCTATGCCGAGGGTTAGAATGCTCAATATTGCCCATCCGATGAAGCTGAACAGTAGTTGAAAGAGTTCCCATTTATGACCTTGCATGAGAATGCGGCTGCGCTCCAGAACCTCTTTGATGGATAGTTCGGGGTGATCGCGGAGAATAAAAGGCCACATGGCGTATGCGAGTGCTATGATAATGCCCGGAATGATAAAGAGCATGAGTCCAAAGTAGATGATTATGTTCTTTATCAGAATCAGTGCGACTACAAACCAGAAACGTTTGAATCCGGCAAAGAGATCAGCCGGTTCTGCAGGTTCGTTTTCGCGAGCTGAGGTGATGTGTGCGTGGTAGAAGCCGTATTCTACTGGTATGGTAATGAGGGAGAGTGGCACTATCAGTGCGATGAAGATAAGTTGCGGGATCGTTCCTGACTCTATGAAACCTGCTGAGATAAAGCTGGTGAAGTCTAGGCGGATTAGGGAGACTAGTCCACTAATTAGGCCAGTGAAAAGAAAATATAGAAAAGTAAGACCGATGAATGACCACCACTTGCCAGAAAGTGAGGTGCGGGCCATTTTTTTCAAATCAAAGATTGTCATGATTATTTGGTTTGGTTATTCTCAACAAAATATGCTGCAAAAATACAAATAATTCAATGTTGGGGCGAATAATTATGGGGGGGGTGAGGGCGAATGATTATTCGCCCTCACGATTTTTATTCCTTTTCCCTGTATTGTTGGATCCTCTCACCTCTTCGTGATAGAAATAGTCAACGATGACTGGGTGACCTTGCTTTGCTCTTCCATACGGGGTCTCGTTATCTACAAAAGGACAATCGTTCTCCTTGGCAAGAGTTTCAGCTTCCCGTTCGAGATTTTCAAAGTAAGACCTGTCTTTTTTGTTATAGATTTGCTCATATAGAGGTAACAGCGCAGGATATTTCTCTCTTATATAAGCCATGATCTTGGCTTTAAACCCACCTCTGAGATTGAGATTTTCAAGCCAAATGAGATCGCATTGGTTTTTGACAAGCTCAAATATCTTTTTGAAATCAGTGATGCCAGGAAACACTGGAGAAATAAAACAAACGGTCCTGATGCCAGTGTCATAAACTTGTTTCATGGCGGCAATTTTTCTCTCAATGGAAACGGAATCATCCATGTCGCTTCTGAAATCTTCATCTAAGGTGTTGATGGACCAGGAGACCGTTACCTTTTTGAATCTCTTTAACAAGTCCAAATCTCTGACAACAAGGTCCGACTTGGTGCATATCAGCAGTTCCGCATCCACGCCAACCAGTTGCTCTAGCAGTTTTCGGGTGTTTTTACATTCGGCTTCTTGTGGGAGATAGCCATCGGTGACAGTGCCGATTATGATATGTTGACCTTTATATTTGTCCAAATTCTTGATAGGTTCCCAGTTCTTGACATCTAGAAATGTTCCCCACTCCTCGGTGTGTCCTGTAAACCTTTTCATAAATGAGGCATAACAGTATTTACATCCATGTGTGCATCCCACGTATGGATTGACGCAATATCCTCCGATTGGGGAATTGGATTTGGTCATGATATCTTTTACAGATGTCTGCTTGATAGTAATTTCCTTATTCATTGTACAGATTCTCCTTTATTTTGCTTAATAATTTGTCTAGTTCAGTTGCTTCTTCTTCAGTGAAGCCTTTATAAAAAATCCCAGTGATTCTTTCAGTGGCTCTAATAATCTTATCTTCGAGAGATAAAGTCTTGGCACTTAATGATATAAGAATGCTCCTTTTATCTTCCGGAGACTCTTCCACAATTACCAAATCATCATTTTTCATTCTCTCTACCATAGCACTCAACGTGGTTTTGGCGAGTGATGTTCTTTTTGATAATTCGATAAGCGGTATTTTCTCATTTTTCCACAGGGCAAACAGAATTCTTCCCTGTTGCCCATTGAATTCAAAGATTCCCTCATCTTTGAGTATTTTATTGAATGCTCTATCCTGAAGTTGTTTTATTTGGGAAATCAAAGTTCCGCCATAATGTTTTTTCATCTTAAGGCCTCCTCCATTTCCGGTGTCAATTCTTGAATTACGTTCTCTTCATTCATGATTTTACATGCTAATTCCTCTTTGAAGAAAATCTTACAGTCATATTTTTTAGCTACAGCAACTAGATTTTCCACCCATTCTTTCTTGGCATCTATCTTGCCTTTGCAGTTTCCAGTCTCTGTTCCGATGACAATCCATCTTATTCCGCTTAAATCGATATCACCTAAATCTTCGAATAGAGGTTCAAAAGTAATGTGATAGTTTTTGCATTTGATGTTCTCTTTTAGCGATTTGATTCGCCACAAGTCTTTTTTGCAAGTGACGGTTACGCCCATCCAAGCGTTGCCAGGGACGTTGTCCAGATGCATCTTGTCAGGCGCTTTAGTTAGAAAAATGGCAACGGTTTTTGGATTCTCTTCCAGTAAAGCAAAAGATTTATCCATCCATTCCTTTTTCCATAGGTATGGGTCCGACATGCCTGTGAGAAAATAAATTCCTTTTTTTCTCAATCTTTCCAGTTTGTGC
>JAILCI010000039.1 GCA_024686335.1 Bacteroidales bacterium | reverse complement strand
GTGGTGAGTGGGGGGGGGGGGGGGGGTGTAGTAATGGGAAATTGAAATTTGAAAATGAGTTGGGGGTGCGGGTGGGGGACTGGTGTGGTTCTTTTTGGGAAGGGAGAGGGGGATTTAATTGAAAATTGAAAATTGAAAATGGATTTGGGGTGCCGGTGGGGGGCTGGTGTGGTTCTTTATGGGAAGGCAGGGGGGGTTTTAATTGAAAATTGAAAACTGAAAGTGGAGTGGGGGTGTCGGTGGGGGGGTGGTGTGGTTGTTTTGGGGAAGGGAGAGGGGGATTTAATTGAAAATTGAAAATTGAAAATGGATTGGGGGTGCCGGTGGGATGCTGGTGTGGTACCAAATATTCAATTCATAATTTTTCAATTATCTATAGAGGTATCCCTATAATCAACGGACTCATCTAATTTTCAATTTTCAATTTTCAACTTTCAATTATAAATTGTTTCCCTTCTCTTTCATCGTTTTTACGATCGAAGCCAAAATCTTAACGAGTTCGATAGCATCCGTGTGAATGGAGTTATGTTCTTTTTCTGATAGAAATCCCGTATCTTTCAATAAGTTGAGCCAGTAGACCGTCTCGTTAGCTTCCTTTAAGGCAATGTTCATCTTATGAATGAAATCCGCAGTCGATTGTGCATGCTCCGCTTCAGAAACTAATGCTCCAATAGATGTCCCACTACGTAAACATTGCTTAGATAAAACGTATTCCTTATCTCTTTCTATAATCGTCTTATACATTCTCACTATCCGTATCGCAAACTTATAAGATTCGTCCTTAATGGTATTTTCTTTCATATATTTTGTTTTTATTTAAAAATTATTAACGAAATATATAAGATATTATTACACCTCATTCTATTATTTTTTTTATCCATCCAATAGAGGTATCCCCAAGATTAACGGACTCACCTAATTTTCAATTTTCAATTTTCAACTTTCAATTCATTTTTCCTATCTTTGCCTTTCCATTTCTTAAGTTCGAAATTAAAAAATGAAAAAATATTAACGTTTTAATTATGAGAAAGATATTATTCGCAATTGCTTTGCTGACACTCATCTGTGGGTGCAACAAGAAACAACAAGTTAAGTCTGATGACAAGATTGTCGGCAAACCCGAAATCAAGGTCCAGGACGGCCGCTTCACCCCGGAGGTGATGTGGGCGCTGGGCAAGATGGGCGAGAAGACCGTCTCCCCGGAGGGTAAACAGATTGCCTACACCGTCACATATTACGATGTTGACGAGAACAAGGGCAACGCCGAGATCTATCTGATCTCCACCAAGGGCGGCGACGCTTCCCAGATGACCACCACCGCTGCCAGCGAGTTCAACCTGGTGTGGAAAGATGAGAACACTCTGCTCTTCTGCCGCGGCAGTGAAATCCTTTCCATGGATGTCAAGTCCGGTAAGGAGAAGGTGCTCGGCACTGTGGAGACAGGCATCGAGGGCTTTAAGCTCGCCCCCGACGGCAAGTCTATCGTCTATGTCACCACCAAACCCGTGACCCGCCCCGGTCACCTCGACAAACTCTATAAAGGTCTCGACAAATCCACGGGCCGTATCAATGAGGATCTGATGTATCGTCATTGGGATAATTGGGTAGACGAGTATCCCCAAATCTTCCTGGCCTCCTTTGATGGCAAGAAGATTGATGTCAAGAATTCTACATGCTTGATTGACAGCACTTTTGAGTGTCCTATGCGTCCTTGGGGCGGCGTGGAGCAGTTCAACTACAGTCCCGACAGCAAGACTATCGCCTACACCTGCCGCAAGAAGACGGGCAAGGACTACGCACTCTCCACCAACAGCGATATCTACCTCTATGATATCGAGAAGAAGACAACCCGCAACATCAGCGAGGGCATCATGGGCTACGACCAGAACCCTGTCTTCAGCAACGACGGCAAGATGATCGCCTGGGAGAGCATGGAGCGCGACGGCTACGAGAGCGACAAACTGCGTCTGATGGTCATGGACCTGGCCACCGGCGAGCGCACCGACATGTCGACGAACTTCGACTACAACTTCTCCGGCATCACCTGGACAGCCGACGACAAGGAGATCCTCGGTGTGGCTAACTACCGCGGTATGGACGAGATCTTCGCCTGCAATCGTGCCACCAAGGAGTTCCGTCAGATCTCCCACGGCTATCACGACATTCACGGCTTCGACCTGGTGGGCGACAAACTCTATGCCGACCAAGTCTCTATGCAGTATCCTTCTGAGATATACGTCTACAACTTGAACGACGACAAAGCTGATGGCAAGAAGGTTTCCGCCATCAACGACGACATCCTCTCACAGGTACGCATGGGCAAGGTTGAGGAGCACTGGATCACCACTGTTGACGGCAAGAAGATGCTCACCTGGTTGATCTATCCGTACAACTACGACAGCACGAAGGTCTATCCCGCACTGCTCTATTGCGAGGGCGGTCCGCAGTCTATGGTTAGCCAGTTCTGGAGCACCCGTTGGAACTTCATGGTCATGAGCGGTGGCGGCTACTTCATCATCGCCCCGAACCGTAGAGGTACTATCGGTTTCGGCACCGAGTGGACTGAGGAGATCAGCGGCGACTACGGCGGACTCTGCATGCAGGACTACATGCGCGCTGCCGACTTCTTCACCGACAGTGTGAAACAGATTGACAAAGAGCGTCTGGGTGCATGCGGTGCCAGCTTCGGCGGATTCAGCATCTACTGGCTCGCAGGCCACAACCACGATGTGCCCGGCTATAAGGACGGCCGTCGTCTGAAAGCCCTTCTGGCCCACAACGGTATGTTCAATTTCGAGCAGCAGTATCTCGAGACCGAAGAGCTCTGGTTTACCAACTGGGACCTCGGCGGACCCTATTGGGAGAAAAATGCCACCACCGAGAAGAGCTTCGCCTTCTCCCCGCATCGTTACGTGGACAAGTGGAACACACCGCTTTGTGTTGTCCACAGCGAGTTCGACTTCCGCATCGTGGCTTCCCAAGGTATGGCAGCCTACAACGCCGCCAAGCTGCGCGGCCTGGATGCCCGTTACCTCTACTTCCCGGACGAGACCCACTGGGTACTCAAACCCCAGAACAGCCTCCTCTGGCATCGTAACTTCCTCGACTGGTTCGACACACACTTGAAATAATCTGACATCTCAATCTGCCAGGAAAAAGGACTTTTTATGAAGAGAACCAAAAACTATAGCGCAGAAGCCTTCCGAAATCAAAACGGAGTCTTTGCCCTGTTGCTTGTCATCGGCGTTTTCTTACTGTTAATCAGTCCCAAGTTCCTGACAGAAGGCATGTTCTTCGATGGCGTACTCTATTCGTCCGTTGCCCATGCCATGTCAAACGACATAGGATCCTTTTGGAATCCGTACATCTTAAAGGGGGAGCCTTTCATAGGACATCCCCCTTTGGTCTATTGGCTGCAGAGCCTCTTCTTCAGGGTGCTGGGCGACAGCTGGTATGTCGATAAGATCTACTCCATCTGCACCGTCATCGTCTCCGGATTTATCCTTTTCTTGATTTGGAAAGAGCTGAGATTCTCCATCAGAAGTTTCTGGCTGGTCTTGCTGTTGTGGATCATCACGCCTACTGTCTTCTGGGCTGCCCCCAACAATCTGCTCGAGAACACCATGAACATTTTCACCCTATTGTCGGTGCTGATGTATCTGAAAAGCCGAAAACAGCTGCGGGTGGTCTACACATTCCTCTCGGGCGTGATGTTGTTTTTGGCATTTCTATGTAAGGGCTTCACAGGTATCTATCCGTTGGTCTTGCCCATCTTCTATTGGCTCTTCATGCGCGACCGCAAGTTTGGTGCCGCGTGTCTGGACACCATGCTGGTGCTGTTGGGACTCTGTCTTCCGGCCCTCGTGATCTTCGGCTCCTCGCCCGTCGCCAGGGAGAGCATGGAGACCTATATCAACTCTCAGGTGCTGAGGAGTATAGAATCGGTAACGACCGTCAACTCACGCTTTTACATTGTACTGCATTTTCTCATCGACATGATTCCGGCAATGGTTGTCGTCCTGCTTCTCTTCCTGTTTGTAGGGAGAAAGCGTGGAGTCAAGAGACAATCCCGGAATTTCAAGCTCTTCTGTGTCTTTCTGTGCTTGTCTCTTGCCGGTGTTTTGCCAATTATGGTCAGTCTGAAACAGAGAAGTTTCTACATTTTGACGGTCTTCCCGCTCATGGCTCTCTCGCTGGGCTGTCTGGTCGAACCGTGGCTGAAGTCTATCCGGTTTTTGGATAGGAGAACTTTGGTTTTCAGGGTGATATCGATAGTGATCCTCACATTGTCGATAGGTGTCAACATCTATTTCTGCGGGCGTATTGGTCGTGATAAAGAGATGCTGACGGACATCCACGCGCTGTTGCCGCACATTCCTGAGGGCACCACTGTCGGGGCGTGTCACTCGATGGCGCGGGACTATCAGTTTATGTCGTATATGGTGCGTTACCGCAATGTTAAGATGATGTATGACCATGAGGAGTTTCCCTACTGGATTGGTCGTGCCGGTGCCGTGCCCGAGGACACTTCGTTTCATTATGTAGAGACGGACGCACGGAAGCATCAGCTGTATGCGCGGGATGTCAGCCACGAGTAATGAAAACAAACGGATTAGTTCGTCCCTAACGGGACTCACGGACGATCCGGAGCAAACTGCGTCCTCGGAGCAAACTGCGTCCTCGGAGCAAACTGCGTCCTCGCAGTTTGGAGACAACTGATTGTTTGATTGTTGAGCTGACAATCTGCGAAATCCTAAAGCCTGAAGGGCTGAAAGACTACAGGCAGGGGTGTAAATGTCACAGCGAGGGGCGTTAGCCGCGAGCAAATCCGCTTGTTAAAATCTATCTGCGTTCATCTGCGAGATCTGCGTAATCTGCGGGAAAAAAACTCCTGCGAGATCTGCGGGAGAATATTGTTGAACTGTTGATTTGTTTAATTGTTTGACCGGCCTTTGCGTCCTCTGCGCCTCTGCGTTAAAAAACTGTGAGCGCAGCGAACAAAATCTGCGAGATCCAAGGTCCGCAAGGACCTAAAAATATAAATCTGCGTTCATCTGCGAGATCTGCGTAATCTGCGGGAGAAAAATATGGTCATCAGCGGGAAACCAGCCCGTAAAATCCCGTTGGAGACGTTCCATGGAACGTCTCTACAAAGTGCCCCCGCAATTTTTAACTGTCAACTATCAATTTTCAATTATTTCTTCCTATCTTTGCCCCATCATTATTAACCAAAATTAATCACTATGAAAAAAATCATCATTATCGTTTGTGCCGTTATCGCGGCTTGTTGCTTTGCCTCCTGTGGCGCACCTACCCCTTCTGACACTGTCAATGACTACTATAAAGCCCTGCAGGCGGGTGATTACGAGAAAGCGTTAAGCTATACCACCTTGACGGATCAAGAGGATATTCAGAAACATGTGAAGAAACTTGAAGGTGCAGACCTCAAGATTTCCAAATATGAAGTCGTTTCAGAGACTATTTCCGAAGATGGTGAAACAGCAAGTGTAGATGTTAACTGCACTTCAACATCGGCCTATTCCGATAAGCCAGAGGAAGATACAAACACGCTTAAACTGGTGAAGGTGGATGGCAAGTGGAAAATCAAAGCCTAAACCTCTTTGCAATGCTATAAAAGGTAGAAACGGCTTCGTGCTGTTTTCTGCCTTTTTCTTTTGCTGTCTCTGTCTGACAAACTGCAAGCGGGCGCCAGAAGTCACCGAATTCGTGCTCCCCGACACCGTGCAGTTGCAGACGGGTGATATCGTATTCCGTGTGGGCACGAGCAAGGAGAGCAGGGCGGTGGTGACCGTGGACCGTAAGAGCATCTACTCCCACATCGGGATGGTGGTCTATGACGACGGTCAGTGGAAAGTGCTCCATGCCGTGCCCAATGAACGGGCCACCAAGGAGGAGAAGGACAGCGTCAAGTTAGAACCGATTGGCGTCTTCTTCCGCAGCGACCGTGCCGGTAAGGGCTGCGTGTGCCGCTATCCACTAGAAGGAGACACGCTAAAGCTACAGCAGAGAGCCCTTGACCTCTACCGCCGACATCTGCTCTTTGATAATAAATTCGATGACCAGGATACTAACGCCTTCTATTGCACCGAGTTAGTCTGGTTTCTCTATCAGCAGACGCTGGGCGTGGATCTTTCGGAGGGACGACGCCATCATATCCCGGCGTTGCCGGAAGTGATCTTGTGTTCGGATATTTTCCAGAATCCGAAGATAAGGGTGGTGTATAGATTTGAGCGGCCCCCACACTAAAGTGCGGGGTTAATAGGATGGCGTGCCTACAGCACGCAAAGAAGTGCTGATGAACTGTTGAGTTGTTGAATTGTTGAGGCCCGGAGCAAACTGTGTCCTCGGAGCAAACTGCGTCCTCGGAGCAAACTGCGTCCTCGCAGTTTGGAAACTACTGATTGTTGAATCGTTGAACTGTCCATCTGCGAAATCCTAAAGCCTGAAGGGCTGAAAGACTACAGGCAGGTGGTGGAGCATAGCGGAACCCCTGTGGATGATGCGGCGCGATTATTATGGAACCCCGAAGGGGTGACAGATTTTCTGTTTGTTAATAGTTTTTCTTTCGCTACAGGGGTTCACACCCCTGCCTGTAGTCTGCCGCCCTTTCAGGGCTTTATCAACCACAATCTACTGTCATCATCAGGGCAATAATAGTGGCGTACCTTCGGCACGCTGGTTTGCCACCGCGTCGTCCTACCCCACACTAACGTGCGGGGTTATTAGGATAGCGTGCCTACAGCACGCAGTCAATGTGCGGAGGCAACTATGAGCGAAGCGAATAAAATCCGCGAGATCCAAGGTCCGCAAGGACCTAAAATATCATCTGCGGGTTGTCACAGCGAGGGGCGTTAGCCGCGAGCAAATCCGTTTGTTAAAATCTATCTGCGTTTATCTGCGAGATCTGCGTAATCTGCGGGAGCCTAGTCTCTCAAAATTTATTACTTTTGCAATCCTAAAACTATATCGATGGAGAAAGAGCCTTTTTCAGTGAAGAAGAGAATCAAGAGCTTTAAATATGCCTTTGCGGGGTTCCGTGCACTTTTCCGGGCCGAGCAGAATGCGTGGATTCATACCGTGGCTGCCATTTTGGCTATCGGTGCGGGATTCCTCTTCCGCATCTCCCCGGGCGAGTGGATTGCCGTGATCATCGTCATCGGCATGGTCTTCGCCGCCGAGATCTTCAACACTTCATTGGAAAGGACCGCCGACTTTTTGACTCAGGAACAGGACGACAGAATCCGCGACATTAAAGACTTGAGCGCCGCGGCTGTGCTGGTCTGCGCCATCACCGCCCTCATCGTCGGTTTGATAATCTTCCTGCCTAAGGTTATCTGTTTCTTTGCTTCCTAAATGCCCCAAAGAGGCATGTCGAACGAGGCGGACATGAACTCCTGCATCTTCTCAGCAAACTCTTCCGACAGGTCTGTCAGTCTGCCTAACCCACTGACCATCGGGTTGATATGCCGTTTTTTGGCTGCGATGATCTTGCCCTCAGCGGGAACACCATCTTTAATCATCTTGTGTGAACTACGAAAACGAAGCCAGTCATTTTTGGCCTCTTCGTCCTTTTCCAACAAGGCAATGACTTTTTTTTCAGTCGTATAGAGGTCATTAACATTCAAAATACCACGCTCGATATGTTTTTTCAAAAGTTCTGCCAATGTCTGCATGGAGTAGCGGTCTTCATCGCACACGTAGATGCGGGAGGTGCGCAAGGTGGTCATGCCGAAGTCCAAAGCAGTCTGTAAGTCGCTGAACATCAGCTCCTCCGTTCCCTCTTCATTGCGTCCGACTATCAGATTGTCGTAGTAGCGCTTCACATCATCGCGTGTGCCGATGCGGTAGTTCACGATGTTGCCGAGGGTGTATTCCAGGCGGTCGGCGGAGAGGCGCGGCGTGTCGTTGTCGGCGATGGGGTAGAGGTGATAGTCGGCGACATCCTCCAGCGTGAGATTCATCTCTGTCAACAGTTTCATCAGCTCGGGGGACTCGGCGATGACGCTCTCAGTGGTGTCTTCCGTCGACTCTTGCCGCTCGTGGTCGCCGTTGAGGAAGTCGATGACGTGGGCGAAGGCGGGCGAGGCCACGTCGTGCAGGAGCGCTGCCACTGTCTGGCGCGGGTCCTGCGTGAAGTGCCAGACCATCAGACCGCATCCGACACTGTGGTCGAAACGCGAATAGCTCTCCAGGTTCTGGAACAGCGGGAAGGAGGTGTACTCGCAGCCGCAGTTCATCCCGACATCCTGCAGTCGGCGCATCGCCGGCGTGTCAGCAATCGCCCGCACAAAATCGGGCATGGTTGGATGATATATGTTCCAAAGATTCATGTCTATGCTAAAAAAGTGATGGCAAAAGTACACTTTTCAGTTGTCATAGCAATACTTTTATTATCTTTGCTGCTCATTTTTTAAGATAAAATCCTCTTGATTATGAAGAAAATATCCCTCCTTCTATTGGTAATGATGATGGTGTCTGTTTTACCCTCTTTCGCCAATCATTATCCCAAGGCACCCGCTATGCCCGCTGATGCGCTGACGATGAAAAGTCCTGACGGTCAGCTGGAGCTGCAGTTTGCTGTGGTCAACGGTGTGCCGCAATATGCCCTCAACCGTGCCGGGAAGCCGGTCGTGCTGCCCTCCCGCATGGGCTTCACCCTCGAGTGGCGCGACGACCTGGCGCACGCTTTCGTTCTCAAAGACGAAGCCTACAGCACTTTTGACGAGGTTTGGGAGCCTGTCTGGGGCGAGGAGGATGCTATCCGCAACCACTACAACGAGCTCTTTGTGACGCTCGAGCAGCCCGCAGGCAGCGTGGAGAGTATGGACCACTCCACGGAGAAGAAGGCTACTGTGATGCAGATCCGCTTCCGTCTCTATGATGACGGTCTCGGCTTCCGCTACGAGTTTCCGATGGAGAACGCGTTGGCCTACTTCTGGATTATGGAGGAGGTGACCGAGTTTGCGATGACCGGCGATCACACCGCTTGGTGGATTCCCGGCGACTACGACACCCAGGAGTTCAACTATCACGAATCGAAATTGTCGGAGATTCGCGGACTTTACGATGTTGCACATACCAAGAACGGCTGGCCCTGGAAGAGCTTCTCACGTACGGGCGTGCAGACTGCCCTGCAGATGAAGACCGCCGAAGGACTCTATATCAACATTCACGAAGCTGCCGTTCTCGACTACCCGACCACCAACTTGGATTTGGACGACACGACCT
Source organism: Bacteroidales bacterium (assembly GCA_024686335.1). Classification (GTDB taxonomy): domain Bacteria; phylum Bacteroidota; class Bacteroidia; order Bacteroidales; family WCHB1-69; genus F23-D06. The sequence continues at coordinate 4,208 of JAILCI010000039.1, read as the reverse complement.
TCGTTTTCCGCACCTGGCTCTGCCCTGACGCCACGGGTTACAAAGGTCGTCTGCAGGCGCCGTGCCACACACCGTGGCGTTCGGTGATGGTCTGCGAGTCGGCTACCGACGTCCTTGCCTCCCGACTTATCCTCAACCTTAACGATCCCTGCGTCATTGAGGATGTCTCCTGGATTCACCCGACGAAATACATGGGCGTCTGGTGGGAGATGATCTCCGACAAGAGCTGCTGGAGCTACACTAACGACTTCCCATCTGTGAAAATCGGCATTACCGATTATACCAAGGCCAAACCGCATGGTAGACATGCAGCCAACAACGAAAATGTGCGCCGCTACATCGACTTTGCCGCCGCCAACGGCTTTGATGCGCTGCTCATCGAAGGGTGGAACGAAGGCTGGGAAGACTGGTACGGCAAGGAGAAGGACTTCGTCTTCGACTTCATCACGCCCTATCCGGATTTCGATCTGCCTGCCTTGAACAAATATGCCCACGAGAAGGGTATCCGACTGATTATGCATCACGAAAGTTCTTCATCTACCATCAATTACGAGCGTTGGATGGAGAAAGCCTACACGTTGATGAACAAGTATGGTTATGATGCAGTTAAGAGTGGCTATGTAGGAAAGATTCTGCCATACGGTGAGTGTCACTACAGTCAGCCGCTCATCAACCACTATCACTATGCTGTCACGGAGGCTGCCAAGCACCACATCATGGTCAATGCGCACGAGGCGGTGCGCCCGACAGGTCTGTGCCGCACCTGGCCCAATATGATCGGCAATGAGAGCGCCATGGGCACGGAGTTCCGCGGCCGTATTAACCCGGGACACACCACCATCCTGCCCTTCACCCGTCTGCAGGGCGGCCCGATGGACTACACTCCCGGTATCTTCGAGACCGACATGGAGAAAAACGCCAGCTGGAACAAGGGCGACCTGATGAAGCACACAATATGCAATCAGTTAGGACTTTACGTCACCTTCTACTCGCCGCTGCAGATGGCCGCCGACTTCCCGGAGCACTACGAACCCTTCATGGACGCCTTCCAGTTCATCAAGGATGTGGCTGTCGACTGGAGCAAGAGCATTTATCTGCAAGCTGAACCCGGTGCCTACATCGTGACAGCGCGACATCCGAAGCTCTCCACCATAAACAAGGCTGCCGAAGGACTTGCTCAGCTGCCCGACGGCAAGAAAGGGGTGATCTCCGGTGCTATGCGGTACGTCTACGCGATACCAGATACGATACTCGATATACCGACGTCCGTAGGGGCGAATAATTATTCGCCCCTACGTCCTCGCGACGTCTGGTACGTCGGTGGTATCACCGATGAGAACGCCCGCGACGTGGAGGTGAAACTCGATTTCCTGAAGCCGGGTGTCGCTTATGATGCGATAATTTACACGGACGCTAAAGATGCCAGTGGTCTGCCAGGTGATGGCTACAACCCACAGGCCTACACCATAACCACGAAAAAGGTGACCTCCAAGACGACCCTGAAGTTATGGATGGCTCCGTGCGGTGGTTTTGCAGTGTCGATAAGGGAGAGATAAAGAAAAAAGAGTATTTTTGCATTTCGAAAAAATGGATTGTATGCACTAAATTCGAAGTCTAATGAGGATAGAAAGGCCGCAATATATTGAACAACTGATAAATACAATGGGTAATGGTTTGGTTAAAATTATTACTGGTATACGTCGTTGTGGGAAGTCCTTTTTATTGAATACTCTATTCATTGATGAGCTGAGGCATTTGGGAGTGGATGAAAATGATATTTTGTTTGTCAATATGGAGAATTTACACAATCGCAAATTCAAAAATCCTGAAGTCCTTTTTGAAGCGATTGAATCATTCTGCAGATTGTCCAATGAAATGCATTATGTGATAATTGATGAAGTTCAGATGGTGGATGATTTTGAAACTTTGCTGAACAGTTTGTTACATATTTCTAATCTTGATGTATATGTGACAGGAAGTAACTCTCGTTTTCTTTCCACCGACATTGCGACAGAGTTTAGAGGGCGCAGTTTTGAGATACATCTCTGGCCTCTGTCTTTTGCAGAGTATTTGTCGTCAACAGATGATGATTTTGATCGTGCATGGGATTATTATAAGCAGTATGGTGGGTTACCCGCGTTATTAGGAATGAATGAAGATGATCGGATCGCATACTTAAAACAGTTAGTTACTACAGTGTATTTGCGTGATTTGGTTGAGCGTTATCGCATTGAGCATACAGCTGAGTTAAAAGAATTAATGCGCGTGTTGGCATCTTCGGTTGGTTCACTTACGAATGCTACAAACCTTGCTAATACTTTCAATAGTAAGAAAAAATTATCCCTTTCTGACAACACAATTTCCAAATATGTCAAATATATGGAGGAATCATTCTTGATTGAGCGTTGTGTCCGGTATGACATTAGAGGCAAACAATATATCGGTGCTCAACAAAAATGTTACTATCAAGACATTGGCATTAGAAATTCATTGCTTTCTTTTAGGCAAAAAGATGATGGACATGTGATGGAAAATATTGTTTACAATGAACTCCGTGCACGAGGGTTTAGTGTTGATGTGGGGAACATTGTTGTTCGTCCCCAAGGAAAGCCGAGGCAGGTTTTAGAGGTGGATTTTGTAGCGAATAAAGGTAGTCGACGTTATTATATTCAATCAGCATATCAAATGCTGACTGATGAGAAACGTGGACAGGAGGAAAGATCCTTATTATGTATTAATGACTCTTTCAAAAAGATAATTTTGACGACAGGTTATCAGAGTGTACGTCGCGATGAAAATGGTATTGTTACGATGGGCATTTATCAATTTCTTTCTGATCCGAGTAGTCTGGACCGTTGATATAAAGGAGCTAAGTTTTATCTTACCACATTCAACTTCTCCACCGAACTTCCATTCTTCGTAACAACATTCAGAAAATAGAGGCCCGTACTGAGATCTCTCAAGTCTAGGTGTGTTTCGTTGCCGGAGACACTGACTTCACGGATGATGCGACCGGAGAGGTCGAAAAGAGTGATGGCCTCCATTTCTTCTGCAGAAATATGCACTTGATCTGTGGCAGGATTGGGGTAGATGGAGAATTTGGTGGAGGCCTCATCTATGGAGGTGCCGCTTTGTGTCCGGACGGCCAAACCCAACGAGTAGAGCACATCCTGTCCGGAATAACTGTCGATGAAGTACGTTGGAGACCAATACCAGTTGTAGTTGTACATTTCGGTATAGAAATACTGGCCCTCCACGGCATTGTTCTCATCGCCGAAAGCCACAGTGCCCATGCCGTCCATCTGTACGCCAACCCAGAATTCGCCAGCGGGGATTGTGTATGGCGTAGTCAACTGAACGGTCTGCCAGCCGTCGCCAGATGCTGTATAGTCTTGGTTATAAACTAATTGTCCGCAAGATGTGTATTCATACAGGTGTCGGTCCTGGTTAAACCATTGCAAATCTGCACCTTCGTAAATCTTTATGGTATAAGAAGATGTATTGTACTCCTCGTATGGGTGGTGGTAGAATTTCACCGAGGTGATCTGTCCATTGATTGTAGGATCGATTTGTCTCGGAGCAATCACATACTCTGCATCCTCGAGGCGAGTGAACATAGTCAGGTTTGTATTCCCGATCCAGCCATCTTTGGCGGAAAGTTCGGTTGTCGCATCCATGGGTATTGTCTTATTGTTTTGAGAATAAAGCAGATTGCTGCACAGAAGCAGAAAAAAAAGGGGTAAAAATAATTTCTTCATAATGGGTGATGTTGTGGTGGCAAAGATACGTTTTTTTAGTTGATAGTTGACAGTTATTTAAGGATTGGGGAGGCATTTGTAGGGTCGATGTGTACATCGACCACAGTTAATAGTTGAAAATTATTAGTGCGGGGGCACTTTGTTGAGACGCGCTATAGCACGTCTCCAACGGGGTTGTGGGGGTTGGTTTCCCGCTGATCGTGTTTATTTCTCCCGCAGATTACGCAGATTACGCAGATGAACGCAGATTTTTGTTCGCTGCGCTCACAGATGGTTTTAACGCAAAGGAGCAAAGGACGCAAAGGCACGTTGACTGCGTGCTGGAGGCACGCCATCCTAATAACCCCGCACGTTAGTGTGGGGTAGGACGACGCGGTGGCAAACCAGCGTGCCGAAGGTACGCCACTATTATTGCCCTGATGATGACAGTAGATTGTGGTTGACAGAGCC
>JAILCI010000006.1 GCA_024686335.1 Bacteroidales bacterium | reverse complement strand
GGGATCATTCCAATAGGGCGGGTATTGTACGGGCGAATAATAGGGGGGATAATTACAATATGGCGGGTGTTGTACGGGCGAATAATACGGGGGATCATTGCAATATGGCGGGTATTGTACGGGCGAATAATACGGGGGATCATTGCAATATGGCGGGTATTGTACGGGCGAATAATTATTCGCCCCTACGACCCCCACAATCGCAACAACAATCCCCACAATCGCAACCAAACCAACAACCATTACAATACCGACCCAATGGCACATCGCGCACCGTAGGATCTGTGGTCCGGGGATTCAAAATCGGGGTGACAAAACAAATTGGTTTTTCGCCATGGCAACGCAATTATTATGAACACATCATTCGGGATAGGACATCATATTACAATATTATCCAATATATTAAACGCAATCCGCAAAATTGGGATTTTGGAGGCGAAAGTTCGCCCATACGGTAGGTTTTGCCATATTTAAAAAAAACCTATTTTCGCGCCGAATTTCAAATAGCAGGATAAACCACCCTGCTATTTTTCTAATGCATTGATAATAAATATTTTAGACTATGGCATGGATTAAAACCGATAATCTAAAGGGCGATCTTTTTGGCGGAATTACTGCCGGAATCGTGGCATTACCGTTGGCTTTGGCATTCGGCATACAGGCATTTGGAGGCATTGACGATCCCTCGGCAAGCTCTATGGGTGCGTTGGCCGGACTCATAGGCGCCACCTTCCTTGGATTCTTCGCCTCTCTGTTCGGCGGCACACACTCACAGATCAGCGGACCTACTGGACCAATGACGGTCATCACCGCATCATTGCTCAGCGGTGTGTGGGCAGCGCAGCACTCCATGAGCGCCGTGCTCATCAGCATGTCGCTCGCGGGTCTCTTCTGCGGTCTCTTCCAGATTCTCTTCGGTATTTTGAAGATAGGCAAGTATGTGCGTTATATCCCCTACCCCGTCCTATCGGGCTTCATGAGCGGTATCGGTGTCATCATCATCATCCAACAGTTATATCCTTTAATCGGCTGTAAATCACCAGTTTTGGTAGTCGATATGATTAAGGAACTTCCGATGCGTCTGGCTGGTGGTGTCTCTTTCACTGCCCTTCTGCTCGGCATTGGAACCATCGCCATTATCTATCTTTTCCCATTAATAACCAAGAAGATACCTTCCACTTTGGTGGCTCTATTGGTGATGACCATCATCTCCTTATTCCTCAACATGGACGAGAAACTCCTCATCGGTCAGATTCCCTCTGGATTCCCGATGCCAGCATTCGCCAAAGAGGGTCTCAGCCTGACGGGTCTCGACTGGGGCGCCATCTTGAAAGCCTCTGTCATTCCAGGACTTACGTTGGCTGGTCTAGGCAGTATTGACACATTGCTCACCTCTGTAGTTGCCGACAACATCACCAAGACTCACCATAACAGTAACCGCGAACTTATCGGCCAGGGAATCGGCAACATGATCAGCGGTCTCTTCTGTGGTATCAGTGGTGCTGGTGCTACTATGCGTACCGTTGTAAACGTTAAGAGTGGCGGACGCTCTCAAATCAGCGGTATGGTTCACTCTATGCTTCTGCTCGCCGTTCTGTTAGGCTTGGGCAGTCTGGTGCGCTATGTCCCGCTCTCCGTGCTTGCCGGCATTTTGATTACCGTCGGTTGGGGCATCATCGACTTCAAAGGATTCAAGGATCTGCTCAAGATCCCGCGCGCTGACGCCGTGGTCCTCATCATCGTCTTCCTGCTCACCGTCTTTGTAGACCTCCTCACCGCCGTTGGCATCGGCATGGTTATCGCCTGCGTGCTCTTCATGAAACGCGCCAGTGACCTGGTGGAGGGCGGTTACAGCTCTGCCGAGATGACCCACTTCGACAAGGAGAGCCCTTGGCAAGATGAGGGTGGCATGCCCGATACAGCCCAACACAAAATCTACATCCAACGTCTGAATGGTCCCATCTTCTTCGGCACCATCACCAAGTTCCAAAGTGTGATGAACGATGTCCCTGAGGATGCAAAGATCGTCATCATCCGCATGCGCCTTGTCAGCTTTATGGACCAGTCAGGTTTGTATGCGATGGAGACGGCCATCAAAGAGTTGCAGGCACGCGGCGTGCTGGTACTGATGACCATCATCCAACCGCAGCCTATGTACATGCTCAAGACATTAGACGTCATCCCGGACCTCATCCCAGAAGAGAACACATTCAAAACATTTGAAGAGTGTACTGAATTTTTGAAGAAAAGAGTTGAATAGTTTTCAATAAAATAAGTAGACTATATTCCTGATGGCACCTTGTATGCCTAAGTATGTTGCTAGTAGATGTTTTCTTGAGGGAGGGAAGGGCTTCATGGCAAGCAACTCCTATAGTTATATTTCTTCAACTTTTCTCTTGATAGAAAAGTTGCCAAAAGATCAAGCCGACATGAATTCCGCCCGCTCTGTCCGCCCTCTGACATCGGCGGCAAACGGGAACAAAAATGCAGCATGTAGCAAAAGAAAAAATACAGGGAGGGCATGCATTTTTGTAAACGCAAGCGCCTTTGCACGCCGCTGTTGGAGGCCGGCCATTCACACCGCGTCCGCACCGCATGTCGGCCTACCCACCCGCGAGCTCTATGGGCAGGTGCCTCGGTAAATCAAGTTGGGGTTATAATGCTTTTTTTTGACTTTGCACTCATCTTTGTTGTGTCATCATGTATATACCTCCCTAAAATAATCAGAACAGGGGCCGAAAAAAAATTGGCCCCTTTTTGTATCTTTGCGTCATATTATAAAAGAGAAGATGCAGGCGGAACGTTTCTGGACACGGGTATACCAACGCAATATCGGCAAGATGATCGGCGTCAACTGTCGCTATGTCAAGGACAAGGCTACGGCGGAGGATTTGGCGCACGAAGCCTTCATCCGAGCTATTGAGAAGTCGGACAGTTTCCGCCAGCTGGGTCACTTCGACGGATGGCTGATGCGTATCAACTTGAACAACACGCTGGATTACCTCCGCCGGCAGCCACAGTTCCTGCCGATTGACGAAATGGAAGAAGCGTATTCAGATCCGGTTGAATCGACCAATGATGCGGAGATATCGCCCGACGATTTCACCGAAGAGGACATTCTGGAAGCCATCCACCATCTTCCCGACAAACAACGAGCCGTTTTCAATCTATACGTATTTGAAAACCAAAGACATACAAAAATTGCGGAGATGTTGCAGATTGGGGTCCGCAGTTCAAAACGATACTTGGCAGAGGCGCGAACGCAATTACAGGAGATTTTAAAAAACAAACACAATCATAAAAAATCAGGCATCATGGTCATACTATCTCTGTTATCATTACGGGGTCATGCGGTGGATCGCATCTGCCGAGCCAAGCTGAGGCATCTGGTCGTGGCGCCTTCCGCTCCGTCACCGCTGACGGGCTTTGAATGGGCCACGGCGCCCAAGACCTCTGCCCTGCTGACCCTCTCTGCCGCCAAAGTTCCAGCCATCGCCACGGGTGTCCTCACCACCGCAGTTGCCGGCTCTGTCGCTGTATGGCAGGCACAACCAGCAGAGCCAAGTGCCCCAACTCCTGCCGAGCCTGTCATTGACACTACTCAGGTACAAACCATGGAACCAGTGCCAGAAATTGACACTATTTCATTTATAGAACCTCCGCAAGTTGTTGCAGCCGAATCTGCCGAAAAACAAACATCGGAGGCAAAAGAGGCAGAAGAGGCAGAAGAGGAACCAAAAACAATAAAGATAAGTGTCGATGAGTTGTACAACACCCTAGGTCATGCAGTAAAGAAAAAAACCACCATAATAACAGTGGAGGATAAGTCATCTCCAGCGCCAAAGCAGAATTGTCATAGCCTAAAAAAGGTCCAGCGCAACGGCTATTGCGGGTTAGCCAATGAGCTGGACCAGATGGTGGTTGAACCAAAATACAGTGACATCGGCTGCTTTGACGAATATCGGAGCGGCTGGGCCTTGGTGGACCTCTTTGGATTCAAGGGATTCGTGGACAGTAGCGGTCGAGAAGTCGTGCACCCCCAATACGACGAGATCGGCAAATTCGGATTCTACAGAGATGGTCTCGCTCTGGTTCGCAAGGGCAACTTCTACGGCTTTATAGACTTGCAGGGCAATATTGCGGTGCCAGTAGCTCACTCTAAAGAGGATCTTATTAATCACCACTAAAAACAAACATTATGAAAAAGATATTTTTAAAAACAAACATTATGAAAAAGACATTTTTAATACTGCTTCTCATACTTCCCATCAGTATGATCAGCGCACAAAAACGAATTGTTGCCAGTGGAAATATCGTCACCAGGGAATACACGGAAGAACCCTTCAACTCTATAGATATCAACTTCTTGGGAAGTGTTGTAATCAAACAAGGTCCTGAACACAAAGTTGTGGTAAAGGCGGATGACAATATCGAGGGATATGTCCGTCATAGAGTAGCTGAAGAAAAACTATATATCGAAATTAGCGATGAAGATGTCTCTTTTGAAAAAGCAGCTATTCAGGTGGAGATCTACACACCACATTTAGAGGAACTGACCAATCGAGGCGTTGGTGATGCAACAATGGAACCACGCACCGAAAAAAGAATATCAATCTATAATTCCGGTGTGGGGGATTGCCTAATAAAACAACTGGATTTAGAGGAGTCGCTGGAGATTCACAACACTGGTGTGGGGGATATAGTTTTTCCTGCCTCTGCCACAGTCACCGTCCCTTCTCTATTTATCCATAATGCTGGGGTGGGAGATGTCACTATTACATCCAGTTATATAAGCAAATCAATGATTGCCAACAATCTAGGTACAGGAGATATATTGGTTAATATGATGGGCTGGCAGACTGAGAATGCCACATTGCAGAATAAAGGAGTTGGCGACATTACCATTCGCAACATATGTGCAAAACAACTAGGGTTGAAAAACAATGGCACCGGCGACACACGTCTTACCGGCCAAGCCGTATCGCTAAACCTGGTGAGCGATGGCTCCGGCAGTGTCTCTGCCCAACAATTAAAGAGTGCCATCGCCCACATCACACACTCAGGGGTCGGAGATATCCATGCCAATGTTACAGGCACAGCATATATTTCCAATTATTCCTTTACTGGTGAAGTTGATATTACTGGTAATTGCCAAAAGGAATACCATGCCAACATTGGACGTGCTAAGCGTTTTGAGTGATGTCGGAGTTGTTTTTGTGTTCAAAAAAGATAAAAGGAGGGGTGTATACATAATGGCACAACAAAGATGAGTATAAAGTCAAAACAAATTGCATTTTAGCCCAACATGATTTACCGAGGCATCTGCCCATAGAGCACGCGGGCGGGCAGGCCGACATGCGGTGCGGACGCGGTGTGAATGTCCGGCCTCCAACAGCGGCGTGCAAAGGCGCTTGCGTTTACAAAAATGCATGCCTTCCGTGATATTTCCCGTTTGCCACGTCCTGCATTTTTGTTCCCGTTTGCCGCCGATGTCAGAGGGCGGACAGAGCGGGCGGGATTCATGTCGGCTTGATCTTTTGGCAACTTTTCTATCAAGAGAAAAGTTGTAGAATTAAATATATGGGAGTTGCCTGCCATAAAGCCCTTTTCTCCCTCAAAAAATGTCTATTAGCAACATACCTGGACATATAAGGTGCCATCAGGTATGTAGTCCCTTAAAAAAGATAGAGATGTTAGGGTTAAAACTTATGTTCATAACCGATACAAAGTCCAGCGCATACACAAAAGGCAACACTGACATCAATGGCATTATGTAAATCAGATGTTTATGAATTAAAATCTATCCCAAATTCATATTCAGAACCGATTTCCAACGATTGTATGCCTCCTCATATCTCTCTTTTTGGAGAGTATCGGGTTCCACAACGGCCAATTTTTGCAGTGGGGCAAAAGCATCCTGCGAAGACTTATAATAACCTGATCCCAATGCGGCGCCAATAGCGGCACCCACAGAACCATTAGTGTCATAGAGTTCTATTGTAGCATCAGCCACTGTTGCCAGAGTCGTTCGGAAGATAGGACTCAGGAACATATTGGCGTGGCCTGCGCGTATGACGCGTGTGTTCATGCCTGTCTCACGCATGATATCCATTCCATACTTGAAAGAGAAGGCCACACCCTCTTGGGCGGCGCGGGCTAAAGTACTGGCATTATGATTGTTAAAATTCAATCCATGGATAGAACCACCCAGTTGACGATTTTCCAAGATACGCTCGGCGCCATTGCCAAAGGGTATCACTGTAACGCCGTCGGAGCCTATGGGAGCCTGCGCGGCCATCTCGTTAAATTGGTCGTAGGAGACCTCCGGGGCCACCATCCGTTTCATCCAGGCGTTTTGGATACCCACTCCGTTAGTGCAGTGCATCACGCCCAAACGGGGCTGGTCAGGCTGATGGTTCACATGAGCGAAAATGTTGATACGGGATTTAGGATCCGTACAGACCTGGTCATTGATGCCGTAAACTACGCCGGAGGTGCCTGCAGTGGCGGCCACCTCGCCAGGATTTAACACATTGAGGGAGAAGGCATTATTAGGCTGATCACCGGCGCGATAACAAATAGGGATACCAGCAGGAAGACCCAACTCTGCAGCTGCAGACGACAACAGCTCACCCTGTATTCCAAAAGTCGGCACGGTGTCGGCAATCATCTCCACAGGGATACCAAAGTGGGTGAGCAACGGCTCAGAGACGGTATTGTTCTCAAAGTCCCAGAACATTCCTTCGGAGAGGCCGGGCACTGAGGTCCGCACCTCGCCCGTCATACGCATAGCCAGATAGTCACCGGGGAGCATAAACTTATAAACACGTTCGAAGAGTTCGGGCTCGTTCTCGCGCACCCACGCCAGCTTAGCCGCGGTGAAGTTGCCAGGCGAGTTGAGAAGATGCTGCAGACAGTAGTCATGACCCAACGTCTCAAAGGCCCTCTCTCCGTAAGGGACAGCCCTACTGTCGCACCAAATGATGGAGGGACGCAGCACTTGCAAACCCTTGTCGACCAGCACCAAACCATGCATCTGATAGGTGATGCCGACAGCCTTTATGTCTTTGGCATTGACCTGGCCTGATTGCAGAGCCGTCTGCAAGGCCGTCTTCATATAACTCCACCAGTCGGCTGGGTTCTGCTCCGCCCATCCGTTCTGGACAGCCAAAATCGGGGCTTCTTGTTGCGGGGCGGAGGCACTGGCGGCAACTTTGCCAGTATCGCCATCCAAAAGAGTAACCTTTACCGAAGAACTTCCTAAGTCTATTCCTAAAAAATACATAGTCGTCAATTTACTTGATCAAACATCACTGAGAAAAATAGCGGACAAAGATACAAAAAAGGATGATGCCGTCACTCCATCCATTTTTTGGGACTATATACCTTGGCACCTTTTATGCCCAAGTATGTTTCTGATAGACGTTTTTTTGAAGGAGACAAGAGCGTTATGGCTGGCAACTCCCATAAATAGAATTCTTCAACTTTTCTCTTGATAGAAAAGTTGCCAAAAGATCAAGCCGACATGAATCCCGCCCGCTCTGTCCGCCCTCTGACAGCGGCGGCAAACGGGAACAAAAATGCAGCATGTCGCAAAAGGAAAAATAAACGGGAGGCATGCATTTTTGTAAACGCAAGCGCCTTTGCACGCCGCTGTTGGAGGCCGGCCATTCACACCGCGTCCGCACCGCATGTCGGCCTTCCCGCCCGCGTGCTCTATGGGCAGGTGCCTCGGTAAATCATGTTAAGATTAAAATGCATTTTGTTTTGACTTTGTACTCATTTTTGTTGTGCCATCATGTATATCACTCCATCCATTATTTTGCAACCTTTCTCGATTTTTGCATCTTATATAAAAATGAGATGATATTTCTTTTCGCCAAAATTTTCATCAACTAATGCAATATAGTTTAAGAAAGTTCGTTTTCTATTTTATGTATAAAAAAATAATCAGTATGAAGAAAAGTTACAAAATCATTTTGGCTTTGTTTGCTGTTTTGTTCCTCAGTGCAGGAATGCTTTCAGCTCAAGAGGAAAATCAACCCGTAAAGAAGATCCAATACAATTTCATCAATGAGTATGGTGGATTCTTCGGCAAGAATGTTGGTTTCACAGGCGTCTTTGTCAATGGTATCACCATCAACCAGGTGGACGCTATCGGTATTGGCGTCGGCTATGGCATCAACACTGCTACCTTTCAGGAGGTCCCGTTGTTTTTGAACTACCGTCACTACTTCGACCGTGGTCGAAAGCTGGTACCGTGCATCAATGCAGCCGTTGGTGCTTCCTTCCATTTCTGGGAAGATCTTTTTGCTATAACCCATGTGGATGAATATGGTTATACTTACTATGATTTTTATGACTATGTGCCCAAAAAGGGTATAGGTCTATATGCCACCGTCGCTGGCGGTTTTCGTGTCAAGGCATTCTCCTTCACTGGAGGTTTCTTTTTCAGAACATTCCCCAACGACAAGAGTTTCAATGGTGGTATAGAGGTTAAAGTTGGCTATACCTTCTAAAATTCCAAAAAATAAAACATATGAAAAAGAGTTACAGAATCATTTTAGTCTTATTTGCTGTCTTGTTCCTCAGTGCAGGAATGCTTTCAGCTCAAGAGGAAAATCAACCCGAAAAGAAAGTCCAATACAACTTCATCAATGAGTATGGTTTCTTCTTCGGTAAGAATGTAGGTTTCTCAGGTGTCTTCATTAATGGGATCAGCATCAACAAAATGGATAATGTTGGCATTGGTGTCGGCTATGGCATTAACACTGGCACCTTCCAGGAGGTTCCGTTGTTTTTGAACTACCGTCACTACTTCGACCGCGGCCGCAAACTGATGCCATGTATCAATATTGCCGTCGGTGCTGCATTTCATTTTTGGGATGAGGACTTATACGTCACTCATGAAGATGATTCTGGATTTATCTATAATGAGTATTATGCCTCTGAGCCAAGAAACGGCATTGGTTTATATGCCACCCTTGCTGGAGGTTTTCGTGTGAAGGCATTTTCCTTCACTGGAGGCTTCTTCTTCAGGACCTTTCCTAGCGACAATGGTTTCAACGGAGGTATTGAGGCCAAGGTTGGCTACACCTTCTAAAGCGATTCATCATAAAAGAAGCGGTGACCTTCATCCTGAAAATCACCGCTTTTCTGTTTGATTTAAAGATTTCTTTTTTGAGGACTATTCTAATTCATCAGGGAAGGATGGAGTGGATACATCCATATCCGCATCGGTTTCCTGATTATTTGTGATTCTCTGCAGAGAAGCAATAAGTGAGCCAATCATCTTGGTAAGCTCTACCAACTTCCCACGGGAAAATTCATAATCTGTGTCATTTAAAATGTTGTTATTTTTGGCAATCTCAGTGAACACCACACACTCACGTACAGCGCTCTTCGCCATCTTCAAATAGTAAAGAAACTGTGCCTTGTTTCGTGATGAGCCCTCAGCTGTATTCAATGCAATATTATGTGCTGATTTTAGAAAAGATTTTACCAAAAAACGCACATTGTCATTGCTAAACTCCACATTCAATGTTTGATACAGCCAAGTGATATAGTCCATCGCTTTAGCATAGATCCTCAAATCCTCAAAACGGAAAAAGGGGACATTGTTCTCTTGCTCATTCATAGTAAACTGTTTTTTTTAATTATTAGAGTTACAAAAATATATTTTTTTTTGTCAAAATCAACAAGAAAATTGAAAAAATATTTCATAAGAGACTGCCTATAACCGAACAAAACAACCTCCTTATTTTCAAAATGTTATACTAAACAAGAAAAGGAATTGTTAACAAATATTTAGATATATAATAATCAAATGCCTTCCATTTATGGCATTTTGGTAGTGATTTTTATGCAAAAACACCATAAAATTTTGATTTTTTGCATCCTTTTCCATCACGTATAAATTTTTGTATTTTTGCATTCCCAATAATTTAAATGACGTGCAGAAACCACTGGCTGAGATATTACGACCTCACACACTCGACAGCTACATTGGACAAGAGCATCTGATGGGCAAGGGTGCTGTTTTGCGCAATGCGATTGAGCAGCGTAGCATCCAGTCCATGATCTTCTGGGGGCCACCGGGCGTGGGCAAAACAACGTTGGCACTGCTAATCGCAGAGTTGACGGATGGCGACTTCTTCATGCTCAGCGCCATCAACAGTGGCGTCAAGGATATCCGTGACGTTATCGAGAAGGCCAAAAAGTCTGAGAAACAGGCATTCCTCTTCATCGACGAAATCCATCGATTTTCTAAGTCACAGCAAGACTCATTGTTAGGTGCTGTGGAGCAGGGCATCATCACCCTTATTGGTGCCACCACGGAGAATCCCTCCTTTGAAGTTATCTCTCCACTGCTATCACGCTGCCAAGTATATGTCTTAAAGAGTCTCTCCAGAGAGAATCTGGAGACCATCTTAGGCACGGCTGTCGATTATCTGTCGCAACAGATGAGCTGCAAAATTGAGATTGAAGATACCGAGGCGCTTTTGCGTATCTCTGGCGGCGACGCTCGTAAGTTACTCAATGCTATAGAGTTGGTTACTTGGATGACTAAACCTGTGGATGGTGTAATACACATCACCCACGAGCAGGTGGTACACGTCATCCAGCAGAATTTGGCACTCTACGACAAAAAAGGGGAGCAGCATTACGACATCATCTCTGCCTTCATCAAGTCGATGCGGGGAAGTGACCCCAATGCGGCAGTCTATTGGATGGCACGCATGTTAGTAGGTGGCGAAGACCCACTCTTCATTGCCCGGCGCATGGTCATCCTCGCCTCTGAAGATATCGGCAATGCCAACCCCAACGCGCTGCTTCTGGCCAACAACTGTTTCCAGGCAGTCAACGTCATCGGCATGCCTGAGGCACGTATCCCACTTGCGCAGACATGCATCTACTTGGCCTCTTCGCCAAAGAGCAACGCCTCATACCTGGCCATTGACAAAGCCTATGCGCTGGTCAAGCAGACTGGCGACCTGCCCGTGCCGCTCCACATCCGCAACGCCCCAACCAAACTGATGAAGGAGTTGGGGTATCACAAAAACTACCAATATGCTCACGACTTCGAGCACAACTTCGTCACTCAGGAGTTTCTTCCGGAAAGTATCAGTGGTACGCAACTATATGACCCGCAAAACAATCCGCGGGAGAACGAGTTGCGGCGCTATCTGAAACAGTGCTGGAAAGAGAAATATCATTATGTGATGCTTCTGCTCGTGGCACTAAGTTTTTTTTTTAGTTTAAATCGGGCAGAGGCTCAGAACTATCATTTCACCCAATATTACACGCAACCCACAGCGCTCAATCCTGCGCTGACGGGTGCTTATGACGGACTCATCAGGGCTGGTGTCACCCAACGGACACAATGGCTCTCGGTCACAGAGCCTTTCCTGACCATCGGAGCCAGTGTTGACGGGGCTATCTACCGCAACAACCGGCGGCAAACGCTCATCGGCGCCGGGCTCTCCTTTAATGGCGACAAAGCCGGCGACCTCAACTATACATCTCTGCAGGCAACAGGATCGCTGTCTTTAATCCGTTACGTGGGCCGACGCAACCGCCACAAAATCGGACTAGGCATCTACGGAGGTATCATCAATAATGCATACAATCAGTATGCTGCCCGACTAGATGAGCAATATCATGACGGCTACTACGATCCTACGGTACCTGTTCAAGATATTTTTGACAACACCAAGCAGCTCTTCTTTGACTGTGGTGCCGGACTCTTCTGGAGTTTCTCGCCCAACAAAACTGACAACTACCAAGTAGGCATGAGTGTCTCGCATCTCAACATGCCCAAAGAGGTCTTCAGCAACGGTTTCCTGCAGTTGCCTCTGCGCTGGACGACACATGCGCTTGCTCGCATCAGTCTCAGCGACAACCTCGCATTGGAGCCGAGCGCCTATATGACTTGGCAACGCAAATTCAGCGAGTACACCTTTGGTACCAACCTAGAATATTTCCAGAAAAAGAACAGTTACACTACCCTATTCTCTTTTGGCGGAGGTGTCTTCTACCGTTGGAACGACGCCGTCATTGTAGATGCATTCTTTGACTGGCAGAACCTCCGCATTGGGATTAGCTACGATGTCAATGTCTCCAAATTCGTGACAGCCACCAGTGGTCGGGGGGCGTTAGAGGTCTCTATCACCTATATTTTCCGTAAAAATAGAATCACCCGCATCGGCAAGGAACCGTGCCCATATGACTTGATGTAATGAGGAAAGGATTGCTAGTCATATTATCCTTTCTAAGCATCATCGTGACGCAAGCGCAGCCCTTGACGAGTGCGCAACGGCGGGCACAGCAACGTTTTATCGCCAAAGACACGTTGCCAGTGTTAGTAGAGCGCCTGCCCTCGCGCATCAACTCACACTTTTCGGAATACGCTTCGCATCTGGCTCCCGACTCCATCTTCTACTTCACCTCCATGCGCGCTGACGTCGAGGAAGATTACGACCGTTTCTTTGAAACGAGCTGGTATTGCTATCTGTATCAGAGCAGACTAACTGAAGAGGGAAACTATGCAAAAGCAGAAGTATTGCCTAAGACTATCAACAGTGTAAAGTTGTTCAACAGCAACTTCTGTTTTAACAAAAAGTATGACAAACTTATTCTTACCCGCTGCAGCAAAACAGGCAATGGAGAATTGCACTGTTCTTTATGGCAATCTCAACTCGGCAAGAAGGGTTGGGAGAAGCCCAAGGCTTTGCCCAAGACCATCAACGTGCCTAACAGCAGCAATATGCAGCCTTGTCTCATCGAAGAGAAGGATTACGACGTGCTATACTTCGTATCCAATCGAGAACATGGGGTTGGCGGTTTAGACATCTGGTATTCCATCGTCAAGGACGGCAACTATGGCGCACCCATAAATGCTGGACACACCATCAACACTGAGGGTAACGAGGTGACACCTTTCTACTGCTCGGCAGAGAAGCGACTCTACTTCAGTTCTGACGAGCATATCGGCATCGGCGGTTACGACATCTTCTACTCAGAAGGTGCGCTCAGCCAATGGGGTGAGGTTTCCAATATGGGAGTGCCGTTCAATTCCACCTATCACGACTACTATTTCAACATTAATACAGATTTGAAGAGTGGCTATTTATCCTCCAACCGCCCCAATGACGTTTATGATGGAGACACCTGCTGCAACGATATTTATTATTTCAAATGGATAGAAGAGGACACAGTAGTGCCAGTAACACCGAAAGAGATCACGGTAGCCGAAAAGATTGCCTCCGTGCTGCCTATCACGCTCTACTTTCAGAATGACAGTCCCGACCCGCGCAGCACGAGCGACACCACGGAGACACACTACGCGATGCTCTACCGACAATATGTGGAGGAAATTGGGCACTATGTAGAAGAGTCTGGTGGTGAATTGGAGGGCGATACGCTACGGCAGGTACGTGAGGCGATGGCAGACTTTATGCGCGACTCCGTAGCAACTGGTTACGAGCGACTTATGATGCTGACCCACTACCTCAAAGAGGCTCTGGAAAAAGGCGACACTGTGGCCATCAACATCAGCGGCTTCGCTTCGCCTTTGCATCACAGCGATTACAATTTACACCTCTCATCGCGACGTATCGTCAGTCTACTCAACTACTTACGAGTTGTAGAAGGAGGCTTCTTCAGGCCTTATCTGGAAGGTCAAAAAACTGGGCTCGTGATCACCCGCGACCCACAAGGCGCAGTACAACATCAGTTCAACACCTCCGCCACCAACGAGACGGTCTTCGGGCTTCAGGCGGCGAAAGACAGGAAAATAGTGATTACGAATAATTGAAAATTGATAGTTGAAAATTGAAAATTATAGTACGGAGTCACTTGATAGAGAGAGGCGAAGTGGTTCGTAACAGAAAATAGTAGCTGATAATAAATTCATGGTTTAATAGTTTAATAACTTAATAGCTTAATAATATAATAGTGCCAAACTGCGAGGACGCAGTTTACTCCTAACAACATGAAAAAACTCTTATACTGGATTCAAAATGCTCGTGCCTACGCGTTACCACAAAGTGTGTTACCTGCCATTGTTGCTTTATGTCTGCCTATCGGGGATACTGATTATTCCCTTCTTTTGGGATTGTTAGCTGTCCTAATTGTAGCCATCGCGCACCTGTCAATGAATCTTTTTGATGACTATTTTGATTTTCAGACACGTGGCAATGAGATTCGGGAGGAGTTGGAACAACAGGGCGAGCGTGCCCGCATCGCCAAGAGTCCTTACCTCGTCTCAGGCGAGGTAACTCCCAAGCAACTTTTCATTGTGGCCTCTCTCTTCGCCTTGACGGCGTTACTGTTAGGGCTTATCATCGTGTGGCAGCGAGGCATTACCTGTCTCTACATTGCTGGTGCGGCCGGATTCCTGGGTTATTTCTACTCCGGAAGACCATTACGTCTTTCGTATCACGGTCTAGGGGAGCTGATCATCGGCACAATTTTTGGTCCCCTGCTGATGTGCGGGGTCTACTACTCAACCGTAGGACACCTCAACAATCAGATTTTCTACCTCTCCTGCGCCATGGGATTATTGGTCATCAATATCCTCTTCACCCACTCTATCCTTGATTACAAACCCGATATCGCCAATGGCAAGAAAACTTTGGCAGCGGTTCTGAAGCGTCCTGCTCTTAATCTTACTGCGTGCGCTGTTTTCAACTTTCTGCCCTACATACTCGTTATCATGGCTGTTATCACGCGCACCTTGCCCCCGTTATTCTTGATCACGCTGCTGAATCTTCCTCTTTCGAGTTACCTTTTCTACCTGATGATACAATTCTGCTATCATCCTGAACGGGAATTTCCTCGCAAGTGGTGGTTTGGGCCTATTGAGCACTGGGATATGATTCAGAAAGAAGGGCTCGGCTGGTTTGCAATACGTTGGTTTCTCGCCCGTAATATTCTGCAATGGTTCAGTCTACTCGTCATTTTATGCTCGGTTTTTAAGCTGTTCATCTAAAAAGGCCCAACCGATATTTATTAGCAAAAAATCTTGAAAAAGAGTATCTTTGCCGCCTAAAAAACTAACGGCAAGTTAAACATTTTTTATACTGACTCTATGCTACAACCCGACAAATCCTTTATCATGACCTTTGAAATTGGGTCTCACAATGCGGATTTTAACCGTGAACTATTTCCCAACCAGCTCTTTAACATCCTACAGGAAGCGGCGGTAAGCCATTCTGAAACATTAGGCATGGGTTGGGATGCGCTTCATGAAATGGGTTTGTTCTGGGCCTTGTCGAAACTTGACGTAGAGATTATCCGAATGCCAAAATGGCTGGAGAAGATCAGAATCATCACTTGGAGCAAAGAGCATCATCTGTTGACACAACCTCGTGACTTCCTCGTTGAGACGGAAGACGGGGAATTGTTAGTACGAGCTACATCCAACTGGGCATTGCTAGACTTAGAGGGAAAGCCTCATCTCATTGACGAGATAAGTACAGGTTTGCGGCACCGGTTAGGCTGCCACGCACGGGAACAGGCTGCCACCCGCCTCCGCAAGGTCACCGATGGAGAGTGGTCGGAGATCCGTCCTGTGCTCTATTCTCACCTCGACCTGAATCAGCACGTTAACAACACTGCATACATCACTTGGATAACAGACAACTTCGACTACGAGTTTCATCAGAAGCACCGTCTCACTTTCATCTCCATTAACTACTTGATACAGACACGTCCAGGAGAGCATTTCCATATCTTGCAGTGTGAAAGCGAGCCGAATCATTTCAATGCCTCCATCTTTGAAGCCGAGAGCGGTGCTGAACTATGTCGTATAGCCACCACGTGGAAAGAGGTATAAAATATTATCTATAGAACTTTATAAAGCCTAAGAAATCTCTGTTTTTTTCGGGACAAATAAATTGTATCTTTGCCTTTCACTTTTTTATGACAAAGATGATGTCAGGCTATAGAAAAATCGCCATTTCACTGCTTTTCGTGCTTATAAGCGCACTTACTCAAGCCCAGGTCTACGACCTGCGTTGTGATGGCATGCGCACTCCGCTTGGAATTGAGAGTAAGGTTCCCCATTTCAGTTGGAAGAATACTCTAACCCATAATGGACAAGAGCAGACCGCTTACGAGATTGAGGTGGCCTCTGACAGCATCGCGCTGGAACGAGGCAATGCTGACCTTTGGCGCAGTGGACGTGTAGAGTCAGATGAACAGCTGATGATTGAATATCAAGGTCGACCGCTCTCCACTCGGCAACTCTGTTTCTGGCGCGTTCGCACTTGGAACGAAAAGGGTGAAGTGACAAACTGGAGCTCTACCGAACGCTTCGCCATCGGGGCACTTGACGGACTTGCAGCTGATTTCATTGGATGTCAACAGGGCGATAGTTTGGCGCAAACCCCGATGTTCCGGCAATATTTCAAAACATCAGCCAAAAACCCCGTTTTTGTCTATATCAACTCCCTCGGATATCATGAACTGTATATCAATGGTAAACTCGTGGGTGACAAAGTCTTGCAACCCGCAGTGTCACAGTTGGATAAACGCTCACTTATCGTTACCTACGATATTACCAGTTATCTTCGCAAAGGCAAAAACGAGATTTTGTTGTGGGTCGGACAAGGCTGGGGACGCATCTATAACACTAATGCAGTCGTACAGGCCGAAGTTTGCGAACTGGTTGACGGACAATGGATAAAAATCGCACAAACCGATGCCACGTGGGAAGTGTCGGGAAGCGGATACAGCTATACCGGCAGCTGGCAACCCTTGCAGTTCGGAGGGGAATGTCTGGATGCACGCATAAAACCTGATTGGCATCCCGCCAACTTGATTACTGTACTTGACTTGCAATCCTCCCCGCAACAGTTTGAGGGCAACAGAATTATCGACACGCTTCAGGTAAAAAGCATCATTAAACAGGACGATGGCTCATTAGTTTTGGACTTTGGCCGCGCAATAACAGGATGGTTAAATGTTGCTTTTGAATCTCTACCAAAAGGACAGGAGGTGCTGATAGAGTACTCTGATCACATCCCCACAGGGGCAGCCTTCACCCCACAAGGTGAGAGCGACATCTACATCTCCGACGGGCGCAAGAGTCCCTCTTTCTGCAACAAATTCCACTATCACGCCTTCCGCTATGTGAGAATAAGCGGTGCTGAAATCAAGTACGCAGAGGCTCTGCAGATCAGCGCCATAGATCCAGAACAAGGTGCCAACTTCTCCTGTTCCGACACACTATTAAATGCTGTTCACGATCTTATAAAGTACACGCTCTCTTGTCTCACCTACAGTGGCTATATGGTTGACTGTCCTCATCTTGAGCGTATGGGTTATGGCGGTGACGGTAACTCCTCCACCATGACACTCCAGACGATGTACGACGTGCTGCCCACCTATCACAACTGGATGACAGCGTGGGGCGACGCGATGGGCGAAGATGGTGAGTTGGCTTATGTGGCTCCTGACTTCCGGACGGGAGGTGGGCCCTACTGGTGCGGATTTATCATCAAAGCCCCGTGGCGCACTTACCTCAACTACGGTGACTGGCGCTTGATAGAGCAGTACTATGAGCAGATGAAACAGTGGCTTGGCTATCTGCAACACTATTTTTCAGAAGGTATTCTGCAGCCCTGGCCCGACAACGAGCGCCACACTTGGTGCCTCGGCGACTGGCTAGCTCCCGACGGCATCAACGTCCACGGCGAATCAGCCATATTCGTCAGCAACTGCTTCCTCAGCGATTGTCTAAGAGACATGGCTAAAATGGCATATGTATTTGGCCATGAGAGTGAGATGGAGGAGTTCATGATGCAACGTCGGAAACTCAATGAATCTATCCACGCCCGTTTCTACCATCCTGACTCTCAAACCTATGGGAGCGGCACACCCGTAGACCTAGCATATTCCCTAGTGGCAAACATACCGCCAGACAGCGAAACAAGAAATGCTGTTCAAGAGCGTCTACTCGATGATTCCTATCGCAAATACAATTCCCATATCGCCGTTGGTCTCGTCGGCGTGCCCATCTTCACTGAATGGGCCATCCACGAACGCCAGGCCGACCTAATAGCGACTATCTTGCGACAACCCGACTATCCCAGCTATCTCAACATGATTGCCAACGGTGCCACTACGACGTGGGAGTCCTGGAACGGTGACCGCAGCCATATCCACAACTGCTACAATGGCATCGGCACCTGGTTCTATCAAGCCCTCGCCGGCATCCGCCCTGACGAGATTGGCCCAGGATATCGCCACTTCTACATCGACCCGCAAATTATCGAAGATGTCGACCAGATAGAGGTCACCCAACCCACTCCTTACGGCTCCATCCGCATCAAAATCAATGACAACAAGATGTTCGTGAGGATTCCTGTCGGCACAATGGCAACCCTATTCCCCAACACACTTCAAGAGCAGACCCTGACAGCAGGTTTCTATTGGGATATCCCAATCAACAAATAACAGCGGTCACATACACACAAGCTCAAAGTAAAAGTGGTGAGGAGAACCTCACCACTTTACCTTCATTAAAATTTTATTCTTACACCACCAAGGAAGTTAATACCAGCCTGCGGAAAATAATAAGGGTAGTAATAAGTTTCGCCACCAGACCAACCTGTGTATAATGCAGCGTTGTTTTCATATTTCGTATTGAAAAGGTTGTTGATGTTGAAGAAGAGTTCCAGATCCTTAAGACATTTGAAATGGAAAGTGTAGGAGAGTCGGAGATTAGTATAGGTATAAGGTTTCAAAACATAAGTCTCATCGGCAGAGTTGTTAAGATATTGTTTGCTGACAAACTTGGTGATAAGAGAGATGTTGAAATCCTTTATCGGGGTAAATGTGAAGTCATTACCAATGATGATAGCCGGTGAGAAGGCGATAGGTGTGTTACCGCATTGACGCTCAACATAACCGCCATTATCCCAATCCTCAGTGTAGTGTACATAGTTGAGAATACGGTTGAGGCTGAAAGCGCCATTGACATGCCAAGTGAAGAAACGTACTGGACGATAGGCTGCAGACAACTCAATACCAGCACGATAGCTCTTGTCCACATTGGTCATGAGCGGATCACCGGTCTGGTCAAGTTCGCCAGTACGTACCAACTGGTTTTGATAATACATACCATAGAGAGTAGTGTTGAAGAAGAACTTATCATTGTGCATCAAATAGCTGAACTCCAGGTCATAGACGGTCTCAGGAACAGGCTTACGACCTTCAGGAGCGCCAATGAGGTCATCACGAGTAGCCTCACGATTAGCGGTAGCAAAAGAGAGGTCGAAACTGTGTTGCAGCTTTTCACCTTGCAGGTAGTAGTGTAGGGCAATCTTAGGATTGATGAAATTCCAATGATAATCCTGATCAATAGGAGTCAGCTCATCGTTGACACCATCGATGGTATAATCCACGCGGCGATACTGCAATTCAGCCGTCACGCTAAAGTTCTTGTACCAGTAGCGCAAGTTGCCGAAGATCTTTGACTGCAGTTTATTGCCAACACCTCTATACCACTCGTAGTTAGCCGGACAATCCAAAATGCGATTGGGTTGTTCCCAAATCAGGTTACCATAATGATGACCTTTGTAGTTGCTAACATCCATACCTGCCATCCAGCGCATACCCTGCTCTTTGTGGTTTTTAAAGATTTGTGTACCAGTATATTGAGCAAGAGCACCATAATAGTAGTTGTCCAAGTATTTCTGAGTAACAAAGTCTGCACGATTTAAAGAGTCAAACAGAGGCTCGAGGCCATAGTTACGGATTTTCTTGTCATCTTTGTACTGCTCATAATAGCCAAAACCGCGGGTAAGATAAGGCATCACTTGCAATTTGTGAGTCTGGAAACCTTCGTCACGAATCCAATCTTTCAAATACTCAAGCTGGTAGAAGGTTTGAGTATAATGGTCTTTGGCTTCATCATAATAGCAGAGATCGCCATTGTCTGTATAATAGGCACCACAATCGTTGTATGTACGGTTAGTCTCCAATAATTCATAAGGCACACCGTTCCAGGCAAGCTGCGTATTCTCATTGCCATACAACATGTGGAATCTCAGTTTACCATAGTCTTTATTCTTTTTGAAGTTATAAAGATTGTACTGAGCGGTCAGAAAACCGGAGTTGAGACGGACACCAGAGTGGTCGATGTAACCGTCGCTGCGGATATCGGAGAAAGATGCCAACATGGAAAAACGCTTGCCGATGAGACCCGTTCCGGCGCTAACAGTATTGTGGAAGGTGTTGAAAGAGCCATATGAGCTTCTTGCCTCGGCAAAAGCTTTTGTCGGAATGTCACGAGTCACAAAGTCCACACGAGCACCATAGGAGGTAGAACCCTCGGAGGTGTTGGCGCCGCTCTGCACACTGACATTCTCAATATAGGTTCCCATATCGGGCAGGTTCACCAGCCAAGAACCCTGAGATTCTGCATTGTTGATGGTGACACCATTAAGGGTGGTGTTGATACGGGTCTGGTCGATGCCACGGATGAACATGTAAGTAGCACCAAGTCCAGTACCTGACTCAGAAGTGGTGACGATGGAGGGCATCATCTCCAAAAGGTTGTTGACACTACCGTTACCTTGCTGGGCACGGATTTGCGGGAAGGACATCAGAGTAGTGTTGCCAGCCGTTTGAACGGTAGGTTTCTGATAAAAGATGTCCACACTTTCCAACTCGTAGTGTTGGGCAGTGTCTACCTGTGCTAAAAGCGCTGAAGGTAATACGACAAGAGCCATCACTAAGAAGAAGATGGAAGTAATTTTGAAAAAACGTAGATTGTTTTTACGCATAACTCTAACAGTTTTATTTTTTAATTAAACAATACTGAAAGAGGGATAAGAGGCGTTGTTTATCTCCCTACGGCGGCATTATCCGCATCAGGTTCAACGGGTCTAATCTCAGCCTTTCGGCACCCCTTTCAAAACGGCGGCAAAGATAGGATTTTTTTCTATTCCTTCTACTTCAATCTTAAAATACGATGAATCTGAAGGGACAAACGCCAATCTGGATTGTCCAAAACTTTCTGGACACAATCTTGAACATTTTGCTTTGACTGGTTAACATCATCAGTATAACACGGTTGCAAAAAACGGTAATTAGCTTCTATTCCGTCATACATGGATAAGTCTTGGCCTGTGTAGACCACTTTCAACTCATCACATTTGCGAAGAATACAAGGCTCTGAATCGCCACCCGGAAAACCAGTCTTGGGCGACAGCGTTATCCAATCGACAGATGTTGGAATCGGATGAGTTCCGTTGGTTTCTATATGAATTGACATGTTGGTGGCCGACTTCAACTGGCGCACAAGTTCTTCATTGATGAATAGGGAAGGCTCCCCGCCCGTCAGGACAATCATAGGAGCTTTCGGGAGAGATTTCACCTCCGCGATAATCTCCTCGGTAGACATCATACGACCATCATGATGGTCTGTGTCACAGAAATTGCAGCGCAGATTACAACCACTGAACCGAACGAAGACCGCCGGAGTGCCAGTATGGAAACCCTCTCCCTGAAGAGAGTGAAAAATCTCATTAATGCGATACATACCTAGAAGTTCTGCGGCGCATCATCGGCAATGTAGCACGCCTTGTTGTCGCGTGACTCCCAAACATCTGCACGATAGCAGTTTGGCACTGTATCCACAATCCAACGGGCAATATTCTCAGCAGTGGGATTGAAATCCAAAACCTCATTGAGATTCTTATGATCTATCTTGTTGTGAATAAGTCTTTTAATCTCTGTAAAATCACAGACCATACCATTGGAGTCCAACTCTTTGGAGCGACAATAGACCTTCACGATCCAGTTGTGACCGTGCAGATTCTCACATTTGCTCTCATAATCGAGATAGAGCTGGTGACAGGAAGAGATTTCAAGGGTTTTACGAACGTAATACATATTTAAAAAGTTGACAGTTATTAGTTTTCAGTTATCAGTTTTAATTAGTCAATGCCTAAATAAGGTTGACCGTTTGTCTCTTATTGTTGATTGCTCTTTTATTAATTTTCTTTTGCATTTCTATGCGACTCTTTTGGTTGCAGAGTCTGATTTCACGGCTCCCGGGGGCCGTGAAATCAGACTCTGCAAAGGTAAAATTTTTTTCGAACCGCGCGGGGCTCATCCGGTGTAGCTTAATGTGGGGCTTCTCGTTGTTGTAAAGGGTGACGGAACGGTCAACCTCCTTGACGAGTCCCTCGTAGGAGTTGATGAGCCTGTGCTCCAGATAGTTGTTCTTTATCACGCCATTGATTCTCTCAGCTTTGCCGTTCTCCCAAGAGTACAAACACATACTGTTCCTGAAATGGAGTTTTTCGGTCAACTCCAGAAACTTCTTGGAATAGTACTGGCCTCCGCCGTCAGAATGGAAGATCAGCCCCGCCAAATCGACCCCTTTCCGGAATCTGACCGCCATTTCCAGGGCGGGAATGACTGTGTCCTCCGTGAAAAGCCTTTTGGACACGCTGTACCCGACAATCATGCGGGAGAAAGCATCGATGATGAAAGTGATGTAGTAGAATTTACCGTTCACCTCGAAGTATGTTATATCGCTCTGCCACACTTGGTTGACCTTTGTTATGGCGAAGCCTTCCAGCAGGTTCGGGAAGCGTATCACCCCGCTGCTGTCGGTGGTGCGGCACGGGTTCACCGTACGGAAAGAGGAAAGCCCCAGCTCCCGGCAGTGGAGTTCGAAGCGGTCCCGCCCGATGCCTTCCGGGCGCATCATGTAGTAGATGTCGCGCACGCCCATGGTGGGATGGTCGGCACGCACCTGCTCCACAATCATGGCCACATAGCTCAGCTCCTCCATCTTGCGGTCAACGGAGGCCTTGTGCTGATGCACCGCCTGCTTGCTTATATTCAATGCCTTATACAACATGTTCAGTGAGTATGGGTATTCGTCTCTGTGGTCCCTGAACCATTGGATGGTCGGGTGCAGAATTTTTTTTTGATGTCGACATGATACACCTCTTCGGCCAGCTCTATCATCTTGTCCTTGAAGTCTATCTCTATCTGCTTCTGGCCGATGATGCGCTCCAGCTCGGCCACCTGCTTCTGTAACTCTATGACTTTCAGCGTGTCGCTCTCCGTCTCTATGATAAGTCGTTCCTTTTTCTGTTGCATACTCCCGTATTTGCGACGCCACCTCTCCACATTCGGGCGGCTAATTTGATAAACGCGGCAAATTTCGGAAATTTTCGCTTGACCGCTCTCTATCTCCTGAACTTTCTTCCGCTTGAAACTCTCGCTGAACCTTCTTCTTTTTCGTTCCTCATTTGTTAACTTTTCCATTGTTGATCCGTTTTTGATTTGGTGATTTGGGTACTAAAAACGGTCAACTTATTTCAGGCATTGACAATTTACGACTCAGCATCGTAAATTGTCGTGTCGTTGATGCCGGCGGCGGCAAGGGCTTCGCGACGTTCGCGGCAGGTGCCGCACTTGCCACAATGGTGCTCTCCGCCCTTATAACAAGAGTAGGTTTCAGCATAATCAAGACCTAACGCTTTGCCATGGCGGGCTATCTCCACCTTGTCAATATTAGTATAAGGTGCAAAAATGGAAATGTTCTCATAAGTACCTTCTTGCATAGCCTGATTCATAGCATTGACAAAACCAGGACGGCAGTCGGGATAAATAGAGTGGTCACCAGCATGATTGGCAATCATCACCCTCTTCAGACCGTTGCTCTCTGCAATACCGCAAGCAATAGCGAGCATAATGCCATTACGGAACGGAACCACAGTAGACTTCATATTCTCATCATTATAGTTACCCTCGGGGATATCATCAGCGGTCATGAGCAGTGTGCTTTTGAAATACTTGTGCATAAATTCCAAGGGGATCACAAGATGAGGGATTCCTAAGCGACGGCAGTGCTCTATGGCACATTTTTGCTCACGGCCGTTTTGTGTGGAACCGTAGTCAAAGGTTATGGCCATTGCAATTTCATCCATGAATTCGTAGAGCATGGTGGTGGAATCCATGCCTCCAGAAATAATTATGACTGCATCTTTTGCCATCGTTACTGATTTTGCATGTTAGCCATTAAACGTGCCTTCACCATATCCTGATGATCAGCATCGCCATAGTTGGCAAAGGGAAGAATGGAGATACCTCCACGCGGATTGAAGAGTCCCACCACCTCCAAATACTTGGGATCCATCAACTTGACAAGATCCTTCATGATAATGTTGACACAATCCTCATGGAAATCGCCGTGATTACGGAAACTGAAAAGATAGAGTTTAAGGCTCTTGCTCTCAACCATACGGATACGTGGAATATAACGGATGATAATGTGTCCGAAATCCGGCTGACCAGTCTTTGGGCACAATGAGGTGAACTCAGGACAATCCAGTGTGACGAGATATTCCTGCTCCGGATGCTTGTTGTCGAAAGTTTCCAACACCTCGGGCGTGTAGTCGTAGTTATATTGAGTCTGCTGATTGCCTAACAGCGTGACTCCTTTCAGTTCTTCATTACTTCTTGACATAGAAAAATATATTAGGTCACTGATTAAATCAGTTCATCTTTTTCAACTTTTTAGGATTATCAGATTTCTTCCACTTAGCCAACTCTCCAAAATTAAGGGCTAGGTTGACACAGTTAGGCGCGGCACCAGGAGCATACTGCAAACGGGAAAAACCGAAACGCAAACCCTTGATATTCAGCATGAAACCATATGAAAAGCCAGCCATAGAGTGACGGGCCAACACCTTCATCTCCTGATGGATATTATGGTTATAGGCCAGTTGTATTGAGAAATATTTGGATGGCTCAATCTCCAGTCCAAAGATAATGTGGCGGAAGAAATTATCAAAGAATTGTTTAGCTTTCGAAGGATATATGAGAGTATTGGTCAGAGCGTCTGTCTCCATAAATGGATTGTCGGCTCCGTAGTAGTTCATATTCCACCGATAAAGTGAGTGAAGGGAGATATGATAGCGGATGGGCACATGGGCGAGACGCTGAGAAAAAGCAAGCTGTAAATCAAAGGGCAAACGTTCAAGATTACCTGCATAGAAAGGTTTCACCTCTGTTCCTATATTCTTAGCCAACAAGGTAAGTGATATGTTTTTATCCTTTGTGAAGAAACTACTTGCCACATCAGCTGCCAGTCCAAAAGAGTGATAACTCTCATAGCCGCAATAGACAAACTTGAGGTTAGCACCAATGCTGAAATGCTGAGATAACTCACGTCCCCACCCTAACGTCAAGGCCACGTCATTGACTGAGAAGTTGCCAGTAGTGACGCCACTCTCATCTGTGCCGGTAAACTTGCCATAGTTGACATAGCGAGCTTCGATGGCAAAACTTCCTGCCTTTGGAAACGTATATGAGTAAAGAGCCGAAGCATAGTTGGTACCTGCAAAGTAGTTGGTGAAATCCAAAGCCAACGTGTTGTGATGTCGTGCGCCAATATAAGACGGATTGACCATCAGAAGAGTCGGATCATCATCATAAACAGATATCAAACCACTACCCAAGGCAGTCACACGACTAGCGTAACTATAACTGAGAAAGTTATATACGCTCCTACCGCCAGTCTGAGCATAGCCATTTGCCCCGATGAGCAACAATGAGAAAAACAAGATGATATGTATTCTCTTTCCTTTCATAAAAAACGAGGCAAAAATAATAAAAATACATTAGTTATAGCAAATACCTTTAATGAGCGACCGATGTTTATCGACAAGGTCGTTTCAAACTCCGCAAAACATTCGTGAAAAAGTGAGATGTAGCGACTTGTGGAGAGAAAACGATTTTTATGTATTTTTGCGCTCTCTTTTAAGCAAAGTTCTGCCCTATGGAAAAAATTATCATTCTCGATTTCGGTTCCCAAACCACCCAACTGATAGGTCGTCGTATCCGTGAACTGGATATGTTCTGTGAAATCGTTCCCTATAACAAATTTCCTCATGATGATAAAGATGTAATAGGAGTCATTTTGAGTGGATCTCCGTTTAGCGTCTACGACGAGCGCGCATTCAAGGTAGACTTGACAGGCATTCGCGGACGTTTGCCCATCTTAGGAATCTGCTACGGCGCACAGTACATGGCCTATACCAATGGTGGTAACGTGGAATCTGCTGGCAGTCGTGAATACGGCCGCGCCAACTTATCATCCTTCGAGCATGACAACCCTCTGCTGCAGGGACTTGCTGACAACACTCAAGTGTGGATGAGTCATGGCGACACCATCACCCGACTGCCCGAAAACTGTCGCAAGATTGCCTCAACCGACAAGGTTGACTTCGCTGCCTATCAGTTTGAAGGCGAGCAAGTTTGGGGCGTACAATTCCATCCCGAGGTATTCCATACAGTTCAAGGTACACAACTGCTGAAGAACTTTGTGGTCGGTATTTGTGGAGGTCACCAGACATGGAGCCCAGCCTCCTTTGTGGAGACCACAGTGGCAGAACTTAAAGAGCAGATTGGCAACGATCGCGTCATCCTGGGCTTGAGCGGCGGCGTAGACTCATCCGTCTGCGCAGTGCTGCTGAACCGTGCCATCGGTAAGAACCTTACTTGCATCTTTGTAGATCACGGTTTATTACGCAAACATGAGTTTGAGAATGTGATGCGTGACTACGAAGGACTGGGACTGAACGTCATTGGTGTAGATGCCAGCGAGAAGTTCTTCAAAGAATTGGAAGGCGTGTCAGAACCAGAACGCAAGCGCAAGATCATCGGTGCAGGATTCATCGATGTCTTCAACGCTGAAGCACAAAAGATTACTGATGCAAAATGGTTAGCACAAGGCACCATCTATCCTGACCGTATCGAGAGTCTCAGCATTACCGGTATGGTTATCAAGAGTCACCATAATGTGGGTGGACTGCCCGAGAAGATGCATCTTCAGCTTTGCGAGCCGCTGAAATGGCTCTTCAAAGACGAAGTTCGCCGCGTGGGTCGTCAGTTAGGCATGCCCGAGCACCTCATCACACGCCATCCATTCCCGGGACCGGGCCTGGCAGTTCGAATTTTAGGCGACATCACCAGAGAAAAAGTACGCGTCCTGCAAGATGCCGACGACATCTTCATCCAAGGGCTCCGCGACTGGAAAGTCAAACTGAGTGGCGAAGATGCCCGAAAAGTTTTGGCCGCCGGAGTACCCGCCAACATGTCTAATGGAGAGATTGAAGTG
This sequence comes from Bacteroidales bacterium, assembly GCA_024686335.1. Classification (GTDB taxonomy): domain Bacteria; phylum Bacteroidota; class Bacteroidia; order Bacteroidales; family WCHB1-69; genus F23-D06. The sequence goes on along the minus strand of JAILCI010000006.1, from coordinate 68,893 downwards.
TCGCTATATGACCAAATTTGGCAAGCCGGTGTCATCCTGCTGCCCATCAAGAGTGTGGGCGTCATGGGCGACGAGCGCACCTACGAGCAGGCGGTAGCCCTGCGCGCCGTCACCAGCACCGATGCCATGACCGCCGACTGGGCACATCTGCCTTATGAGTTTATGGCTAAGGTCTCCAACGATATCATCAACAAGGTGAAAGGCGTGAACCGCGTATGCTACGACATCAGCTCCAAACCACCCGCCACGATTGAATGGGAATAGTTTATGAAAGTATTAAACTATTAAACTATGAATTTATGAAAGAAGGGCTTGCGAAAGTAGAGCCTTTCTTTATCATACTAGAACTTTTAATGGTCCTTTGTAGTTCACTAAATTACGGAACATTTTGCCATCGTTTCCGATAAAAAGGTGTCACCGTGCCATCCATAATGATTGACCGAAAATGCACACCCCGTGACACCTCCTCAGGTAGTTGACGTGGATTGTATTGGAGAATAATCCCATCCACCTCAATAGGATGAATAGCGGGATAAATCTTTTCATTTTTCTTTAATAAAAAATATTTGCTCTTCTTAAAACAGATAAATCGACCATTTTTATAGACAAAATCATTACAATATTTGCTTGAATCAACATTTACAAAGATATATTTCGCATGCTGTTTTCGATAATGATTACCTATGTTATATTCAAATAGAGAACTCTCTAAATCTTTAATAGAATCAGAGAGAAAAACACATTCATTCCCATCGCGAAATCCTATCGCACTCACACCTCGAATCTGATAGATAACCATTTCATCGCTACTAGTTAACCAGACTTTTTTGATGGCGAAACAGCCAGAAAAAAGGGTAAAAGCACTCAAAGTAATCCAAAACCAGTGCTTACGTTTATGAATAATCAAAAGATAAAAACCAAAAATAGCGACGTATAAAAAGATCACTTGCAAATAATGATAATCGATATTGTCGGTGACAGAATGCGGCAACTGCTCTATAAAGCCAATGATATTGTTCATAAGACGAATTTCTCCAGTCAAAATAAGCGCCACTCCCTTAACTAAAAAGGGAATAAAAGAGGTAACCAATAACACGATGCCTGTGATTATGACAACGGACGACAACGTGATAACCGACAGGTTGGAAAAGATAAAATAGTTAGGAAACTGTCCAAAATAGAAGATGGAGATAGGAAAAGTTCCAAGTTGAGCAGCAATGGAGACTGAGATTAGTTCAAAAAGATAGCGTCCAATTTTCGTTTTAGCATGATAGATAGAAACGATTAGTGGCTGAAAAAGAACAATACCGAAAACGGCGAGATAACTAAGTTGAAATCCAACTTCGAATAATAGTAATGGATTTATAATCAATAAGATAAAGAGTGATGCGGTAAGACTATGAAAGATGTTAGTGTTGCGGTGAACTATTCCGCCGATGGTAACAAATGAGAACATGGTGGCAGATCGGATAACGGAGGGCGAGAGTCCGGTGATGCAGGCATAGAGCCAGATGGTAAGGATAAGCAGGATAGCTTTGACCGCGCGGGTTTGGCGGGCCAGCTCCATGGGTTTCATCAGGAAGTTGAGAATCATGAAGATGACGCCAACATGCATACCTGAAACGCAGAGGATATGGCTGACGCCGGCGGCGGCATACGACTGCCGGAGTTCGGGATCCAGGTTGCCGCCGGCACCCAACAGGATAGCCGTGATAATCTCATACTCGCGGCCGCTCATCCCCGACTGCCGAAAAAGGCCAGCCAGACGATTCTGTATCTGTTGCGAGAAGACCTTCAATGGATCGGGAGTGCGGTGACTCAACAACATAGCACCGCCTTTGGCAACATAGCCTGTCAAGGAGATGCCGCGCTTATGCAAATAACTGCGATAATCAAACATATCTGGATTTTTTGGCTCTTCAACGGCATTGAGTTGCGTATGAACAAGCAAAAGGTCTCCGTAGTGGATAGGATGTAATGAGTCGGGGGCAAGGTAGAGCAGCACCTTCTCGCGGAAGGAGGAACCGCGCGCGCCTCCCAGAACCTGTGCCGTGGCACGTACACTCCGCGCGCGCGTCTCCGGCACCTCCACAACCTCCACAATCCAGTCTTCTTCTCCCGCCATCACCCGCTCCTCATCTGCTGTCACCGACGGCATCATTCGCCAAGTCATCGCCGACAATCCCGCAAAAATGAATATCAACCACAAAAAAAGAGTCTTTATCGTCCGCCAAAAATCACTTGTTTCTTGACGAAAAAACAAAGAAAGAAGCCAGAAACAGGCGGCTATAAAGAAGGAGAAGTGACAAAAATAGGTCGGTAATGGCACGAGATAGCCCAATAACAGACCAAAAACGTAAGGGATTAGAATTTTGAGTAGAGGGTAGTTAGAGAAGTTCATATTTTGTTTTTTGGTCAAATATATAAAAAAACGCAGAACACGAAAACGTATTCTGCGTTTAAGAAAATCTCAATCCGCGAGACGCGGATTGCTCCAATCACGGAGCCAACTGCGTCCTCGCAGTTGGAAACTAGAAGGCGTTGCCGGCGGCCTGGCAAGCAGTGATGGCTACGAGGCTGACGATATCATCCACGGAGCAACCGCGGGAGAGGTCGTTGATAGGAGCAGCCATACCCTGCATAACCGGTCCAATAGCGTCGGCACCTGCCATACGCTGAACCAACTTGTAAGCGATGTTGCCGACCTCGAGGGACGGGAACACCAGAACGTTAGCCTTACCAGCAACAGGGCTGCCCGGAGCTTTCTTCTCGCCTACTGACGGAACAATAGCGGCATCAGCCTGCAAATCACCGTCGATGACGAGGTTCGGATCCATCTCTTTGGCGATACGTGTGGCATTGACAACCTTGTCTACCAGCTCGTGCTTAGCGGAACCCTTGGTGGAGAAGCTCAACATAGCCACGCGCGGTTCGATACCTGCGATGGTGCGAGCGGTCTGAGCAGTAACAACTGCAATCTGAGCCAACTTGTTCTCATCCGTGTTCGGATCAGCAGCACAGTCAGCGAAGACCATGATACCATCATCGCCCCACTTCTTGTCAGGGAAGCACATGATGAAAGCGCCAGAAACTACGGAAATACCCGGGAGGGTTTTTACGATCTGGAAGGCAGGACGCAAAACGTCGCCAGTGGCGTGCTCAGCACCGGTAACTTCACCGTCAGCGTCACCATTCTTGATGAGCAGGGTAGCCAGATACAAAGGATCCTCAACCAACTTGAGAGCCTCATCCATGGTCATGCCTTTTTTCTTACGGATCTCGCAAAGCATCTCAGCATAGAACTCCTTTTTAGGATTGTTGTGCGGGTCAATAACCTCTGCCTTTGCAATATTTTTCAGACCCCATTCAGCAGCCTTCGCATCGATGTTAGCCTTGTTGCCCAACAGGATGATGCCTGCATAACCCTTTTCAAGGATGATGTCAGCAGCTTTGAGGTTTCTCTCTTCTTCGCCCTCTGCCAAAACAATTCTTTTGTTGGCTTTGATGGCGTTTTCTTTAATCTTGTCTATCAAATTCATAATACAAGTTTTTAATTGATTTAAAATTGTTATTTCTTGTTGACTTCGTTAAAACAGTGACGGCACAGCGGCTCATATTTATCCTTCTCGCCGAGGACCACCTGACCCTCCTGGGCAGTGATACGGTGGGAAAACTGAGCTAAATCACCACAGCGGGTGCAGATGGCATGCTGTTTGGAGACATATTCCGCAATAGCCATCAACTGAGGCATTGGACCGAAAGGATTTCCTAAATAATCCATATCCAATCCACTGACAATCACCCTAATACCTGCATCGGCCAATTTATTGCAAACATCCACAATGCCTTCGTCGAAGAACTGCACCTCGTCGATAGCAACCACCTGGACACTCTCAAAATTAACGTAGAGCAAAATCTCGGAGGAGTTCTGGACCGGCGTGGAGATGCGGGAGGAATCGTTGTGGGATACCACCTCCGTCTCGTCATATCGCGTATCGATGGCTGGTTTGAAGAGTTCTATCTGCTGATTGGCGAACTCAGCACGACGGATTCGGCGCAGCAACTCCTCTGTCTTGCCCGAGAACATCGATCCGCAGATGACCTCAATCCATCCGCGTTTAGTATTTCTATTGGCTCTATTTTCTAAAAACATTCTTGAAAAAAGCTATTGAGAAATTTTGTATTTTTGTCCGATTTTTTTGCACGGCAAAATTAAAAAAAAACACGTTCAAAGACCATCAAACCTGACCTAAAAATGGAGAATACTTATCAACAGATTCAAAATCTTATCAACTCTTTGCGCAGTTTGTTGGAGCAAGATGCTCAAATATCGCTAATAGAGAGAGATATTCTAATGGAGCAATTGCGCCAGCTCTATACCCGCATCTCCGCTATCACTGTCACGGAAGAGCCTACAGAGGCAGTCGCCGCACCCATTCCACCCGTGGCTGAAGAGAAGCCTGAGGAACCAACGCCCGTAGAAGATCTGGAGCCCATCGTGGAGGAACTTTCCCACGAAGAGGAAAAATACAACACCCATGCCAAGATGGAAGAGGATGTGGACCTTTTCTTCTCTCTTGACCTGCCCCAAAAGGATGGCGAAGAGGAGCCGCAGCCTACCGACGAAGAGCGTATCGACGACATTATGTCTGAGCTATTTGACGAGGCAAAGGACCAGCCCGCCACCGGCACTGAGGAGGACGACCTGCTTCTCTTTGCTGAGAAGAACAAACCTGCCGAGGTGAAACCTGAACCCAAGCTGGAAGAGAAGATCGTGGAAGAAAAACCGATCGAAAAACCTGTTGAAGTTAAACCGGAGCCTAGGCCTGTGGAGAAAACGGTAGAGGTAAAGCCCGTTGAAAAACCCGTTGAGGTAAAGCCGGAACCCAAGCCTGTGGAGAAACCTGCCGAGGTAAAAACAGAGCCCAAAACCGATGAGCCTAAAGTGGAAATACCAAGACCACAGACTACAAAACCTGCTGAACCGGTAATCCCAAAGGTGGCAGCTTCTCAACGCTCTTTGAACGATCTCTTCACTCCTAAAAATGAAGACCGCTCCGTCGCCGGACAGTTCCAGCAGTCGAAAGTGGTCGATCTTACGAAAGCCATCTCCGTAAACGACAAGTTCACCTTTATCCGTGAACTCTTCAACAACAGAGGTGAAGAATTCAGTTCAGCCATCCACAAACTGAACCAGTGCAAGGATATGGACGAGGCCTTCAACTGTCTGGAAGACTTGAAGAAAGCCCACTTTTGGGATACCACCTCTACCGCTTACCTATCCTTGTGCGACCTGATTAGAAGAAGGTATTTGTAGCATTGAGGAGAGAAGAAGCCCTCTAGGGTAAATGGGGTTAGAGGATAGAGTGTTGATTTGTTGAATTGTAGAGGAGAGAAGAATCTAAGAAGTTAAAAAGCCAATGGATAATGGCCAACGGCAAAACTTTTGACACACCGACAACAAATATCCAATAAACACACTCTAAAATACATTGTTATGAAAAAAATCATTCCAATTTTATGTTTATGTCTTTGGACTGTGCTTCCGGCAGAGGCCCAGAATCCCAATTCTGAATTTCAAAAAGGATACAACATCACTGCCGATGTAAGTGGCGGCATTAACAGACTGCCATTTCTTTACGATGATGTTTCTCCCGGCTTTGGCCTTGGCATTGGGATGCGCTATGACTTCCATCGTTACTGGGGCGTGCGCACAGGGCTACGCTACGAACATATCTTCTTTTTCGGTTCCCAACACATCAACAGCTTGCTCATTCCCGTGGAAATGGAGTTTCATCTGCCTCATTTCTATGTGCAGGGAGGCATCCTGCTCGGTGTTTGCTTCGACAGTCCTGTCGCCGCCAACGCAAAGGAGGTGCTGGACCTTGGGGGCACCCTGGGTCTGGGAGGCCGCATCAGCTTGACAAATCAAGACAAACTGACCATAGGCGTACACAGCACACTCTTCTGCAACTGGGAAGAGGTCAATGACAATGGCCAGTTATCCTTAGGCTACCCGAGGTACACCGTCATGCTGCGAGTCGGGTATGAGCATAGGTTTTAAAGACGAGGTGTTACATACAAAAAATGGGTTAAGAGGTTAAGGGAGTTAAGAAACTAAGGAATTCAGGGTAGAGGGTGAATCGTTGAACTGTTGATTTGTTGAATTCCGAGCTTCGAACTGATCACAGATCACTCTCCACTCTTAACTTTCCTCGTGACTTATCAAAAACTTTCGCACTGCAAAATCGTACCATTTTTTTTGTATTTTTGCCGTCTTAAAATATAGAAAGTGCAATTAGATTATGCGTTGTGATTTCAGTAATGTAGATTTCAAGAAAATCTCTCAAGAAAAGAAAGATTTCCGCGAGTGGGAAAAGGAACATGGCATCTCCACCGACTGGATGACATCCGAGCAAATACCTGTGAAACAAGTATATGGCGAGGATGACCTTCTCGGAATGGAGCACCTGAACTATGCCGCCGGTATTCCTCCCTTCTTGCGCGGACCCTATTCCATGATGTATGCCTTCCGTCCTTGGACTATCCGTCAGTATGCCGGATTCTCCACCGCCGAGGAGTCCAATGCCTTCTACCGCCGCAACTTGGCCGCCGGTCAGAAGGGTCTGTCCATCGCCTTCGACTTGGCGACGCACAGAGGCTACGACTCCGACCATCCCCGTGTGGTGGGCGATGTGGGCAAGGCTGGTGTGGCCGTGGATTCCATTCTCGACATGCGTATCCTCTTCGACCAGATTCCGTTGGACAAGATGTCTGTCTCCATGACGATGAACGGAGCCGTGCTGCCCATCCTGGCCTTCTATATCCTCGCTGCTGAGGAGCAGGGCGTCAGCATGGACAAGCTGTCGGGTACCATCCAAAACGACATTTTGAAGGAGTTCATGGTGCGTAACACCTACATCTATCCTCCGTTGCCATCCATGAAGATCATCGCCGACATCTTTGAGTTCACCTCCAAGAACATGCCGAAGTTCAACTCCATCTCCATTTCCGGTTATCACATGCAAGAGGCCGGTGCTACTGATGACATCGAGCTGGCTTACACGTTGGCCGACGGTCTTGAGTACCTCCGCGCTGGTGTCAACGCCGGTATGAGCGTGGATGAGTTTGCACCGCGTTTGTCCTTCTTCTGGGGTATCGGTATGAACCACTTCATGGAGATTGCCAAAATGCGTGCTGCCCGTATGCTCTGGGCTAAGATCGTGAAACAGTTCAACCCGCAGAATCCGAAGTCTATGGCTCTGCGTACGCACTGCCAGACCTCCGGTTGGTCTCTCACCGAGCAGGATCCGTTCAACAACGTATGCCGTACTTGTGTGGAGGCAATGGGTGCCGCTCTGGGTCACACCCAGTCACTGCACACCAACGCATTGGATGAAGCCATCGCCCTGCCGACCGACTTCTCCGCCCGTATCGCTCGTAATACGCAGATCTACATCCAAGAAGAGACGAAGATCTGTAAATCCATAGATCCGTGGGCTGGTTCCTACTATGTAGAGAGTCTGACCCATCAAATTGCTCACCGCGCATGGCAGCACATCCAGGAGGTTGAATCCCTGGGTGGCATGGCCAAAGCTATCGAGACTGGTGTGCCGAAGATGCGTATTGAAGAGGCTTCTGCCCGTAAGCAAGCCCGTATCGACTCCGGCAAAGAGTCCATCATCGGTGTCAGCAAGTACAAACTCGACAAGGAAGAGCCCATCGAGACGCTCGAGGTGGACAACACGACCGTGCGCGAGGCTCAGCTCAAACGTCTGGCCGAGTTGCGTGCCAACCGTAACGATGACGAGGTGAAGGCAGCTTTGAATGCCCTGACCGAGTGCGCCCGCACAGGCGAAGGCAACCTCCTCGACCTCTCCATCAAGGCCGCTCGTGCTCGTTGCTCCTTAGGTGAAATTTCCGATGCCCTCGAAGTGGTATTCGGTCGTTATAAAGCAAAAATTAATCTGATTTCAGGCGTGTATAGTGCAGAACAACAAAGCAATGAAGCCTTCAAGAAGGCTTGCAAGATGTGCGATGAGTTTGCCAAGAAGGAAGGCCGTCGCCCCCGTGTAATGGTTGCCAAGATGGGCCAGGATGGCCACGACCGCGGCGCCAAAGTAGTCGCTACCGGCTATGCCGATATCGGTTTCGACGTGGATATGGGACCGCTGTTCCAGACTCCCGCAGAGGCCGCTAAGCAGGCTGTCGAGAACGACGTCCACATCCTCGGCGTCTCCTCTCTGGCTGCAGGTCACAAGACCCTCGTTCCGCAAGTGATCGAGGAACTCAAGAAACTGGGCCGCGAGGACATCATCATCACCGTCGGTGGCGTTATCCCGCCGCAAGACTATCAGTTCCTCTACGATTGTGGCGTCGCCGCCATCTTCGGACCTGGCACCCCTATTGCCACCTCCGCAATCGCCATGCTGGAACTCCTGATGGCAGAATAGGTCTGAAATGACATTAGAAATTAAGGGGCGTAACGTTTGTTGCGCCCCTTTTTTACATCAGAAATCCATGACAATTTTCGTATTTTTTTAGGGGACTATATACCTGATGGCACCTTGTATACCTAAGTATGTTGCTAATAGATGTTTTCTTGAGGTAGGCAAGGGCTTCATGGCAGTCAACTTCCATCATTATAATTCTTCAACTTTTCTCTTAATAGAAAAGTTGTCAAAAGATCAAGCCGACATGAATCCCGCCCGCTCTGTCCGCCCTCTGACATCGGCGGCAAACGGAAACAAAAATGCAGCATGTGGCAAAAGAGAAAATACAGGGAAGGCATGCATTTTGTAAACGCAAGCGCCTTTGCACGCCGCTGTTGGAGGCCGGCCATTCACACCGCGTCCGCACCGCATGTCGGCCTGCCCGCCCGCGTGCTCTATGGTCAAGTGCCTCAGTAAATCATGAAGGGGTTAAAATGCATTTTTTTGACTTTATACTCATATTTGTTGTGCCATCATGTATATAACTCCCTTTTTTTAAATAAATCCGCGCGAACACACACCTCCTTTGGATTTTTCGTATATTTGCATCCTTGAAATAAAACAAAAACAATGAAAAAGAAAAAAGACCAAGAAGACAATGAACCAAAGGTTTGCGAGCCTATTGTAGATTACAATCGTACTGATTCAGGACGTCCAAATGCTGTTTCAAACCCATATTCGGAAAATATGGACGACCTTATGAGTGTGGAGGAATATTTTGGCAAATTAAGAACCATGGTGAACGAATATTATGACAACGTACAAAGTCATGATTAAAAAATCTGCCCTGTCTGACCTGGATAAACTTTTAGATTTTCTCAAAACGGTCATGACACGGGAAGGAGCTAACCGCTATATTGATGTTTTGATCTCAGAAGTACAATCTTTGTCGATTTTTGCGAGCCTATATCAGCCGAGCCACTCCGAGATGTTGCAAAACATACATCCAAAAGCCCGTAGAATGCTATCACACAATCGCAAATGGAATTACGTATTCCACATTACTGAAGACATGGTAGTTGTGGATAGAATCATTCCGTCTAAAAACATTTCAAAATAAAAGGTGTAACAAAGACTTTAAAACTGATAGTACATTTTGAACCTAAAGCCAGACCCTTGCATAGGATAGTTACGCACTATTTCATAGTTTTGATTTGAAAGATTCAACAACTCAAACTTGAATCCTAATGTATGATCTTTAATGTGGGACTCATGCTGCACGGAGATGCTCTGATCAGCATAACCGGCAACCATATTGGCAGGAATATTCTCCCCCAACGCATAACGCTTCCCGCCTATCATCACCGCATAGGTGACACTGACAAAATGCAGTTGTACAGTGGCCGACACAGACCCAGACCAACGCGGAGTATAGGGAATCTGATGCCCATATGTTGGAGAATCAACAGAGGTTCTATCCACGGCATGCTGGAAGGTGCAGTTGCCGTTGACAATCAGATGGCAATCGCGATGAAAGGTGTAGACAGTCTTGATGTTGAGCTCTGCACCCGCAATGTGCACCTTCCCATAGTTGAGCATACTCCAATAGAAGAGGTTGCGCGTGGGAAAGGCGACAATCTTGTCCCTTACAATATTATAGTATGCATCCATCGTAGCAGCAAGATGGAAAGCACCGCCCCACAGATGCGGAGTCTCCATAATGAACCCGAGATCCCACTGCTGCGTCTTCTCCGGTTTCAACCTAAGATTACCCACCTCTCGATAATAGAGGTCATTGAAAGTAGGCATGCGAAAGATATCCTTATAGAAAACTCTCATCTGCACGTACTTATGAATGCGCCAAGAAACACTTAGCGCGGGTGACAAGTGCAAAAATGTTTTACCAACAGCCGTATCTTGCGCCATATTGTTGACCGTAGTGAAAAGCAAATTACCGTTGATGGTAACCTTGCGATTGTCATAACGAGCAGATAAAGCCGTTAGAGAGGTAAAACGGGTTGGGTGCTTGTAGTCGATATTATCAGACTCCAACTGATTGTAAAATAGATCGTTGGCAAGTCCTATGATCACGTCATGACGGCGCGTGGCCTCACCCAGTTCCTCTTTGCTATGCAATGGAGCAAAAGTGACAGCATTGGAAATGTATCCCTCATATTGCTCGTAGGTGTTATCCAATAGATGTGCAGCATTCAAGTAGTCCGGATCCACATAATGCGTGTAATCGTAATTGAACTTCGCATTGAGAAGATAACTCCAGCGACTGTCAAACAATTTCCGGTAACTCATCTGCCCAAAACCGTTGCGGTTAGTCAACCGCTGGCGGGCGTTAAGGTTATAGAAGATCGTCGCATTGGGCAGACCGCGGTCGGAACCGTAATAATATCCCTTGAACGAGAGCTGCTCGCCCTGCCTCAATTGCAACAACGCATTTACCTCAGCAGAGAGTGTTGTAATATCGGTATTCTGACGCACTTCATGAGAGATGCTATCGTTAACACCGCCATAATGAAGAATATAGGGGTAATTACCCTCTGAATTCATGAACATAGCATTGACATTCCACAACAGATAGCGCTGTGTCTGCTTTTTGCTTTTTATCAAATTGGTAAACTGTACCGAAGGAGAATAGAAACCGTATGAACCCACCGTAAAAGAGGCTTTCAGTTGGACAGGCTTCAACGGCAATGTATGGAAAGTACTGAGTTTAACCAAATTGCTATACGAATGAGCACGAGCCGGCATGAGCACATGTTCATCTGTACCCACCGTCAACTCTATAGAACTAAGATTCTCTAGCGAGAGCTTGCCCAAGTCAATCTGACCGGTCTGACAATCGGTGAGGGGGATACCATCATAGAGGACGCCTGTATGCTGCGAGCCCAACCCGCGCACGGAGACTGTCTTCAGCCCACCAATGCCGCCATAGTCCTTAATGACCACACCTGACATATATTTCAAAGCATCAGAAAGTTGTAATGTCGGGAGAAGCTTGATCTCCTTAGTGGAAAGAGTCTGCACGGCAGCGGTAGAGAAGGTAACCAGAGGCTTGTTTTCGCCATAACCCTGTATGAGCACCTCTTTCAGTTGCATAGACTGTGCAGTATCTTGTTGTGCATATCCATCTGGTTTCAGAAAAAACAAACACAAAAAGAGAATCAGAACAGCCAGAAGCCGATGCTGAAAGAGATGTCGCATAACAGTTTACTATATGTACTTGTTGCCGAAGTCGGCCTGCACATCCGTGACAAACTGACGGATTTGCTGTTCATCGGACTTCTTGCAGATCAACAGTACATCATCCGTATCCACCACGATATAGTCTTCCAAGCCTTCTATAACAGCCACTTTTTTGTCTGACATCTGAACGATGCACTTAGTGGAGTCATAGAGACGAACGCGAGCACCCTTCACGCAATTCAACTCAGCGTCTTTCTTGCTCAATTCATACAAGGATCCCCATGTACCCACATCGGACCAGCCAAAATTGGCAGCAAACACACGTACGTTGTTAGCCTTCTCCATGATACCATAATCGATAGAGATGCTATGGCACTCTTGATAGATCCGTTCTATGAAAGCCTCCTCTTCTGGAGTATTATACAATCCCTCGCCCTCTTTGAAAAGATTATTCACGTCAGGAAGAAATTCCTCAAAAGAGTGCTGGATTGTTGATAGTGACCACATAAAGATGCCGGCATTCCATAAGAAATCACCACTTTCGAGAAAACTCTTGGCCATCTCCAATGCAGGTTTCTCGGTAAATGTCTTCACCTCATAAATGGAAGGGTTGGTGGGAGAGACACGCTCCTCATCATATTGAATATATCCGTAACCTGTATTCGGAGAAGAGGGACGAATACCGATAGTGAGCAGACAATTATCCTCGCTCACAGCTTGCATACCCTTCAAAATCACATCCTTAAAGACATCCTCTTTCATGATGAGATGATCGGAAGGAGAAACGACGATAACTGCGTTCGGGTTTTTGGATTTTATCTTATAGTTGGCATAGGCAATACAGGGAGCAGTATTTCTACGATAGGGTTCCAAAAGAATACGATCCTCGGAGATAAGAGGCAGTTGTTCCTGAACCAACTGTTTATAGGCTTTACTTGTTACAACGTATATGTTCTCGGGAGGACATACTTGGACAAATCGATTGAAGGTCTTCTGAATCATTGTGACGCCTTCACCAAAGATGTCAAGAAATTGTTTAGGGAGTGCGCTTGAACTCATGGGCCAGAAACGTGCACCAATGCCGCCGGCCATAATGACGCAATAATAATTCGGGTTGAGCATGATTATTTATAACTCGTTCAACAATAATAAAATACAGCCCATTATTCTAATTCAACAATGGTACCTTTGATTGGGTTGCAAAGATACTCATTTTTCGGTAATAGGCAATTACAGGAATGTAACGACAAACTAGTATAAAAAATTGTTGCAAGATGCGTTCAAAACACGCACTAATAAACCTAACTGTTTATCTTATAGTTTAATAGATTAATAAATTTAATAGCTTAATAAACAATTACTTTTTCTTAAGCCACTCCGGATGTGAGTAAGGCTTGTCCTCCAAGTTGAAAAACCCCTTTCTCCAACCTCTCATACCCTCATAATAGTGCTGAATCTCTTCAAAATCTTTTTCGTAATCACCTGTAGGATAGATAATTTTACCAACGCCCATCGTACGGCTCACGTAGTCGATATGACTACAGAAGATAGGCACTCCCGCACCCATGGCTATATGGTAAAAACCCTTCTTCCAATTCTCTACACGCTTACGAGTGCCCTCTGGACAAATTAAGAAGGCTACCTCCTCACGATTTTTGATAAGGTCGACAGCATAATTGACAAAGTTGTTGGCATGTTTGCGGTCAACGGGGACACATCCAATACGTTTCAGAAAACCCTTTATGGGAAATACAAAAAACTCCTTCTTCATGACCATAGCCATCTTGAGACGCAGCCAGCGAATACAGATCATTCCATAGAAGAAATCAATGATGCTGGTGTGAGGTGCCATCAGGATAACGCACTTTTTGACAGGTAACTGCTCATAGCCTACCGGACGAAAACGGAAGAGCCACATTAGAAAGCGATAGAACTTCATGACCAAATTGTTTTATGACGGCAAAAATAGATAAAAAAACAGTACGCAAATGATTTGATAATTGATAGTTGATAATTGATAGTTAGAATGTGCAATTATGTTTTAGAAACAAGCATATCTGATGGAATAAAACTCTCTATTATGACAATATTTGTTTATTTTTGCAATACAATAATCTAACATGCTAGAAAATCTCGGACTGTTCGGACTTTTTCTCGGTTGCCTGCTGTCGGCGACGATAATTCCCTTCTCATCGGAGGCTTTGGTGAGTGGCGCGTTATTGCTCGACTACTCGCCGTGGACTGTTGTTTTGGTTGCCACTACCGGCAACACTATTGGCGGCATGACCTGCTATCTACTGGGCTGGCTCTGCAAATGGTCTTGGATAGAAAAGTACCTGAAAGTCAAGGAGGAAACACTAGCTAAAGCGCACACTAAAGTTGAAAAATATGGTTCATTGGCAGCGATACTGGCTTGGTTACCTGGCATCGGCGACGTCATCGCACTATGCCTCGGACTAGTCCGTACCCGCGTAGTCCCTACCACCCTATTCATGTTCATAGGCAAAGGCTTACGATACATGGCAGTAGCAGGAATCATCCATGTGGTGATGTAAAAGTATCCTTAGAAGGTATAGCGAACCCCAAAGTTAAGTCCCCAGTCGAAAATATGTTCAGCAAAATATCTGTTGAAGACACAGCGGTATCCTGGACGGAAGTCTAACTGCAACGCAACCGGAGCCCCGAACTTGTATTCCAGTCCGAAGAAGCCGTTCAAGCCAGCCTTGGCATTGTGGTTACTTGAGGTCTCCCCATAGTTGTCAAAATATGAATAATTTTTCCAGGTATAGCCAACACTTCCACCGGCGCCCACAAAACCATAAAGATTTCCTGCAAGACGACCTTGATACATGAAATTGGGAGCCAATTCCGCAGACCAGAGATGTGTGCCATAGACATAGCAATATTTAGTACCCAAATCAATCTGGATGGCAAAATGATTGGTGGGAAAAGTCTTATATGACAAGGCTTGCGTGGTACCAAGTGTGACACCTATACCATTTTTATAGGGAGCCTGCGCATTTACCTGTGACAATGATACCATAAAAATAGCAACGAACAGCATAATAATGTTAATCTTTTTCATAATGGATTTATTATAATTGTTTGATTTAAAAATCGATATAAAATAAAATAATCTAATAAAACAGGATGCAAAGGTAGAAAAATGTTATGAATTCTAATAAATGCGGTGACTGATGTCACATCGGCCTTTTATAGCCATCTGCAACAAAAGTACTATCAACCAACCATTTAAAACAAAATTTTCAATCTAAGCTCTCTTTTGGGGACTTTTTCAAATAAAAAGCATATCTTTGCATGACCAATATTTTCAACCTAAACAACTGTAAATCAGCTAATATGGAAACAATTATTCAAAAAATGGAGAAAATCCGGGAAGATTGGATGTATTTAAACAAAAATGCATTGTGGTACGACCTGGCGAACACATTACCAGACAAGGAACTTTTTAAATTGATAGAAAATCATCCTTTTCTGTATTCTATCGTTGAAAAACGAAAGATTCAAGCCAAATACAGGCAGTTTCTGCATAAAAAAATCAACAAATACATCCAAGAACTGGAATCTCCAGATTGCAAACAAAAATGCTGGTTGCGCTCAAGACTTATGGACTACTACCCGAAAGTGAGTGCGAACGACCAGAAAAGGATCGTCAAACTGATGCTCCACCAACCTAAGCAAGAAAGAACGTGGGCATGTCGCAAACTCAAACACGAATGGCATCCAGAATATGAGAAAGAGATAGTAGATCTTTTCGACCAGCTTCACGATGAGGAATGCGCTAAGATCATCATGTACCATCTTTCTGACGATATTGTTGAGCAGCGGAGTGAGATACTGGCGCAACTGGTTGGACAACACTGGGTTAGACAACGCCTTTGGAATATCCGTCCGGAAATGAGAAAATTGGACGACCTCGTGCCCATGGAGAAGGTACGGACTATCCTGAATCTAAAACTGACCGAGCATCAAGATGAACTTGAAACAATTCTATATCAAGGCATTGCATCAGAAGTGGAGTGCATCCTGACACGCGGAGAAAGAAACAATGAAAGACATCGCCTCTCTACCCCCTGGGATAATTTTACTCTGGATAAAAACGGGATGTTGTCCACCGACTTTTTTTTCAATCACGTGATCGAAGAGTTAATGTTTCCAGTACCGTTTAACGATTTTCAGAATATTCGCGGATACTATCTTTTAATCTATTTCCACCTGCTCGGAATAAACGGTGAGGAGGTCAACCACACAACACAGTCTCTATTTTCATTTTCTCAGGTTAAATTCATCCTTTGGACTATGGGGCAGATGGACCTTGCAGATCCCATTCTCCGATTTTATGAGCTGGACAGAAAATTATTATTCTACACCGTACATGACACAGCCGAGCAGGTTGCTAACGAACTGCTTCAATGGCTCATTGATATTTATGAGAAAATCAACGTGGAAATGCTGGGCTACCCTAAACTCGAGGAGGAATATACCCATATCTTAAATGCATCTGAATGGAAAAAACACCTGATCGAAAAGAGGCCCGATTTTTTAAGAGAGGTGGATCCGGAATACTCAGCGATGGAAGAGAAAGTTCGACAGTTCTTTTCCTATTTTGATGATGAATATAAAGGGCCCTCTGCAAAGTAATCTGCTTTTAAATTAGTCTTCCTCATCTTTATGAAAAAATGTATTTTTGCCAATTAAAAAACACATAATGTTAACTTTCAAGAAGATGAAAAAGACTGCATTAGTAACTGGTGCCAACAAAGGCATCGGATTTGGCATTGCCAAACATCTAGGACTTAGTGGCTGGCGTATTATAATAGGCGCGCGTTGTCCTGAACGGGCAGAAAAAGCAATTAAAGAACTGCAATCGATCGGAATCGATGTTGCCGGTTGGGTAAATGTCGAATTGGCAGACGAGTCCACCCTTCAGCAGGCAGCCAAAGAGGTAAATGAGAAATATCCGGAATTGACTCTGCTAGTAAACAATGCCGGCATACCTGGCGACATGTCTGTTGACAGCGGTCACACCGAACTATGTGATATCCGTGAGACAGTAGAGGTAAACTTCATTGGGACTTTCATGCTCACGCAAGCGCTTATGCCTCTATTGGAGAAAAACCATGGGAGAATTGTCAACGTCACCGTTCCATCGGAAATCAGTCCTTACTGGCACCCACTAGCCTATGTAACGAGCAAGGCTGCACAGAACGCTATGATGGGCGTGATGGCAATGGAATTCCAGCAGAAAGGCACGCCACTGGAGATCTTCTCTGTACATCCTGGTCCGACAACTACCGACCTGAATGGTAACATGGCGCTTCCAGGTTTCCATGATATTGAAACCGTCGGTGCAAAAATGGCCGAATTGATCAATGACGGTCGCATTCATCAAGGCGAATTCGTCGAACTTTATCCGATTGTTAAAGAGGACTAATGAAAATAAGCTCAAAGAAGAATGTAACAAGCATCAAGTAATTCCAACTCTGTCGATGCACGATGCACGCATCGACCCTACCTAAAAAAACGCAATGATGAAATCCAATCATCATTGCGTTTTTTAATGCAAAAGACGAATAATTCGTCAAAAAGTGAGTTGCTATTTAGCAGTCAATCTTCCACGGACTTCTGTCAGGAATTCATCGACATCGATACCGATAGCCTTGGCTTCTTCCGTAAGAGCAGTCTCCTCTTCTGGAGTGATAACGCCATCTTCAAGGATAGTTGCCACCTTGGCATCAAGAGCTTTGAGAAGATTCTCTTTCTCAGTAGTATCTTCAGCAGACTCTTGAAGCTTCTTACCAGCGTTAATCAACACTGGAAGATTTGCCAATGTTCCAAGTTTTTCGAGAGCTTTGCCGCCCATTCCCTTAGCTTTGTCGGCAACGTCCTCAACTTTGTCAGCAAATTTGCTGTCCTTGATGTCTTCGACTACATCTTTAGCTTTGTCGCGGACATTCTCTGCAACGTCGGCTACTTTTCCGGCAAATTCGGAATTTTTGACATCTTCAACCACATCTTTGGCTTTGTCGCGGACATTCTCAGCAGCATTAGCTACTTTTGCACCAAATTCGGAATTTTTGACATCTTGTACGGTGTCTTCTACCTTATCGGCCACCACTTTTGATTTTGTTTTGAATAAATCCAAAAATTTTTGGAAGAATCCCTTTTGCTCATTGTTTGAATCGTAATTTTCAGCCATAATTTTTTAATTTAAAATAGAAAACACAAAAGTACAATTTTTTCAATATGTGTTTTAATTTTTTAAAAAAAGATGAAAAAAAATAGTCACTAAAATAATGTATTTTTGCTTTTTAATAATCATCAATAAACCCAAAGCAATGGAAGAGATCAAAATCAACCACTCACTATTAAAGAAACTGCCGCTATTTGCTGTGTGTATCATATTCGTCGTATGTTCTGTTTACCTTATAATAAACAAGGAGATGCTCTTCATATCATGGCTATGTTTGCTCTTTTTCGGTGGTGGAGGACTCTTTATGGCATTTCTCGTGCTAAAAGAACGATTGTCAGGTAAAGCTTACCTCATCATAACGGATAAAGAGGTCAAGATGAACATGACTAAAGAGTGGAAAATTGCTTTTGCTGACGTCGAATCTTTCTCTCTAGTTCAGCATGCGACAAGCAAAATGATTACCATCAACTACAAACAGAATATTGAATCTCAAAAAATAGAGGAGGACACTGCTGTTGGACGGGCTGCCCGAAAGATAAATGTAGAAGCCATCGGCGCCCAAGAGGCTATCCCTGTGGACGGGCTAACGATGAAGCCTGAGGCGATTTGCGAACTACTGAATGAAAGACTGGCAAAACAAAATTAATAATTGAATATTAAAGATACACTGTTAGAGACGTCATAATATCGGCGTCTCTATTTTTTTAAAATAAAAAACGAAAGGAATAAAAGTAAATATATGATCTTAATTTTTAAATCATGAAATCCATTCAAAATATTAAAGAGATCGTGATAAAAATTATTCTTGCATGGACTCTTATCGTTTAATTTAACATTCACATTCAAGGGTTATTTTCAGAAAACAGAATTAGTCAAGTTTAACACGTGTTTTCAATTCTTATTATGAAGCCAACGAAATAGATTCCCATTTTTCGTATCTTCGCCGTCTAAATAACGATTATGAAAAAGACCTTTTTGTCACTGTTTATCGTTCTTTTCGGGCTAATGCTTACTGCGCAGAAGCCCCCGAAACCCTATGGACCAGTGCCGACACCCGCGCAGGTGGAGTGGCAAAAGATGGAGCTCAACATGTTCTGCCATTTCGGGCCAAATACTTTTACCGGTCTTGAGTGGGGCGAGGGCACGGAAGCCGAAGATATTTTCAATCCTACCGCACTCGACTGTAACCAGTGGGTGACGGTAGCAAAAAATGCGGGATTTCGAGGCATCATCCTGACTGCTAAGCACCACGATGGCTTCTGTCTCTGGCCTAATCCAGAAAGTGACCATACCGTTCGGGAAAGTACCTGGCGCAATGGCAAAGGTGATGTTCTGAGGGAACTGTCAGAGGCATGCAGAAAAGGCAATGTGAAATTTGGCATCTACATTTCTCCATGGGACCGCAACGCGCCAACATACGGCACACCTGCCTACAACAAAGTGTTTCTCAGAACTTTAAAGCACGCGCACACCAACTATGGTACTATCTTTGAGCAATGGTTTGATGGGGCCAATGGTGAGGGTCCGAATGGAAAGCGTCAAGTTTATGATTGGAAGACATTCAATGCCCAAACCCTCAAAAAACAACCCAGAACTGTAATTTTCAGCGATGTGGGTCCAGGTTGCCGTTGGGTTGGCAATGAAGAGGGAAAATGCGGACGTACTTGCTGGTCGCGTCTCGACGTGGAAGGTCGTGAACCAGGCAAGAACGCTCCATCACAAGACACTCTCAACGCGGGAAACTATAACGGCGTCTGTTGGATTCCAGCCGAGACCGACGTATCCATCCGTCCGGGCTGGTTCTGGCGTGACAGTGAGCACCCAAAGTCGGTACAAGAGTTGCTCACAATATACTACAACAGCGTAGGACGCAACTCTCTATTGTTGCTCAACGTACCTCCTGATAATCGCGGCCTTATCCCTGCAGAAGATTCCTTACGTCTTATGGAGTTCCGCGCCGCACTGGACAGCATCTTTTCGAACGATTTGGCGAAAAAAGCATATTTGGTCAACGGCTCTAATATGAGAACTAAAACCAAGGATTGTATTATCCGCCCAACACGTTTTGATCCATTATGGCTCATTGATGACGATTATAACACCTATTGGGCCACTGACGACAGTGTGCGTAGCGCATACGTGGAATTAAAATTCAATGCACCGCAGACTTTCAACCGCGTGATGGTGCAGGAGTATATCCCTCTTGGACAACGGGTGGAGCGCTTCCATATTGACGTTCAGAACGAGGACGGCAGTTGGCACACCATCGCCACGGAGACTACTATTGGATATAAGCGTATTGTGCTGACCGAGACCGTCACCACAAAAAGAGTTCGCGTATATATCGACCAAAGTCGCGCCTGTCCAGTGTTAAATCACATCGGCTTATTCATGGATCGCATTTTGGGCGAACAATAATGTTCACAATACGTATGGCTACGACGCTCGAAAAAATATATTTTTGCCGATTATATTTCTAATGAAAGGAAAAGCAATGAAAAATGATTGGATATGGGCACTTCTGATTACCCTATTGTTTTGTGGATCAGTTAATTGTACATTTGCACAAAAAAACAAAATGGACAATCCGCAAGCTGAATGGTCAAAGGCGGGTATTGTCCTTATGCACACTCCGGGACAAGAGCTCTTCAACGGTGTTATTCATCCCTCCGCAGGTCTTTTTGAAGACTATTTTGACGTGGATGTGGCAGCAGCGGAACATCAGAACTACATCCGTATGTTGCAAAAAAATGGTATTAAGGTCTATAATGTAAGGGATATCCTTGAGGAGATGGGTCTTGATAGTTTGCGTTTCTTGGCCGGACAACTATTGCAGTATGATGTCACCACGTTAGATGAAGAAGATGCAGCTGGCGCTGACCGTTACAAACAAGAGGTGCTTGCTAAGATGAGTCGAGCCGACATGATCCGATGCATCCTGCTTCAGCCTTCGGTGGTGCTATATAAGACAGGTCAAAATACTGGTTATGAGGCGCAATATATCCACAATCCGCTGATGAATCTCTATTTTACTCGAGACCAAAGCATTGTCACACCCCGCGGAATTGTGATAGGTAATTTAAACTCAACGCAGCGAGAACCGGAAGCTGATATAATCCGTTATTGCTATGCTCACCTTGGCCTACAACCAATACTTTGTATCAGTGATGAAGGACGTTTGGAGGGAGGTGACTACCTGCCTGCAGGTAACATCTCTTTCATCGGAAATGGCATGCGCACCAACGATGAGGGTATCCGTCAGATGATGGAAGCTGATGCTTTTGGGCACGACACTGTAGTGGTAGTTCGCGACCATAAATTCTGGCAGAAGCAGATGCACTTGAATACCTATTTCAACATTATTGATGCTGATCTTTGTGCGATGTCATTGAGCAGAATTGAGGCACAACCCGGCGACCCTGACTACATCAACTGTGATGTGTGGGTACGTACTCCTGGCACAAAGAAATACACATTGACACGCAATAATCTCTCTTTTGTGAAGTTCTTAGAGGAGCGAGACTTTGAGATTATTCCCATAGATAGCGAAGACGAGATGCATTGTGCCATCAACTTCCTGACCGTTGCGCCGCGACACATTATGGCGGTGCGCGGACAATCTGAAACCTTGCAAAAACGTTTTGCAGAAGCTGGCGTAAAGGTAGAATGGGTACCAATGGAAAGCCTTATCAAAGGATACGGTGCAGCTCATTGCATGACGCAAGTGCTGAAACGTCAGCCCCGCTGGTAAGATTTCCTCATTCCTATCCATTGTTCCTCGTTTACCAAAACATGATATGAAGAAGATTCTCAAGAATGATTTCACGGTGCTGCTTTTGAGGCTTTTGCCTCTTTATATCTGCATCTTTATAACCCAGATTGCCTTTTATCTATACAATAGGATGCTGCTCGGGTCATTGACCTGGTCGGAAATCCCTATGCTTCTTGCCGGATCGCTAAAGTTTGCCACCGCGTCCATCTTCTTTCTAAATGCTCCGTTTATTCTGCTATCGCTGCTGCCTTTCCGTTTCCGTCAAAAAAACGGTTATCAAAAGATGCTGTTATGGCTTTACGGCATCACCAATTCCATCGGTCTTGTAGTGTTGAATCTTTCCGACGCCGTCTATTTCCGCTATGCCTTCAAACGAATCTCTTCCGAGGAGATGCACTTCTTCCGGGAAAACGACAGTACATTCGGCGTCCTATTAAAGGCATTGGGAGAGAACTGGTACCTCGTGTTGCTTGGCGCAGTATTGATATTTCTTTTGGTTTTTGTCTATAAAAAAATCAAGTACCATCCCACACAATTGTCGAATAATTGGCTCTATTATGGAGTTGGCGTTCTAGGCTTGGCGATTGCGGTTCCATTATGGATACTCGGCATCAGAGGTTCTGTTGACAAAAAAGCTTTCCCTATGATGATAGGTAATGTGGCCTATTACACGCAGTCGCCGCAGAAGGGGGCATTGGTGTTGAGCAATCCGTTCTGCCTGTTCCGTACAATCGGGAAGCATCAATTAGAATCACCCGATTATTTTAGTGAGGATGAGCTAGCAGATGTTTATTCTCCCTATCATTATCCACATCTTGCTCAAGAACCTGTAGCAAAGGGTAAAAATGTAGTTATCTTCGTATTGGAGAGTTTCAGTCGGGAGCATTCCCACTATTTGGCACCTCATCTGAATCCTAACGGTGGCTACACTCCCTTCCTGGATTCGCTGATGCAGGAAGGGTTGGTGTTCACTAATGCGTATGCCAACGGCATGAAATCCATTGAGGCACTACCATCAATCTTTTCTTCGATTCCCTCCTATCGAGCCCCGTTTGCCTTGATGCCACAGTCTTTGACCGATCTGGAGGCATTGCCACGCATCCTTGCGCGACAGGGTTACAACACTCATTTTTTCTGTGGAGCCACCAAAAATCAGATGGGTTTTGAGGCTTTCGGCACGTTGTGTGGCATCGAGAACTTCCACAATCGGGAGGATTTCGAAAAACTTCATCCCGAAAAAGGAAACGCCAATGTATGGGGAATCTGGGACATGCCGTTTCTGCAATATGTAGCTGAAGAGATCAACCGGCAGGAGACACCATTCTTTACGGCGGTATTTACCTTGAGCTCCCATCATCCATACGATCTGCCTGAGGGGTACATGGAGAGAATGCCGAAAGGAAACACACTGGTGCAGCCCTGTGTGGCCTATACCGACCTCTCTCTGCGTAGTTTTTTCGAGACTGCCTCCAAAATGCCGTGGTATGAAAACACGCTGTTTATCTTTGTGGCCGACCATGTCTCACCACAAATTGCTGCGGAAGAGACACGTACTGCCAGAGGTAACACCGCCATCATCTATTTCATGTACACCCCAGACCATTCCATCAAGGGTCGCTACGAGCATGTCACCCAACAGATTGACATTATGCCCACCACATTGGGTTTGATGGGTTATGACAAGCCCTATTTTGCCTTTGGGCGCGATGTCTTCAACGAGCCCGAACGGAAACCTCTGGTTGTCAACTGTGTGCAACAGACCTATCAGGCCCTAACCGACTCTTTGAGTCTCTATTTCGATGGGGAACGCCGTCTGTTTGTCTACAGTGCCACCGACACTTTACAACAGCATAATATACTGGACATGAACAGTTTGCCACAAAAGTCTTTAGAGCGAGACCTAAAAGCAACACTCCAATCCTATTATGCCCATGTGGGAAAAGGCGACCTGTTGCCAGCAAATTCAGAAAAGAAATAAAAAAGGGTGCCCGTGAGCACCCGTAATCATCGTCGTACAATAACAGTCATCCTAACTCTGTTCGGCAGGATTCTGCGTATCGGAGGAACGTTTCTTTTTAGGCAAACGTCCCGCCTTCTTCAGTGCAGTGGACAAAATCCACTCTATTTGACCATTAGTGCTACGGAACTCATCGGAGGCCCACCTTTCGATGGCCTCGAAGATTTCCGAATCAACACGTAATGCAAAGTTTTTCTTCATAATATGATTTTTCCCGTAGAGACGCAATGCATTGCGTCTCTACAATGATGTTTCTACTGATACAACGTACCAGTATTGATAACCGGGGATGCGGACTCGTCGGCACAGAGCACTACCAGGAGGTTGGAGACCATGGCAGCCTTGCGTTCTTCATCAAGTTCCACAATTTTCTCGTCAGAGAGCTTCTTCAGAGCGAGGTCAACCATGCTGACAGCACCTTCCACAATTTTCTCACGAGCGGAGATGATGGCATCGGCCTGCTGACGACGCAACATCACGCTGGCAATCTCGGCAGCGTATGCTAAATAGTTGATACGAGCCTCTACAACTTCAATGCCGGCAATCTCCAGATGCTTGCGAAGCTCCTGCTCCAGACGGTCGTTAATCTCTTCACCACCAGAACGGAGTGTAATCTCCTGATCGTCACGGTCCATATTGTCGTATGCATACATGCCTGCTACCTTACGTAATGCAGCATCGCTCTGTACACGCACGAAAGAGTCGAAACTCTTCACGGACTTCATCGAGTTCTCGGTAACAGAGGTACGCACGTCAGAGTCGACCTCAAAACAAGCTTTGTAGGTGTCACTGATTTTCCAAACCAGCACCAAACCGATCATAATTGGGTTACCGTTTTTATCGTTAACCTTGATGGGCTCCACATCCATATTCTTGGCACGAAGGGAGAGTTTCTCTTTACCATAGAATGGGTTAACCCAGAAAAAGCCATTGTCTTTCACCGTGCCGGAATACTTACCAAAGAAGGTGAGCACTCGTGACTCGTTGGGTTGAATAATCATAAAGCCAGCTAAGTGAAGAATGTAGACGAAGAGCAAAATCACGCCCGTAAAAATAGGTAACATGATCCAACCTGTCGGTTCGCCGGCAAAATCAACCATACAGTCAAGTTTGCCTAAACAAACGACAATGCAAATTGAAACGGCCAACAAGGCCAAGTTGATGAACAGATGCAAAAAACCATTGTTTAATGCTGAAAATTTCTGTGTGAATTCTTTTGATTCCATATCTTTATATTTTAAATGTTTGATGTTGTAATGATATCAAAATAATATCACGCAAAAATATAAAATTTTTAGAATAATGCAACTTTTTTTAAAATTTTTTTTTGAAAAAAATGAACGCAGTCTCTCAGTCGAACTTCACAGCTTCCTTTACCATTGTCCCTACAGGTCTTTGGTCTTCAGTCTCCGGTCTTCGGTCTCTGGTCTCTGGTCTTCGGTCTTCGGTCTCCAGTTTCCGGTCTTCGTGCGCAAATGCGTGGTCTATGTAAATAATTACTTCTTCACAAACCGGCCTGTCTTACGCACACCGTCTTTATCGATGCTCTCCACGACATAGAGTCCTGGGGTAAGCGTGGAGATATCCAGATAGATATTTGTCCTTTCGTCAACAGTCAATGCTTTGATAAGTTGACCTTGTGCATCAAAGACACGGATAGTTTTAGCATTATCTGCCAAGATGGTAATTGTTGATGTGGCCGGTACGGGATAGAGTGTCAACGAGTCATCGTCTGACAAATAATCTGCTAAAGATGTAGGTGTCCACACATCGGCACCATCGGTCAACCATTCAAGACTAAAGTTATAGTAAACAGTGGAATAGCCTGTCTCTTCTCCATATTTCTCCTCCACATAGAGGCCAATGGTTCCATCAGGGAGGACGCAAAGGGAGGAGTATGCGGAGGCATAAGGCACGATGCACTTGCTCGCAGGCCATGTGCTACCCTCATCATAACTAACGTAGACCGTGACGTCAGTCCGTTCGGTGCCACGTGGTAAAGAATGAAGCAAGCGGTTCTTATCCAAACCTTGACTGACAGTTGTATAGCGAATCAGATCGCCATTGCAAGCCGGAGCAATCAGGTCGCTCCATGAAGAGGTAGTAGGCTGCCATGTCTCACCGCCATCTTCCGAAATGTTGTACCAGCGCTCACCGTTATGGCGGATACTCATCAAAATACGGCCATCTATGAGTTCGGTGACCTTAGCCTCATCGCCACCAACCGATGCGCGTCCGGAAACATGCCAAGTCTGACCGTTGTCGTCGGAATAGACGGCGTAGTTGTTAAGCGAATAGGCGGAATTCTCACGAATGGCTGCCACGAAGATGATACGTCCTGTGGAGGTCAGCAGACCATTGCCGGAACCAAAGAAAGAGCCTCGCCAGTTACGGTGTGCGGGCACATCACAGTCACTGCCGAAGATAAAATGGGTAATATCGACGGGCGTACTCCATGTCAGACCGTTATTGTAACTCTTTGAGATATAGGAACGCATTGGATTGGAAGGGGTAGAGTTCCAGAGCCCTACTCCACCGACAAAAGCTGCTATGAGGGTATTATCCTCATTAGTCCGAGCTAAAGCGCAGTCGCCGAAGCCCTGCGCATAACCAGTACCCTGGGCAATGGTGACCGGCTCGCTCCACGTGCGCCCACCATCGGTGCTACGGTTACAGATGATGTCTATATCTTCAGGCAGGTCATTTTCATTGTATTTACGTTTGTCCGTGGCGACAACAATCGATCCATCAGAGGCTGTAATGACCGCCGGGATACGATAGTTGGTAGAGTTATAGTCGCCAGGGCGATAGATTACCGTACGACGAAGGATGATCTCGCGCATTCCGCTACCGGCAGAGGTGGAGACAGCATAATTTTCCTCAGCGGTATTCACAAACTTAAGGGTCGCGACCACCACCTCACCTTCATCAGCAGCATCAGCAATATCTACCGTAATCCACAGATAATTAGCACCTTGAACGAGACTTCCCTGCAACGGACAAACGAAATCTCCCGAACCTGGAACACAATTGCCCAACAGGGTGGCGCCTGTCAAAGTGCGTCCGTCAAAATATCCCGTGCTCCCTGTGGAGTAAACCTTCACCTGATCCACAAGACCAGAATGGGAAGAGCCATCCATATTTAAAGTAAGAGATGTCAGGCCGACAGACTCTCCAGTATAGTTCACTAACACTCTCATCATCAACTCATTGTGATTTCCCACACCTACAAGTCGGGTGTCGGGGGTCACCACCACACTCGTAATCGACTTGTTATCTGTCGGTTGAGGAACAGCTTGGATTGCCCATACAATCATCAAAAAGACGCTAAAAAGTATCGTTTTTTTCATTTTTAAGAAATTTCGATGTTAAAAAAATAAACGTACCATAATGATAATGGCCATATACAATATGGCAGCGAAGATAAACAAATTTTCAATTTTCAACTTTTAATTTTCAATTAAATAAAAAAATCCCTCAAAGGTCTTCATCAACCTCTGAGGGACGTATAGATTATCGAGTATTCTGATTACCAGATGTCTACTCGTTTTGAGGGTTCCACATAGAGTTTGTTAGTGGGTTGGATGTTGAAGGCTTTGTACCAATATTCGCATTGAGACAATCCTCCATTTACACGGAGATAGTTAACCGAGTGGACATCGTTAATTGTGAGATAGCGCAGAATCTCATCAGAGGAGACGCCGGCCCAAACATTGGCGAATGAAAGGAAGAAGCGTTGTTCAGGTGTGAAGCCATTCTCATCAGGCAGACGACCATGTTTCTTCTGAGCCATTTGCAGAGCATCGTAAGCTACGTTCAGTCCACCATGGTCAGCGATATTCTCGCCCAAGCACTGGCGACCGTTGCTATGCAATTGTCCGGGAATTACCCACAAGGAGTCAAAATAAACTGCCATTTTCTCGGTAGCGAGTTTGAAGGCTTTCACGTCAGACTCTGCCCACCAGGTTTTGAGATTACCATCCTTATCGTATTGACTGCCTTGATCGTCAAAGCCGTGAGTCATCTCATGACCGATAACCACGCCAATAGCACCATAGTTGGTAGCATCATCGGCTTTCATATCAAAGAAAGGAGGTTGCAGAATTCCAGCGGGGAAACAGATCTCGTTAGTGGTAGGATTGTAGTAGGCATTCACCATCTGTGCGGGCATATGCCATTCGTCGCGATCTACAGGTTTATTGTAGTTTTTCTGTTTGTCAAGTTCAAAGTAGAAACGGCTAGCCTCAATAATATTCTCATAGAGAGATTTTCTAGGGTCAACAACGAGTTTGGACAGATCTTCCCATTTGTCAGGATAACCAATCTTAACATAGTAGGCGTTGAGTTTGTCAAGAGCCACTCTCTTAGTCTCTTCGCTCATCCATGTCTGGGCCTTGATACGCTCACCGAGACTAATCTGAAGATTCTTGACCAACTCCAGCATACGAGTTTTAGCTTCAGGCGGGAAATATTTCTTGACATACATCTGACCAACAGCATCGTTGAGGAAACCGCTAACCAGATCAACAGAGCGTTGCCAACGAGGTGTCATCTCCTTAGCGCCGGAAATTTTGCTGTTGTATGCAAAATTCTCTGCAATGAAATCATCGGAAAGATAGGGAGCGGCGCCTTGGATAGCACGGAAGATGTAAAGGAGTTTGAGATTCTCAAGGGACTCTTTCATCATCATATCACAACCGAGCGCTACAGGTTCAGGTTGACCTACCAAAACCTCAGAAGTTCTATCATAACCATAATTGCGAAGATAGGTAGCCCAATCGAAGTTGTTGCAACTCTTGGAAAGCTCTGCCACAGTCATCTTGTGGTAATTAGCCTCTGGATCACGCATCTGTTCAATGGAGTAGCTGACCTTTGCCATTTTGGTCTCCATAGCCCAGATAGTCTTCACATTCTTCTTAGCTTGTTTGGCAGAGTAACCACACAATTTAAAGAGGTTCTCGTAATGCTCAATAGCAGCCTTGCGGATTTTCACAATCTCCGGGTCTTTGGATACATAGTAGTCACGGTTACCCATAGAGAGACCTCCTTGGCTGATAGAGACAATATGCTGGGAGGCATTCTTATCGTCCACGCCAATGTAGAGAGACCATAGAAGGTTGTCGTGCTCACGCGTGAGATATTTGAACAGTTCATCGCGACTTTGAACGGCCTTGATGCGGGCAATCTCAGCCAACAGCGGGGCGGCACCCTCTCGATTTAGGCGGGCGCTGTCCATTGCCATATTGTAGAGGTCACCTATTTTCTGCTCAATTGTACCCGGCTTATTGCGTCTTTTCGCAATGTCTTGAATAATACCGGCTACAGCCTTGGTGTTATCGTCATCGAGTTTCGTGAAAGAACCCCACATCGGATAGATGGGCGGTTGAGGATTGTGTTTGATCCAATTACCCGTGGCATATTTGAAAAAATCGTCGCCAGGATTGACGGAGGGGTCCATATATTCATAATGAATGCCCGACTTGCTCTTAATAGGTTGAGCTTTCATTTTCTCCTGAGCGAATGTCGGAAGGAGAAAAAGCGCGCAGATCACGCATAGGAAAATTCTCTTTATCATATTGGTATAAAATTTGTTATTAAAAATAATCTATATAAACCGAAAGGGGGAGCAATAATACGATTTTCTAGGTTACTGAAAGACAGAGAATACTGACTTGGTGTATTAATAAACTAGAACACCGCAAAAATATAGTTTTGAATAATAGGTTGTTTCGCATAATGAAAATTTTTTCTTGCTTATTATCAACCATTTACAACTAGCATTCGATTTATTCTTCACAAAAACGACTAAAATTTCGGAGAAAAAGTGTATTAGTGTGCTAATACAGTAAAAATAAAAGGTAGGTCAAAGATTACTGGAATCACCAAACAAACGATATGTCCTAAAAAAATATCATTTTATCGTTAACAAAACATCATTTTTTATATTTTTGCGGCCGTTCAATATGCGACAGCGTTTAACTCAGATATTATCCTGTTTTTTATGCGCAGCGTTCTGCGTAATGATGGTAGGCAAATCGTTTCACCACCACCACACTGTCGTATTTGAGGATGTCATCTGTCCGTTGGAGGGTCTTCACATTTCCGACCACAACAACAGTCACACCGTAATCTCCCAATATGAAGGAGTAAACGATGAAGAGTGTCTCATCTGCAACTTCTCCATTGTCAAGGTAGTTGAAAACCAACCGAATGATGGTTTTGTTTCTTGTAACGAAACCACGGTACATCATAGATACACAGAGGAAAAGATTGTCCAATCCTCCATAGATCTTGCTTTATGGCGAGCACCGCCTTTTTTCTGTTAAATATCATTTCCTTCTTCATCTCATCGGCTTGTAAAAGTCGTATTTCATCATTTATTTAACAGAAAAATTCACTATGAGATATATACATTTGAAGTATTTACTCACGCTTATGGTGTGGGTATGTGCTTTGAGCTTGACGGCTCAGAATTTAGATTATCAAGATACAGTTCAAATGGATGAGGTGGTTGTCTCATCCAACCGAGAGCAAACCTTACGGCATCAGGCGCCCACCTTGGTAGAGGTATTATCGGCCAAAACCATGCAGACGACCAACTCTGTCTGTCTGGCACAGGGTCTATCTTACTCCACGGGTGTGCGAGTTGAGACCGGCTGCCAGACTTGTGGTTTCACACAAGCGCGCATCAACGGATTAGGTGGCCAATACACACAAATTTTGATTGACTCTCGTCCAGTCGTCTCCGCCATGGGTGGAGCATACGGGCTTGAGCAGCTTCCAGCAGAGATGATTGACCGTGTGGAGATCATTCGCGGCAGCGGCAGTGCTCTGTTCGGCGCATCGGCTGTCGGTGGCACCATCAACATCATCACCAAGGAGAGCATGCGCAATACGGCAACAGTCAGCCATACGCTCACAGGCATCGGTGGCATCTCAGCCTTTGACAATACTACCGGAGCATCCGTGTCATTGGTAACCCCCAACAACAGAGCGGGTATCCACATGTTCGGGCAGAGCCGTATTCGTAACCCTTACGATCATAACAACGACGGATTCAGTGATATTCCAAAACTGCGGAACCTTGCCCTTGGATTCAATGCCTACTGGCGCCCTTCACTACATTCCAAGTTGAGCATCCAATATCACACGCTGCGTGATGAGCACCGCGGCGGCAACAATCTGGGATTGCAACCTCACGAGTCCAACATCTCGGAAGGCGCGGAGCATCGTCTCCACAGTGGACAAATCGATTACCACGTTCACTTTGGCAAACACTGTCTGGAAGTTTACGCCAGCCTCCAAAATACTAATCGCGAAAGCTACAATGGTGGCATTGGCTGGGGCAGTGCCGAAGAGATCGCCAACGCATTGAACGGCTATGGTTACACACACAGTTTCTCTACTCTTGATGGCGCACGCTACACATACTCCTTTGACAAACTATGGTTCATGCCAGCAACTCTCACCGCCGGTATCGAATATAACCTAGACATCCTCCACGACTCCGTTCCCGGGTATCAGAACTACACCGACCAGTTAGTGCATATTTACAGTGCATACTTGCAAAACGAATGGCAAAACAAACAATGGTCTATCCTTATTGGTGTACGTCTCGACAAACATTCCTTAATGGCAAAACCGATAGTAAGTCCGCGTGTAAGTGTACGTTACAGTCCCATCCGCCCCTTGTCGATACGCATTGGCTACGGCACAGGATTCCGAGCACCGCAAGCCTATGACGATGATCTTCATGTGGCCATGGTCGAAGGCGAGCGCGTTCAAGGCCGTCTGGCCGATGATCTCCGCGAAGAGCGCTCCCACAGCGCAACAGTATCTGTTGACTATGACCTTCGCTTAGGCGCTTTACGTCTGGACATGGAAGTTGAGGGATTCTACACCTTCCTCAACCATATCTTTGCCACCCGACGTGTCACTGACAGTTTGGGACAAGAGTGGATGGAGCGTTATAATGCAGATAAAGGTAGTGTTATGGGAGCCCATGTGGAAATCAACGCAACCTGGAAGCAATGGATTAACGCCAGCGTAGGTCTGACCATTCAAAGCAGCCGCTATAACAAACCGATTCAATGGAGTGAAGAGGCAGCACCCGAGCAACGTATGCTCAGAACACCCAACATCTATGGTAATTTGATGATAGAAAGTAACCCCTGGCGCCATCTGATTCTGTCTCTCAACGGCACCCTCACAGGTCCGATGCTCGTACCTCATGAGATTCCGACCCCCGCACTGACCGTAACCCAGACCTTTTTTGACCTAAGCGGCAAAATAGCCTACGATTTTCAAATCAGAAACAAAAGTCTTACACAAGAAGGCAAGAAGGAAACCTCCGCTGTTCTCCAACTCAATGCCGGAGTACAAAACATCTTCAATTCCTATCAGAAAGACCTAGGTGTTGGTATGAGCCGCGAATCCAGCTACATTTACGGTCCGCTGCTCCCAAGATCCTTCTTCGTGGGAGTTCGCTTGACATTATAAGTTCAGGAAGATCAGGCGCCCCTGCACATCTTCATAACCCATTTCACGAATCAGCTGGCAGTACTCTTCCAGCTGATTTTTGTATTCTGGATCATCATGACCTGTCTTGTAGTCATATACCCGAACCTGGCCATTGAGAAATGCTACCCGATCTGGGCGTTTCGTCACCTTATCAGAAATCATAATTGTGATCTCGTTATAGGCTTTGGCATCGGGGCCATAAAAAAGCTTGAGTTCTGGGTCGGAGATGATCTGATGGAAGAACTTCTCCAGATAGGGCTGATATAGTTCTGGTGTCTCACGAAGAGCACTTTCCACTTCCGCTTCATTTTGCGGGAAAGAAATCAGACGTGACAGATATTCGTGGACTTTCGTACCTATAGCGCGAGGATCATTATCAGGCATGTCGGTAGAGACAACTAAGTCACTAATCGAGAAATTGGAAACAGTCATTGCTGGATGATTCGATTGCGGAACCACTTTCTCCTTCTTTTTTCTTTTCACCCAATTAATATCCCCGACAAAAAAGTGGTTGTTAATTGATTCATCAGCAATAAAATAATGATTTCCTTCACTATTCTTAGCATGAAGAACAAAATCTCGCAAAACTTGAGAATAAGTGACTTTCTTGTCATCATCTTTTTGTTCAGCCACCAAATAGAGAATATCTTTAGCACGAGTGTGTGCCACATAGGTAACATTCAGATCATCAACGTCCTCCCTACTTCGTGCAATGGAATATTCTTCGGCGAAGTCTGAAACCATAAAAAGAGATTCACTACCTCCCACATAGGCGACTCGCTGTATTTCTTTGTCTTTGGTTGTATCCGTCAAATCATCAGTCCACAACTCCAAAGGTTTTCGTGTTGCACTGCCAGACGGATAGATGACGACAGGACTCTCTTTACCTTTGGAACCATGAATAGACATCAATTTAACGGCATTCTGTTTGGCATACGACTGTATGGATGGCATCTTCTTGTCCTTATCATTCATCAAGAATTCCCAACGATCCAGAAAAAGTGCCACATCGTCATTTCTAATTGCGAGAAAATTAAAGACATAATCGAGAAAATCATGGATGAAAGGACTCTTCAGTTCATTGAGTTTATAAGTGGAAATAATATTCGCGATAATGACCCAAAGAGATTCCCTGCGCCATTCATTCAATGGAATTTCCTTGCCGAAATGTTTCTTTATAAAACTCTGGAAAAAATCCTCATCCCTCCTCTGCAAAGAAAAAACATTCTCTGAAAAAACATCAGGAAGGTCAGCAAGTTGAGCCAACGTAATAATGATATTAGCTTTGGCAAGATTGTCATTAGGGTTCTTCAGCAATTTTAAAGTTTCGATAATGACCATAACTTCAGGAGCCTCACTCAATAGCAAAGACTTTTTCGTCTCCACCTGAAGACCATAACGAATAAGCCATTGTGAAGCGTTTGTCAATTCTCGGTTATACCGGAAAAGGAGCATTATGTCCGAAGCTGAATAACCGCGGTTTAGGGCGTCCTGCACGGCAAAAAGGATCTCAAAATCCACTGCTTTCAACTCTTTCTTATATTTTTCTGCAAATTCTTTTAATTGAGAAAAAGATTTTGGCAGATTTGGAACTTGTAATTCATAATCATTTCCACTCTGCTCTTCCGTTTTATTTTTTCCTGTTTTTTTCTTATTTTTATTATAGAAAAAAACCTCCACCAAACCCGAATCCTGCTGATGTGGAATCTGCTTCACATCTTGGTACATCTCCTGATTACCAGCTTTGGCCGCATAATTTTTAAAAAAATCATTATTGAATTCCACTACTTTTTTTAGAGTACGGAAATTGTTGTCTAGTACCTCCTTCTGAAAGCCACTTTTAGAAAGGTTTGTAAAACCGTAACCATGAGCATTTTGAGTAACAAAAGAAGAGAGATCTTGTAGAATCTGCGCATCTCCATTACGCCATCGATAGATAGCCTGTTTTACATCCCCAAAAAGAAAAGCATCACCCGTTTCTGAAAGTGCATTGTTGCTAATCAAAGGCTTCATATTGTCCCACTGCATAATAGAAGTATCTTGGAATTCATCCAAGAAAAAATGATGGAAACCGAGATTCTCATAAATCACGGGAGAATCATCACCCGTTTTAGACAACTCCTCATGCAGCATGATATTGGATTCTGACAGGAAAAAGAGACCACGTATCTCTTTCAACTGATCCATTTTCTTCTGCATATCAAAAATAATCAACAACTTATCAGCATTTTTAAGCAATATTGAGTAGTTGAAATATTTTTTAAGATTTTCATTAACCCATAAACTTAAATGTTCAGCCTCATCACGGACAATTTTCATAGAATCATCGTCCATCGTATTGCCTTTATTTAAAAAAAGTCCATCAACAAGTTTATTAATGTAATTTACGTTTGAAGTATACTTCGTTGCGTTTAATAAAACAGTAGGATTCGCAACCCAGTTGCTGACAGCTTTAAACAAATTATCATTAACACTCTTTGGAGTCTTATCCATGGAAACTTTTAAACAATTGAGAATCTTTTGGCAAAATGGCACTGCATTTGATTTCAAATCATTTGGAACCGTTTCATAGACAAATTTACGCCACTCTTCAATTTTTTGCTCAAAAAGGGCGTTATCCAACATTCTTAACCTTGCAAGATATTTGTAGTTATCTTCTGTATTTCCATATAAAAGTTTCAAGGTAGAAAGGAGAAAAAATTCAACATTAGCACTACCTTTTTCCTCAACTTCACTTCTCAGATACTTCATAATCCGACTAGTCAATTTGTCACCACTACGCAGATCGTCCAGCACTTCATTGACCACTTGCAGATAGAACTCCTCCAGGTCAATTTCCACGGAGTAACTAAGGTTAAGACCTAAGCGCAGAGCTGAAGAACGAATTATTCGTTGGTTAAAACTATCAATAGTAGTAACAGCAAAGCGGTCATAATCATAAAGAATACTCTGCAATTGCAATTGGGCAGCACGTTGGATTCTCTGTCTAGCTTCATAGGATGAAATCGGCAGCGGATCACCAAAGACTCGGGTAATAATGTTTTTATAGTAATCATGATAATTGGGCAACTCCTCATCGACCGGCGTGGAAACCAATTCTTTCAGAACATCCATAATGCGTTGCTTCATCTCGGCAGCTGCATTATTGGTAAAGGTCATAGCCAATATTTTACGGAACGTTTCGCGGGATGCAGACGACGGGGTTTCATTAGACTGAAAAGGTTTCTTGACACATAAATTTTTGAAACAGACGGTCAAATATTCAACCACCAAGTTAAAGGTCTTACCCGAACCAGCTGAAGCAGAATAAGTTTTAAACATGATTGACGTAATAATTAAGAGGGCAAAAATAACCTTTTTGCCCTAAAAAATGCAACCTTTTTTTTGTACTTTTGCCGATTCTTATTATAGAACTATAGTATTATGCTGAAAATAGAAAATCTACATGTCTCCATCAAAGGAAGAGAGATTCTGAAAGGCGTTGATTTACAGATCAATGCAGGTGAAGTACACGCCATTATGGGACCTAACGGTACTGGCAAAAGCACATTGGCTTCCGTCATTGCCGGCAAGGAGGGTTATGATGTCACGGAAGGCCGTATCATCTACAAAGGTAAGGATTTGATGAACATGTCCATTGAGGACCGTGCCCGCGAGGGTATCTTCATCGGTTTCCAATATCCTGTAGAGATTCCGGGGGTAAGCATTGCCAACTTTATGCGCACAGCCCTGAACGAGATCCGTGAATACCGCGGTCTTGATCCGCTCAACGGCGCCCAGTTTCTGCGTCTGATGAACGAAAAACAGAAAGTTGTCGAGCTGACCGACAAACTGAGCAACCGCTCCGTCAACGAAGGGTTCTCCGGTGGTGAGAAGAAGCGCAACGAGATCTTCCAGATGGCCATGCTGGAACCGACATTGTCCATCCTTGACGAGACCGACTCTGGACTTGACATCGACGCTCTTCGCATCGTGGCCAACGGCGTCAACCACCTTAAGACCAAGGACAACGCCACCATCGTCATCACCCACTACCAGCGTCTGCTCGACTACATCGTGCCCGACGTTGTTCACGTGCTATTTGACGGCAAAATAGTCAAGACCGGCACAAAGGAGTTAGCTCTCGAATTGGAAAAACGCGGCTATGACTGGATCAAGGAAGAGTACGAATCTGCAAAATAGAGAGTGATGAAAGCCAAAACATCTTATGCTCAAAAGTTATCGCAGTTTCAGCTGCAGGCACAACCAGACCCCTACCGTCCGTTAGAGGAGGTTTTCAAATGCCAGATCTGGAACCTGGACACCACCACTCTGCCGATGCTCAACGGCTGGTACATGCACAAACAGCAGCCGCTCACTCGCCTTGAAAACGGAGTCGTTTTCGGCAGTCTGCGCGCCGCTCAAGAGTCCTACCCCGAAATCATCCAAAACTGCCACCAGGCATTCAGTCATACCGAAAAAGACGAACTCACCACTCTGAATGAGTCCCAATATACCGACGGCGTTTTCATCTACATCCCTGACGATGTGAAAGTTGCCGATCCCTTCCAGATCATCTCAGTCGTCAACACCCAGCGCGACCTGCTTGTGCAAAATCGTCACGTCATCTACTTAGGCAAAAGCGCTGAAATGTCTCTGATTCAGTGCGACGATTCTGTCCGCTATAGCAATACCTTCCTCAACGTTGTAACAGAGGTTTACATGTCTGAGAATGCTCAGATGCATTATTACAAAACGGAGAACAAAGAGAAAGAGTCGGAACTCTATAACCACCTTTACGTTCATCAGAAGGGTCACACTCATTTCCACTCCAACACGGTGACTTTTAATGCGGGTTACATACGCAACAGCATCGTGGTTAACCTGTGCGAGCCCTTTGCTGATGCGCAATTGTACGGACTCTATCTTGTGGACAAGAGCCAACAGTGCGACAATCATATCAAGGTCAATCACTGCTCTACCGACTGCACCAGCAAGCAGCTTTACAAGGGCATCATGGACGATGAGGCAGTGGCTGGATTCCACGGACATGTCGTAGTCCATCCTGACGCACAGCGCACCGCAGCCTTCCAGACCAATCGCAATATCTTGCTGACTGACAAGGCCAAAGTCAATACAACTCCATTTCTCGAGATTTATGCTGACGATGTACAGTGTAGTCATGGTGCCACTGTGGGACAGCTTGACGACGAAGCTCTCTTTTACCTGCGCTCCCGAGGCATCAGCGAGCATAACGCCCGTAAGCTGCTCATGTTTGCCTTTGCCAACGAAATAATCCGTTATGTGGAGATCGATGCTCTGCAAGAACGTCTTGGCGATATGGTGCAACGCCGTCTCAATGGTGAACTCACCATCTGCGACCAGTGTATGCTCTCCGATGCCGACAACCGCGACTTCGTATTTCCGATAGACCCATCTAGAATTTAAATATGAAAATAAAACTGATTTGGATTGGTAAACCTGATGGCGACATCTTCGACAAGGCTATTCAAGAATATGCCCAAAAGATACGGTTTTATATCCCCTACGAACCGATTGCCATACCATATCTTAAAAATACCAAGTCCTTATCTCAAGACGAGCAACGCAAGCGTGAAGGAGAATTGATACTCAAGAAGATAGATTCTTCCGACTATGTAGTGTTATTGGACGAACGAGGCAAAGAATTCACCTCTCAAGGTTTTGCCAATTATATCCAATCGCATCTTTCCAGCGGTATCAAGACCTTAGTTTTCGTCATTGGCGGAGCTTATGGTTTCTCAGGTGATGTTTATGCACGGCAAAATGCCAAGATTGCTTTGTCGCAGCTCACCTTCCCTCACATCATGACACGCGTCATTTTCAACGAACAACTATATCGGGCATTCACCATTCTAAGAGGCGAGCCTTATCATCACTGAAACTATGAGACTATGGAGTACGCAAAGACACGTCACGAATTGCACCGCATAGCGGAAGCCTCCAATCAAGAGACTCGAACCAAAGCTTATATTCTTGAGGTGCTGAAGAGTCTGCACCCTACAAAGATTCACACTTTTGACAACGCGAACCATATTGTCGCTGAATACGACTTTGGCGGAGGTCCAACAACTCTAATACGTGGCGATTTTGATGCAGTGCGAGTAAACGAAACTCTGGATCTCCCATACCGTTCCGAGACTCCCGGTGTTGCCCACAAGTGCGGACATGATGGGCACACCACCATCTTGCTTGGTTTGGCAGAACGCTTATCAAAGGATCCACTGCCTCATGGCAAGGTTCTGCTCTTCTTCCAAGGAGCGGAAGAGACTGGCGAGGGCGCTGCACAACTGCTCGACTCCAAATTTCTGGAACAGCACAAGCCCGACAGAGTCTTTGCCCTTCACAACATCCCTGGCATTCCGCTAGGCAACGTCATCTGCCGTGAGAACAGCTTTACATGCTCTGTTATCAGTTGCGACATAGAGTTGCATGGGCGCACCTCCCATGCCGCAGAACCGCTTAAAGCATTATCACCCTACCCTGCCGCCAAAGAACTCACTGACAAAATCTTAGCCCTATCTCAACACGACATGCTGCGTGATGACTATCGTATCGCCACTCTGATAGAGTTTCGCATTGGAGAGCCTGCCTATGGCGTCACCGCAGGGCATGCTGTACTTCGCTTCACCATCCGCGCAAAAGATGATGCTCTTTTACAGGAGATGAAAGCCAACATCGAACATCTGTCCGCATCATTGGCAGAACGCGACGGTCTCCAGCATAAGATTTCTTGGAAAGAGTATTTTGCCGCCTCCAAGAACGATCCTGCCATGGTCCAGCAATTGAAAAACGTATGCTCCAAACTGCAATATCCTTATGCGGATAAGGAGACTCCTTTTTCCTGGGGCGAGGACTTCGGCCTGTTGACACAACACTATCCCGGCGCTCTCTTCGGTCTTGGATCCGGCGAAGAGCAACCGCCCCTTCATCACCCAGACTTTGATTTCCCCGACAGTATTATTCATAAAGGCATAGAACTTTTCTATCATTTAGTAACTGAAGGAGATTAAGCCTTCCCTATTTTTTCCATAAAAAACGTATCTTTGCACCTTAAAAAAACATAAAAGATGAACCACCTTTTGTATAATATATTGGGCACTGTCACCTGGACCGTCAGTCCTATCGCCTTTCACATTGGCTCCGTTGAAGTTCGTTGGTATGGCCTCTTCCTGGCTATCGGCTTTTTGCTTGCTTACTACACACTTCAACGCATCTTCAAGACTGAACATCTGTCACAGACACTCCTCGACAAAATCTCGTTTTGGACTATCCTCTGGACAATTGTAGGTCTGCGCTTAGGACATTTCCTCTTCTATGAGCCTAAGATGTTTATTACGAATCCGTTAGAGATAATCTTGCCCTTCCACGATGGTCAGTTTGTTGGATACCAAGGTCTTGCAAGTCATGGTGGAGTCATCGCAATCATTCTATTTGTTATCTATTACACTTGGCGTCATAAAATCAACTTCCTTTGGTTACTGGATCGTATGGCTATAGCCATCCCCATCGCGGCAGGTCTCGTACGTTGCGGGAACTTGATGAATCACGAAATTGTGGGCAAAATCACAGATGTTCCGTGGGCATTTGACTTCACTCTCGGTGGACTTGGAATTGCCGGCACATTCCGCCACCCCGCCCAAATCTACGAAGCTATTGTTTATCTGACACTCTTCGCCTGTCTTACCATTTATTACTTCAAGTTCGCCAAAGGTAAAGTGGCCGCTGGTCGCACTTCTGGTATTACCCTTACCGTTATCTTTATCGCTCGCTTCATCATCGAATTCTTCAAGGAGGTTCAAGTTGAAAGCGAGGTTGGTCATGTGCTGAACAATGGTCAATGGCTCAGCATCCCTGCCATTCTCTTAGGCATTGGCTTGCTTATCTACTCTTTCGTAAAGACAAACTATCCAACCTGTCCCTATCCAGAAGAGTTGGATGAGAAAAAGGAAAAAAAGAAAGAGTAAGAACATTTTTATTGGGGTAACAACTTGCTATTGCGGATCTTTTTCAGATTGCGCGCTTTAGCCATGTCGTTAGGATTCGTACCAGGAACACCCTGTGGAATGGGTTGCCCTATACGTTCAAAAAGGTTAATCCAATAGATAGGATACGTTCCATCAGCAGATTTGAAGTTCATCGGAACTGTCATGAAAAGATGACGGCCTCTTTTCGTAACATAAGACTCGTACACCAACTCACTACAGTACATCGCACCATTGTCGGGGAGAAAGTATAAATCGTATGGCTGGCCACAAAACTGTCGTGCCTGCTGTGCAAATTGCGCTGCCTTATGGCTGTTACGAAGACGATATAGATCAATGACAGGATAACTCCCATCCTTAAGTCTAAAATCTGACAATGTTGTATCCATTGGATGACGGTCTACACCTCGATTTGTGGTAGCATCCACAATCCAAAGTTTACCCTGTTCATCCACCTCCACAATGGCAACATGGATATAGTTGACGGCATTCTCTTCTCCCGTAGCTTCTGCTATAGCGCCCGACATCTCCTTATCTGAAGAAGCATAGTCCACAGGTAAGCCGACAAAAAGGAGATCTCCTGACTTCAGTTGACGGGAAGTGGCGCAACCTAAGCATAGTATAACAGTCAAGAAAAAGAGACCAAATACTTTTAAACAACTATATCTCAAAACTTTACCTCCGCGAAGCATAATCACATCTTTACGGCACAAAAATACAATAATTCCGGGTGTTTATCGCGGAAATGGATGGTTTGTCTCTTCCACATTTTCTACATTTTCAATAACGACAGCCATATTTTTTCTATTTTTGCGGCTGCTATTCTAAAGAAAGAATTATGGATAAAAGAATCTATCTCTGTCTGGCTCACATGAGTGACGACAATATGGAGCAAAAGTATGTCAAGGAGGCATTCGACACCAACTGGGTTGTTCCTTTGGGACCCAATGTGAATGGTTTCGAGAAAGATCTTGAAGGATTTGTTGGCCAGGGCAAACGTGTTGTAGCCCTATCTTCTGGAACTGCTGCAGTACACCTTGCATTAATTGCCTGTGGAGTGCAACCTGGAGATGAAGTTCTGGTACAGTCTTTTACTTTTTGTGCCTCTTCAAACCCAATCACCTACCTAGGTGCCACACCCGTATTTATAGACAGTGAACCGCATAGTTGGAATATGGATCCCGTTTTATTGGAGAAAGCCATCATAGATCGCATGGAACTCACAGGCCGCAAACCCAAAGCCATCATTCCAGTTGCGTTGTATGGCATGCCTTATGACATCCAAAGCATTATGGAAATTGCAAAACGGTATGATATTCCCATCATTGAAGATGCAGCAGAAGGTTTCGGATCCAAGATCGGCGGTCAAGTGTTAGGTACTTTTGGTCGTTACGGAGTGCTAAGTTTCAATGGCAACAAGATGATCACCACCTCTGGTGGCGGTGCTCTCGTCTGTCCAGACGAAGCTACTTGGAAAGAGATCATGTATTATGCCACCCAGGCGCGGGAGGCTTATCCATATTACCAACATGAGCACATCGGTTATAACTATCGAATGAGTAACGTCTGTGCGGGTATCGGCCGTGGGCAGATGACGGTAGCAGAAGAGCACATCGCACACCATCGTCGTCTCTATGAGCTTTATACTGAACTATTTCAGTCTGTGGATGGCATCACCGTACATGGCGAGCCCAACAAATCATACGAGTCCAATTTCTGGCTCAACACCATCTTGCTGGATTCTGAGTTGAAAGTCCAGGGACAGGAAAAGGCCTACCAGACCAGCGTGCAGGGAGCTGTGGGCGGTGCCGCGGGTGTAGTTCACCAGAACTCCGCTCTGCACACCGACTGCGAGCCCAACACCAATGTAGAGGCTATGCGTGTCTTCCTGGATGCCAAAAATATTGAGGCCAGACCTCTTTGGAAACCTATGCACAAACAGCCAGTCTTCAAGAACTGCCCGGCCTACACAAACGGCGTCTCCGAATCTCTCTTCAAGCAGGGTCTCTGTCTTCCTAGCGGACCATGTGTCTCAGAAGAGGATGTCCGTTACATTGTACAATCTATCCAAGAGGCTTTAATCTAAAATGGAAACCCAACGCTTCTTTATGCACCTGGCGTACAACGGCGCTGCCTTTTTCGGATGGCAGATACAGCCGCACCATCCCTCGGTGCAGGAAACATTGGAGCGCGGACTGTCACTGCTACTACACTGTGACCGGATCCCTATCACGGGTTGCGGGCGCACCGATACCGGCGTACACAGCTCATCCTATTATGCACATTTCGACTTGCCAGTTGGCATGGTCATCGAAGATTGCGAAGTCTTCAAAGATAAATTCAACAACTATCTCTCCTCGGACATCGTCATCTACAAGATTTTCCCAGTACAGCCTCAGGCTCACGCTCGCTTTGACGCCATAGAACGCACCTACCATTACTATATCACGACGGAAAAAGATCCATTCCTAGCTCACCTCCGCTATTTCAGCTATCGCAAACCAGACGTTGAAAAAATGAACGAGGCGGCTACGCTGTTATTGCAATATGAAGATTTCACAAGCTTCAGCAAAGTTCACACACAAGTCAACAACTTCATATGCCACATCACAAAAGCGGAATGGACAGTTAAAGACAATGAACTGATGTTCACCATCACGGCTAATCGTTTTCTACGAAATATGGTACGCGCTATCGTCGGCACACTACTCGATGTGGGATTAGGAAAAATGAGTGTGGAAGATTTCCGACACATTATTGAAGAGAAAAACAGATGCTCAGCAGGCACTTCCATGCCGCCGCAAGCACTATTTTTAGCAGATGTCGTTTATCCGTGGGAACAGATTCTTCTACCTGACAATGGTCAGTGAACCGTTGTACTGCGTCACTTTGGCCTTTCCCTTGTAATAGAAAGAGTAGTAATAAACTCCGTCCGAAAGATCCTCTCCAGTGAAAGGATTTTCACCCAAAGTGATCTGCCCGTCTTTTGAATAAGTATCGTAATTCTTTGCCTTAAATACGAGTTTTCCCCATCGATTATAGATGTAAAGTTTATTCGTACGATATTCGTCCGGATCTTCAGGATTGATGGTGGTATTCAAATTCCCAATCGCCCAGACATCATTAATTCCATCACCATTCGGCGTGATGACATTCGGGAAGATAAGGTCATCCTCTAAAACCACAGTATGACTCACTTGGTCAGCACATCCTTCATCTGTAGAAAGAGACAAAGTCACGATATAGTCACCCCAGGTATCGTATGTATGTGATGGATTGTAATCCTCTTCTTCGGTAGAACCATCACCAAAATCCCAAGTTAGATGATTGGACGGATTTCCTATTACATTTTCGGAAAGATAAGACGTAAACTGCACAAGACCGCCATTTTCACTCATCATGGAGATCTCAGGATCAGCTGAAAAGTCAAGTTCCGGCTGCGGATATACGTGGATATAATCCCAACGAATAAGGGAATCCACACAACCATCCTGTGAGAAAACTAGCAGTTTAACCGTATAAGTTCCATTATTTTCAAAATTCCATGTGGGAGAATTGTCAAATGAGGAGTACACCACATCTCCATTCTCATTCCAAACTGTCCAGACGCTAGTATAGGATAGCGTATCAGGCGTGGTTTGATTCGTGAAATGGATGGTTAAAGGTGAACAACCGGAAGTCTGACTAGCCTCATAATTAGCATACGGCTGAGGATAATAAAAGATATTAACCGTATCGGAGCTCTGGCAAACTGTCGAAGCTCCGGTATTATCCAGCAAAACATTGAGAATATACTCACCCGACGCCAACACCATAATGCTGGTATCGGTATCTCCCGTATTCCATAAATAATTGGCATCGGATGCATCATATCCTGTCCCGAGATAAATAAACTCGCCATTGCATAGGTAACGGTCAGGACCC
The DNA here is from genome assembly GCA_024686335.1 of Bacteroidales bacterium. Lineage (GTDB taxonomy): Bacteria > Bacteroidota > Bacteroidia > Bacteroidales > WCHB1-69 > F23-D06. The sequence continues at coordinate 24,813 of JAILCI010000006.1, read as the reverse complement.
AAATCAGGTTTATAGGAGTTAACGATATGAATCTGAATACTATCGTGGACCCAAGCATTGTCGCAACCCGTTGTACTATGTCCAATAACATAATAGAGACCCGTATCTGCCAATGAAACGTCTTGAAGCACAAAGGGCTCTTGCATCAACGTATCGCCAGAGGGCGTGACAAGTCTAAGAGAGTCAACATTCTCCGTGATATAGTTGAATGGAATGCTATCGTGTAAACAATAGACGTCATTCATCATCATTGTGATATGGCCATTGCTGCTATAGTCGCTAAAATAGCCCAAAGATGATGACATTCCAGTGTAGTAGTCTAGAATGCCGAGATGAAAAGGTCCCAATGAATTCTGAATAATCATCACCGTTTGGGTGGGCACAGAGTTTGAGAAATCCTGATAGCAGTAGGACCATGTAGGATCGTATGGCAGTGGCGTGAAGGCGCTGGCTGGCAACGGAATATTGGTATTGCCGGCAGACATCGTAAAGCCGTTGACATAGGTGGTTGGCACCACAATAGAGAGTTTCAAATGCGTAGAATAGGAAGGACGCGCATAGACCACCTCTTGGGAACCTGTACAACCTAAAGCGGGAAGCTGAGTTCCACCTGCCTCACCATCAGAACCAGTAAGCTGAAACACTTGAATCGGCTTGTCAGAGGTTATCATCGTGGCTATGGTTGGCGAGTTGCTTGGCAAATAGGTATAACTCTCCCCTAAATCGAGTGTTACAACAGGGTTCGGATTACCATTAATGTATATGTGAGTAGTATCTTGCGTAGGAGTGATGCAGAGATTCTCAAAAAGACGGTTATTATACATCGCAATAAAGAGATCTCCAGCGTATTCAATCGGCACAATCTGCTCAGCCACAAGATCTTGGCCTGAATATCCCGAAATTTGGTTACTTGCCACCGAGTCGTCTGTGGAATTGACAGCTATAGGCTTGTTAGATGTGATACGGGTGTTGGTAAGATGACCTGCAGCTGTTTGATTAGCCGATTTAATACAATAAGACTGACCTTCATTTAAGGTTATAATAATTGGGATACCAGCTGGAGCACCGCCTTCCAAAGGTTGCGAAGGGACAATGGTCACCACAGTATTATTCTCAGTAGCAACGATTTCGACACTATTTCGCGCATCACCCGGTGGACCATCCACCAAATAGTTCTGCATCGGAACGATGAAGTCTGTGCCTAAGCCATTACGGCCCTTAAGCGTGTAAATCTCACTGTTATTAGCACCCAACTGATAATATGTGGTGATATTTGCTGTAGAGACAATTTTGAAACCATAATTACAAACCGTATTTGCAGGATTCGTCTGCACAATACTCTCTTGACTTGTAACATCTAACGTATACAGACTATAGGCATCCAAATTGACGGTCACAGGTGTAAATGAAGGATTTGCCGGCTGGGAAATAGTCACCGTGGCAGGATTACTGAATGAAGTGAAACAGAAAGTAATAGGGTTATGCGCATGATTCGGGGAGATGTAAGGAGCAGCAAACCAAAAAAGATTATCTATCTGAGCACTCACCTGTATCCCGAAGAGACACATAACAATAACAGCGAACGTTTTAAGATATTTTAGCATATGTAGTTTTGTTTCTTTTATAAAGTGACGCAAAAATACCAAAATATATTTCATTACAAGCGATTATTCAAAAAAATGATTTACCTTTGCACCCATCAAAAAATCATCGATAATGAAACGTAATTTTGTGCTTATAACGCTCACAATCATGGTTCTTTTCAGTTGTCAAAACAAGAAAACGGAAGATAAATCAAAGGACATCATTTCCAAAGATAATCGTGAGGCACCAGATTTCTCACAGCATCGTATGGACGAGAAGATTCTCTGGTATCTCGGACGTCTGTCGGACGTGCAAGTCTCCCCTGACGGCAAGACATTGCTGTACAGTGTCAAATACTACGACTATCATGCCAATAAAGGCAATGCGGAGTTATACACAATGCCGATTGAGGGCGGCGAGCCAACTCGTATCACCTCCACAGAGGCCGACGAGGCACAGCCCATTTGGCGCCCCGACGGCAAGAAGATCGCCTACCTCTACCCCGACGACAAGGGCATGCAGGTCTTCGAGTGCAACCCCGACGGTTCTAAGGCCAAGCAGCTCACCCATGTAGACGGCGACATCAACTCTTTCAGTTACGCGCCCGACATGAAGCATATCTGCTACGCAAAAAATGTGCGTTTGGACCAGACCATTGAGGAACGCTACCCCGATCTACCCAAGGCCAATGCCATGATCTACGATGATTTGATGTATCGTCACTGGAACTATTGGGCTGACGGAACCTATAGTCATCTCTTCGTGGCCGACTACCCGTCCTGCGACAATGCTGTGGACTTGTTGGAAGGTCAGAAATTCCATGCTCCCAACCCTCCCTTTGGCGGCATGGAGGAGGTGACCTGGCGACCCAACGGCAAACAACTGGTCTATTGCTGTAAAAAACTCACCGGCAAAGCCTTCGCCGAAAGCACCAACACTGATCTTTATCTCTATGATTTAGCCTCAAAGAAAACCGTCAATCTGACAGAGGACAACAAGGGCTACGACATGGATCCCGTCTTCTCCCCTGACGGCAACAAACTAGTGTGGTGGAATATGAAGACCGACGGTTTCGAATCAGAGAAACATAGCCTAATGGTTTATGACTTTAACACTCAATCGGCTGTTGACTATAGCACCGACTTTGACCAAGACGCCACCTCTTTCGCTTGGAGTGCTGACGGAAACAAAATCTTCTTCATCTCCTGCATTGAGGCCACCAACCATATCTACAGTCTCGACTTGAACACCAAAACATTTGAGCAGATTACCGAAGGTGATTACGACTATAATACCGTGCAAGCATGTGGCGACCGTCTTATCGCAACGCGCACCACGCACGCCGATCCTTCAGAAATCTACAGCGTAAGCCTTAAAGACAAATCTGTTAAGCAGTTAAGCTTCATCAACAAAGAGGTTTTGGACCAAATAGTACCGGCTCGTTCCGAGAAACGATGGGTGAAGACCACCGACGGCAAAGATATGCTGGTATGGGTGATCCTGCCCCCGAACTTTGACTCCACCAAAACCTACCCTGCCCTTCTCTATTGTCAAGGCGGACCTCAGTCTTCGGTGAGCCAATTCTTTTCCTATCGCTGGAATTTCCAGATGATGGCGGCCCACGACTATATCATCGTGGCTCCCAACCGTCGCGGTCTGCCTGGATTTGGACACGAGTGGAACGACGATATCAGTGGCGACTATGGTGGACAATGCATGAAGGACTACCTCTCTGCCATCGACGCTATTGCCAAAGAACCATACGTAGATGAAAATCGCTTAGGTTGCGTCGGGGCTAGCTTCGGCGGGTTCTCCGTCTATTGGCTCGCCGGCCATCACGAGAAACGCTTCAAAGCCTTCATCGCCCACTGCGGTATGTTCAACTTTGAGAGCTGGTACAACACAACAGAGGAACTCTTTTTTGCTAACCACGACATAGAAGGACCCTATTGGAAGACACCCACCCCGAAGAGCTACGACTTCTCCCCACATAAGTTTGTTGGCAACTGGGACACTCCAATACTGGTCATCCATGGCGGCAACGACTTCCGCATACCATATACCGAGGGCATGCAAGCCTTCGATGTGGCACAGATCAAAGGCATTCCCAGCCGCTTCCTCTTCTTCCCCGATGAATGTCATTTTGTATCCAAACCTCAAAATGCTATACTTTGGCAACGCGAGTTCTTCCGCTGGCTGGATGAGTGGTTGAAGAAATAGACTGTTAATAGTTATCAGTTATCAGTTGTCAGTTGTCAGTTATCAGTTGTCAGTTATCAGTTGTCAGTTATGAAACAATGGCATAAATTCATAGAGCGTTTCCGCGAGGTGACAGGATGGAAAATCCTGGACTCCTACCTGCTGAGAAAATTCCTCGGCTCAGTAGTGTATGCCATAGCTCTGCTGATGACCATTGTTGTCATTTTTGACTTATCAGAGAACATCCAACGTTTTATGGACAAAGGAGTTCCTGTAGGCAAGATCATTACTGGATATTATCTCAACTTCATACCCTACTTCATTAACCTCTTCATTCCGCTGTTCACTTTCATCAGTGTTATCTGGTTTACTTCTAAATTATCTTCCCACAACGAGATCATCTCTATTTTGGGTAACGGAATCTCATTCAAAAGATTTCTCCGCCCTTATCTGATTGGCTCCATCATTATCATGCTGGTTTCTTTGCTACTAGCCAACCTCGTGGTACCTCACACAAACGCCCGTCTTAATCAGTTCAAATACGACTACTTTGGCCGCGCAGCCATATCCACATCATATATTCATGTTAAAAATGACAGTAAAAGCTACATGTTTGTAGAACGTTGGGACCGCGGCCAAAATCAAGGCTATTTTGCCACCTATGAAGCCTTTGACAATCAACGCGTCACAGACAAGATTACAGCGCAGACGATGAAGTATGATGAGAAGACTGGACACTGGCAGCTCCAGAGGTATGTACGCAGACAGTTCATTGACGGGGTTGAATATGTGACAACAGGTGATCTTCTAGACACCACATTCAACGTATTACCTGTTAATTTTAGTCAGGATGTATTCATCAGTGAAACAATGCCTTACAAGGAACTAAGAAGATTTATTCGCGATGAAAAACGCAGAGGTTCCAACTTAGTGACAAGCTATCAGATTGAAGCGCATAAACGTGTGGCTAACCCTTTAGGTATCATTATTATGACATTCTTAGGTGTAAGTGTCTCATCCCGGAAAAATGCTCGTGGCGTTGGTGTTCACATCTTCATCGGCATGGGGTTGGCCTTCACCTTTATCTTCTTGCAACAAGTATCAACAGTATTCTCCGTTTCAGGCGGTCTTCCTCCAATTTTGGGCACGTGGCTTCCAAACCTTATCTTCCTGGCCGTAACAATTATTCTGCTGAAGATGGCTCAGAAATAGTCTTTTGATGGTCATGTCGCCATATCTGCCAACTGTTGAAAAGATTTTGCCAGACAGAATAAAACGCCAAAAACACTGATGCCAACGGTGTCAAGTACGTATTAGCCATCCAAATACCCATAGCAGTATTTTTCTGGCCAAGCATCTGGCCACCCGCCATCGTGTCATCATAACGTGAACCGATCCATTTCCCGACCCCAAACTGAATGGCGCACACCACTATGGAGGCAATACCTAACCATAAGATATTGAGTTCATTACCATCTCCATGTAAGAAAATAAAATCGATAGTCTGACCTAACGTGAGCAATAGAAGCACTGCCCAGATGTAGAATGTCCAGTCTTTATAGCGGGCGAGGAAATCATTAACGCTAGGGAGACAAATCTGCAACAACAATGCTACAAAAAACGGCAAGCCGATAGTTGGACCTACCCGCTTGAGAATGAGCCAGAAAGAAGAAAGGATACTCATATCCTGATGTACTCCAATGAATGAAAAATAGAGGGGTGCCACAATAGCAATAGCCAAGTTACCGATGACAGTATAGGCGGTAACAGTCTCACGATTCGCACCAAGAAGACAAGCGATAACCACCACTGAGGAGGCTACAGGACACAAGATTCCAATCAAAATACCCTGAGCAAGTAACTGATTATGTACAAAGATGTTGACAACATAGTATGCCAAGATGCTGACGACAACCTGAAAAGCCAAAATCCACCATTGAAGACGGGAAAAACGCAGTTTGCGAATATCTACGGCCACAAAGTTCAACAATAAGATAATGAAGATAAAATAGGGAACAATAAAGGAGAGGAGTGCACACCATTTGTGCAGAATCAAACCCATTAGAATAGCAAAGGGCAAAACGTAACTCCTTAATTTTTCCAACATTTTCCTCTATTTCTTTCGGGCGGCAAAAATACGAAATAAAACATCAGTAAGGTCGATGTGGACATTAACCGGAGGAAAACACTATATTCATTCATACAGTCTCAATTGCACAAAATAAAAGTAAAAATGATAATAAAAAAAAGTGTTTTAAATTTTTATGAATTTTTCGGAGTCTATTTTTTTTATTTTTGCACTTTATAACCTTAAAATTATTCATCATTAAATTCAATACAATGAAAAAATTTTATTTCCCTCTTTTCTTGCTCTTAGTATTTGCTTTTTCAGCATGTACTACGAATGAAGCTTCCCAATATGCGGGCAAATACGCTGGTACATTCCAGTTTATCTCCAGTAATACCACCAAAGACGGTAATGTGAGATTAACCCAAAACCCGCTTTCCACCAATGGTCTGCTGCTTTATGCATGCCTTCCGTTAGACTACTATACTGCTGGTGTATACAAAGCCAACAGCGATAATGTAGAATACATGACTACTATTCTTTCTTCCATAGCAGGTGCTTCTAACTACATTGACACTGCTACCGAGCAAATTCAAAACATTGAAGTTGTTGCCACTGTGGACGGAAATAATCTGAACTTGATCATTCAATACAAGGTTGCTCTGTTAAACGACCTCTTGAACTCCTATATCAAGATCATCGAATTTAACGGAACAAAAGTCAGTTAATATTTAAAGAGACACTGCAGAGCGCCGCGGCACTTTTCGTACCGCGGCGTTTTGTTTATAGAAACTTATTCTCGCAGAAAAATGGTATATTTGCCGCCTCTTGCAATATTATAAAATGGGACAGTCCCGTGCTCGAAATATCATCAAGACAGTAGGGTTAGCGTTACTGTTGGTTTGCGGTGTCAACTATTTGACAGCGCAAGATACTGTCGCATCTAACGGGCACGTCATCTTTTACTATCCTACCGGCGAGAAATCCAGTGAAGGCACTTTGGTCAATGGCAAACCAGAAGGCTGGTGGCGGTCATACAACACCTCCGGAGTCCTCATCTCCGAAGGCAACCGGCGTAACTTCCTGCTCGACAGCGTATGGACCTTCTACAACGATGAAGGGCAACTTGTCATGAAGACCAATTATCGCGAGGGCATGAAAGATGGCGAACAGGTGATTTACCAAGCAAATGAGTACACTGTTTCACATTGGAAAACAGACACTATTATCGGAAATGTTCTGACTTACGACAAAAAGGACCGCCTTAGAAAGAGCATCCCTTATGAAAACGGCAAGCCTCACGGTCTTGCCAGAGAGATGGACTCCACTGGTCTGGTGATTGCTGTCACCAAATACTACCGCGGGGTGCAAAGTCGTCGCGAACGCATCAACCGCACCGACAAACTCGGACAAAAACAGGGAAGTTGGAAACTTTTCTGGGAAAACGGTAATCTGCGTCAAGAGGGTTCATACCTGAATGATAAAAAACACGGCTTCTTCAAATACTATGACGCTACAGGCGCCTTCCTATATGTGGATAAATACGATCACGACGTCCTCGTTGTAGATGCCGAAGAAACCAAGCAGATGGATAAAAGGATGTCTTTCCACCCTAATGGCAAAGTTGCAATAGAGGCTTCCTATTACAGAAATATTCCCGATGGTGTGCGTCGCGAGTATGACACGACCGGCAAAATCATCAAAGGGTACCTCTACGAAAACGGATGGATGCGTTTCGAAGGCATCACCGACGCCAACGGCCTGCGCCAAGGTCTATGGAAAGAATATTACCCCACTGGCGAACTGCGCTCAAAAGGAAAATACAAGGACTCCAAACCCATCGGCAGCTGGAAGTTCTACTTCACCGACAAGAGCATTGAGATTACTGGTGAATATACCAGCAAGGGAAACAAAGACGGCGAATGGCTCTGGTTCTACCCTTCCGGTGACACAATGATTATCGCCAATTACGACGACGGAGACCTTGATGGACCTTATGTAGAATATGACGAAGACGGCACTCCTCTCGTGAAAGGCGAATATGTAGCCGGTTACGAGGAAGGAACGTGGCTTTATCGGAACGGTCTTTCTGAAGAAACAGGTAAGTATGATGGTGGCAAAAAAGAAGGTCTTTGGATAACAACCTTTGATAAAGGGCACACCGCTTTTGAAATTCGCTATGACCAGGATGTGCGCGAGGGAAAATATGTTGCATACTGGGAAAACGGAGCTATCAAAACGACTGGAAAATACAATAAAGGACTCCAAGATGGCCAATGGACAACTTACGATGAAGAAGGCCATACTCTACTGACAACCATCTTCAAAGATGGAACTGAAATTAAATGGAACGACTACACAATAAAATAAAATCTAAATAGTTTATATTAATTGACCATAATTAACATTAACCTAAAAAAATACAAAGACACTATGAAATTTCAACACGTTGTATGGCTTTTTCTTATCATCGGTTTCCTGATACCTGCGCGCGCACAAAATACAATTGTCAGCGCCCCCGCACCCGAGCCCGAAGATACAGTAGGCCTTTATGACGCTGTTAATGAAGAGATTAGGAAAATGGATTCCCTATTATCTCTTTGGTACATAAAAAAAGAATTGCGCACAGGTCAATCTGTACTCTCCAAACTTTACGACGATACAACAAAATATGACAACAACGACTCACTGATTTTCAAACGTCTGTCAAAAATTGTAACAGCTGTTCCTTTAGCCTACAATGATCGTGTAAAACGATTTATCGAACTCTATTCAGTACAACGCAAACGCTCCTCTTCTGTCATCTTAGGTCTCTCTCAATACTACTATCCCTGGATGAAGGAGATCTTCGACAAGTATGACGTACCAGAAGAGTTGGTATATATCACCATTATTGAATCAGCTTTAAATCCACTGGCCGTTTCACCGGCGGGTGCGACTGGAATTTGGCAATTCATGTATGGAACAGGCAAAATTTACGGCTTGGAAGTCAACACATACGTGGATGACCGTCGTGATCCCTACAAGGCCACAGATGCAGCAGCACGCCATTTCAGAGACCTCTATAACATCTTCAACGATTGGGGATTGGCTATCTCTGCATACAACTGCGGAGCTGGCAACGTACGCAAGGCAATACAAAGGTCCGGTGGTAAGACCGACTTCTGGGGTGTAGCACCTTACCTGCCGCGCGAAACCCAAAACTACTTCCCGGCTTACATCGGAGCCCTCTACATGATGACCTACCACAACCTCTATGGCATCCAACCTGCCGACATCACTATTCCCCTCAATGTGGACACCGTAATGGTCAACAAAGAGGTACACTTCCAACAAATTTCCGACATACTGAATATCAGCATGGAAGAAATCACCTCATTGAATCCGCAGTATAAGAAATCCATCATACCGGCATTCAACAATCAGCAATGTCCGCTACGCCTGCAACCCCATGACATAATTCGTTTTATAGCAAAGCAGGATACAATATACAAACATCGGTATGATGAATTCTTCAGCACCACCAAGGATCTTAATAAAGCTACCGCATCATCATCTTCCAGCGATGAGGAAATCGTTCAAGTAACTCCCAACAAATACCACACCGTCAGAAAAGGTGAGACGCTTTCAAAGATTGCTTCCAAATATAATACCTCCGTCAATAAGCTGAAATCTTTGAATCACCTGCGGAGTACCACTATCCGTGTTGGGCAAAGATTGCTGATCAGAAAAGGCACTACCATCGTGAAACCTAAACCTGCTGAAACCAAGACTACAGCTGCCGACAGCACAACTGTAGCAAAGGATTCAACAAGCGTACAGACCACGGATTCCACTCAAGTGAACAAAACAGAGCCCGTCGTTCAGACTCCCAAACCAACTCCCAAACCAACTCCCAAACCAACAACGAGTGGGTATACAACCTACACCATAAGAAAAGGTGATACTCTCTCTTCCATCGGTCGTAGATATGGAAAAACAGCTACTGAGATAGCTAAATACAACAACATCCGAAACGTCAACTCTATCCAAGTAGGACAGAGAATCAAGATTCCGAAATAAGATTAGGATTGTTATAAATCTCATTTATAATTGCTGTTGGCCCTGCTGACTGGTATAAAACCGGTAGTAGTTGCCTTGGCGGTCCATCAGCTCATCGTGCGTTCCTTGTTCCACGATACAACCATCTTGCAGGAAACAGATAGTGTCAGCAAGGCGGATTGTACTGAGGCGATGTGCAATGATAATGCCTGTACGACCTTTAAGCAATGGTGTCAGCGCCTCTTGGAAGAGATATTCAGATTCATTATCCAATGCTGACGTTGCCTCATCCAAGACAAGCACTTGCGGATTACGCAGGAGTATACGTGCGATACTGATACGCTGACGCTGGCCTCCCGAGAGTCGCATACCTCTCTCACCTAAGACAGTATCATAACCATCTTCCAATTCCATAATGAAGGAATGAGCTTGCGCCATCTTCGCAGCAGCCTCCACCTGCTCCATCGTTGCATCCAGCTTACCCATTGCAATATTCTGATAGACAGTATCATTAAACAATATCACATCTTGTGACACCACACCAAAAAGGGCGCGTAAATCACGAATAGAATACTTTCGAATAGGTGTTCCTTCAATGAGAATCTCGCCATAGGAAAGATCATAAAAACGCGAAAGCAAATCCACCATTGTGGACTTGCCGCTACCAGACGGTCCTACGATAGCCACCGTTTGGCCCTTCTTGATGGTCAAATTTATGTCATGCAACACATCACAAGCAGCAGCATTCTCTACAGGATGATAGGAAAACGAGACATCTTGGAACTTTATATCCTCCTTTAACTCCTTGATTGGCAGTGGATCAGCGCACTCCACAATCTCTTCATCCGCGTCAATAACCTCATAGACACGTTGGGCTGCGGTAAGACCTTTCTGCATCTGATAATAGGTGGACACCAACGCCTTTGCCGGGGCAATAAGACGGGCAAAAACGACAAAATAGAGCAGGAACAACGCGCTTGTACGCAACATTAATGAAGGTATCAACCACAAGGTGATAAGTGAGATAACCAAAATAGCGACGATACAGAGGAACTCGATTAGCGGAGAACCCAGTTCATTAATACGAAAAATCTTCTTGTGAAGCTGATAGAATCGATTGTTGTGTTGGGCAAATTTCTCCTCGGCGTACTTCTCGGCATTGTAACCTTGAATGACGCGCAACCCACCGACTGCCTCCTCAAAAAGAGAACTGATATTACCCAATAACTGCTGCATCTTCAGCGAAGAAGAGGAAATCTTTTTGCCAATAACCGCTAAAAGATAACCTATCGCGGGCAAAATGACTAAAGCTATCAACGTTAACTTGACACTGATAGAGAATAGAGTGATCAAGAAGACGATTATCAAAAAAGGATCTCGGCAAAGTGACTGCAATGAGGAAAAAATGGACCATTCCACCTCCAAAACATCGGAGCCCATACGACTGAGTATATCACCCTTTTTATACTTCGAATAGAAAGAAAGAGGCAAGATTAAAATACTGCTATACAAGTCATTACGAAGATCGTGCAAAATGCCTGCGCGAATAGGGGCCAACCAGTAATAACTTAGATAACGGCAAAGATTTGACAACAATGACAATAAAATCATCACCACAGCAATATAGACGAGTGCTGCATGCGGTCCGTGAGTAGAGACTACCTGTCCCATATAGTAATAAAAGGTATCGATGAAATAGCGGGAGGTCAGCGAAAACTCAGGCTTGACAGTGACGGTGGCCACCTGATCAAACAAGACCGTAAGGAAAGGAATGACCATTGACAAGGTGAAGATGGAGAAGACCGCATAAAGCAGATTCGCCAAAATCACCAAGAAGATAAGCCCCTTGTAGCCCAATAGATATCGTAGTAATCGTTTAAAAAGTTTCATCGTAAAAAAGCGGTGCAAAATTAAGAAAAATAGTGTACCTTTGCCGCGTTAAAAATTCAATATGGCAAAATATCCCGACACCATTGATAGAATTACCAAAGCGAGACTCCGACTGTCTACTTTAGGGTCCGTTTTAAGCATCGCTCTGACGATGTTTTTCATTGGTACGCTTGTCTTTTTTGCATTCTTCTCGACTCGCTACATACGCAATTTGTCGCAGAACATCGAACTCGAGGTTTTATTCTACAAGGATGTCAAGGAAGCAGACATCAACGCTTTAGAGCAGCAGTTGAAACTCAAGCCCTATATCACCTCATCTCGCGTCTCTTCCAAAGAGGAAAACACGGCCATCGCCAAGAAGATTGTGGGATACAACTACACAGACATCATCCCCAACCCCCTCAACGCCTCTATCATGCTAAGTGTCGCTCCGGAATATGCCAACACAGACTCTTTGAACAAAATCTCCCGTGAACTGAAACGCAACGAGATTGTTCAGGATGTTGATTATCCCGACTTTATCGTCAAATCATTAAGCAACAACTTCCAGAAGATACAATGGATTATCCTCGGCATTTGTGCCGTCTTCATGATTATCTCCATGTTGTTGATTGCCAACTGTATAAGACTGAACATTTACGCACAGCGCTTTAACATCAAGAGCATGCTGCTGGTAGGTGCTACTCCGCACTTTGTGCGCAAACCCTTCGTGATGAAAGGTTTCCTGCAAGGAATCTGGGGCGGTATTATCGCAGTCATCCTGATTGCATTGGTACTCTACTACGGCAACCGGAATATGCCTGACCTGATTGATTTCACTGAGATGCTTCCTGTCGCCATCATTATGGGCGCCATCCTGCTTTTCAGCGTCCTCTTCTCAATCATCGTCTCTTCCTTGTCTGTTAACCGCTATATTCGTATTAATGACGAGCGTCTTTATTTATAATCGATTATCTAGAAAAAAAGAATATGAAATCTGAAAAAACAGAAAATACTGAGCGCAAAGCTCCTCTTTTCAGAACCACCAACTACATTTTGATGGCTGTCGGGTTCGTTTTATTGATTTTAGGTTACCTGTTGCTTCGCGGCGGTCAGGTTGCCGACCCGAACACCTTCGACGGTGAGATCTTCAATACCCGCCGTCTGGTAGTCGCCCCGATCCTGATGTTTTTAGGCATCGTTGTTGAGGGCTTTGCCATCATGTGGCATCCCCGCAAAAAATCTGAAACTGAGCCCGAAGCATAATTATGACTTGGTTACAAGCGCTTATTCTTGGCATTATTCAAGGCCTCACGGAGTTCCTGCCCGTGAGCAGTAGCGGTCACCTCATTATGGGCCGCGAAATCTTAGGCGTTGGCGTTGCTGAGAATGTCACCTTTGAGGTGCTGGTTCACGCCGCCACCGTACTCAGTACCATCACCGTATTCTGGAAAGAGATTATCAATCTTTTCGCCAAATTCTTCAAGTTTCAGTGGAATGAGGAGACCCAATACATCTGCAAGATATTTGTCTCCATGATTCCCGTGCTCATCGTAGGTGTTTTCTTCAAAGATACCGTTGAAGAGCTCTTCGGTGAAGGCCTCGTGCTGGTAGGTTGCATGCTGCTCGTCACCGCCTTGCTGCTGGCCCTGACCCGCTTCGTCCGTTTCAAAGAGAACAAACCGCTTACCTTTGGACGCGCCTTCATCATCGGATGCGCCCAGGCTGTGGCCGTGCTGCCAGGCCTCTCACGTTCCGGCTCCACCATCGCTACAGGACTCCTGACAGGTGTCCGTAAGGAAGATGTGGCTCAGTTCTCATTTCTGATGGTCATCATTCCCATCTTGGGAGAGGCCTTCTTAGATCTCGTCGGAGGCGACTTCTCATTCGCACAGAGCGGACTCTCTGCTGGCGCTATCATCTGCGGTTTCCTAGCCGCATACATCAGTGGTGTCTTGGCCTGCCGCTTCATGATCGCCATCGTGAAGAAAGCTAACTTGGCTTGGTTCTCCCTCTATTGCGCTGTCGTAGGTATCATCGCCATCATCTTCGGCCTATGCTAAGAAATCCGACCGTCCACTCCGCCATATTCCAACTTCCAGAAATGGATGTCAACATTGAGGAGGATATCCTCCTCTTTGACAAGCCTTACAAATGTACCTCTTTCGACGTCGTCGGCAAGGTGCGTGGCATGGTGCAGCGGAAAGCCGGTCATCGCGTCAAGGTTGGCCACGCCGGCACCCTCGACCCTCTAGCCACAGGACTCCTCATCATCTGCGTCGGCAAGAAGACCAAGCAGATAGACCAAATCCAACAGCAAGTCAAGGAGTATACGGGCACTTTCCAACTGGGCGCCACCACTCCAAGTTTCGACATGGAACATCCCGTGAATGCCACCTATCCTTACGAGCACATAACGGAGGAAATGGCTCGTGAAACAGCACAAAAATTTGTGGGAAACATCGAGCAGGTTCCCCCACTCTTCTCTGCCGTCCGCTATAACGGCCAACGCGCCTACGAGATCGCCCGAAATGGCGAAGAGGCTCAGCTAGAAACAAAGTCTATCACCATCTACGAATTTGAGCTGACACGTATTGAGCTGCCCGAAATCGACTTCCGCATTCGCTGCTCCAAAGGCACCTATATTCGCTCTCTAGCACGCGACTTCGGCGCCGCACTGCAGTCAGGAGCACACCTCACCGCCCTCCGCCGCACCATGATCGGCGACTATCACGTCGACAACGCCATCAAACCGAAAGTGACCGCCTACGGAGACAGACGCCCTCGCAAAGCATAATCCCGTTTTTGTTTTACAATACAGAATAAAAATCGAATAATTTATTCTGTAGTGTAGAATATTTTTTTATTTTTGCATTTCGAAAACACTTGAAAATGATAGACAAAGAATTAATAAGAAGCATAATATCAGAAGGTTATGAATACATTCCTCATATTGATTTGGTACCGAGAAATTTAGCATTCGAACCAGCTGGGAATTATGTCTTCGTAGGTGTTAGACAGGCGGGCAAATCGTATACATTATATCAGCTAATACAAGAAAAACTTAGTGATGGCGTCCCTGTAGAGAACATGGTATACATCAACTTCGATGATGAGCGCCTACATGGTATGCAGTGTGACCAACTTAACCTAATTCTAGAGGCCAATTACAGTGTCAGGGAGGTGAAACCTACCTTTTTCTTTGACGAAATACAAAATGTGGATAGTTGGGAGAAGTTCGCTCGCAGACTTGCCAATCAAAAATATCAAGTATATATTACTGGCAGCAATGCTAAAATGCTAAGTCGTGATATTCAAACTGTACTTGGTGGCAGATATATCGACATGGCAATATATCCTTATAGCTTTGCTGAATTCCTTTCAGCCAATGGTATCGAACGCGGTGCACGCTGGATGTATGGACAGAAACGTGGTGAAGTAGAACGAGCCTTTAACGACTATTTTCAATGGGGAGGTTTCCCAGAATTAATACGATTCAAGGAGAAACGTGTCTGGCTTAATGGTTTGTACAATCGCATTTTCTTCAATGATCTTGTTGTGCGGCACAAAATCAAGAATGAAGAAGCATTAAGGCTTGTATTAAGAAAACTAGCGGAAAGTGTATGTCAACCTATATCGTACACAAGACTATGCAACATGGTTAAAGCGGTCGGTGTATTGTGTGGAACAGCTACCGTAATCGAATATATCAACCATTTTATGGACGCGTGCCTTATATTCCCATTGCAGAACTACGCTTCCCGCTTTGTCGATCGCGAGACTACCAAAAAGTTCTATTTTGTTGATAATGGCCTTTTAAATCTATTTTTGCGAGAGAACCAATCATCGTTACTTGAAAATCTCTGTGCAATTGAAATGAGAAAGCGATACGGCGACAAACTATATTACTACCTCCACAATAT
The DNA here is from genome assembly GCA_024686335.1 of Bacteroidales bacterium. Taxonomy (GTDB): domain Bacteria; phylum Bacteroidota; class Bacteroidia; order Bacteroidales; family WCHB1-69; genus F23-D06. Next base: position 9,129 of record JAILCI010000006.1, on the reverse strand, counting down.
TGAAGTTGACTTCTATGTGCCTGAAGAGGATTTAGCAATTCAGTCCTCATACCGATTTTCTGATGAGAATACTATTAAAAGAGAGATCACTGCATTGGAAAAACTTCACAAAACTCATCCTCTAAAAAAAGCTATTATTGTGACGAGAGATGATGAAACAACTATTAATAAAGGAAATCTGGTCATAGATGTAGTTCCTATTTGGAAATGGATCCTGACAATGTAAAACACTGATTCATCTTTAAAATCTTCTAACTCATGGCCAAACTAATTACTCGCCTAATAATATTTGCTTTTGGATGCGTAATGTTTTATGCAGGCTATAATGTTTTGATGGATCCCGCTAAAACATTATGGGCCAAGCTTTTTATTATCTTACTTACTTTGATTTTAGGAGGCATGGCATTAATCTATGCTATCTGGTACGATAAGATGTCAGCATTGGATAAAGAGTTGGAGATGAAAAGAGATGTTCGTCAAAAGCAAAAGCAACGCGAAAAATCGCCAAGGACACTGATACGCCAAGGGATAGCCAACGACATCATTGCCTCAATAATATATTTAGCACTGGGAGGGTTTCTAGCATATTTTCTCCTCCGACCAGATTCAGAAAAGGAATCCACAGTCCATACAACTGTATTATGGGTAATCTGCTTTTTTTTCTTTTATGAAGCACTAAGTCCTTTCATCAAGAGAGTTGCCACACGGCTGGGGTGGAACAAAAGCTCTTCGCAATCCGAATCAGAAATAACAGTTACTGATGAAGAAATATTACGGAAGATAGAGAAGAAAATGGCTGAGTATGAGGATGATGGTACTATAATCATAGCATTTCAGGAAGGTGATATCCGAAATGCACTGGAGGTCTATGTGGATGATTGGATGACTGATGAGCCGGAAGGAACGGCACAGCTGTGGCAGATTGATTACGAACGGTTTGCCATCACGTTTCCCTGCGGAGTAAGCCAACCGCAGTTGATGGAGATGATGTTTATTCTGAGATCTGAATGCGATGATATTAGATTATGGCTTCCATCGAAGGTTACCAAAACAACTACTGGCGAGTGGACGATGGCAATCATAAACGAGAAGGGCAAGTTGGTAGCTGCAAGCGACGACGGAGCCCAATGGATAATGCCTAGCGAAAGCGATGATGAATTACTGTTCCAAAGAACCGACACTGACCAAGTCACATTCCAGTCGCACCCTGAGATAGATTTTACAGCTGTTAAAAAAAGAGGATTGTATTATTGGCTGTAAAGATGCAATACATTGAATCTCTGACAGAAATATCGACAAAAAATGTATCTTTGCCATCCTAAAAATAACATTATGAGATCCCCAATAATTCTTTTGACACTTGTGCTTTGCCTGACAACCGCTTGCGGACAAACGAGCAAATATGAAACTGACTCTTTCACCACCAAGAGCGGCAAGACTGTACGTTTTCAGGCATTGGTACACAGCAGCATCTGCATCGAGTTTGATGGTCAGGAGATTATGATAGATCCCGTGCGCCAGCTTGGCGACCGCACCATCGACTACACCATCTTCCCGAAGGCGGACTTCATCTTTGTCACGCATGAGCACGCAGACCATCTCGACAAGGTAGCCATCCAGGTGCTGCTGAAGAAAGGTTCTCAGTTGATCACCAACAGACGTAGCGCCGACATACTCGGATACGGTCGGGTCATGGCCAACGGCGACGCACTTGTTCTCAACGACTGGTTGAGTGTGGAGGCTGTCCCAGCATATAACACAACGGAAGGACATCTGAACTTTCATCCCAAAGGTCGCGACAATGGCTTCATCATAACCATTGATGGGTTGAGAATCTACATAGCTGGAGACACCGAGGATATTCCGGAAATGGCTAATATTAAAGATATTGATGTTGCCTTCTTACCTTGTAACCAGCCTTACACGATGACGCCCGAGCAGCTGGTACGCGCTGCAAAGATCATCAAACCCAAGGTGCTGTTCCCCTACCATTACGGCAAAACCGACGTCCGCAAGATACCCTCTATGTTGAAAAGTGAGAATATTGATGTCCGTATCAGACATTACGAATGAAAAGATACCTGTATATCATTTTCGGACTGATTGCAGTGGGCCTGGGCACCTTAGGTGTATTCCTCCCAGGACTGCCCACCACCCCGTTTCTCTTACTGGCATCATGGCTCTTCTATTAATATAGGAGACCGAAAGTCCACAATGGAATAGTTCGGCCATAACCATATTCTATATCATCTTTAACTAAGTGCCCATTGGGTATATCCTCAATCTGCTTGCCCTGCTTGCCTTTACCGCCAACTTCGAAAGTATGGTTATCAATAACAAAGTCGGATACTTTTGAGGAAACCACATCGCAAACTTCACGCGTCTGGTTATAGAAGAATGTCTCTCGGATATTACCAACATTGGTATCATCTCGACCAAGGGCAAACATCAAGTTCGTGTTATCCACAAAAACCTTCTCCACCTTTCCTAGACTCCGAAGACCCCCTGTTTCATCACGAAGCTGACCCACCAAACCTGCCCGCTCCATATAGAAAAGATAGTCGGGAACCACATTTCTACTGACACCTAAAGCATTCGCTATGCTGGAATAGTCTGGTTTAAAGGGAGCGCTCTGCGCCACAATGGCCATTAGACGACGCAGTTTCCGACCTGTTGAAACCGACATGGAAGAGTATTGGGGAATATCAGTCTCCAATGTCTGGACTACTATTAGGTCTAATCTTGTCAAAAAAGCACCCTCTTTGCTAAAAGGATAATAACCGTCACGCAAATATTGTCGGAAAAGCGGTAACGGGTGCGGTAATAGGGTATTATCGACCCTATTCTGAATAACATCTTCCAACGAATAGACCTGAAAACGGATACCGTGAAACATATCCAAATACTCGCGAAACGAGAGTCCTTGCATCGTATAAACCACTGCCCGACGACTCAAGTCGGCTTGCCCGCGCAGTATATCCAATACCGACGAACCTGAAAATATCACATGCAGAGACGGGTGGACGTCATAAATCTCCTTCAACTCCGAAGACCACTCCGAATACTTGTGAATCTCATCAATATACAAATGGGTTCCTCCCTCTTTTACAAACTCAGATGCCACCTCCACCAGCGTATGCTGAGCAAAATACGTAGTGTCAGCAGATACATAAAGGGCCTTTTGTTTGTCACTCTCTTTCAATATATGTTGAAGTATCAATGTAGACTTTCCAACCCCACGAGGTCCTACAAGACCAATCATCCGCAACGACCAGTCGATAGCCTGATATTTGTAACGCACAAAGTCAAGGCTCACAAGTCTCTGTTGTTCAAGCATATAATTTGTTAGAATAGCATCTATCATGATATAGTTTTTTATTATCCGGCTGCAAAGATAGTAAAAATATTTATCGTGCACTAAAAAAAGTGCAGATTTATCATATTTCTGCACTAAAAAAAGTGCAGATTTTTTTTTTACTTTTGCTGTCACCTTTCACCCTCCTAATCCGTTTAACAAATGAATCGGTTCTGAAAATTCATTAAAAGTCAAACCTAAAAATTGGATTGAATTATGGAAGATATTATGGAAATGATCACGGTGCTTTTGATTGTAGTCGGCCTTTGCGTAGTACTACCCATCATGATTGTTTGGATTACCAACAAACGGAAAAAAGAAGAATTGGAAAAGAAATCAGAGATTCTGATGACCCTATTGGAGAAAAAAACCGACATGGATCCCACCGAAGTTCTGAAAACATTGGATATGTCAGAGAAAAAAAAGAAAACCGTCAAACAAGAACTGCTGGAGAGGCTCATGGGCGGTTGTATTTTGTCTCTGATTGGTTTAGTTCTCTTAATCACGCATCTCTGTAATTTCATCTTCTTTGGCACTAAAACTAACGGTATCATTTTCGGTGGCGTAATGATTGCAGTCGGTATTGCCATGCTGGTCTACTACTTTGTCGGCAAGAAGATGCTGAAGAAGGAGATCGATGCCGAAGAGAAACAGTTGACAGAGCAGTAAACACCCGATGACAAGAGAAGAGTTCATAGCCTTAATTTCATCGGAGCAGGAGTCTTTGCGTAGATTCCTGCTTGCCCTTTGTGGTGGCGACCGGATGGAGGCGGAGGACATCGCACAGGAGGCGATGGTCAAGGCCTACATTGCCTCTAACCGGTTCGTGGAGAGGCACAAGTTCTCAACCTGGCTCTTCACGATTGCCTACAATACCTTCCTCGACCACAAACGGCTAGCCCGCAACCGCGAAACGGACCTGGACGAGGCAACGTTCATGGCCGATTCCTCTTCCGCTGACCAACGCTTTGAATATCAAGAACTATATGCAGCCATCGACACCCTTCCATTGAAGGAAAAAACAGCCATACTGCTGTTCTATGTCAGCGGATACGACATCAAAGAGATTGCCAAAATCACCGATTCAACAAAAATAGCGGTCAAGAAGCAACTTTCGAGGGGCCGTGACAAACTAAGAGAAATATTGAAATGATGAAAGAGACGAAAATAGAAGAGTTGTTCGCCAACTATCAACCGGATTTGGGCGATAGTAATGCCTATATGGACAACTTATCCAAGAAACTGGCAGCCGTGGAGTATATCAAGCAATACCACGATGAAGAGGTCCGCCGCAGTCGCCGGACGATGGTGGCGATGTTCGTGTCGGGCACTGTCACTGGCTTTTGTTCAATCCTCCTGCTCCTGCTTTTCCCGCAGGTGATGCAACCCATCGTTGCCTGGTTTGCCAACCTCTCCCCCAACCTGCCGCCGATGCTGCCCAAGATGCTCTTTATACTCTGCTTGTGCTTTATCAGCCTCTGTATCACAAGCTTTGTAGGACGGATCAGCGAGAATCCACCTCACGAAGTCGCGCGCTCGTGAGCAGACTATCAGAACTGAAGGTTATCTCTAACCAACTCCTGTAAACAGGATCTATTCCCCGCCATTTCTCGTCAACAGCATAGTTGAGCACAAAAACCCCACCATCAGCCTTCTCCATATTACATGCCAATTCACCCAGAAGATCTCTCACTTCTGAATAGCTCATTCCTGCTTTCAACTGGTTTTCCAAAACATCGTTTACCATTTGCTTGCGATATGGCGGATAATTCATATCCTCCACCACATCCCATTGCGCTTTATTGAACGACCTCTGGCAGGATACCAAGGTAATAGTCATGGCAAAGAGAATTATCAGTTTGAATCGCATATTAAATATGAAAATATGAAGTTATTAAGTTATGAATGAAACCTTTATTGCACGGTTTCAGAGATGATAACGTGATTTTTCATTTAATATTATCATTATTGAGTTGTTGAATCATTGAGTTGATAATATTTTTTTTCTTTCGCCCCTTCGGGGCTCTTTTTGTACCCGTCAACCATTGCACACAGGGGTTCCCACCCCTGCATGTAGTCTGTCGCCCTTTCAGGGCTCTGTCAACCACAATCAGTCAAATACCTTTGCGACCTCTGCGACTCTGCGTTTACATTCTTTGCTTCCTTTGCTCCTTTGCATTTATCTGCGGGAGGAACAACAAAAAAAGTATTTTTGCAAAGTATTTAAAACTCCCAACAATGGAATTCCACACATACGGAAATCAGAACCGGCCCACCATCCTGCTCCTGCCGGGATTAGGCGTTTCCCACGAGATCTTCCTTCCCTTGATAGAACTGCTGAAGGAGGATTTCAACATCATCACCGTTGATCTCGACGGGTTCCTGCTGGGCAAACCTTCACACTTCACGTCTGTAGAGGACCAGGCGAAGCAAGCCATCCAATATGTCCGAGAAAACAACAATGGAGAATTGGATGTCGCATACGGTCTCTCTCTCGGTGGCAAGATTCTCTCTATGATACTGGAACGCAACGAGATTACAATCCGTCATGCCATTATGGATGCAGCGCCCCTACTGCCCCTGCCCAAATGGTTGATTGGTCCGCTGCGCTATTACCAGTGTCTCAACGTGTGGACCTGCTACCACTGGACCGGATTCTGGCGTTGGGTGTTCCACTCACACTACTTCGATGTCCTATTGGATGAGGTCAAGAAAGTGTACCCCTCCGGACGTGGACAGGCCGTGCTGGATGGATATAAATCAGTCTATACCACCAAGTTGGAATCCATAAGCGGTCCCGACATCCACTTTTGGTACGGCACCAAGGAGGCCTTCGTCGCAAAGCCTCAAGTCAAACACCTCTACACCCTCTGTCCCGATGCACATGTGGAAGTCTTCCCAAAGATGAACCACGGGCAACTGCTGGTAGACCATCCGGAAGAGGTGGCAAAGAGGATAAGTGAAATCTGTGTTCGTGTCCACTTTTGAATATTATTAAGGGAGTAATATATGATGGCACAACAGCGATGAGTACATAGTCAAAAAAACCTTTTAACCCCAAGATGATTTACCGAGGCATGTGCCCATAGAGCACGCGGGCGGGTAGGCCGACATGCGGTGCGGACGCGGTGTGAATGGCCGGCCTCCAACAGCGGCGTGCAAAGGCGCTTGCGTTTACAAAAATGCATGCCTCCCGTGTTTTTTCCCCTTTGCCACATGCTGCATTTTTGTTCCCGTTTGCCGCCGCTGTCAGAGGGCGGACAGAGCGGGCGGGATTCATGTCGGCTTGATCTTTTGGCAACTTTTCTATCAAGAGAAAAGTTGAAGCATTGTATTTAAGAAAAATGTATTTTTTGCAATATATTTTTGCTGGAAAAGTGTATTTTTGCAGACGAATTTTTAAATGAAAAGTGTATGCTCAAAAGAAAGATACAACACGAAATCATTGATTATCTGGAGAATGGGTCAGAAAAGATATTGATTCTTGATGGTGCTCGACAGATCGGCAAATCGTTTATCATCCGTCATGAAGGACAGAAACGTTATGAGAACTATATCGAAATCGATTTGTACGAGGACAAAAAGGGTGACAGATTATTTGAGAACACCCAAAACAAGGAGGATTTCTACATCCGTCTCAGCACTATCGCGGGCGACAGAATGAAGGAAAAACACAACACTCTGGTTTTTTTAGATGAGATACAGGCATATCCAGATATGTTGACCCTTTTGAAGTTTCTGCGTCAAGACGACCGTTTCACCTACATTGTCAGCGGGTCTCAGTTGGGAATTGCACTCAATGAAACCCTTTCCAAACCTGGCGGCAGAATCCAGGTGATCAGAATGTATCAATTAGATTTTGAAGAATTTTTGTGGGCTAATGGTGTTGGAGATGAATTTATCGAACATGCACGACACTGTTTTCTGCAAAAAATCGCCTTGGAAGAACCGCTTCACAATCGGATGATGGATTTGTTTAAGAAATATCTCCTGGTAGGAGGAATGCCCGATCCAGTGAACAAATTCATTGAAACCCATAATATCGTAGAGGTACGTGCAGCACAGAAGGAAGTATACGAGCTTTACAAAGGCGATGCAAGCCAATATGACAAGGAGCGGAAATTGATGATTGAGAGAATATATGAACTAGTACCTTCATATCTTGAAAACAAGAAAAAGAGGGTGCGTTTCAATCAGATTGAGGATAAGAAGCAGGCCCGTGCGGTGCAATACCAGGCCGAATTCGAGTATCTCGTCAAAAGCGGCATCTGCAACGAGGTGAGAGCCGTATCCAATCCTACATTTCCTCTCGTAGAATCGGAGAGCAAGAACCTGCTAAAACTCTATCTGAACGATGTGGGACTTCTGACACGGTTGCTATACCAATACAGCATTTCAGCTATTATGGATGACGCGAAGAGTGTCAACCTCGGGTCAGTTTATGAGTCAGTGATTTGCAGCGAATTTGCAGCCCACGGTTTTCCTCTTTTTTATTACGATAACAAAAAGAAAGGGGAAATTGAGTTTCTGCTAAATGATTACGACCTTCTATCCATTGTTCCAATAGAGGTGAAATCGGGCAAAGACTACAACACACACGCCTCCCTTGACGCATTTGCGAAAACTCCAGACTACAACATCAAACAGGCCTTTGTTTTCTCCAACGAACGGGAAGTCAAACAGAAGGAGCAAGTGACTTACATGCCTGTTTACTATGCGATGTTCTTCACACCATCGACACCGCCTAACGAGTTGCTTTTTTAGAAGTGGCAAAGAGGATAAAGGAAATGGTATAGGATTTTAACGATTCGGGAAATAATGAAAAGGACCTTTATTAGAATTTTCGTCATACTCACACTGGCGCTGACATGGACAAACTGTTCCACGAACCGCATTCTGACAAAAGATGTCCGTGCCGTTGCCGACCAGGTGTGGAGCTACAGCCAGAAGCACCCCGACGGTTTCACCCTTGAGCTCAGCACGATAAGCGAGCCACAAGAGGGAATCTCCGTGGCTTACGCTGCCACGCAAGGATGCCATTCCCGTAGCAAGCTGAACCGTGTCGTCCGGCACGCGCTCCGCCACGACGGCTATGTGGGCGGATGGCTCGACACCACCGACAGTCTCTACTATTTCGACAGCACGCGAATTTTTCCGGAGGATTCCTTAGATGCCGCCTTGCAATTTGGCGCCAAAAACAGACAAATAGCTGTCTTTATTCTCTCCTCTGGAACAGAAGTGCGGCTGAAAAACCAATAAATCTTGGAATTTGCGAGATCTGCGAGATCTGCGGGAGAATATTGTTGAACTGTTGAATCGTTGAACTGTTGATTTGTTGATACTCGGAGCAAACCGTGTCCTCGGAGCAAACTGCGTCCTTCGGAGCAAACTGCGTCCTCGCAGTTTGGAGACCACTGCTTGTTGAACTGTTGAATCGTTGAACTGTTGATTTGTTGATACCCGGAGCAAACCGTGTCCTCGGAGCAAACTGCGTCCTTCGGAGCAAACTGCGTCCTCGCAGTTTGGAGACCACTGCTTGTTTGATTGTTGAACTGTTGAGTTGTTGAACTGATTATATGTAAAATTCGAAAGACTGAAGGGCTGAAAGATTACAGACAGGGTCGCCCCTCCGGGGCTCTGTCAACCACAATCTACTGTCATCATCAGGGCAATAATAGTGGCGTACCTTCGGCACGCTGGTTTGCCACCGCGTCGTCCTACCCCACACTAACGTGCGGGGTTATTAGGATGGCGTGCCTCCAGCACGCAGTCAA
>JAILCI010000013.1 GCA_024686335.1 Bacteroidales bacterium | reverse complement strand
TGACTAGTCCTAAATAACCGTTACAGGTTTTTACGGATGCAAAATTACAATTTTTAACGAATCACGGCAAGGGTACCCTTGCCGTGATTCGTTTGGCATAGGTTTTTATCTGTAAATTTTTCTGCCCGTGAGTCCATTCAGGGGTATTGTAGCCGCAAGAAGAATGCGGCCTTTTGTTGTTATATATGTAAATCGTTTCTTTTACCGCCTTTTTCATTAGGGGAAAGGGAAGGTTCAGTTCTTCCAGAAGGAACTCCTGCTTGAGGATTCCGTTGACACGCTCGGCCACGGCGTTTGCATAAGGGTCATATGACTCCGTCATGCTTGGTGTGATCTTGTAGCGTCGGAGCAGCTTCTGGTAATCATCCGAGCAGTACTGTATGCCTCGGTCAGAATGATGGATGAGTTTCTCTTCGGGATACCGACGGCTGGCTTGGGCCATTTTTATAGCACGTATGGCGCCTTCAGCACCAAGACTCTTGGACAGGTCATACCCGACTATCTTCTTGGAGTACGCATCCGTGACCAAGGACAAATACAGATGGGAGGTGCGGTTCCCAATGTAGGTGATGTCAGACACCCAGACCTGCTCTGGCCTGGAGACTGACAAACCTGCAACAAGGTTCTTGTGCTTGCGGAACCTGTGGTGGGAGTTGGTCGTTATGTGGTACGACCTGGGAGGTAGTATCAGCATGTGGTTGGCGCGAAGAATGTCGAACAGCCTGTCACGGCCGACACCGATGTCGGCAAGTTCACGGCCTAACATGTGGTAGAGCTTGCGCCCTCCTATGCGCGGCATCTCCCTGCGCACGGACTCCACCAGCGCCACCACCTCCGTGGCTCTGCGACGCCCCCGCCGTTCTCCCCATATTCCGCGATAGTACCGCTGTCTGCTGGTCCCGAGCAGTCGGCAGATCTCACTGATGGATACGGATCTCATCTCCCCGTATCGTCTGACTGCCCGGGTGAACATTTTTTTCGTATGTCCACCCCATACTCCTCTTCCGCTATCTCTATCATCAGGTCGAAGAACTCCGCCTTCATGTCCTTTTGCTCTAGCTCCTTCTCCAATCGGGCGTTCTTGCGCTCCAAAACCTTCACTTTCTCTCTGAGCTCTAGTAGCTCTTGGTCTTTAGTTTTTGCCATTGGTTTTAGGGTTAAATTTTGCCAGTCAAAAGTACCAAATTTATTGATCCACTGGCGTATGGTGTTATGACCTTGTATCCCATACTTTCTGGTCAAAGCCTCCATACTGACTTCTGTCTCTTCGTACTCGCGTACTACGGACAGTTTAAAGGACATAGGATAATCCTTCTGCGTACGTTTAACGTACTTGTTCTCTGTGCTTTTCATATCGTTACTCTTTTTTGTTGTAACGCTATTTTAGGACGAGACAAACGCTATAGCAAAAGGGACTGATTGATTTCAGTCCCTTTTTTTGTTACTAGATGACGAGCAATACAATTAAAAGTATTGCTGCTGCCAAAGTCGTGCCACCCAATACGGCCAAAAGCGTCTTGCCATTGTCAGAGACTCTTACGGTCTTGTCTGGATTGTTGACAACTTGCTCGATATTGCTTTTCACTATGCCGTCCTGACCACAAAAAGTGGCGTATTTTTTGTTGGCACTGCAGTTGGTGACTTGCAAATCTTGAATGAACGCTTCTCCATGAATGTCCTCCTTCATCTGGAATTTGACCGTGTAGGAAACCATATTCTCAGCGGTGTCAATGAAACTGTATTCCCGATATTGCCAGTAGTTGTTTTTCATAGCACTACCATATCCGGTGTAATAGGAGTAGGAGGTGCCAGTCACCGATACTTCATTCTGTGTCTCGTCTGACATGCCACTTATTTCATAGCCATTTTCAGACAATTGCCCCTCAATGGTTGTAAGAGCCTGACCAAAGTTCTCTGTTGACACCACCTGCAAAGTGGTGGTACAACTGGATAACATGATTATCATTGTCAGTAGATAAAATGTTCTTTTCATAGTCATAGGTTTTTATGACGGCAAATCTACAACCATACCTATGACATGTTGTGTCACTGAGAAAAATTTATTTACTGACAGATCCTGTCTTGAGTTAATACCATTTCATTTTGCTCGACAGGAACATGGCCAGTGCCAGTACAACGAATAAACCGATACTTCCAGCCAACAAAGCGTAGGTTTCCATTTGAAGCAGAATGTAGATAAATCCATATAAGAACACAAGCAACCCTCCAATCATCAGTGCCGGTTTCTTTTTCTTTAATAAGACCGCCAGGAAGGTGGTGATGAGCCCGATGGTCATGGCTGAGGCAATGATGTATGACAAATAGAAAGCTATGTGCTCGCTGAATGACAGTAATAAAGTATAGTACAACAATAAAGCAATGCCTACTAACAGGTACTGTATGGGGTGTATCCTAATGCCCGTTCGTGTCTCCATGAAGAAAACGGTGGCAAATGTTAGTGCGATAATCAGATAGGCATACTTGATGGAGCGCGTGTTCTGCTGGTATTGTTCAACAGGGAGACGCATCTCTACTCCAAACATCTCTCCATCTTCCCCGACCCAAGAGTTGCCGCTATCCTCTATGCACGCGCTACGCCATGAGGTCATGAGAGGACTCAGACTGCTGTTTAATGCCAGAACCTTCCATGTAGCCTCAAACCCTTTGTCCGTCACCTCTCTGGTCACTGGGAGATAATTGCCGTGGAAGTTCGGCGTGGCACAGTTGGAGGTTAATTTGACGCTGGTGGCACCTCCAATCGGTAGGAATCTGATGTATTTGGAACCCTTGATTCCCATCGAAACGTTATATACAGCAGAGTCCCGTAGTGTTAATTCATTTAAATTCACGCTGCAGGTGATGACATCGCCTAATTCTCTGTCTTTGCCCGAGCCCATCTTGTGCATTTGTCCGTTGACGGTTAAGTTGACATTGTCAGTAAGTCCTCGCAAATCACCGAGGGAGATCATTATCTCCGCGCCCGAGAAATCATATTTGCTTCTGTCTAGTTTAGCCAGATAATCCCATTTGAAACCTCCAGCTATCTCTAAATCAGAATTATATACTGATACGTCGTAAATGCTTTTGTGTAGTTTCTGCGTCTGAATGTCGCCCGTTATATCCAACTCTTCAGGCAACAGGTAGATGTCTTCAACTTTTTCGCTGACGCTGGGAATCATGATGACGGGGCCTACAATCGTCTGGCCGCGACTCCACATCTGACCGACCTCCTGCTCTGCCTGTGTTGAGTTGTTGTCGCGCTCATTTATTAGTCGCAAAATCATGTTTTGTGGTATGAGCAGAAATAGGCTCAATACAAAGATGATAACGATCTTCAGTCCTAACTTGAACTGGCTGTTTTTAGATCCGTTCTTCTTTTCTGAGGGCATCTTTTGACCCTCTGTTGGATTCATTGTTTGATTTTCTTCTGGATAGATTGTCATGATAATTGAAAATTAAAAATTGATTGAAAATTATGTTGTTGAGATATGTTATAAGTCTCACATCTTAAATCTTAAGTCCAAAGAACTTTGTAATGCAAAGTAAATAAACAAAAAAAATTAACCGTTGAGTTTGAGAAGGTTTTCGAGGGCCTGGATGTGCTGTTCGAAGGCTTGGCGACCGCTTGGGGTGACTATGAAGAGGGTGTTGGGCTTGCGACCGATGAACTTCTTCTCGCAGGTGATATAGCCAGCCTCTTCAAGATGGCGCGTATGACTGGCAAGGTTGCCGTCAGTGACCTCCAGCAGAGACTTCAATGTTGTGAAGTCTGCTGACTCGTTGGCCATCAGGATGGACATGATACCCAACCTGACCTTGTTGTCAAATGCTTTGTTCAGACCATCGAGGTAAGCCATGTTAGCGGGATTTTCTTTCGTACAATGTTATATATATAATGCCAAAGATAATGTGCAATACTCCAAATCCGAGAAACCAGAATAGCACTGCGTGATGTATCACAAAGCAGTCGATGAGGCCGAGCAGAATCTCTCCGTAGCCGAGAAAGCGTAGGGCAGGGTAGGTGTAATGTTGACAGTTTACGAGAGCAAGACCATAGAAAATCAGCATGATGGAGGAGGTGAGTCCGTAATGACCTTGCAGAATCATGGCAAGAGAGAAGATGCCACCTGCTGCTAGTGGAAGCAGGAAGTTGATGCACATCTTGCGCATTCTGTTGTCAAAGGTGAAGGGCAACTTGTATTTCTTGGCTTTGTAGTAGGACATGATGGTTACCGTGGCGAAACAGACGGCAAGAAGGACTAAAGCCAGGATGACGGCTGTCCAGATGCGTGTAGATACAGGTGCAAGGCTTTCCGCTTCGCGCATAAAGGGCACATCTATGCCGATGATGCCAGCAGCGATGACTTCGGCTATGCAGGCAAAAATACCGATTATAATGATAGACCATCCGCTAAGTGCTTGAAATTGAGATGATTTACTCATCATCTCGCGGATGTCCTTTAATGTGCTTTCAATCTCTTTGTGTTCCATATCTTAAAAGTACTTTGCGCCGCAAAGATAATTTTTTTTCGAATACAACAACCAAATTAAGAAAAATTATGTTTTTTTTCAAGTTGACCATATATCTGATGGCACCTTGTATGCTCGAGTATGTTGCTAATAGACGTTTTTTGAGGGAGGCAAGGGCTTCATGGCAGGTAACTCCCATAAATGTAATTCTTCAACTTTTCTCTTGATAGAAAAGTTGCCAAAAGATCAAGCCGACATGAATGCCTACCCGCTCTGTCCGCCCTCTGACATCGGCGGCAAACGGGAACAAAAATGCAGCATGTAGCAAACGGGAAAATACACGGAAGGCATGCATTTTTGTAAACGCAAGCGCCTTTGCACGCCGCTGTTGGAGGCCGGCCATTCACACCGCGTCCGCACCGCATGTCGGCCTGCCCGCCCGCGTGCTCTATGGGCAGGTGCCTCGGTAAATCATGTTGAGATTAAAATACATTTTTTTTGACTTTCTACTCATCTTTGTTGCGCCATCATGTATAAAACTCCCTTTTTTTTATCTATCGCCAATAGGGTTCTGTATAATAGATAAAAAAAGAGCGTGCCAAAACACGCTCTTTTCCAAATATATCACAAAGGATTATTTTCTTCTTCTTCTCGGTTTGAGGTTGTGTTTTTTGATGAAATCATCCAAAACATCCTTCAAAGTCGGAGTGCCAATCTCTTGGAGCTCATAACCAACCTTTACAACAGGTTGTTTGATCTTAATGAAACGAGGCAGGTCGATAGGAGTACCGATAACAACTGCGTCGCAAGGAGTATTGGCGATAGTCTTCTCGAGGTCCTTCATCTGTTTTGCGCCATAGCCCATAGCTGGCAGCAAAGTACCGATGTTCGGGTATCTTTCGAAGGTTGTGGTGAGTTCACCAACAGTGTAAGGACGAGGATCAACCAGTTCTGCAGCGCCATATTTCTGAGCGGCAACAGTACCAGCACCGATCTTCATTTCACCGTGAGTCAAGGTAGGACCATCTTCTACGACGAGAACTCTCTTACCCTTGAGCAATTCAGGTTTGTCAACTGTGAGGATAGAAGCGGCATCGATTTGGATGGCGTTCGGGTTGATCTCACGAAGGTTGTTACGAACAATGTTGATGTTCTCCAAAGAAGCGGAGTCGATCTTGTTGATGACGATAACGTCAGCCATACGAGCAACTACTTCACCAGGATAGTAACTAACCTCTGCGCCGGGACGCAACGGGTCAGCAACGCCGATGGTGAGGTCTGGTACGTAGAACGGGAAGTCGTTGTTACCACCGTCCCAGAGTACGATATCGCAGCCGTCAGGATCTTTCTCAGCACCTGCCATCTCAACCCACTTGCCAGTCTGAGGATCTTTGGTCTTACCACCCTTGAGGATAGCTTCATAGTCAACACCAGCGTAGATAACGTTACGTTTGGTAACTACGTGCGGTTCATACTCTTCCATCTCTTCGATGGTACAGTTTTGATATTTGAGGTCATCAACGCAAGCGAAACGTTGAACGATTTGTTTGTTCAAATCGGGATCGTAAGGCATAGGGTGACGAACAGCAACTACTCTAAAGCCCATACCTACCAAATATTCAATGATACGGCGGGAAGTCTGGGACTTACCACAACCAGTACGGGTAGCGCCAACGGCGATAACCGGTTTCTTTGATTTAACCATGGTGTCTTTCGGTCCCATCAACCAGAAGTTGGCACCTGCAGCGTTTACGATGGCGCTAATCTTCATTACGTATGCGTAAGGCTTGTCGCTATATGCGAAAACACATTCGTCAACGTCAAATTCTTTGATGAGTTCGGTCAACTTGGATTCCGGATAAATCTTGATGCCCTTTGGATACAAGTCTTCACCAGCCAACTCCTTCGGATACATACGGTCGTCGATACCGGGGATCTGCTCAGCGGTAAAAGCTACCACGTTGTAGTTTTTGTTGTGGCGGAAAAAGGTGTTGAAATTGTGGAAGTCTCTTCCTGCAGCACCAATAATGATTACATTTCTTCTTTTTTGTGGCATAATCAAATAGTTTTTAAGTGATTAAATATTTGAATTGATAAATGAATTTCCTTTTTTCAAAAGCGAGGGCAAAGATACAATTTTTTCTGCAAATAATCAAGTGCTATTGTTTAGTTTGATTTGCGACTCCTTCTTGACGTGCTTTAAGCTCTTCCGGAGTGACGCCAAGATATTGATCGCTGATTACTTGCATGTCCTCATCCAGTTCCATCAGATATGGTATGCCTGTAGGAATATTAAGTTTTATAATCTCCTCGTTGGAGATGTTTTTCATGAACTTGATGATACCGCGAAGGGAGTTGCCGTGAGCAACGACCATCACCTGTTTATGAGTACGCAACTTTTGAACGATGTCGACGTTCCAAAGAGGGATGATGCGTCGGGTGGCGTCAGACAGTGACTCTGTGCCCGGACGAGCCTCCTTGAACTTGATGTCTTTATAGCGGATGTCGTTCTTCGGGTGGCGCGGGTCATCTTCAGCTAGTGGGGCTGGGGCGACGTCATAGCTGCGGCGCCATAGTCTCACTTGCTCTTCACCATAAATCTCTGCAGCCTGTTTCTTGTTCTGTCCCTGCAGCATGCCGTAGTGTTTTTCGTTCAGTCGCCATGTCTTTTCCACAGGAAGCCACATGCGGTCCATCTCCTCCAACACGTAGTTGAGTGTCTTTATGGCTCTTTTCAGGTAGGAGGTGAAGGTGTATCGGATGTCTAAGTCGGAATTCTTAAGTATACGGCCAGCCTCTTTTGCTTCTTCAATACCCTGAGGGGTAAGGTCCACATCTGTCCAACCGGTGAACTGGTTTGACAGATTCCATTCGCTTTGGCCGTGTCTAATGAGTATCAGTTTGTACATTGTTGTTCGTTATATTTGGTTGTTTTCTTTAGGGAAAATGACCCAGGGTTTGAAACCTTTGGCCTCCTCGAAGTCAAGCGAGCAGTAAGAAATGATGACTACTACGTCACCGACGCAAGCCTTGCGGGCGGCAGGACCGTTCAGACAGATAACGCCGGAGCCGTACTCACCTTTGATGACGTATGTTTCTAAACGCTCACCATTGTTGACATTCAGCACCTGCACTTTCTCGTTTTCAATCAGATGCGCTGCCTCCATCAACTTTTCGTCAATGGTGATGCTGCCTACATAGTCTAAGTTGGCCTGCGTGACCTTTACCCTGTGTATTTTTGATTTTAAAAGTTCAATATTCATACTCTTCTAGATGTTTTTAATCCTAAGATTAATACACTAAATCGTCAGAATCAATCAATTACCGGATTTCCGGTCAGATTTTCTTAAGCGGCGGCAAATATACAAAAACAATTTGTATTTATGCTATTTCGAGAAAGAATAAACGGATTGAGCGCATGATTTTTATAAAAAAAACGGACACGTTAAAAAAATAAGGGAGTTATATATATGATGGCACAACAAAGATAATTACAAAGTCAAACAAAATTGGATTTTAACACCAACATGATTTACCGAGACATCTGCCCATAGAGCACGCGGGCGGGCAGGCCGACATGCGGTGCGGACGCGGCGTGAATGGCCGGCCTCCAACAGCGGCGTGCAAAGGCGCTTGCGTTTACAAAAATGCATGCCTTCCGTGTGTTTTCCCTTTTGCTAAACGCTGCATTTTTGTTCCCGTTTGCCGCCGATGTCAGAGGGCGGACAGAGCGGGC
>JAILCI010000053.1 GCA_024686335.1 Bacteroidales bacterium | reverse complement strand
GTAACTCCCATAAATGTAATTCTTCAACTTTTCTCTTGATAGAAAAGTTGCCAAAAGATCAAGCCGACATGAATGCCTACCCGCTCTGTCCGCCCTCTGACATCGGCGGCAAACGGGAACAAAAATGCAGCGTTTAGCAAAAGGGAAAACACACGGAAGGCATGCATTTTTGTAAACGCAAGCGCCTTCGCACGCCGCTGTTGGAGGCCGGCCATTCACGCCGCGTCCGCACCGCATGTCGGCCTGCCCGCCCGCGTGCTCTATGGGTAGGTGTCTCGGTAAATCATGTTGGAGTTAAAATGCCATCATGTATATAACTCCCTATTTTTTCCCAAAAAATGGTCGATGCACGCATCGACCCTACAAAAGAGGTTGAAATACCTTAGGGCGGGGTAGTAATACGTATATTTCTTTCTGCTAAATGGTCGATGCACGCATCGACCCTACAGGGTATGATGTCGAGGCAATAATATGGTTTCTATTCGATGCACGCATCGACCCTACAAAACTCATATTTTATACTTTAATAATCCATTTTTCGGCTCGAAAAATTTTTATATATTTGCACGTTTTTTTAATAATGGAAAACTATGTTCACGGGAATAATAGAAAAGACAGGTAGAATAGTTAAAATAGAACAAGATAGGACTAATTACGACTTCACTTTGGAAGTGGATTTTGCTGACGAACTCTCCATAGATCAGAGCATGGCACACGACGGCTGTTGCCTGACAATTGTACGTTTGGATAAGGAAAAGAAACAATATGTGGTGACTGCCATGGAGGAGACAATGCTCAAGACCAACCTGGGCACTTGGAAGGTGGGCAACGAGGTCAACTTGGAGCGTAGCATGCGCATGGATGGCCGTTTTGACGGACATATAGTGCAAGGACATGTGGATCAGACTGCTGTGTGTGAGAAGGTGGTGGACGAGAATGGCAGTTGGCGTTACTATTTTACCTACGATCCCGAGAAGAATAATTTTACAGTCCCCAAAGGTTCTATCTCCGTCAATGGCGTCAGCCTTACGGTCGTGGATTCCGAGAAGGGACGATTCTCTGTGGCAATAATCCCTTATACTCACAAAGTTACAAATTTCCACAACTTTGTCCCGGGCACGGTGGTCAACATTGAGTTCGACGTCTTTGGAAAGTATGTGCAACATCTTATTGAAGAATATTTTGCCCAACAAAAATAAAAAGCAGTAAACCTCGTTATATCCAACGTTAAAAAATTGGAATACATTGAAGATAAAGAAACATAACATATTTACATATAGTTTGTTAGGGCTAATGATGCTCTGTTTGGCCAGTTGTTCTACCTCAAAGAACACCTTCACCAATAGGGCATATCATAATATAACCTGCCGTTATAATGTGCTTTGGAATGGAAAGCAAGCCTTTAAGTCTGCCGAGACGGAGATGAAAAAGTTGTCGAAGGATAACTATACAGCCACGTTGCCAGTCTATAACTATCCCGACAAGTCTGATCTTGGTCCCGCGTTGTCCTATCTGGACCGCACCATTGAGAAGAGTTCCAAGGCCATTTACAAGCACTCGATGCTTATCCGTGGCAAGGAGTATGTCAAGACGATTGATGACGCTTATCTGTTGATGGGCAAGTCCAACTTTTATAAGCAGGACTATGTGGCGGCGCAGCGTATCTTCCAATATATCCTGCACAACTATCCTAAATCCAACACCTACAATGAGGCAGCAGTGATGTTGGCGCGTACGGCAATGCGTCAAGGTTACTATTCTCTGGCGGATGAACAGTTGGAGAATCTCCATTATTTGGCTACAAACAAGAAAGACAAGAAATTCAACCAGATCTTCAATGCGGCCAAGGCTGAATATCACATGACGGCTCCAGATGGTGAGATTACTGAGGCTATTGACTTCCTTAATAACGCTATCGCATCAAAACCTGAGCGTGAGTTCAAGAACCGTCTTCACCTGATCGCCGGTGAGTTGTGCGAAACGATTGGGCAGCAAGAGGAGGCCACGAATCATTTCAAGACTGTCATCAACAAGACTTCTGACTATAACATGCTCTTCTGTGCACAGATGCACCTTGCTTCCAACTATGATGGTTCTGAATCAGCTCGTAACGCCATCATGAAGCAATTCAACAAGATGTTGGAGGAGAAGAAAAATGAGGATTTCAAGGATCAGATCTATTATGCTTGTTCCGAGATTGCCCGTATTGATGAGGATGATGAAGCCCGCAAGGATTATCTGGCCAAGTCTGTTAGTGCCTCCACAAATAACAATTATCAGAAGACGTTTTCCGCCATCACGTTGGCTGACCTCTATTTCTCAGAGAATGACTACCGCAATGCGCAGCACTACTACGACTCTGCCATGTTGGCCATTCCCAAGAATTATCCCAACTATGAGGGTATCCAAAAGAAGAGTAATTTCTTGAAAGATTTGGTGTTGAAACTGGATGAGATCGATCTTCAAGACAGTCTGCAGCGCATTGCTAAGATGAAACCAGCCGAACGTAATAACTGGGTTAAGAAGATGATCGCTGATTATACCGAGGCTGAGCGTAAGGCTGCTGCTGAAGAGGCCGAGAGAATGCTGGCTCTCCAGAATGCATCTTCCTATTCCAACATCAACACAACCTCCTCTAACGGCAAGTGGTATTTCTATAACCAGTCATTGGTCACTGCCGGTATGCAGGACTTCTACAGACGTTTCGGTAGCAGAAAACTGGAGGAT
Source organism: Bacteroidales bacterium (assembly GCA_024686335.1). Lineage (GTDB taxonomy): Bacteria > Bacteroidota > Bacteroidia > Bacteroidales > WCHB1-69 > F23-D06. The sequence goes on along the minus strand of JAILCI010000053.1, from coordinate 29,265 downwards.
AACTGGTTCATCAGTAACAAACAGGTGATCTCCTTTGACGAAATGATGGTCATGAACGATCCTAGCCTGGCTCAAGACAGTGTTGAATACGATGAGGATGGCAATCCGATTCCCAAAAGAGAGACTGATCCCAAGAAGGAGCAGTACTATCTCCAGGATCTTCCTTTGACGCCTGGCGCCATGGACACCTCCAATGCCATCATTGCCGACAACCTCTTCCAGGTTGGTTTCATCTATCAAGATCTGTTGGAAGACCTGCCTCGCGCATGTGAGTCTTTCCAGTCCTTGGTAACCCGTTTTCCAGAGTCCGAGTATACTCCCTCCAGTATTTATATGTTGTACACGTTGTATAAACGTCAGAACAACAATGCTAAAGCCGATGAGTATAAGCAGATTATCTTCTCCAAGTATGCAGATACGGATTTCGCCAAGATCATCAATGATCCTGATTACTACAAGAAGATTGAGGAACGTAATAAATCTATTGAGCGCTATTACGAAACTGTCTATGAGCAGTTTAATAATAAACAGTGGAGTAGTGTCGTAAAAGCTGCTGACGAATACATTCCTCAGTGTACCGACCAGAATCTGAAGTCAAAGTACAGTTACCTGCGTGCTATTTCTGTCGGACAGTTGTATAATGAAGATTCCGTGATCAGAGGAATGCAGCACATCGTGACCGAGTATGCGGAAGAGCCCGTTGCCGAGTTGGCACGGATTTACCTCTCCACCGTTGACCCGGCCAAGTTGGCCGCTCCGGTACAGCAGGTGGCTGAAGGAGAAGCAGCCCAGGGCAGTGAGGCTGGACAGGCACAAGCCGCCGCAACTCAGCCTGCTGCTGTTGCCACCAATCCGTTTGTCTATAATGCGGAGGAGGTTCATTACATCATCCTTCTCGTCAAGAGTTCCCAGCTGCCTATCCAGACAGTGAAACTGAACCTCAACAATTTTAACAAGACTTATTTCAGCTTGCAGAGATTCAATATCAGCAGTTTCTATATTGACAATCAGCAGCAAATGGTGACGATTTCCAAGTTCAACAATGCGTCACTTGCTATGGATTATTATAATATTTTCGTGAAAGACCCTGTATTCGCAGATGATATAACTAAAGGTAATATCATCGTTTATCCGATGGGTGCTACCAACTATACCACTTATTACAATAAGCAGGATGGCAGGCAATTCTACGATAAGTTTGTAAAAGATAATTATTTAAAGGAATAAATATTACGCGTAAAATTTAAGAGTTATGAAAGAGAATGAATTTAGAGAGACCGGTGGTGCGGTCAACATCATTGCCAAAGGAACCCAGATTCAGGGAAGTATTTCCACTTCCTCTGACTGTCGCATTGATGGTACCGTCAATGGAAACGTGATTTCCAGAGCGAAAGTTATCATAGGTCAATCAGGATATGTTGAAGGCAACATCTCCTGCGCCAATATTGATGTTGAGGGAAAGGTGAAGACAGAGTCTTTGAATGTCTCCGACCTTATTTCTCTCAAGGCCACAGCATGTGTCACGGGCAACATCATTGCCGGTAAGATTGCTATTGAGCCGGGTGCCGAGTTCTCAGGCAACTGCAAGATGAACACCCAGCGTATGCCTAACGCTGCTCCCGTAAATCAGCAGGAAAAGAGATAATCCGACGACAGCATCATGGCAGATGATTCAAAAAAAGGCAAAGCTCTTCGGAAATATGCCTTTTATTCCAACATGGCCATCACGATGGGCGTGCTCATCGCGTTAGGTGTGTTTGGTGGACGCAAGTTGGACATATGGCTGGACAAGTCCCCCTTGTTCACGATCATTGGTTCCCTTCTAGGCGTGTTCATCGCCATGTATTTGATGATCAAGGATGTGATTCGTATATCTAATTCTGACAAGAATGAGCAAAAAGATACCCATTAAGAAATTCTCATTGAGGATTTTGATTTTCTCTGTTGTGATGGCTGGTCTGACTGCACTGTTTCAATGGCTGGCGCCTGCCTATGCATCGCCGGCACTGCCGTTCATTGTGCTGTTTTTCTTCGTCATCACTCTCTTTACTATCTTCATCGTACTACGTGACGACCAAGGCAAAGATGGACAACGTTTTGTGTCCAGTTATATGCTTTCCCGTATCGTCAAACTTTTCTCATGCCTTATTTTTTTGTTGATTTACATCCTCGTAAATCGCGAAGATGCCTGGAAGTTCGGCTTTGCTTTCATCATCATCTATTTTATATATTCTATCTATGAGGTTATTGTTCTTAAAAAAGAGAGCGACGATATCTCTAAAAAAAGTCAAAACCAAGAAGAAAAAACTGATACACCCAAATGAATACATCTAGAAAAATAAAATCCGATTTATGGTACATCGGCGCCTCTGACAGGCGGTTAGCCCTTTTTGAAAATGTGATGCCCGTTCCTCAAGGGGTATCCTATAATTCATATCTTATCACTGACGATAAGACTGTGCTGTTGGACAGCGTGGATAATGCTGTGGCCCCGCAGTTTCTGGAGAATCTGACGGCTGTTCTGAATGGCCGCACTTTGGACTACATCGTAGTTCATCACGTCGAGCCTGACCATCTTGCCTCTCTCCAGGAGGTGCTGATCCGTTATCCCCAAGCTGTTATCCTTTGCAGCATGCAGGCTAGCCGCTTGATTCCTCAGTTTTTTGATATGCCGGAGAACTGCCAGATTCAAGTGGTGAAAGAGGGTGAGACTTTGGAGACGGGTCATCATACTTTGACTTTCTATGCTGCTCCTATGGTACACTGGCCGGAGGTTTTGGTTTCTTATGATTCCGTAGATAAGATTCTCTTCTCCGCCGATGCTTTCGGTACCTTCGGTGCTTTGTCTGGCAATCTCTATGCTGACGAGGTTAACTTTGACCGCGACTGGTTGGATGATGCACGTCGCTATTATACAAATATTGTAGGCAAATATGGTGTTCAGGTGCAGAATCTGTTGAAGAAGGCTGCCACTTTGGATATCCAGATGATTTGTCCGTTGCACGGTCCCGTTTGGCGTGAGAATCTCGGCTATTTCATCGGAAAATATGATCTCTGGAGTCGCTATGAGCCGGAGGACAAGGATGGTATTATTATCATCTACGGTTCCATGTATGGCCACACGGAGTCTGCTGCCACCACTCTCGCTGGTATCTTGGCTGACAAGGGTGTCCGCAATATCAAGATGTATGATGTTTCCGTAACACATGTCTCATATCTTTTGTCTGAGACTTTCCGTTGCGGTAGCATTGTTCTGCTTTCCCCGACTTACAACAACGGTCTGTATCCGCCAATGGAAACCTATCTGCTTGATGTACAAGCCCATTTTGTAGAGCATAGGACATTCGCTGTCTTGGAGAATGGTAGCTGGTCACCGGCAGCAGGCAAATGCATCCAGAATATTTTCCAAAATATGAAGCCCAATAATATTGAAGGTCCCGTTGTAACTATCAAATCTTCTATGAAGCAAGAACAGTTGCCGGAACTGGAGAAGTTGGCAGAAAATCTGTTGAATTAGTTGTTTTTCTGGTATACAAAATATCCTTTTTGTACATCATAACACATCAACTGCTCATATCCGCATTGACGCAATACACTATAGGCCTCCTCAAAAAGGAGGTCTATTTCTTTTGCCTGGTGGGCATCACTGCTGATGACGACCGGGATGTCCATCTTGCGGGCTTTCATCAACATCTCTACGGATGGATATAATGCGTCGCAGCGTTTCTTGTAGATTCCGCGGGTGTTGATCTCCATGATGATGTTGTGCGATTTAATTAGCTCCAATGCTTTGTCAGCCAATATTTTATACCAATGCTCGTCCTCTTGGAAAAAGCGATGCTGGTTGTGCATCTTGATCTTGTCTACGTGTGCGATGATGTCCATCGGCTGAGTCTCAATCATCTCGAAAGTCTGCTCCCAGAAGGTGGTGACAGCGCGTTTGATATTGTTGTCAAAGAGCTTTTCAAGACCTTCGTCGTAGATTTCTCGTTTGGGTCCATCGATGAACCAGAGTTCATCGCTATTGGCGGGGCGCACCAGATGGACGCCACCGATGATGTAGTCGAGGTGGTGGTTATCCTTCAACTCGGCAAAAGGGTAGGAGATTTCCGGGACAAAGTCACATTCCAGGGCCTTGAGTAGAGTTACTGTGGTGTTCTGCTGCAGTTCGTCAATCTCTGCTGTATATTCCGGCATGCGCTCCATTTTGATGGAGAAGTTGTTGTCGAAAGGCAGTGGGGCGTGTGATGAGAATCCCAATTGGGCGAAATGGTGTTGTTCAGCCTCTTGTACGTATAGAGGCAGCGGGTCTTTCCCGTCGCAGTAAAGTGAGTGGGTGTGGTAATTGTTAATCGTCATGGGAGATGAGATTGTCGATGATATTCAAGACTCCGTCGCTTTTGCCAGCGTGGGCTCCGTTGTAGTAATTGCTGAGGAATACAATCTGGACCTTGTCTTTCGGACGGTAGAGCCAGAGATTCTGATAACCGTCCCACAGTCCGCCATGATAGACTAACAGTCCATGTGTAGGACTTTCTTCCAATCTTAATCCATAACCGTAAGATTGTTTGGGTAAAATTCCATTGTTGAGAGTGTTCTGTCTCATGCATGCTTTGTCTACCCACTCTTTTGGAAGGATTTCGTAGTTGATGAAGTAGGCATTGGTCCATCTGATCATGTCCTCCAAATTGGTGTAGATACCCTTGTCGCCCAAGATTCCATTGAAACGGTCGAAGAGGGCGAGTATTCCATTGCGCTTATGACCGCGTGTCATAGGCAGATTGATGTCTGGATTTATCCAAGCCTTGTTGGTGTAAATATCACCACTTTTGGCAGAAGGCCATCGACGATTATTGTCAATGATTTCTGTGAAGAAGTAGGTGTCGTGCATGCCGGCGGGCTCGAACATGTTGTCGCGAACATAGTCTTCAAAAGTGATGCCGCTGACACGTTCCACGATGACTGCCAGAATGGCGTAGTTGCTGTTACAGTATTCGAAACGTGTGCCGGAAGGGAAGACTAAAGGGTATTTTTGACGTTTCAACACACGCACAAGTTGGGCGTTGTCTACAAAGGTGGCGGTGTCGAAGATGTCGTATTTGAAGTTGAAATACTCAGGTATACCGGAGGTGTGCGTTAACAGATGTCGTACGGTGACCTTCTTGTAGGGGAGCTCGGGAACGAGTTTGCCGAGGGTGTCGTTGAGACTGAGTTTACCTTCGCTACACAGTTTGAGAATGGCAGCGGCAGTGAACTGTTTGGAAATGGACGCCAAATCAAAGAGAGCCTCCGGCCACATCTTGTTGTCTGGATGAAGTCGTTTTGCCTCCAGTTGCGACTCCGACATGTTGGGGTAGTTGGTGCAGTTCTCGTACAATTGAAGATATCCATAAGCTCTCTCCAAAAGGACAGTGTCGTTACGGGCAATGATGAGAGTGCCATTCATCGTTTCACCCATGGCATCGGCAAAACGAATCAATGAGTCGACATCAAATCCAAAACCCGTCAATTCAGCCAGTGTCTCCAGCGGTTTGTTGACAATGGCTTTGTGGCGAGTGGTTTCAGAGGTGTCGCCTACACTCTGGTCTGCCTTTAGAAATAAAACGCTGAACAGACACAACAGAACAAGAATCCCCTTTTTAAGCATACTACTTGGTTATTAGCTGTTCATGATGCTGAGGAACTCCTCGTTGCTCTTGGTGTCTTCCATATTCTCTTTTATGAAGGTCATGGCCTCGATGGTGGTCATGTCGGCGATATGGTTGCGCAGGATCCACATCTTCTGAAGGGTTTCAGGTGCTTGCAGCAGGTCGTCGCGACGGGTACTGGATGCCACGAGATCCACAGCAGGATAGATACGCTTGTTGGACAGTTTGCGGTCGAGTTGCAGCTCCATATTACCGGTGCCCTTGAACTCCTCGAAGATGACCTCATCCATACGGGAGCCTGTGTCGATGAGGGCGGTGGCGAGGATGGTCAGGGAGCCGCCATGTTCCACGTTTCGGGCAGCGCCGAAGAAGCGTTTGGGCTTCTGCAGGGCGTTGGCTTCCACACCGCCGGAAAGAACCTTGCCGGAGGCCGGAGCCATCGTGTTGAAGGCACGCGCCAGACGGGTGATGGAGTCCAGGAGGATGCAGACGTCATGACCGCACTCTACCATACGCTTGGCTTTTTCCAAGACCATGTTGGCAATCTTGACGTGACGCTCTGCAGGCTCGTCAAAGGTGGAGGAGATAACCTCCGCGTTGACACTGCGCTGCATGTCGGTGACCTCCTCAGGGCGCTCGTCGATGAGCAGGATGATGAGGTATATCTCAGGATGATTGGCGGCGATGGCATTGGCCAAGTCTTTCAGCAAGACAGTCTTACCAGTCTTGGGTTGTGCCACTATCAGACCACGCTGTCCTTTGCCAATAGGGGCGAAGAGGTCGACGACGCGGGTGGAGAGAGTGCAACCCTCGTGTCCAGTGATGTTGATCTTCTCGTCGGGGAACATAGGCGTTAGATAGTCAAACGGAATACGGTCGCGGATTTGCTCTGGGTCGCAGCCGTTGATTCTTTCGACTTTCGTCAGCGGGAAGAACTTTTCACCTTTCTTGGGAGGACGAATTTCGCCATAGATGGTGTCGCCATTCTTGAGACCGAATAGTTTGATCTGCGTCATGGAGACGTAGATGTCGTCCGGGGAGGTGAGATAGTTGTAATCGGAGGAGCGCAGGAATCCGCAGTTGTCACTGGTGATTTCAAGAACGCCTTCCGCATGGATGGCGCCTTCGTACATGGCGTTGGCCACCAATTCTGCTTGTAGATCGGCCTCGCTCTTCTCTACGGGCTCTTCCCCTACCTTTTTCTCCTCATGCTCTCTCTTCTGCGTGTTCTCCTTTTTATAATTATTGTCGCGTTTTTGGCGATTGTTGCCCTTTTGTTGAAATCTCTTCTCCTGTTTGAGTTTCTCGTGAGAATCAGTATCAAGAATATCTTTTTCTGCTGGAGTCTCGGTGATCTCGGGAGTTTCGTCGGAATCTTCCTTTGGAGTCTCCTGTTTAGGAGTTCCCATCTCAGCCATCAAGCGCTCAGCCTCTCTCTCCAGCAACTCTTTTTTGCTGGGGCGACCTCTCTTCTTGGGCTTTTCATCAACAACCTCTACAGGAGTCTCTTCAGCAGAGTCGCTTTTCTTTTGGCGCTCTTTTGGTTCGGTCTCTTCTTTCACCTTAGGAGTACGTTTTCTAGTCTGCTTAGGTTTTTCTTCAACGGGCAGAGGGTTGGCAAAGCGAATCTCTTCCGTCTCTTGCGGTTCGGTTTCGGTCTTCTCAACCAGACTCTCTTTGTTGAATGTCACTTGAGGTTTTTCTGGCAGAACAACCTTTTCGATTTTTGTATTTTCATTGGATGAAGCAGCAGGAATACCTGAGCTAGTTATAATTCTCTTTCTCTTACCTTTTTTTTCTGGTGATTCAGTCATATAGATTCTAAATGTGGGTAAAAAATGTGTCTTTGAAATACGGTGCCTGAATTGTCAACAGAGGAACGTCAACGCACCGCGAAAATTTGAATGCGCAAAAATACAATATTTTTTTAAAATAGTACGGAGAAAGAAAAAAATATTGCCAATATTTTCAGTGGGTCGTTTTGTGACAAAACACACCTATATAGATGATTTTTTTAGATATTGAATGAATTTAAGTTACAGTTGTTGTTTTGGGAGAAAATAATGTCTTTTTTGCATGTCGGCATATTGGCATTTACTATTATTTTACATTTTTGTTCCCGCAGATGAACGCAGATCTCGCAGATGGATTTTAACAAGCGGATTTGCTCGCGGCTAACGCCCCTCGCCTTATTCAACAACTCAACAGTTCAACGATTAAACAATAAATTATCTTCAAACTGCGAGGACGCAGTTTGCTCCGGGCGACAACAGTTCAATGTACCCCTACAGAATCTCCATCAACGGTTTTGTAGCTGCGGTCCAGTCATAGAACTGGTGGACATACTGATTGCCTCTGATGGCAAGATTGTCAAAGTATTCTGAATCCTTGAGCAGACGACGGATGGTATTCACATAGTCGGCAGTGGTTTGACACATGACGACAGCTTGGTGTTTGTCGGCATCTATCAACGGTTTTCCGGCGAGCGTGGAGGTAACGCATGGCAACTGCATCGACATGGCCTCCAACAATTTGTTTTGAAGACCCGTGCCCAATCTCATCGGGGCAACGAAGATCTTGGATTGTGCGTACCATTCAGCCATGGAGTCCACCCATCCCGTGACCTTGACATGTTCATTTTCCAACGCTTTCACGCGGGCGGCGGGGTTGGCGCCACAGAGAGCAATCTTCATATCGGGAAACTCCATCCGTAAATGTGGATAGATATCCTTGCAGAGATATTCAGCGGCATCCACGTTGGGAGCATAGTTCATATTGCCCGAAAAGATGAGGTCGTAGTTTTTCTCTTTGCCCGTATTGGTGAAGGTGTCGAAGTCTACACCATTAGGCACCACCACGATTTCGCTGCGACGGTCGTGAGGAATCAAATCACGATCTATCTCAGTAATGATCGTTTTATAATCGAACTTGTCGAATATCTCAGCCTCATAACGTCCCACCCGTTTAGCTTCCATCTTGAAGAAGGGCTTTTTATACCATGGACCGCGCTCATAACGGCGCCACATTCCTTTGGAAAAGACGTCTTGGTAGTCCAAAACTTTCTTGATAGACTTGTTCTTCACATATTCTGCCATTCTGAAAAGCTGGCAGTAGATGGTGTCGGGCTGCACCTTCTCAATAATGTTGTCAATGCTTTGTTGGATTTTTTTGTTGTAGAAAAATCCGCATTGCAGAGGAAGACCTTTAAAAAAGGCTCTTCCAAGATTAAAAAAGCGCCTTACCGCATCAATTTTGATGGGATAGACCTCTTTGCAGTAAGGCGCCAGTTGTTGTTTGTCGTCATCAGAGACCTCGTAGTCGCTCAAGGCAACCAAATACACCTCATGCTTGGTGGCAAGCTGACGCATCTGATGGTAGGCGCGAAGCTTGTCTCCCTTTTCGAGAGGGTACGGGAAGCGGGAAAGTAGTACGAGGATCTTCATTTTATTAGGGTTTAGTTGTTAGGGTATAGTTATTAGGGTTCAGTTGTTTGAGCACAGGGTAGTTGCCATGTGGCTATTTACTATACCCTATACCCTATTTTTTATCCCCTAATCATCCTATTTTTTGTCGTATCGAAAATATCATTTTTCCAATTTCGGATAATGTTTGTAGTGTTTCTTTTATGCTTTCTTCAGATAGATAACCTATCTTGGCACAAAGTAGTAATTGAGTTTCAATTTCGCATACTGATCCATTTGCTACAGATAGGAAATGGAGGTACTCTTTTTTTGATTGTCTACCATACCCCTCTGCTATATTCGAAGGAACTGATATTGCCGCTCTTCTGATTTGGCTCGTTAAAGCAAAAAGCTCTTCTTTAGGCAAGTCTTGTGTCAACTTGTAAACATTCGCCACCATATCCATAGCTTTCTGCCAAACAATCAATTCTTTATAGCTTTGAATCTTCATTTAGGGTTTAGTTTTTAGGGTATAGTTATTAGGGTATAGGGGTTAGTTATTAGGGTTCAGGGTATAGGGTACAGGGTTTAGGGTATAGGGGTTAGTTATTAGGGTTCAGGGTATAGGGTTTAGTTATTAGGGTTTAGTTATTAGGGTTTAGTTATTAGGGTTCAGTTGTTTGGGCACAGGGTAGTTGCCATGTGGCTCTTTACTATACCCTATCCCCTATTTACTGTTTACTAGGAATAGGGTACGGGTTGTTGCCATGTGGCAGGGAATTCACCCTTCTCTATTTACTATACCCTATCCCCTATTTACTGTTTACTAGGAATAGGGTACGGGTTGTTGCCATGTGGCTATTTACTATACCCTATCCCCTATTTACTATCCCCTAATCAACCAATCACCTTTTCCGTCTGTTTCAACAATTTACGCTCAATGCGGTCGGCCTCCTTGACATAGTCTTGGGCTCTGGAGATAATATCTTCAGCGAAGGCTTTGTCTTCCAAGGAGGTGGCGTTGATCTTGACGTTGAGGTAAGCGCCATGGATAGCGGCACGTGCGCAGAGTACGCCCACGCCAGCGTCGGAGACGGAAGCGGGGTTACCCTTCTTGATCATAGCTTCACAGATCTCAAATACTTCGAAGGAGGTCTCGATGGTCTTCATTGGCACTTCGGTAGCATATTTGGTTGCATCTTGGATAGCTTGCTTGCGGGCCTCTTTCTCTTCAGGAGTGCCTTTCGGCATGCCGAAGGCGTTCATGATGACATTGAAAGCGTTGGTGTCCTCGTCGACAAGGGCGAGCAGACGATCTTTCACATTCTGGCCTTTCTCAGCCCAGTCGGAGAAGAGTTTCCACTTGTCGTCCCAGCCGGGTTTGTGGGAAGAGAGGTTGGCGACCATGGTGCCGAGGGCGGCGCCGAGAGCTCCCATGTAAGCGGAGATAGAGCCACCGCCAGGAGCAGGACTTTCGGAAGCAGTCTCGTTGGCAAAGCCTGTGCAGGTCATGTCAACCAACTTAGGAGCGGTATCCTCTTTTTCTAACAGATATTCGATAACCTTCTCATCCGGATTGAAGGGCTTGAGGTCGTCAAGACCCATAGACTTGATGGCGATCTTGACCATCTCGCGCTCATCGATACCGAGGGAGCGATGTTGTTTAGCGAGGTAGTATTTACCAGCATCAATCAAAGTCTTCTTGGGAACGAGACCAACGATCTCAGCGCCGGTGACGCGGATACCGCGTTTGGCAGCCTTTGCGGTAACCTCATCGAAGGCTACGTGCAGTGGAGTCACGTTGGTATTAGTGATGTTCATGGATACCTGGGCGATACCGTATTCGGCAATGTACCAGCCGATAGCCTTAGTACCCTTGAGGGTGCCGGGGATCATAACGGGGTTACCCTTCTCATCTTTCACTATTTTACCAGTGATAGGGTTGCCCTCTCTTTTCTTACGACCCTTCTCGCGCACGTCGAATGCGATGGCATTGGCGCGGCGCGTGGAGGTGGTGTTGAGGTTATAGTTGACGGCGATGAGGAAGTCGCGGGCACCCACTGCGGTAGCGCCACTCTTGGCAACACTCTCCGTGAATTTGGTGGGACCGAAGTCGGGTTTCCACTCCTTGGTGCCGATACGCTCTTTCAAGGCTTCATATTCACCTTGACGGCAGTTGGCAAGGTTGCGGCGCTTCTCTTCGAAAGCGGCATTCTCATAGCAATATACGGGGATGTTCAACTCTTCACCCACACGCTTGGCGAGCTTGCGGGCATACTCGGCAGTCTCCTCCATCGTGATGTTTGCAACGGGCACGAAAGGACATACATCCGTGGCTCCGAAGCGGGGATGGTCACCATGATGATAGCGCATGTCTATCAACTCTTGACATTTTGCGATCAGCGCGAACGCTGCATCAGACACGGCCTCGGGAGTACCGACGAAGGTTACCACGGTACGGTTAGTGGTGGCACCCGGGTCCACATCCAGCAGGGTCACACCTTCTGCTTTGCGGATAACATCCGCCACTTGTTCAATAATTTGCGGGTCTCTACCCTCACTAAAGTTCGGAACACACTCGATTAGTTGTTTCATATCTCTGATTATTAGTTTATTATGTATTTTTTTTAGGAAAATAGTAAATCGCAGATTTACAACGGCGAAGATACGAATTTTATTGGAAGATTATTGTTGAGTTGTTGAACCGTTGAGTTGTTGAATTGTTGAACTGATAATTAGTATCTGTTCCTTTGCTCCCTTTGCGTCTTTGCGTTTTAAAATAATCTTTGCCTCCTTTGCACTTCTGCGTTTAAAACATCCATGAGCGCAGCGAATAAAATCTGCGAAATCAACAAGATCCGAAGGATCTAAAAATATAAATCTGCGTTCATCTGCGAAATCTGCGAGATCTGCGGGAGAAAAAAACTCGTCATCCGCGGGATCCCCTCAACCCGAACGTCGCCAGCGGAATATACTCAGGCCCCTCTTCGTGCAGGATGCTCTGGTAGAGCGTCACCTCATTGATGGGTATCTCCTGACAGACAGTGCCCACGGTCTGCTCGTACTGCTCCCAGAAGCGACGCTTGTCTACGACCTTCTTGACACGCCCTAGCGTGATGTGTGGCACGATGTTGCCGTAATAGGGCTCCACGCCGGCCTCTTGCAGCAGCGGCTCCAGCTCGCGGACTATCTTCTCATACCTACCAAACTCTTCGAAACCAAGCCACAGCACCCGCGGGTCATAATGCGACCCGAAGGCGCCATGTTTGTTCAATGTCAGCGTGAAGGCCTCATTCTGGGCACACACCTGCTGCAGCGCCTTCTTGATCTGCGGAATGCGACTGCCAGGAGTGGCTCCGATGAAGCGCAAGGTGAGATGACACACATCCTGCTTCACCCACGTGATGGTGTGGTGACGCATCGCATGGTGCAAGGCCTCAATGGTCTGCAGCACCTCAGCGTCCAAGGAGACCTTGACCGCTACGAAGAGCCGTTTCATCACTATTCGCCCTTCAGGTTCTGGTTGTGGAAGTGCTCAATCTTGTGCCAGAGGTGTACGCGCTCCGGACCGATGACGTTGTGGTCGTATGCTGTGTAGGGGAAGTACTCAATCTCGATGCCGTCGGTGACAGCCTGGCGCATCAGCTCCAAGGTGTGCTGCCAAACGACAGTGTGGTCCTGACAGCCGTGCATAACAAGCAACGGGCACTTTACATTTTTGATCTTCGTGAGGAGGTTGGCGTTAGCATAACCGTCGGGGTTCTCCTCGGGGGTGTCCATGTAGCGCTCGCCATACATGACCTCATACCATGCCCAGTTGACGACAGGACCGCCGCAGGAGGCTGCCTTGAAGGTCTCGGGATGCTCGGTGATGAGTGACAATGTCATGAAGCCACCGAAGCTCCAGCCGTCCAGACCGATACGGTTGGCATCCACGTAGGGAAGGCTCTTCAGATACTCGACACCGCACATCTGGTCTTCCATCTCGAGGACGCCCAGCTGACGATGGATACATTTCTCAAACTCAGCGCCACGACATTGTGTGCCGCGGTTGTCCAGCGTGAAGATAATGTAGCCCTGCTGTGCCATGTACTCCAAGAAGACACCGCCAGAGACGAAGCTGTTGGTCACCAGCTGGGAGTGCGGACCGCCGTAGACGTAGATGAGGACGGGATACTTCTTGCTCTTATCCATGTTCGGAGGCGTGATGAGACGACACCAGAGGGAGTCGCCATGCTTGTTCACGATGGGGAATATCTTGGTCTCGCCCATAGCGCAGTCGGCGTAGGGGTTCTTGGAGGTCTTGAGCACCTTCATGGTCTTGCCCTTGTTGCTGACCAATGAGATGACGCGCGGAGTGGTCACGTTGGTGAAGTAGTCGACAAAGTAGTTCTTGCTGTCGCTGAAGATGGGATAGTGAACGCCGTCGGCATCGCCAAGACGGGTCAGCTCGCCACTCTTCATGTTCACCTTGCAGACATATTGGTTGACCGGTTTCTCCAGCGGTGCGGTGAAGTAGAGGTACTCCTCCTTGGCATCCAGACCAAAGACCTCCACCACGTCGTAACGGCCTTCGGTCACCTTCTTGATGAGATTGCCGTTCATGTCGTACATGTAGAGATGCTTCCAGCCGTCGCGGTCGCTGTTGTAGAGGAAGTTGCCGTTTTTGAGGAAGATGATGCGCTGGAGAGGTTCCACATAGCGACTGTCTTTCTCTTCGATGAGCACCTTCACCTTGTTGCCGGTTTGCAGGTCGTATTTGATCAGCTTGCTGTGGTTCTGGCCGCGGTTCAGATGGGTGATGAAGATGTATTTCTCGTCGGGAGAGAAGGTTACGTTGGTCAGGAACTCGCCGTCAGCCACATCGGTCTTGATGTAGTGGTAGACGGTCTTGTTCTGCTCGCAGGACTTGGCCACATCGTAGATGCCCAGGGTCACCTTGTGGGAGTTGCGGCCTGCCATCGGGTATTTCATGTACTCTACCGTGGCGATAGGCGTGCCTGTGTTGACGAGCGGATAGTCTTCCACCATGCTCTCATCCATGCGGTAGAAGGCGACATAGTTGCCGTTCGGAGAGATATACTGACCTTCGTTGATGCCCCACTCGCTGCGGTGGACACTCTCGCCGAAGGTAATGCACTTGCCCGTGTCCGGACAGATCAGGATGGGCTTATAGTTGTTTTTGACACTCTTCACGAAGACGCCCTCCTCATTCTTGACGATGAAGAGTTTGTTTTTGATGGACTGGTCGATCACATCGTCGGTCGTCTGCTCGGCGAGGTCTGTCGTGGAGGTGATGTTTCCCTTTTCCACTTTTACTATCATGGATGGGCGGCTGAAATAGAGGGTGTTGGCGTCTATCCAGCTGAAACTGCGTGGATTGAGATTGTTGGCCTTCATCTTCTCGTTGGTGAGGAACATGGTCTCTTTGCCGTTCTTGGCATTGACGAGTTTGATGTTCATGTCGTCGTCAAGGTAGGCATAGTTGTCGGTGCCAGGCTGCCAGCTCAGACCGTAGATTCTGTCGGCCATGTACTGCCCGGCCCAGTAGCCTTCCAGGTCGATGATCTCGTTCTGTGCGAAGAGACAGAAGCATGAGAGAAGAAGGCAGAAAAGGGTGAAGGTGATTTTTTTAAACATAATTGATGATGTATTGGATAATTAATAATATGATTTTGCTAAGTCTTCCATCCTGAACGGGGAGAGCAGCGGGGCGTCCCATTTCCGCATCAGCAGAATCCAGGAGGAGGCGATGAGGCCACCCAGGAGATATCCGTTGAGGATGTCGGTGGGGTAGTGGACGCCGAGATAGATGCGGGAGAAGGAGACGATGAGCACGTATAGGATGCCGAGAACCAGGAAGCTACGGTAGTGTTTCAGCACAGGGCGGAGGTAGTAGAGCGAGATGACGATGAACGAGAAGGAGGTGCCGGCATGTCCCGAGGGATGACTGTACATTCCTCCGCGGTAGGGATGTCCGTTGGGCTTGATTACCAGGTTCATATACTGGACCAGTTCGTCGCAGTGGGTCGGTCGTATTCGTCCGATAAGGGGTTTCAGAATCATGTCGCCGACAATGTTGACGCTCCAGATGACGCAGATGAAGACGAGCAGGATGCGGACGAAACGGATACGATAGGTGTGGAGCACGAGCAGCGCGACGGTGATGAAGAGCGGCAGCCAGCAGTAGAAGGTAGAGATGTCCCACATCAGTCGGTCCAAAAAGGGAGTATGATGCTGACTGACGGTCAGCACTACCCATTGGTCGAACTGGATGATATAATCAATTAGTGACATTAGTAGGTCTCTACGGTAATATTCATTTTTCTTACGAGCTCTGCAATCTCTTCGAGTTTCTCCTTGCTGAACTTATGCAGTTTGGTGGCGGGTGCCTCGCGGTCGAGGGAGTAGATCATCACCTTGCGCGGTCTGATGAGCTCGATCTTCGCCAGCCAGGCCGACAGGTTCGGTTCGGTGCTGTTGTCGAAGGCGACGCCGTCCTTCTCGCCGCTGAGGAACATCGTCTGTATGATGACGTTTCCCTCGAAGGTGGTCAGCTCGTGCACCACCTCGTCGATGTTGACGGGCACGGTGGGATCGTTGATGATGTTGAGCATCTCCTGGGTGCCGGCGTCGAGTTTGAGGATCGGGTTCTCAATCTTCTTCAGGGCGCTGCACACCTCCGGACGCAGCAGTTGGGTGGCGTTGGAGAGGCAGGAGATGACGGCGTTGGGATAGTATTTGTCGCGCAGGCCGAGCAGTTGCTCGATGATCTGGTCGAAGTGCGGGTGCAGGGTCGGTTCCCCGTTGCCGGAGAAGGTGATGCTGTCCACGGCCTTGCCCTCCGCAAGGGCTTCCTGCAGTTTGTGTTCGATGGCCTGCATGACAGTCTCCACGGGGTAGTACTCCCGTGCGGTGAGCGACTTCTCCAGGGTCCAGCCGCATTCGCAGTAGATGCAGTTGAAGGAGCATATTTTGACATCTGTCGGCAGCAGGTTGATGCCTAAGGAACTGCCCAGTCGGCGGCTATGGATAGGACCGAAGGCGATGGATTCCCATAAAAATGTGGACATGGCGAGATTATTTATTGGTTTTCGTATTTGACGACATCGTTGGAGAAGAACTCCAGTTGTACGCCAGCTTGGCGGAACATCTCTTCCGACTCGGCGCCGGCGTGGTACTTGTTGGCGCAGACCACGCGTTTGATGCCGCAGTTGATGATCAGCATGGCGCAGACGCGGCAGGGCGTCATACGGCAGTAGAGCGTGGCGCCGTCGAGGGCGATGCCCAGCTTGGCGGCCTGGCAGATGGCGTTCTGCTCGGCATGGACCGTGCGCACGCAGTGCTGTGTCACCGTGCCGTCCTCATGGATGGTCTGCTTCAGCTGATGGCCCACCTCGTCGCAGTGCGGCAGCCCTTTCGGGGAGCCCACGTAGCCGGTGACAAGGATCTGGCGGTCGCGCACGATGACGCACCCGCTGCGCCCCCGGTCACAGGTGGCCCGCTTGCTCACAGTATCCGCAATCTCCATGAAGTACTCGTCCCACGAGGGACGCACGTATTTAGAATGTTGTTCTTCCATGACAAAAATATTTAATGAGGGCGCAAAGATAAGAATTTTTAAAGTGCGGAGTCACTTTGTAGAGACGTTCCATGGAACGTCTCTGTCGTTGATTGAAGGAGAAGGGGGAATTTAATTGAAAATTGAAAATTGAAAATGAAGTGCGGAGTCACTATGTAGAGACGTTCCATGGAACGTCTTTGTCATTGATTGAAGGAGAAGGGGGAAATTAATTGAAAATTGAAAATTGAAAATTGAAAATGATGAAGTGCGGAGTCACTATGTAGAGACGTTCCATGGAACGTCTAACAGGGTGATTTTTATTGAGCTATTAAATTATTAGGTTACGAAACGCCTTCATATCATAATTTCATAGTTTTAAGATCTCATCATTTAATTGTCCAGAAATATTTCAACCAAAATCAGGAAAAGTCAAAGTGACCTGTCCCTAATAATTTTCAATTTTCAATTTTCAATTTTCAACTCTTCATCGCCCTTCCAATCGCTTCCCCCACAATCCTCTCCATAATGAAGTACGTGTCCGGGTTGGGGTGGCAGCCGTCGTCGCTGAGGTTTTTCTGGAAGCCGTTGTGTTCATCGGTGAGGGCGGAGTGGTAGTCGATATAGGTGATGCCGTTGTTGTCGGCGTAGTTTTTGAGTTTCTTGTTGATGTCGACGATAGTCTGTCCGGCGTTTTGGATGTCGGGGTTCCAGACGAAGGAGTTGCAGGGTGGGATAGAGCTGATGATGGGCACGATGTTGTTGGCTTTGGCGAGGAGGCACATGGCGATGACATTGTCCACGACCTTATCGGGTTCTACCCAGTAGTCGTTGTGGGCCACGTCGTTAGTGCCGGCCATGATGACCACGGCTTTAGGGTGGAGGTCTATAACGTCGGCGGTGAAGCGCATGAGCATCTGTGCGGAGGTCTGTCCGCCGATGCCTCTGCCGCAGTAGTTATGTTGGGAGAAGAATTCCGGGTGGTAGTAGGCCCAGTACTCGGTGATAGAGTTTCCCATGAAGACCACGGAGGGAAAATCGCCGCTCTGTATGATGCGTTCGTTGTCGGCCTTGAAGCGGTTGAACCCGCACCAGTCATCTTGTGCAAATCCGGAAAATATCATGGCGAGGAGAAGGAGGGTTAGGGTGAGGGGTTTCATTTGGAAGGATTATAGTTGGTGGCAAATAACATAGAATCACAATAATTATTTCAGATTGCAAAAGTAGCAAATGATTTTCAATGTTTGTGATACTACATGATTTGGTTTTGGCACTTGAATGAATCTTTGTTTTTCTTCTGGGGTGAGACGGATATTGTTTTATAGCCTCTTTGTGCTCTTCTGTCTTGATGCACCCTCTTTCTTGAATACAAATACGGTGGCAGCGGTTCGTACATTCGGCTGTAGCCCTGTGACATACTCTGAATTACCGTAGTTTGGATGAACAGTCTCCGTCTCAGTGTATATGTCGACCAGTTCCCATCCTTCTCTTCCCAATTCGTTTAACGACTGGTCATTAATGTTAATTGTCTTGCATTGGAAATCAGGCAGCGTTTCCTGTTCCGTACCGGAGATTCGGATCACTTTATACTGCCATTTTTGTGTGCATGAGGTTAATGACAAAATCATGACCAATGTTAAGAGTGTGATAATCTTTTTCATAGCGGTGTTTTTTGAAGTTAGTATGATTTGCAAAAATATATTATTCATCTGTCAGAATGTGTCAGTGCGCTTTATTTTATCACTGTCACTACGTGTCAGCGACCGACCGTATTTTTGCCGCATAATCCTAAAATAAAACGCTATGGATAATACGTTCATTGTCGTCCTTGAACCGGTTAAACCCGCACCAGTCATCTTGTGCAAAACCGGAAAATATCATGGTGAGGAGGAGAAGGGTTAGGGTGAGGGGTTTCATTTGTGAAGGGAGAATTTTGGTGCAAAGATAGAGTTATTGAAGAATTTTGGTCTATTCAATTTTTTAAAATTGTAAAAAATATTATTCAAACTTTAAAAACAAAAACCAATGAAAAAATTAATTTTATTTTTTGCGGCTGTACTACTAGTTGCAGGTTGTTCTGACGAGTCAAAAGCTAAAGCATCAGCTAAAAAGTATTTAGAACCAAATACTAATGATGGAAAGATCGAAATCGTTGATGTCACATTTTCTGACTATACCTATGAACATTCAACAGAAAAATTCTTGCTAGAAGCTGAATTGGAAGCTGTAACAAGAATTGCTGAAGAGCAACTTGACAAATACGATTTATATAAGGGTATTGATGATGAGGAAGCAAAGGCTTCTTTGGATTTCGCGCAAATATATATTCAAAAAGCTGATAGTATTGAAGCGGCTATCAAGGCAATAAATGCTCCAACTTATCAGATTAAAAAAGGTAGTGTTAAAGCTAGAGGCAATAATGCTCTCGGTATGAAAGTACTTGATGAGATAGGAGGATTATACTGGTCTAACGATTTGAAAAAATGTTCTAAAAATCCAGCAGAGGTCATTCCTGTAAAATAATATTTTATGGATAATAAAATGCCCAATCAAACAAAAGGTTGGGTATTTTTTTATTCTTTTCCCAAAGGTCTGCATCTATCTTTTCTAACTACACGGTCACGCATTAAATGAGGATCTGACATGTTTCGTGCTATGTTTTGAATCAAATCTCGATAATTGTCTGTTCCATCATCTTTCTTATAATAGAATGGTTTGATGGAAACACAATTTTTATGTTCGAAAAGTGTAGATAGCAATGTGCGGTCCGTGACACCACAAGAGTGTCCCATTGTGCAAACCTGAAATGAATCCGATTCAATAAAGGCTAGCATTTTTCGATAATTTGAAGCATCAAGATAGCGGAAAGATTTGATGTGACGCAAATATTCATTGTCGTTCTTTTTCATCAATGTTTCATATTTCTCATCGCGTTCATCTCCATATCCGAAAATCACGCTTTCAGGATTTGACAATTTACCATGGATGTGGTTGACTGTAAATCTGTCCGATTGGGTCAAGTACATATCTGCTGTACTAGTATAGTTGAAGTTTAGAAGTATGATATTGTCAGGCAATAGATATGTGGGACATGATTCGAAATAAACCTCATCATAATCACCCGAAAGAATTAATTGTCCAAATCTTTCTTTGAAATCCTCAATTGCAGTTATGGAATAAGGGCTGTTTTCCTTATCAGTCCTGTAATCGGCAACGAAATTCTGCCACTCTGTGCTGTGGTAGTCTAATCGTTCCTTCAGCATTTTTTCCCATTTATCCATAGAACCTATGGCAATATCCTCTTGAGAGATTGGTTCCAGTATCTGTCTTCTTATAATGGGGTTGATTGATGGTTTCTCTATAGAATTCAGACATTCAATGAGTTTCTCTTTAACAAACTCCAAATTGTCATTAATTTGTTTGGGATCTTCGCTTGATTTCAAAAAGGAATAATAGATATCCTCAATATCAACCCATCCTTTTTTTTCAACATCCTTGATTATTTTTTCAAAAAAAGGACTATAGCTCACTTTATAATCAGAAGGCGTATTGATTATTGATTGAATAACCTCCTTACCCGGTATTTTTTTGAAAACGTGAGGTAAATTGGATACAAATACATTCCAACAATAAAAGTGGTTTACCATTTCTAATTTACACAAAGGATCTTCTGAAATATAATTCAAATTACCCCAAAATTTTTGAACCCTATATTCCCAATACCACTCAATAAAGTCAGCATAGCTGGTTTTCAAGCCATGTGCCAAATCGAAGCCGTTGCCGATCAGAACAAGCCTATTCATAATTAAATGTCATTAAACTTCAACTTCTCCAATTGCTTTATTATCTCCTCTTCCAAGCCGTGGCTTTCTTTGAACATTTCTGACAGCTTTTGTTTATGTTCCGTCATTCGCGTGTTGAATTCCTCTTCGGTGATGTCGATATATTCAATTTTAATATCGAAGTATTGACCTGCTGAAAGCGAGTATTTTTTGTTTTTAATGTCGTCAAAGCTGACTACTTTTGAGAAATCGTCAAGTTCTTCTTTCTTCTTAAAGGTACTGATGATTTGTTCTATTTCAAAGTCTCGCAAGACGGTTTTTTGGTTATTGTCAATCTTTACCTTTTCACCCAATTTTGAGGCATCAATCAAAATGGCATCTCCAGAATCATTATTTTTGTCTATAAAAAGAACACTTACATTTGTGCCAGTATTGGCGAAAATGTTGGAAGGCATGGAAACGACACCGCGAATCCAATGATTATCAACCATGCGTTGCTTAATCTTTAGAGGGATGCCACTCCCGGCTGTCAGGAAACCTGTTGGCACCACGACAGCAGCTTTGCCAGAGGATTTTAGGATGTAGAGGATGTGCTGTAGAAAACATTGGTAAATGGCCATGCTATCCTTTTTCTTGTTCGGCACGTTGGGAACGCCGGCAAAGAAACGGTCTGTATTCTGAAAGGCTTTGTGCGTCACACTTTCGCTGAAATCAACATTGAAGGGAGGATTGCTGACCACATAGTCGAATTGTTCCTTCATGTTGCCGTCTTTACCCTGATGGCTCCAATTAGTAAGAGAGTCTCCCTGAACCACGTTTGGCAATGAGTGTACAAGGTTGTTCAATATCAAATTCAATCGCAGCATGGTAGTACTCTTTTGGCTTTGGTCTTGGCTGTAGATGGTGCAGCGATCTTCACCAATTTGGTGAGCCAATGCCATCAACAAAGTACCAGTACCGGCAGATGGGTCGCAACAGGTTATGCTCTTTAGGTCTTCATTCTCATCCACCAGAAGACAAGCCATCACAGTAGCCACAGAGTGAGGCGTGAAATATTCGGCATATTTACCTCCTCCGTTTTTGTTGTAATCAGCAATCAAATACTCAAATACAGTGGCGAAGAAGTCATACTTTTGATCAAAAACTTCTTCGAAATTGAATGTGATAAGTTTGTTGACCAATGCTTTGGCGAAGTCATCACGCTTGTCAACGTCGGTGACGTTCGTTGTTATAGCTTCAAACAGGGCCACATTGCTCTTGCCAGAAGTCTTGATGCTGTAGCGGTCTGCGTTGGCTTGGCCAAGCGAAACCATGGTGTCGTCGAAGATACCTGCATAATTGTCTTCGCTCATGCGGTTATAGATAGAAGCAATCAAAAATTCGGGCTTCATCTTTGGGGCATCGGGCACAAAATCTTGCAAGTCTTCCCTCTCATCGTCCGTCATTGTCCGGTAAGCATCTTCCCAATGTTCGGCTTTGCACAATCTGTCACGATAATCAGTGTCGGCTCGTTTGATTTCATAGCCAAACTTGTCGTTCAAATACTTGTACAAGAAGACTTGAACAATAATTTTATACTCACTGCTATCGCCTGACAATCCATACGCGGAGCAAGTGGCGCGAAGCGCATCAATCAAGGCTTCTGTTTTTTCTATATGTTGTTTCGTATTCATATTATAATTCTATTGTTATAGACACATTCACTAATACCGATAAAAGTAGATCGTATTGATTATTGATTTTTAATGTTTTAATGTATCTTTCGTGATTCGTCGTTTTTGAATTTATACATCCCAGTTTCGTGTGATATGCGACCCAGAACGATCCATTTGTTTAAATGGTTCTCTTCCGCCCACTGACTATATTTTGTTTCAATCAGCCAAGGCTTGTTCAGTTGTACTGGAGGTATGGTTGTGGATTTCCACAGTGTTTTGGGAATAAGTTGATTACAAGCAAAAGTGTTGGCTTCTTGTTCTTCTTTGGTGTCCTCCATCAGATTGATAAATCTATTTTCTGTTTCCGATACGTGAAGCTTCAAATGACCAATTTCATGCATTACCGCAAAAGCGAAATTGTCGATTCTGTCGTATCGCTTGGTTACCACAATGGAAGGAGTTCCATCCTCATCTAAAAACGAATAGCCATCGATGCTTGCTTTATCTACTTTCTCCACAATACAAAACCGAATTCCATTGTCTGACAATATTTTCCGAGTGCTTTCTATGACATCTTCATTTTTATTAAAAACATCTGCCAATTGTTGTATATAATCATCATTTTCAGGGTTGTACGTCTGAGTGGTTTGCTGTTGGCGTGCAGCATATTGAGCAAGAACCTCCCAAGTGTATATAGCCCGATGATCTGTACCGGATTTTTCAGATTTGCGGAATTTCCCCAAATTATATTTTAGTTCAGCAGGTTTGGGTAAGAGCAGTTTATTGGTAATAAAATATAATTTTTCAACACAGGAAGAAAAAGTTACACCAATTCGTTTAAAAATAAAATTGATGTTAATCATTTCACTATATTCGTTTAATAATAATTGAGCTTTTTGTTCTTCAATGCTGCGTCTTTTTATAACCTCACAGTCATACTCATATTCGGCTTGCAACTTCATCCAGAATTTCGCATTGATGCCGAGCTCTCGTTCGAGGTCATCTGCAACTTTAGGGGAAATGGCGCGTTTACCCTTTATGAGCTCGCTCAAATGGGTGGCTTGCATACCAATGGCTTTCGCAAAATCCTTTTGCTTGATATTGCGCGCTTCAAGTTCGGCTTTAATGGTCGCTCCGGGTGCGACTGCCAAAAAGGGTACTATTTTATTTTTTTCTTCCATAATGGGACTCGTTTATTTCTAATAATAATATTCTAATGCCTTCGTCAAATTCTTCGAATATCAACCGTTCTACTCGTCCGTTTTGTATCCTTACAGAGCTTTGTCCAGATCGGTCGAATTTGAGCTTTTCATAATGCAAAAAACTAAATTGCTTCAAATCAATTGTGTTTTCTACCGTAACCAAAAGTTTATAAACCGAAACTAATGCCGAGCAGAAGCTTTTATCTTTAGATATTTTCTTGTATTTATTATTTTTACCATATTCAATCAGTTCTTTTAGGTCATTATCCGCAAAATCAACAATCATAGAGTGATAATTTTTGAGTGTGCAAAAATACAAAAAAATTACCATATGATGGTAACTTTTTTTATTTTTTTCTTCAATCACATTTTGCGTTTATATCGTCTCCACTTTTAACTGAGAGGCATTGTCATCCACTCGCATTTGGTAAAGTTTGATTTCCGGGTTCAGCTTCGTGCGGGCATATTGGATTATACCCCTATCAAATCCACCCCGATAGCCGTGGAAATCTTGGCGATGGTGCGCAAGGTGAAATTGTGCGTAACGTTTTAATCTTTGAAAAGATCTTCCATCGTGATTAACCTTTGTATTCTGTTGCTATACATGCTCTTCTTCAATCCGTATGTAGTCACTAAGGTGAGCTGTGGGTTCTTTTTTCCAATCATTCGTGAAAGGGTTCCAAGCCGGTCACGCAGTTTCTCGTCGTAAGCTTTGTCAATGGCAAACTCGTTTTGAGTGAACTTCATCTCACAAAGATTGACTACACGGTCGGCTCGCTCGATAATCATATCTATCTGTGCACCTTTTGTCTTGTCGTCTGCACTCAAATGCCAGGGGTAGATTTCGGAATGCACGCCTCTGATTCCCAATGCCGAGCGGATTTGCTGTTGATGCACAAAACAGACATCCTCGAAAGCCAAGCCCCTCCATGCATTCAGTTTGGGAGAGTTTTGATTGTCGTACCAAAAGGTTCTGCTGTTGGTTGGATTTTTTAACACAAAACCGAGATAAAAAAGGCAGAACATATCGGTTAGCTTATAGTAAAGGTTGTGCTTCGATTCACCGAAATTGTAATAGGTGGTGACCAAATCGCTTTTCACGAGAGCCTTCAGCATCTTGCTGAGCGTTCCGCCTATGGCAATGCCAGTCCCTTCCGCAATGGTCTCCCGTTGCAGACCGTAACGGTTCCGGCTCAGCAACTCCACGATTTTCCGGTATTGGTTGTTGTCGGCAAACAGGGAGGTGAACAATCTGTCGTACTCGTTTTGCAGGAATCCGTTCTCAGCAAAGAACAGTTCGTCGATGTTTTGTGCCAATGAATTTCCTGGTTTGAAATAGGACATGTAATAGGCCACGCCGCCCAATATCATATAGGTCTGCACGAGGTCGTAACGGTCCATTGTGACACCACGGTGTCTGAAATACGCCTCCGTTTCGGCCAAGGTAAACGGGTGGATGTGCATTTCGCGTGTCGTTCTGCCATAAAGCCCGCCCTTGCTGTTAATCAGGTTGTCGAGCATCCAAGTGGTGGCACTGCCGCAGACAATCAACAGCAGGTTGTGCTTGCCGGCGCCCCAGCCGTTCCAAAAGTGCTCGAACGCAGAGAGAAAGCCGGAACGCGGGGTGTCGAGCCAGGGCAGTTCATCAATAAACACCACCATCTTTTTCTTGGTTTTCCTTTTTGAATCGAGCAAGGTTTCCAGCCGATGGAAAGCATCAAACCAGTTTTTGATGGGTGTGGTGTCGGTGCAGCCATATTTCGAGAGTGATGCGGCAAACTCATCCAGTTGGATGCGGTAAAGCAGCTTCTGGTTTTTCTCCTTCAGTTCCATCGGCGACACGGCGGTGTGCATAAAGGCAAAACCGTCCTCAAAATATTCGCGAATCAAAAACGTTTTTCCGACACGCCGGCGACCATAAACAGCGAGGAATTGTGCTGTTGGCTCATCCTGTAACTGTCTTAAAACCAGTTGTTCCTGCTTACGGGATATGATAAGTTTCTTCATCTTCTTATTAAAATTATCCAGCCGCAAAGATAAAAAATCCTTTCAAACGGCTGGATAATTTTCTAAAACAACATCCATTTCCCCGCCCATCAACTTCGGCAGCAAACGGTCGCGGGCCTCAGTGAGAAGGCGGATTTGTTCAGTTATCACTCTTATCCTTCCAAAATAGTGCTTCGCTATACATGACCATTCTTGAATCAGTTTCAAAGAGGGCATTAGGATTTTCTTATCAGATAGTCTACCTTGACTAATTTTAGGCTGAGCGGCTCCTGTTACGACATCTGCAATTGGCATTTCTTTAAACATCGAATACAAAAATTCCGTACTAATGCTATCTTTGCCCCTTAAAACGTGAGCATGATTGTTTACCCAAAACTTACCCCATACGTATTGCAAAACAGGGAAATTATCTGGCGTTATAACGGTACCGTCTTCTCCAAACAACAAATAAATGCCATCAAACAAGTAACTATCAACATAATCCATTAACGCTGCAGCACCATAATATGGATAGATTTTCTCCATATTCATTCTTTGCATTGAAGATAGGGGCTTTCTTTGCTTATCGAAATAAACTACGATATCACCAATAGTTTTCTTCTCCCACCCCTCCGGCACGCCATTCACAATCTTCGTGCTCTCGTATCCTGGGAAGCGCAACTCCACAAACCATTCCTTATAGAGCCGCTGCGCCGCTTCCTCCAACAACTTTATCTGCTTCTGGTAGTTCTCAATCAGGGAATCGTAACGGGAGAGGATGGTGGCGATGCGATGCTGAGTATCTAAAGATGGTATATCAACAAGTATTTCTTTTAATTTCTGGCCTGGTAAATGTTTTATAGTAGCTCCAGTACAATATTGATCAATCCAATTGCGTTTGCCTGCAAGCAAGAACCAATAGAACAAATAAAAGTTGTCAACTAATTCTGTCTTAGGTCTTACCCTGTGAAGTGCCTTTTGGATTTTCATATCAGGAATCTGCTCTTTCCAAATTGCACATCTGCCAGGTTCTCCACCCTCACAAATAATTAAATCACCGTATTTAATACCATACCGATCATCTTCATCATCTTCAAACTTCATTAATGATAAATTTTCTGTGTCAAAGCTACCCCATCTTACGTTGAGATTTGCAAGGTAAGGTTTATACTCTCCACGATTCTTAGCGGCATCAAGCATTTTACCTAAGCATGATTCCGTAATCTCACCCAACTTCACTTTCTTCCACTCGCTCATTTCAATTCCTCCCATTCCTTTTGTATCTCATCCATCAGCACATTGGCTTCTCGGTTCAGCCGTGCTAGTTCCGAGTGAATCTCGTTCATGCGTTCGTGGAAGTCCACGCCGTCGTCCTCCTGTTCGGCCACGCCCACGTAAGCGCCCGGGGTTAGCGAGTAGTTCTTCTCTTCAATCTCCTGAATGGTGGCAATCTTGCAAAGGCCCAAGACATCCTGATATTGGCCTTCCTCGCCAAACTTGGAGACTAACCATTCGCGCTGGCGGGCGGTTTCAAGCGTGTCTTCTATCTCGGCAATCCGTGCGTTTTGCTCTGCTTCAATACGCTTCTTGTCCTTTCGAGGCGTCTCGGCAATCTTCTGCTTGGCTTCGGCCTTTTGCTTCTGCAAGGCGTCCTCAAGGGTAGCCACAGTTTGTCCGATTAAGGCTTTGTCGTAATCAGCCATAAGTGCCTTGTATTTCCCGGTCTCGCCACGGTACAGATGCACGATGGCCTGCAGGTTGCGCAGCTGCCACTCTGTCCATTCGTTCAAGGTGCGGTCCACCACGGTGTAGTAGTTGCGGGCATCGATGAAGAGCACCTTGTCGCGTATTTCGGCGTTCTTGTTTCGGTCGAAAAACCACAATGAGCAAGGCAGGGAGAGGGTATAGAAGAAGTTATTGCCCACGCTCACCATCACATCCACATCGCCCGTGCGCACTAGTTTTTCGCGGATGTCACGGTCTTTGTTGGCACTGTCGGTGGCCGAGCTGGCCATCACAAAACCCGCACGACCGTGGTCATTCAAGTAAGCGTAGAAATAGCTTATCCAGAGATAGTTGGCATTGCCGATTTCTTTGGTCTTGGCATTCACACCCGGCAATCCGAACGGAAGACGACCCGCAGCGGAAGCTGATTCGGCCTTTACCTTGTCCACATTAAACGGCGGATTGGCCATCACATAGTCGCACTTGCCCGCAAGATTATGATAGTCGTGATAGAACGAGTTGGCCTCGTCGCCGGAGATAATCTTGCCGTTCAACCCGTGAACCGCCATATTCATCAGACAAAGCTGGGCGTTGTATTCCACCTTCTCCTGTCCGTAGAAGGTCATCTGGGTGTTGGCGTTCATGCCGGCCGCATTCACGAAGTCGCCCGTCTGCACAAACATGCCACCGCTGCCGCAAGCTGGATCGAGCATCACGCCCTGTTTGGGTTCCAACACGTTCACCAGCATCTTCACCAACGATTTCGGAGTGAAGAACACGCCATCGTCGCTGGCCACCGCTTTGGCAAACTTAGAGAGGAAATACTCGTAGATGCGACCAATCACATCCCCGCCCACTTCATCGATGGTCTTGTTGTTGAAGATGCGGAGCAGCTCGCGCAACAAGTCATCGGCAAAGCTGGTGTAGGTTTTGGGAAGCACGCCTGTGAGCTGCTCACTCTGGTCTTCCACTAACTGCATCGCATTGTTCACGGCCTCACCCAGCGAGTTGATGGGGTGTCCGTCCTTCTTTTTCAATCCAGCTGAAGCGACATTATCCGGCAAGTTCACCAAGTAGTCAAATTGGGCTTCCTTGGGCAGGTAAAGCGCGCTCTTGGCGGCAAAGTCGCTGGGCTCCACCGGCATCACGCGCCCGCCTCGCATTGGACGGCTCTGCAGTATTTCCTTTTCCACCATTTTGTAGCGGCTGTAGGCATAGCGCAGAAAAAGCAACGCCAGCACAGGCATACAATACTGGTTGCTGGTCAGTTTGCTGCCTTGTCGCAGCAGATCCGCCGATTCCCATAATTCTGATTCGAGTTTGCGTATATTTATCATCAGATTGTATATTCATTCAACCCGCAAAAATAGCAATTTCAGACATATAATCTGCATAAAACCACACTTTTTTCGCACCTCCACCCCATTCCAACAACGACAATTCCCCTCCCTCCCAAAAAAAACATCAAAGACACCCCTCTTATCTTTCTTTTTCCGTATCTTTGCCGCTCTTTAATCCCCTCCCACCCGCACCCGTCTAACGGCCGGAGGAAAACGAACTGAGAAATATGGACACCATACTCATCATATTGGGCGCTATCTGCCTGCTGGTCGGGCTGGCGGGATGCATCCTGCCCGTTCTGCCGGGCGTGCCGGTGGCTTACGCGGGGCTCTGGCTGCTCCACGCCACCAGCAAGGTGCAGTTCGGCTGGCGCTTCCTGCTGGTCTGGGGCGTCGTGACCGTGGTGGTCCAGATTCTGGATGCCGTGGTGCCGGTCTGGGGCACGAAGGTGATGGGCGGCTCGAAGGCCGGCGTGTGGGGAAGCACCATCGGTCTGGTTGCCGGACTCTTTTTCGGACCCTGGGGCATCGTGCTCGGTCCCTTCGTGGGGGCCGTCGCCGGCGAAATCCTCGCCAACAGGAGCGAGAACGGAATGTCGCTCGGGCAGGCCCTGAAGGCGGGAACCGGCTCGTTCGTCGGACTGCTGACGGGCACCGTGCTGAAGCTGACCTGCGTGGGACTGATGGTTTACTATTTCGTGGCGGCGGTGGTGTGAAGGAGCAGTGAAAACTGTTAGCAGTTAGTAGTTAGTAGTTGGTCGGGAGACCGCTGCTGACTGAAAATATGTAAACGAGCCGTCATCGTTTGAGGTGTCGGCTCGTGTTTTTTTTCAAATTACTCAAGTTTCGCAAGTATGCCTCAGACTGTTTGAGGAAATTTGTCTTTGAACGGAGGAGATTCCGCCAGTTCCTATCGTCACTGGCGGAATGGTGCGCCACATTCAAGGAAAAGGGGGAAGAAGATG
>JAILCI010000052.1 GCA_024686335.1 Bacteroidales bacterium | reverse complement strand
CCGGTGACGGGATTGTCTATGCGGGCGCGGCGGACAATGTTCCGGGGATGCTGAAGCTGGCGCCGGCGCGGCCGTTCCAGCTGGGCGACGAGATGCGCTACTCGGGCTACGCCTCCGGGCAGCGGAGCCAGACGGTGACGCACTATCAGACAACGGACGAGACGGTGCAGTTGGTCTTCATTGCGGACGGCACCCCCTGCCCGGGCGCACCCACGGTGACCGACATCGACGGCAATGTCTATAACACGGTGCACATCGGCGATCAGTGCTGGATGCGGGAGAACCTGCGAGTGACGAGGTATGAGAACGGGGATAGCATAGCGTATGCTGGAACGATACGGTCCGACTCGGTTGCATATCGATATGCCCCGAACAATGACATAAACAACGTAAACAAGTATGGATATCTGTACAATGGTTTTGCCATTATGCATGGTGCCTCATCCAGTAATACCATTCCCAGTGGGGTCCAGGGGATTTGTCCGATCGGATGGCATCTTCCCAGTCAGATGGAAATCTTTGAACTTAGGGAATATGTGTCGAAACAAAACAGGTATTCTTGCGGTGGCATCAGCACATACATTGCCAAAGCATTGTCTGATACCGTCGGTTGGCACGCAGACGAACATTTTTGCTCGCCAGGCAATGACCTCACCTCCAACAATGCCACCGGTTTTTCCGCATTGCCTGCTGGAAGTAGATTTTCTTGGCAGTACGTGTATTATGGCTATACGTCGCGTTATTGGACTTGTACGTATTATTATGGTTATTTTAGCATACTGTTCATTCATGCTTCTAACAATACTGTCGCCATGGGAGAAAATGAACCAAAGGATGCCAATTCTGTTCGATGTTTGAAAGATTAATAGTTTGATAAATAAATTTGAGGTGTTTATGAAATATCATTTATTGTTTTGGGTGTTGGTGACACACTGTAGCCTGTTTCTTTCAGCGCAGGATAACTTAACCCCATTTTACTATTACAAAGGAAGTCCAGTGTCATTTTCTTTAAACACTCAACGTTTCTTTGTGTATGTGGATACTAATGTGATGTCTATGGGGGCATTACAGAGAATGTATGATGTGAAAGAAGAGATAAGTACCATATTAACAGATGTGGTTGGAGTGCAAGTGTGTGCCCCAAATAATAACTTTGACAGTGTTGTGACAAAACTCAAGCAGCAGGACTATGTCTTGGATGTGGAACCGGTAATCGGGGACAGTGTCACGACCAATGTGTCCTGGTTGTTTTATGTCCAGCTGCGAAGTCATGATGATTATCCGCTTTTGGTGTCCATGGCAAACAAAAGCGGAGCAATGATTATGGGGCAGATTTCATATTCAAGCAAATGGTATGAATTGCGTGTTGACAAAAATTCCAGTGGAAATAGCGTGGAGGTTGCCAATCAGTTTTGGGAAACGGGACAGTTTGCTAACGTGGACCCGGGTTTCATTCTTCGCATTCAAGCTTGTTCTGGTACTGTCTGCGTTGCAGATTCCAGTTTTGATGCACAATGGGGAATGCAGGCCATTAAAGCCTGCTCTGCCTGGAAAATCACTACCGGGGATACAAGTGTCAGGGTGGCGGTGATTGATATGGGTGTAGATGAAAATCACAAAGAGTTCGACAGTACGCATGTTGCTTATTCGTATGATGCTGAAACGAATAGTTCTCCTGCTCAAGTATATCATAGTACTAAAACTTGTTATACTGGACGGGAACAAGAGAATCCTACAACTGATACAATGTTTTATCATGGTATACACATGGGTGGAATAATTTTTGCCAACCACAACAGAAATCAGGTCGCCGGTCTTTCTCCCAATGCAAGTTTAGTTAATATTAGTCATAAATTACTTTTTGGATCGGAAACGGATTTAGTGAAAATGCAAAATGCTATCCACTTTGCAGATTCTGTTGGTACTAGAGTGATTAACTGTTCTTGGGCTATTTTGAATGATAATCTAGATCAATTTTATGGCTATGTTGAAGATGCTATTGATTCAGTCATTGCACATGGACGAATCGTGGTCTTTTCAGCGGGGAATGAGTATGGTCCCCTTTTTTACCCCGCAAATTATAAACAAGAAATATTGGTAGTTGGTGCATGTGATTCTAATATGGAGCAAGTGAGTGGAACTGCTCATGGAGAAGGTCTTGACTTGTTAGCTCCAGGAATAAACATACTATCCACCCATAACAACAATGGGTATATAGCAGACTGGGGTACCTCCATGGCAGCTGCGCATGTGTCAGGTGTTGCCGCATTGATGCTTTCCATCAACCCTAATCTGTCAGCCAAAGAAGTTCGGGACTATATCGAGCAGACAGCCCAGAAAAGCATGCTCTACAATTATGAGGAGCAGCACGAAAACGGCTCCTGGTGCGACGAGTCCGGCTATGGCATTCTGGACGCACACCGAGCTGTGCTCAAGGCGGCATTCAACAAGGTATATGGCGACACGGTTTTGACGTTGTGCGGCAGTGGCCGGTACACCGCACGGGCAGCACACAATGTCGGAATTGACAGCGTGTACTACTATTGGACGACATCTGAGGGACTCCGAATCATGGGCGGATCATATTCCGATACGGTAACTGTCAGTGCAACGGATGGAGGCATGGGACACCTGTGTTGTCATGTCATTCACGATGGCGACACCATTACCTCCTCAATCAACATACATGTCACCAGTGCAAGAACCATGTTCGAAAACGTGTCGCTGGCATCCAATATGGCCTTTCCCGACACCTTTATTGTGTGTGGGAAAGTGACCATCGACAGCACTGAAACGATAACTTGGCAAGGTAAGACTGTCTATTGCGGAAGCGCGGCAAGTCTCGTCGTCCGTCCCGGGGGCAAGCTCATTTTGGATGCAGACACGCTGACCAATGCCTGCGCAGGGGAGATGTGGCAGGGCGTCGAGGTGGTCGGTGACCGTACCAAGCACCAGAACGCCGCCAGCCAAGGCACCGTCATCCTGCGCAACGGGACCATCATAGAGAATGCCCACTGCGCCATCAAAACCCGTCTCGGAGACGACAGTTGGTTCACCACCGGCGGCATCGTCCAGTGCTCCAACTCCACCTTCCGCAACAACCGCCGCGCCGTGGATTTCCTCTCTTACGCGGATACCCTCTCCTCAGGCAACATCGCCGACAACAAGAGCTGGTTCAAAGACTGCACCTTTACACTGGACAGCAATAACCATTTCCTCTCCCAAGGTTTGCAGTTCCTCAACCACGCCACCCTGTGGGACGTGAAGGGCGTCTCCTTCGAGGGGTGCACTTTCCAGAACCTCATAACGGAGGACACTGCTGACAGGCAGCGTGCCATCTATGCCGAGGACGCGGGTTTCAAAGTCAAGACGCTGTGCAGCATCTTGGACAACTGTGTCTGCTACAGCACGCCTGACACCTGCCTTTTCACCGGTTTCCGGACGGCTGTGGAGGTCAACACGACGGGCAGCCCATACGCCGTAACCCTTGATGAGGCCAAGTTCACCGACAACTACTTGGGAGTGGCAATACAGGGCTGCAACTACGCCTCGGTGACGCGCTGCGTATTTGACCTCTCAACCTCGCCGGTCTATCCGCGCGGCACTACAGGGTTGTTTTTGGACAACAGCACGGGCTATTTGGTGGAGGGCAACGCATTTACGGCCGCGGCCAACGCCACCTCTCCGAGCAAGACGGGAATAATTGTGGACAATTCCGGCATCCAGGCCAACAGCATCTATCTCAACAAACTGAAGAACCTGGACTATGGCATTGTTGTCAGGGACACCAACGGTTCCCTGCGTTCCGGTCTCTGCCTGACCTGCGACACGTTTGAGAACTGCACATACGGCATCTATGTGGAAGAGGACGCTTCCGTTGCCCCTACACAAGGTTCGCAGGCAAAGGGTGCCGACAACAAGTTTTTGGGCACGCAGACGAGCAGCCTGTGGAACGACGGGGTATGGCAGATTAACTATTATTACAGCAACAATCCGCAATACATGCTCTACTATTCTGTAGGAGTGAACGAGCACACCAACCATGTCAAACCCAATTCATGCCTTTCCACGCTCTGCGGTTCAGTCGGTCCCGTCAACCCCGAGACGAACTTTTCGGGACTGGATGTCGTTGCGGGAGGTACCGGCATGCCTGATTTGCCCGCATCGCAAGGGAATGCGTCCGATACAGACCTGCAGGCTGCCATGGGCAACTACTATGCGGCGGTGCGGCGGATCATGGCAGACAGTGTGGAAAGCCTTCAGGACCTGGCGGCGTGGCACACGGCGGCAGGTGTCTATGCAGACCCCTATTCTTTGACGGAAATCGGTACCACAACGGGCAATGCTGCGGGTGTGTCAAATATGGCCCAATCGCAGGCGGGCATATTCAGCACCTCCTCGCAGATGTCGCCATGGGAGCGCGACAATTACGCGGATTTCCGCACTCTGATGGATGCCTTGCGCCCTGACGGTAACAACGCGGCGGTGAACTGGCCTGCGGCCACGCCCGCGCAGATTGACGAGCTGCAGCGCATCGCGGAGGTCAACACGGGCCGCTCGTCCACCATGGCCAAGGGCGTGCTCTGCTTCTTCTTCGACATCTGCTACGAGGAGGAAGAGGGCGAGATGAAGGGGCATCTCGTGGAGACGTTCCATGGAACGTCTCTACAGGACGGGACCTCCAATGGCCTGCTGGTCTATCCTAACCCCACCGATAACCTCCTGAATGTTGAATCCACTGACGATCAAATACTCCACACCGTTTGGGTATATGATTCTTTTGGTCGAACAGTTGCCACTATGACGATAAATTCCTATTTTTGCACCGTTGATCTCCATCATCTTGACAACGGGATATATTTCCTTCGGGCACTCAAGTCAGATGGCGGCGAAACAATGGCCAAAATCGTGAAAAACAGTAACAAATAACAAATAAACCAATGGTCAATAGCTAACAGCCAATAGCCAACAGCCAATATCAAACCCCCACCACAATGAAACGTACACCATACCTTTGGATCATAAGCCTGCTGATGCTGGCTGCCATCTCATCCACTTGCACGGAACCCGAGCCCGAACCCGAGCCGCCCAGACACGAGATGCCAGACCCCTATATAATTCCAAAGCCCTCCGATCATTTCCGCCCATATAACAAGATAGAGGGCAGATGGGTGTTTTGCGGAGCCTCCTCTACTTATGACGTAAAGCCAGATTGCTTGACACCCCTTTTCCCACATCAGTATGACACACTGGTTTTCACAGACTCTCTATTCTATCTGAACAGTCGGTGGCAATACGCCTATTACTACAGCTTGGAAGACAGCATTGTTCATTATGGGAGAACTCCTGATCGCCTGATTTATTTTTATAAGATAGAGTTCAGGAACGAAGACAGAGAAATGTTGATTCGAGATAAGGATTTGCCGCA
>JAILCI010000049.1 GCA_024686335.1 Bacteroidales bacterium | reverse complement strand
CCGTCATTCTTCTTATTCAAGATCTCATCCAGCAATGCATCACGAATTAAACCATAATCTCTGATGTTTTTTGACACCCAATCTTCACCAGATACAGATTTGAACCTTTCGTAGTTAACCAACGAAGGATTAAATTGAAATTCTATTTTCAGCTTTTCAAAATCTCTCTTTAATTTATCCTCTGACTCTTTCCTCTCTACCTCCCATTTTTCCCGCTCCGTCGACAACCTTGCCTCCAATTCTCTCTTGCTATCCTCGGACTGTTTCAACTTTTCCTCCAATTTCTCCTGCTCCGTCGACAACCTTGCCTCCAATTCTCTCTTGCTATCCTCGGACTGTTTCAACTTTTCCTCCCATTTCCCTTGCTCTGTCGACAACCTTGCCTCCAATTCTCTCTTGCTATCCTCAGACTGTTTCAACTTTTCCTCCCATTTCCCTTGCTCTGTCGACAACCTTGCCTCCAATTCTCTCTTGCTATCCTCAGACTGTTTCAACTTTTCCTCCCATTTCCCTTGCTCCGTCGACAACCTTGCCTCCAATTCTCTCTTGCTATCCTCGGACTGTTTCAACTTTTCCTCCAATTTCTCCTGCTCCGTCGACAACCTTGCCTCCAATTCTCTCTTGCTATCCTCAGACTGTTTCAACTTTTCCTCCCATTTCCCTTGCTCTGTCGACAACCTTGCCTCCAATTCTCCCTTGCTATCCTCGGACTGTTTCAACTTTTCCTCCAATTTCTCCTGCTCCGTCGACAACCTTGCCTCCAATTCTCTCTTGCTTTCCCTTTTCAAGACGATATATCTATAAATCAACCACCCTATTAGCAGGAGAAATGCAACAACGGCAACAACAATAATTAGCACCAACTTCTGAGTGCTTAAAGAAGAGTCCTTGGTAATAACACTCATCGCATCATCATTACTCAGATAGAATAGGCCCTTATCTGTCCCAATCACATCATCTATTCCAAGACAGACTGCATTCGGATTCACTCGTCCAACAAGCTTCTCGTTCAAACCTTTACATGCATCTTTGTCCAACTCAAACAATAGACCATTGTCCGTACAACCCATCAATTTGTCTTCATCAGCATACAAATGCGTAATACCAAACGGTAATGGGGAGGAATGCTTAAGTGAATGTTGTTTGGAATTATCATACCTGAATATACTGTCATTAGTCAAAACATACAGCGAATTCTTGTTTACTGCGACATCTTGGATATTGCATCCTGGTTTAACGGTATCTATACATCGATTACTCTCATCAAGAACAATCACACCATATCTCATCGTTCCCATATAAAGAGCATTATTCCTTTTTGCAAAACATTGGATCGGAATGGAATCCAACATTGTTACTTGCTCTCCAGTATGGGGATTATAGATTAAGAGTCCTGAGCCTAACGCAAAATAGAACTTTCCCCAATCAGAATCATACCACATACATCTCACTCGGGGAGTATAACCCAATTTAAAATCCCAAGGACTAACTTTATGACTGTCACCATAATAAACCACACCATCACGACCTTTTTTAGCCAATAAAAAACAAGTGTCGCCAACAAAGCACATGTCAACAATACGGTATGGTATTTTGGAGACTGTCTTGGTCCATTTTCTATTCAAGGTGACACTATCTCTATTGCCTATATAAACTTCTTTATTGAAGACAAATGAATTGTTGATGTTATCTTCAGCAATAGCAATAAACCGACCATTATCGTTCCCCTGAATGGATGAATCGTAAAAGACAGAGACAAAATCATGGGGCACACCTCTATACTCCGATTTAGAGGCTATAATAATATTGTAATCTTCAGGTTCAAACATATACTTACGATCCCCAATCTTTACTTCATTAAATCTGGAAAAGACCGTGGGTTCTACCCTTTTGCTCAAAACAGTGTCGTACTTACCCTTATGGAACAGCATCACCGTGCTGCTAAAGACCACTTCCAGTTTATCTCTGTTTTTATCTAAAAACCTTACATCTGTAGCCTTATAGTCATCTCTCACATTTTTAGGATACAAAAGCGACAACGAATCACAATCAGAAGACAAATCCAGCATCGCCAGGCCCTGAGATGTTGCACAAAGAATAGTATCTCCATCAATAAGAATCTTATATACAGCATATTGATAATCCTTACCCGGAAGGCGGTATCGACGCGGCTCCTTGCGCATATCTCTAGTATCATATCTTTTAAGTCCCTCATCACTAACTCCAACGAAAAGGATATCACTGTTATATCTTTTGGCCACATGTACACTATGGTTGTCTCCCACAGAGTCACGTCTCTGTCCAAATTGATTGTTCTTTGTGCAGAAATAATAGAGGAAACCATCTTTCGTGCCAACGACAAGTGTGTCATGAGTATCCTCATTCCATTCACCCAAGGATGTCACACTGGCATAATCAGGTAAAACGACAGTATCATACAGGACTCCGTCAGGAGCTTTTTTACATGAGGAGATACCAAAGACCCCGAAAAAACACAGGCAAACAAGATAAAATCCCTTAAGATGCCTCAAATAATCTAAACAAGTCTTCATCATTTTTGAAATATCGGTTGCAGACCACTTATATTCTATTACAAATCAATTGCAATTAAGATTTATATATTTGAAAATCAAACAGT
The DNA here is from genome assembly GCA_024686335.1 of Bacteroidales bacterium. Lineage (GTDB taxonomy): Bacteria > Bacteroidota > Bacteroidia > Bacteroidales > WCHB1-69 > F23-D06. The sequence goes on along the minus strand of JAILCI010000049.1, from coordinate 37,588 downwards.
TATAAATTGCAGCTAAATTACCATCGATTTCATGATAACAAAAAATTAATGCAGCTCCATTGCACTTTAATTACATGTAAAATATTGATTTTCAGTGTGTTAAGTTTAATAATAGTTATATATTTGCCCCGTACTTATAAATGTTTCAATCAAGTAAGAACATTCATGCCGCTGCAAATATACAATAATTATTAACACTAAATTCTACTCGAAATAAAAGCACAAACTGAAAACAGACCAAAGCACAGAACAATAACATTATTAACCCCTAAAAATAAATAATATGAAAAAGACATTTACTTCGATTCAGAACAACACAACCAATGTTTCACCTTTAAAATCAATTGTTATGAAAAAAATGAACTATTTATCAAAGATCACCGGATTTTTCACACTGCTGATGTTCATAGCGTTAGGTGCTATGGGAGGAACACAGAAGTCTCCCTATTCACAACTCATGGAGATCATGGAAGAGTATGAGATTCCAAAAAAGGCTGTCACAGACGAATTGACAGAGAACGAACTAGTATTGATACATGAGGATGTCACCACCGTATTCAATGTACCGGGAATCGTCATTATGGATTCAAAAAGCATTGGAGATTTGTTGACGAACATCTTGAAATATCAATATAGCAACAGGAAAGGGAAAGAGTGGGAATGGCGTAAGATCCAGTACAGCTCTCGTCCAGAGGACTATGAAATGTATCTGAGAGCCTATCCAAAATCCAAACATTACATCGAGGCCTATGCCAAATATCTAGTAACAGGTCTATACTGGAATTTCGGCATGTCCGAAGGATCGATAGAAACAACTTGTATTGAGTATATTGATTTGTACGAGGAATGTAAGTTTTGGTACAATATGGTAGTTCGGAAGTATTGGTGCGATGAATGTGATATTCCCAACATCGACTACGAGGGTTTTTCCTCTATCAACCCAAGGCAATGGGTTGACGTTTCAGAGGAGTACTTAGCCTCTTTGGCTGAAGAGCGCCAAGCATGGAAAGCAGCCCTCCGCGAAGGGACTCATGATGCTTACTGGAACTTCTACTCGCAGTATTCAGAAAGCGACTATGCTGACACAGCTGTCAACATGATGAAAGAAATCGAAAAAGAAGCATGGGATGAAGCTCAAAGACGGGATAGTCGCCAAGGGTATGAAAAGTTTATCAAGCAATTTCCACAAGGAGTTTACAGCCCCGAGGCTTATAACAACATTGTACATTCCCATCTCGACACCACGAGCCAACAAGCTATGGATAATGTTTTGGAGGAGTTTTGTGACTATGACAACGCTGGATATTCGCTAATTGGTATAGGAAACATCAACAACAGGAATAAAACCTATATAGTTACCCTCACCGGAGAACAGGGGTATAGAACTATACTGAAACCCGGCGAAAGCAAGTTCCTGGAGGTGGTAGATGGAGAGTACACAATTCTGGTTGAGTCAGAAGACACCGAATCATGGTGGGGAAACATATACTGCTACGGAGAAATCTATGGTGGTGCCTGGTATATCAAAACCCAACTCAAACACTCACCCTTTGAGCCATTAAAGAAAATACCACTGTTTGGCGATATGGATATGACGCCCATGGCTGACATTGATCAAGATGAAAATATAGACAAAAAAGCTGAGGAAACATTCATAAACATGATAACGCAACAGTGTGAAGATTAAGCACTTGAAAAGAATTATTTAACTCAAAAAATCAAAAAAATGACAATATTTTTTATCATATTATTAATTAGCATATTCGTAGCCGTCAGTCTTTTGTACATCATTCATTGGGAGACCGATGTTTTACTCGGACTCATCTCCGGGGCGCTGGCAAGTATTATCGTGTTGGCCAATGTGACAATTGCAATTCGTTGGATAGGCTTCGACGAGCATGTAGAACTAATCGACACTAAACCATTGAATCCTGTCAATGGCGACACTATTTACCTGGAAAAAAATAATAACACCTATAACCTTTTCAGCATAGGTGATGATTTCTATGAGGTAGACGACAAAAGATGTGAGACAGTACATATCCCCGATACAATAAGCCCCTATTGCGAGATATTGCAACAATGCCCGAAACGATGGGTACTTCTTTTTTACCACGAAGATGCTAGGAAATCATACAAATTATTCATACCAGAGAATCTGATAGGATACCAAGCATCTGATGAGATCCCAGACATCTCCATCTATTAAAAACAACAATCACATCATCATTAAAAAAAAACTAATATGAAAACTGCTATAATGATTTACTTCTTCGTTTTTTGGTTTCTGGTTTTCTTTCTAAATTATTTGTTAGACAGAATCTTCGGAAAAACAAGGGCACATTTTCACATCTCATTTGCCGTCAACTTTATTGTCATGATGATCCTTCTGTTGATCTTCCGAGCATAAAAGGAAGGGTATTTTTATGATGTGGAAAAAGACAGAAGAGGAATCTCATAAAAAACTTACAGTCATGAACTTTGTACCTATTATAATAATTATCGTGTTGCATATAGGTATTACAACTTATATCTATTGGTACACAAACAATATCGATGAGGACAATGGCACAATGTTATTTGCCCTTCAACACATAACATGCGTTCTTTTATTATTATTTGCGCCAGTAATCGTCAGCCTCGTTGAGGAAAAAGATTGCTACTTCAAATACGGCGAGGTAGTAAAAACATCGCCTTTAAAACCTCTCGATGCGTCTTGCGACAGCATTTATTTGGTAACCAGCATTGATGAATATGGTGGAAAGACTCACTATTTCAGAGATTCGGATTCAACTTTAACAAAAAAAGGATGGCAGTGTGAAGTGTGTTATCATTCAGATTCTATCATACCCTATTATGAGTTTGTATCCATAGTGCCTAAACGATGGGCACTATGGGTCTTCAATCCCAACCACAATCGCTTACAGCCCCGTTATTTCCTACACATTCAAAGAGATAAAAATGAAAAGGTCGTGCCGCCAAAGGATAATTTTTATACCATGACCTACTAATTATCATAAATTAAAAACACCAGAATAATGAACATTACATTTATAGAAAACATGCAACAGTTTTGTCGTAAACTCATTCTTATTGCTCTAATATCGCTACTTATGCCTTCGCACAATCAGATCCTCGGGGCTAACGGCCACGATGTCCCTCCTCCATGGCACAAAAGTGAGAGTCCCTACGAATACTTGTATGACATCTTATTGGATTTCGACATACATATTAATGCTGTAACGGACACAATCACAATAATACCGGATGGTGAGTTATGCAAAAGAATAGCCAAAGGATTCCGAATCAAAGCATACACAATCGAGGGAAAGAAAACCGTGGGAGAGCTACTTACGGATATTCTGCGGCATAAATATCCTAAAAGGCATACGGATTACAATGACTTTATGAAGATTCAATTCAGCAGCAATCAGCAGGACTTCTATGAGCATTTTGAACATTACACTAACTCTATCTATTTCGACGAGCTGGTTGAAAAATATTATGCACTCTCTCTTTACAAATTATGGATTGTGACACAAAAACACGATGACACAACCTCATACATCCATTTTTTGAATGTCTACGATTTCTACTCTTCATTTTATTGTGAAGACATTTTGGAAATTGAGGCGGAGGATTGTGTTTTTCATCATAGTCAATACGAAGGCTACGACAAGATTCCGGCTTGCCTTTTTGCCAACGAAGCAAAAAGACGCCTATATGAACTACAACAAAGCAACTAACACCTAAAATTCACTAAAATGGAAAAAAAATCATTTATGTTTTCAAAAGGAGAGAACATCGACAAATATCTTGTTGTATTCCAAATAGCCAAGAATACCTTTACTGAATCATATGTCGTCAGAAATGCTCAAAGGGAAATGTTTTTCCTCAAACTACTCAATATCAGTTTGTCTATGCCTGGAAAAATTACTGAAGAGGAAATTTTCAGAGAGATTGAGATTGGCAAAAGCATCAGACATCCTAACATTATTCAATACCTGGATTGTAATTTTTTCAAGAGGAATGGATGGCAATATGGTTATTGTGTAACGGAAATGGTAGACGGGATGTCATTGGACAGTATGCTGAAGACGCGGGGGCGCTTACATGCTGAGGAGGTCCGTCATATTGCCATGGGAATCTTGCACGGGCTCACATACCTACACTCTGGGAAAGAGATCATCATGCACAACAACCTGAACACAAGAAACGCCCTAGTTGTTGCAGGAGAAGGTCCTGATGCCATAAAACTGACACACCTCGACCACCTACGGTTAGCATGCGACTCCACTAACGAGGAGCCTCAACTATGGCGAAATGATCCTTTCATGGCTGCACCAGAGCAGTTAGCAGGCAAGTGTTACCCTCAATCCGACATATTCGGGACAGGAGCTATCATGTATAGACTTCTCTATGGCAAGGAACCTTGGTCATTCTACCGCCAGGGATTGACCTTTGAAGAGCTTTCATTAAAATTGTTTATCCAAAGATGCGACCCTTTGCACATCCCGGATTCTGAGGATGGGGAAAAAGACGAAAACCTGGAACTTATCATCAAAAAGGCATTACGTAACGATGTAGGAGACAGGTTTATGTCGGCAGAGGAGATGCTTCAAGCTTTAAATGATGAACATTATGCAGAAAAGGAGATCTCAAAACATAATTCATCGAAAGTTGCAACCCGAAAAAAGAAATCATCTGGCGGTGGATTCGCAGATGTGGCTGGTCTAGAGAAAGTCAAGAGCTATCTCCGGCGAAATGTCCTTGACATCTTGAAAAACAAAGACAAGGCCAACCTATACAGAATCAACATCCCCAATGGTATACTCCTATACGGGCCTCCAGGCTGTGGCAAGAGCTTTATTGCCGAGAAATTTGCGCAAGAGGCCGGTTACCATTACATCTTCGTCAAGTCCTCCGACCTGGCCAGTATATTCATACATGGGACGCAGAGCAAAATCGGCGCACTGTTTGAGGAGGCTCGCTCTAAGGCACCTTCCATCATCTGTTTTGATGAATTTGACGCTTTTGTACCAAGCCGAGACAACATCCAAGCACAACATCAAGCCGGAGAGGTAAACGAGTTTCTGACGCAATTAAACAATTGCGGGCATGACAACATCCTGGTGATTGCAACCACAAACAAGCCAGATTTAATTGACAGTGCCATCATGAGACGTGGACGCATTGACCAAGTCATCTACATACCACCTCCAGACCAATCAGCACGAGAAGAACTTTTCAGGCTCTATCTGAAAGGCAGGCCTTGCGCATTAGAGATTGACTACTCACGACTCGCCACCCTAACCCCCAACCATGTAGCCAGCGACATCGCCTTCTTGGCCAATGAGGCCGCCATCTCGGCCTCAGCAGCAGACAGCGTCATAACCCAAGAACTCATAGAGCGCATCATTACAGAGAACCCATCTTCTCTCTCCACGGAGAAATTAAGGCAATATGAGCAGTATCACCAAAAATTCGCCGGAAATGAGACATCAAAAATTGGATTTCGCACACGTCAATCATAAAAAAGGGACCAATAACAGTCCCTTTATATTTAAACGATCATCCTTGCGCCTTCGCCCTCGAGGTAGTAACCAAATAGACACCTATGATGATGAGCACCAGGGCGACGGGCTTGTTCCACGTGAAAACATCCTGTCCCACGGCTATTGCCACACAGGCAGTGACGATGGGTTGAAGATTGCTGTACATGCTCACCGTCGTAGCTCGGATGTGACGCAGCGCCGTCGGCAACAAGAAATAGGAGACGATGGTAGCAAAGATCAGCACCGTAAAGAGGTTGACATAGACGAACGGCGAGGCATGTGACATCAAAGAGACTGAAGTCTTGAAGGTTGGGGCTGCCAATATCACACATACTGGTGTCCCTATCAAGAAAATCCAACGCATCAGAGTGATAGGTGAATAGTCTCCAGACACTTTACGGGTAATGAGCAAATAGGTAGCATAGAAAATGATGTTGATAAAGCAGAACATCAGGCCTTTTGCGGACATGTTGGCATCTACGCCCCATGAGAAAAGCACAATCATCAGGGCACCGCAGATGCCGAATAAAACACCCGTGCTCTTACGCCAAGAAATTGGCTCCTTAAGGAAGATGGCAGCCATCACCATAACAATAAGGGGAGCCATTGCCGAAACGAGCGACACATAGCAGGGCGAGGTGTAGAGGAAGGCTTCCGAGAAGGCGTACAGGGTACCCGCCATCACGACGCCACCCAAGATGAAGAGCGGCCAGTCCTTCTTCTTAACACGCTCATAAGGCACGAAGAAGGAGAGTAACCAAAACACCGCTGTCCCGAACAACATCCGGACAGCGGTGTAGCATTCTGGGGTCATATACTGCGGGACTACCACCTTGGAACAATTCGGATTGATACCGAAAATGATATAGGTGGCCAAGGCCGCAAGATGTCCGACCCACTTCTTATCGCGTGTCATGCACGACAAGTATTAGTTTTTAAGAGCTGCAATCTCTTTAACAGCCTCGATGCAAGCGTCGATATCAGCTTCGGTGTTAAATGCACCGATACTGAGACGAACGGTACCGTCGATCGGCAGAGTTCCGAGGCGCTCGTGTACCAGCGGGGCACACTGCAGACCAGTACGGCATGCGATGTTGTAGTCAACATCCAGCATGGTACCTACGTCGATAGACTCAAAGCCCTTAATATTGATAGAAAGAACAGGGTTCTGGTTTTCAGTAGTGGTAGCACAATAAACGGTGACACCCTCCACGTCGCGAATACCATCACGCAGTTTCTTCCACAATTTCATCTCTTGAGCGTGGATATTTTCAATACCATGTTCCAACACCCATTTAGCACCAGCATAAAGACCACTGATACCCAACATGTTAATGGTACCGGTCTCAAGACGGTAAGGATATTCCTCGAGGTGGGTACGCTGTGCAGAACGCACGCCCGTGCCACCGAAACGGGTTTGGATCACCTCTACACCCTCGCGAACATAAGAACCACCGATACCGGTCGGTCCCATCAGACATTTGTGACCCGTGAAAGCGTATGCATCCACGTTATAGTCGATCATATCCATAACCACTGCACCAGCGCCTTGGCTACCGTCAACTACGAAGGTAATACCATGTTCCTTGCAAACCTTTCCAATCTCTTTGATAGGTTGCACCGTACCAATCACATTGGAGCACTGAGTACAAACAATCAAATTGGTGTTGGGTTTAATGGCTTTCTCGAAATCCTCAGGATGCACATAACCAGCCTCGTCGAAAGGCAGATAGGTCACCTCTGTGATACCGGCCAACTCCATGTGATAGAGAGGACGCAAAACAGAGTTGTGCTCCAGCATAGTGGTAATTACGTGGCCACCCTTGCGTACCAGACCTTGAATCAACATGTTCAAAGAATCAGTGGCATTGTAGCTGAAGGTCAGACGGCGCTCATCAGTACCACCGTTAAACATCTTCGTGAGCAGACGACGACAGTCTGTCAAGACCTCGCCAGTCTCGATACCAGCATCATAGCCAGCACGACCGGGACTCACACCATGCTCTTTGTAAAATGAATTCATGAAATCATAAACCACATCGGGCTTAGGATAGGATGTTGCGGAATTGTCTAAATATATCATAACTAGCGTCTTTTAAAACAAGCGGCAAAGATAACATTTTTTATCAACCTTACCAAAGGTTTTTACAGAATTTATTACAAGAATATGCGCTATTTTTCCACGATAAAAAAATCAGTATACTGCACAATAGAGGATATAATTTTGTATTTTTGCGTCCTCTTTAAAACAGTCAATTTTAATCAATAAAAAGATGAAAAAGATATTAGTTATCGGCGCTTGTGGACAGATTGGTTCAGAGTTAACGCCGGCATTGCGTGAAAGATATGGTACGGACAACGTTGTAGCTGCCGACCTTATGTATCCTTTGAAGGGTGATTTGGCAGATGCTGGTCCTTCCTGTAAAATTGACGCCACAAATGCACAAGACATTGCTGACGCTGTTAAGAAATATAACATTGACGCCATCTACAATATGGCCGCTATTCTGTCTGCAAAGGCAGAGGCAAATCCTATGCTTGGCTGGAATGTCGGCATCGGTGCACTGATCAACTGTTTGGAAGTTGCCCGCGAATGCGGATGCGCCGTGTTCACTCCTAGCTCCATCGGCGCTTTCGGTCCGGAAACCCCGCACGACATGACTCCGCAAGACACCATCCAACGCCCCAAGACCATCTACGGCGTTACCAAGGTGACTGGCGAGTTGCTGAGCGATTACTACTTCAAACGTTTTGGTGTGGACACCCGTTCAGTCCGTTTCCCGGGCCTCATCTCCAATGTAACCCTTCCTGGCGGCGGCACCACCGACTACGCTGTGGAGATCTATTACGCCGCTGTCAAGGGCGAAACCTTCACCTGCCCTATCGCAAAAGGCACCTTCATGGACATGATGTACATGCCCGACGCATTGAAGGCCGCTATGGACCTCATGGAAGCTGATCCTTCCAAACTGTTTCACAGAAACTCCTTCAACATCACCGCCATGAGCTTCGAGCCGGACATGATCTACAACGAGATCAAGAAACACGTCCCCGACTTCAAGATGGAGTACAAGTACGACGAACTTCGTCAAGCCATCGCTGACTCCTGGCCAAACCAGATGGACGACCACTGTGCTCGCGAGGAGTGGGGCTTCAAACCCACCTACGACCTGCCGGCCATGACCGTCGATATGCTCAAGGTGTTGGGCGAGAAACTGAAGAAATAATCTCCAGTTCCCCTTATCAAAACAAAACAGGCTGACCCTTTCGGATCAGCCTGTTGTTTTTTAGCGCATCACTTATTGATTACTCTTGCTCAATAAGTTGCTTTACGGCACGCTCCAAAGCCTCGCCACGCAAGTCTTTAGCCACGATACGGCCCTCTCTATCCAGCAAGAACATAGCCGGAATAGAACGCACACCGTAGATGGCAGCAGCCTGAGATTGCCACTGCTTCAAATCGCTAACGTGATACGGCCACACCAACTTGTCGGACTCAATTGCTCCCTTCCATGCATTGGCATCGCGGTCCAATGAGACACTGAAAACCTCGAATCCTTTGTCATGATACATGCTGTATACTTTGCGAACATTGGGACTCTCACGACGGCAAGGGCCGCACCAGGAAGCCCAGAAGTCAACCAAGACCACCTTACCGCGAAGATCAGACAATTTCAGCATTTTGCCGTCGGGATTCGGAAATTCCAAATCGGGAGCAATGGCGCCCACACTGGTCTTACCAGCAGGTGAATTGATGATGTTCCAACGCTCTTTTACAATAGGATGATTCGGATACTTGGCGTGCAAAGCAGTAAAGACATCCTTATGCAGAGATGCATTCTGCTCGCGCGGAAACATGTCGACAAACATCGCGGTGGCAATGTCGCTCTTGTTCTCCAAGATAGCCTCTTTAACCTTATTGTTCACGTAAGCATCACACTCGTTATACTGCTTCTGATATTTATCCACAATCTCTCGAACATAACCTTGAGACGAAGTGACCAAAGCTGCAGCATTATCGTGTTTCTGCATACTGGATTGATAAAAAGACTCTGAAGAGAGAGCTGTCGGCAACTTCTCACCAAGTTTTGAAATCACCATATTGGCCCACATGTTCTTATTTGCCTTCTTTGTTAGAAGACCATTAAAGGCCAAACTGTCGTAGACGGACAACAGACTAGGAACATCCTTCATCACATTACCAAGAGAGTTCTCAGCCATGCGATGACGACCATTGACTTCATCAATATAGTTGTCCAGAGAATAATAGAAATCACTGTATCCGCTCTGACGGTCTTTAGAGAAATCATAGTATTTATTGACATTCTCCAGATAGTTAGAGAACGGTGTGTAGTTCATCTCCAATTTTTTGAGTTGCTTATTGGCATTCTCAACGAAAAGATCCAGATCCGAACCCTTCACCTTACCGTTGGGAGCATAGGTCTTAATCAACTGGTTCAAGGTGTCAGCATTGCGATAGGCTGATTTGATATAGTTGTCTACATCATTATTCGTCTGGGTGAAGAGATTGACACTCTGGGCGGTGACAGCCCAATATTTCTGGGCGTCATCGTGCTGCAAAGCATTGTTCAGACTGTCAAGCGTATGTTTGCGCTGAGTGAGAAGATCTGTCGTTTTCTTCACGAAAGCCATAGATGATGAACCTGAGGTGCTATCAATGACCGTAAGATCATTGGCATCCATAACCAATTCCATTTTCTCACCGGGCGTAATGACGAGAAGCATGCTTTTATTATTATCGAACATAAACCGATAAATATCGTTGGCCAAAGTTGGCTTTATAGTAAACTGATCGTTTACGATATCAGCAGACATATAGGTCTTATCATCGCCATAGGCATTTTTCAAATCCACATGTTTGAAGCTATTGTTCTTCAAGGTAACGTGGATTGTGGCGGGAGCCTGTGCCATCAAAAAACTTGTCAGAGAAAAAAATACTAATACTGTTAAGATGATGTGCTTTACACTTTTCATTGTATCGAATTTTTAAGGCGGCAAAGATACGATTATTTAACGAAAAAAGCACGGAAATTGGTATAAAGGGCACAAAAAAACTCACCGATTTCGGTGAGTTCCTGGTGGGAGCTACAGGAGTCGAACCTGTGACCCTCTGCTTGTAAGGCAGATGCTCTAAACCAACTGAGCTAAGCTCCCAATATGGGGCTGAAAATATGTTTTGTGGGAGCTACAGGAGTCGAACCTGTGACCCTCTGCTTGTAAGGCAGATGCTCTAAACCAACTGAGCTAAGCTCCCTTTGCTGAAAAGCGTGGCAAAAATAGTATTTATTTTAAAATTCTCAAAAACTTTTTTGAGTTTGAAATTCACCCTGATTGTCAATCATTTAGAGCTGAAAACCAACACAAAGATTCACATATTGAGGATGTTTCCCATCCTTATTTCGGAAGAATTTCATCAAAGAATAGCGATAATTGACACCAAAAACAATCGGACCGACTTTTAGGTCTACACCAGTGGTGAAAAGCACTGGATTTGTCGTAAGGGTATTCTTATTATAACCAATTTCATTGCCAGTCACCTTAATGACGGGTTGCCAGATGATACCGGCAAAAGGCAGCAAAGTGAACGAGCGGGACAACGGGATATTGCCTACAGCCTTGATCGGTATTTGGAGATGACGCAACTCCACGCGAGTCGGGTCTGTAGGAATGGTTCCATCTTCAGCCATTATCGTATAGTCACCTTTATAAAATGCATATCCGAAGCCAATTTCGCCATAGACATATTTGCCCGCACGGAAGAAAGCTCCGAAATCGGCAGCGATAAGAGAACTCAGATAATCATTCTCCACAGAGTATATACGATTTGTCGGCAGGCTGGCAGAAATCTTAAATCCCGCTTGATACCAATTTTGATGCGGTATTTGGGCCGTGCCAGTTATAAATGTCATGAAAAGGACCGTATAAAGAATGACTTTTTTCATATCAATTATTTTTCAGGATTATCAGTTTTGGTATTACAAAACAACATGGCACGCTCAAGACCATCCGTAGTAAACAATTTAATAGCCTCAGTGGCTCGTTCAATACAAGGTTCTATCAGTTTCATCTCTTCCGAAGAGAATCTTCCGAGAACATAATCAACCTGGTAACCACGGGCGAAATCTTTTCCGATACCACAACGCAAACGTGGAAAATTAGAATGACCCAACAATTCAATAATGTTGTTTAAGCCGTTATGTGACCCTCCCCCACCCTTGGGTTTTATTTTGATAGTACCTACAGGAAGGTCAAGGTCATCACAAACCACCAGACAGCGCTCTGGAGCAACTTCCTCAGCATTGAGCCAGTGTTTAACAGCCTTGCCACTAAGATTCATATAGGTTGTCGGCATGATCATCACCAGCTGACGGCCCTTGAAGTTAGCTTTCGCCATATAGGCCAGCCTGTCGTTCTTGAAAGTGGCACCCAACTTATTTGCCAGGGCATTGACCACCTCAAACCCATAGTTATGACGAGTGCCGGCATACTGCTGCTCGGCATTGCCTAAACCCACAATCAGAAACTTTTTCTCATTCATAATCTACTCTTTTTCTTCTTTCGCATCTTCATCCTCAGTCATGTTGACAAAGAATGTAAAGTTCACTCGTCCATAACAACGATGGTCATAAAATGCCGGATGCTCTGAAAAATCATACTCGTTGGAATGTTCCAACACCAACCATCCATCTGGTTTCAACATCTCATTATCGAACACATTTTTAACAATCTGCTCAATGTTCTCCATCTGGTATGGAGGATCCGCGAAGATGATATCAAACTTGCGATGGGAAGCGGCTGTATAAGCGAAAGCATCCTGACGTATGACAGAGACCTGCTTGTACTTCAAGTCCTCTATCATCCTTTTGACAAAGTTGGTGCAGTGGACATCGATATCAACGGACACAACAGACTTAGCTTCACGGGAGGCAAACTCATAGGTGATGTTTCCCGTTCCTGTGAACAGATCCAGCACCTCGACACGGTCAAAATAGAAATAATTGTTCAAGATATTGAACAGACTCTCCTTGGCCATGTCGGTCGTGGGGCGCACTGGCAGGTTAGTCGGAGCCACGATATGCCTTCCCTTGTTTTTCCCGCTGATAATTCTCATACTACAAGACTACTACATTAGTGTGATAACGGCGGAGCAGATCGTTGAGCTTTCGATTCGGCGCATTGAAATAATGAACGTACATGGTCGGCTCGGTCAATCCGAACTGCTGAACACAATTGAGTGAATAGTACAAGATGTCGACATTCTCCGTCTTTGTAAAACGGTTCACCATCGCAGGGGCGTTGGCATGCATCACGAAATAGTCCACATAGCCATCGTTGACTGAGAGCAAAACGGCGTCATTGTTAGACTTATGAAGCAGAAAGTCATAAAGAATCGTGGCCTCACTCTTGAAGACGGGCTTAAACGGGATAGACTTGAGCGTGTCACATTCGTTCTGTGTCAAGAAATAGAGCGAACGATATAGGCCCAACTGGTCAGCAAAAGCCTCGCCCAACTGGGAAATATCGAACTGCATAGCCAGATAATCCTTCATCTTGGCCTCATCATAGATAATATCCGGGATGAGCATGGGAACATGCGTGCCCACGACAACATCTATCGGAGTCTCGTCACCTTCTGAAAGGTTAAAAAAAACAGGCGCTTTTTGCGTGAGGAGGACATTTTCTTCATTATTATAATCCTCTCTTCTGAGACGGCCATCCTCCAAACTAAAAAGCGAAAATCCATTCGGTGTCAATCGAATGGATTTCGTATAGTAATCTTTTATGATAGGACTCATATTCCAAAAGTTTATTCCCAAGAGCCTGCTGTGGATGCCTCTGTAAGGCTACCCATGTACAGGTCCTCATACAATGCTTTATATTGATCCTCCTCTGCCAAGTTGTTGAAGAAAATTTTATTCCAAAGTCTTTTGAAGACACCTGCATTGTCAGGAGTGATGGTCTTATCCATGTTGATCAAAACATCTTCAATGGGAACATCAATTCTGTACAAGGGAACGTCATAGTTCTTATTATGGATGGCATCGGTTTGAATTTCATATTTTTTCTTGTCGGAATAGGGGATATATTCAAAGTTCTTGAAACTCTCGCGGGTGACATTCTTGTCCAGCTCCAGAATTTTCTCCATGGCAGGAACCTTCACTGTCTCTTTATGGATAAGACCAAGTTCAAAAGCTTTTTCTTGGGAAATACTATCGGGAATTGTACCGATGGTCTTCTCAACTTCTACAGTACCGTTATGCACGAAATCGGAAAGAGAATCAATGTCGTTGGCGTATTTCTTATACACGTTTTTATACACTGCCTGAGCGCTTCTGATAGCCAGCAAGTTGTTGACGTTAGCGGTCTTACGGAATTCGTAAACAGTTTTGAATTTTTCGGGTCTCATAATGGATCGTGCGGCGAAAACAGCCATCACTACAACCAAAATCGCTAAGAGAGCACTGAATAATCTTCTAATCTTCATAATATTATTGTATTAAATTTATAATCTCAAAAGGTCAGCAAAAGTACAAAAAAAATCATAACAAGACATAGAAAGAAAAATAATTTTTCATTCTACATCCACATTAAAACGAGACACGGTGTATACCCTTCTCATACTGTTTCTCCAAAAGGCTACGAATTTTAAGGTAATCCTCATGTGAAGAGACAAAATCCAGATTGGCAGTCTGCACTAATACGATAGGAATATTCGTATTTTGCTTGAAATAGTTGAGATAACTTTGCTGGATATCCTCCAGATACTCTGCCGTTATGTTCTTCTCATACTCACGACCGCGATGGGCAATATTTTTCAAAAGGCGCTCTGGATCGTTATAAAGATAGATAATCAACTCAGGCTTTGGCAGAAATGAAGAAATCGTTGTAAAAACAGTGTTGTACAAATTGAACTCGTCGGGCAAGAGATTGTTCTTGGAGAAAATGATACATTTGTCGATGAAGTAGTCCCCAACGACAAAATCCTTGAACATGTCACGGGCTGAGAGCAGATGGCTCAGCTGACGATAGCGTTCCATGAGGAAGTGCATCTCAACAGGCAACGCATAATGAACCGGGTCTTCATAAAATTTAGGTAGAAAAGGATTGTCTGCGAACTGTTCAAGCACCAGTTCTGCATTACAATCTTCAGCCAGCATCTTAGAAAAAGTGGTCTTGCCAGCTCCTATACAACCTTCGATAACAATATAATTATAAGGTATCGTCATTTTTCTTAATCATTCGGTATGTTTATCTGCAACTCTCTCAAAGATTGCTGCACAAAATCACGCTCCCCGATTTTAGGATGCGGGAGCGTCAATCTCTCATCGTGATAGGTGAGATGATCGTAATCCAAGATATCCAAGTCTATGGTTCGGTTATGATATTGTGGCACACCATCCTGCAGAGTGCTCTTCTGTTTTCGGCCCAAAGCGCGCTCGATCGACTGCAATTCATCAAGCAAAGACAGGGGTTCCAGTTCAGTTCGAATAACCGCAACCTGGTTCAAAAAAGGCGGAGCCTCAAAGCCCCATGCAGGCGTTTCAATGACAGAGGATTTACGCAATACCATCCCTACCCTCTCCCGTATCAGGAAGAGCGCCATCTGCAAATAGAAACCCCTGGGCTCTATGTTGCTCCCCAACCCAATGACAACCTCCGGCATTCTAAAACGGCTAGTTGTTGATCATCAACAAGAAACGATCATATCGAACTGGAATCTCCACTAATGACTTGGAGTAGTTCAAAATGTTACGGATCACTCTTGGGGAAGGCTTCTCGGATTTCACGTTTTTCTTGGTGTAGGTAGTAGATTCTTTATCCATCGGCTATAATTTAGTTCATATTTAAAAACATATATTATAACGAACAACTGGCTCGATTATTATACTTTTTGATTTTTTTATTCAGAAAAAGAATAACATCCTAATTAATAGGAAAATACGCTATAAGTTGACAGTTTTCAATTATCAGTTTTCAGTTGAAGTGCGGGGGTGCTATGTAGAGACGCGCTATAGCACGTCTCCGACGGGGTTTTACGGATCTTGGATTACGCGGATTTCATTCGCTTCGCTCATAGATAATTAACGCAGAGACGCGAAGAACGCAAAGAGGAGTTTCAGTTTTCAGTTGAAGTGCGGGGGTGCTATGTAGAGACCCGCTATTAGCATGTCTCCAACGGGGTTTTACGGGTTGGTTTCCCGCCGATCGAGTTTTTTTCTCCCGCAGATTACGCAGATCTCGCAGATGAACGCAGATTATTATTTTAGAACCCCGTGAGTCCCGTTAGGGACGAACAAATCCGTTTGTTTTTTATCAACAAGCGGATTTGCTCGAGGCTAACGCCCCTCGCAGGGAAAATTAGAAATCCGAGTCATTTTGTCGAGTCAAACAGTTCAACGACTAAACAATTCAACAGCTCAACAAATAAACAGTTAAACAACAAAAAAGGCAGGACAAACGCCCTGCCTTTGTTATAGGATTATATGTACTTCCTTATTTCTTGATGAATTTAGCCATAGCAGCAGCGTGACCGTCGGTGAGACGTACGAAATAGGTACCAGTCGTGAGGTTGTTGACGTTGACATTCATCACATCACCATCTACATATTGGCTCATAACCATCTTACCAGACATGTCAAAAATCTGCATGGTAGTAGCAGTAAATGCGTTGAAGGTAATGTTCAACTGGCTCTCAACGGGGTTCGGATAGATGTTGATAGCCTTGTCATACTCGCTGATACCCACATGCTCTGAGAAGTCAGAGTTGAAACGAGGGATGATGTAATATCTGAAATCCAGATAGCTGGAACCGATCTTACCAGTAGCGAAGTTGAAACCGATCAGGTCCATATTGTATGAAGGCAGCGGGTTGCCAATATACTCAGCATCCTGGAAATATGCGAAGAATGCGTTAGAGCTTGTACCATTTTGAGTGATGCCGTAAGGAGTCAGCACAGCGCAAGTAGTACCAGCCTCTGTGAAGGTAACATCTTCCAACTTAATCAATTCAGCTTGGTGGTCAATCATATAGGAAGCGTCATTCAATTGAGCCAGCGTAATAGTCAAAGGAGTAACATCTTCAAAAACGGAAACAAAGTTCTCGTAAGCTGCCGTCGGCTTCAGCTCGAGGAAACCATAATAGTTGGACAGTGTACCGTAGATACCGGAAACCTTGTCACCTACGCTCAAAGAGCCGAGAGAGTTATTGGGGTCGTAAACGAGGATAGCACCAGTGTTGTCTTGGAGAACTTTCTGGTTGTTGTAAGTAGCTGTAGCGGTCACGATAACCTCACCGGTCAATTTGTAAGTGGTGTTGTCAGAGACGTTAGCAGTATTGTCGGAGAAATCGAGTTTAGAGCGCAACTCAGCGATGTTAGCGCAAACATACTGTTGGTCTACACCATAGGTGAAGGTTACAGTGTCGGTAGCCATAGCATTGCCGGCAACGTCAGTTACATTGCTGACGATGAGGGTATGCTCAAGTCCTTCAGTCATGGCGGGAGTAACGGTCAAGGTTACAACATTGCTGTTGAGAACTGCCTGAGAAATAGTACCATCATTCAGCACATAGTTAGAAGCAGTCTGAGCGGTAGTAGCGTCCAGAGGTTCGCTGAAGTTCAGCGTGATAGTAGTAGCGTTGTTCGGGGTTACGCTGGTAATGTAAGGAGCGTATACATCGGGACCAGCAGGATAAGCGTTGATTTGAACATTGTCAATACGATAGGAACCATTGTCAGAAGTAGCGCCAGTCAATGTACAACGCAAATAAACGTTTGCTTGATCGTTCAAAGCAGCAATACCTGATACATCCAAGGTAGCCAGTTCATAGGTACTGGGTGTGGATGGCATAGTATTAGCAGAAGGGATAGCGGTAAAGTTAGTACCATCAGTACTATACTCCCAAGCACCTGCATTGAAGCCAGTAGCAGTACGACGGGCAGCCATGGTCAGGATAACGTTCTGATAACCAGTGGTAGAAAAATGGAATACGAATGATTTACCGTTGGCGCTCTGGTTGATCATAGCCAGGTCTTTGCCATAAGGTGTGTCATTCAAAGAGTTGATAGAAGAACCGCTGTTGCTGGTCAGCTCAGAAGCCTGCAGCCAAGCGGAAGAACCATGGGTACCATCCAAGTAGAGGCCGGCGGTACCGCTCTGATCGCCAGAAGTGGCCAAATAGGAGGTCGGTGTGCTAGGAGCTCCCGCGTTGTCTATAAACGGGAAGTAGGCCAAGTTAACGGTCTGGCCCACACTAATTAATGCCATGCATACCAAGGCAATAAGGGTAAAGATTTTTTTCATCGTGTATTGATTTTAATTATTGATAGTTAAATTCTAAATAGAGGGCAAAAATACATAATTTATTGTATTGGAAGAGAAAAAAAAACGCAGAAACATTTCACTTCATCACTATCTACTGGCGGATCAATTTCAGGTGGATGATACGGTCGCCAGTGTTCACCTTGACCATATACATTCCCGAGGGCAGATGCTCCACATCGAATTCGGCGCTACGGGTACGCAACAAGAGCTTGCCGTGCATGTCGTAAAGATCCACCATCTCGGGCTCGGTCTCCAGTCCCACAATACGGCAGACATTCTTCGTCGGGTTCGGTGCGAGGAAGACAGTGCCCTGTTCATAGCTCATCACACCCACGCTGGTGGTCAGGTGCAGCGTCACCACAGAGTCACAGCCATCGACGGTTTGCAACGTCTGCACGTAGTCGCCGGAAGCGCAGTAGATCTGATCGTTCCAAGTGTAGCAGCTGTCTGGAGTCTCAATAGTGAACTCAGTGGTTTCCAACTGATTGACAACCAGGGTCATGATCACGGTGGAGTCACAACCGTTCGCATCCTGCAGAGTAGCCGTATTCATGCCGGCGGCGGTGAAGACGACATCATTCCAGGTGTACGGCAGTTCATTCTCGCAGATGGTCTGACTGTCGGTGGTGACGTGTGTCTGGTTGACCGTCAAAATCATGGTTACCACGCTGTCGCAGCCGTTGATCGTTTGCAAGGTCACGTTCTGCGTGCCTGCACTGCTGAAGACGAGGCCGTTCCAAGTGTAGGGAAGTTCGCTCGGACAGACGCTTCTGACATCAGATACCGTGTAGGTCGGGTTGACCGTGAGGGTCATCGTCACTACGCTGTCGCAACCGTTGACGGTCTGCAAGGTGGCGCTCTGCGTGCCCGCGGCGCTGAAGGTGATGGTATTCCACGTGTACGGCAGCTCGCTCGCGCAGATGGTCCGGGAATCGGTTACTGCGTAGGTTGGGTTGACCGTGAGGGTCATCGTCACCACGCTGTCGCAGCCGTTGACCGTCTGCAAAGTGGCACTCTGCGTGCCCGCGGCGGTGAAGGTGACGGTGTTCCAAGTGTATGGCAATTCGCTCGCGCAGATGGTGCGGGCATCCGTCACCGTGTAGGTTGGGTTGACCGTGAGCGTCATCGTGACCACGCTGTCGCAACCGTTGACCGTCTGCAACGTGGCACTCTGCGTGCCCGCGGCGGTGAAGGTGACGGTGTTCCAAGTGTACGGCAGCTCGCTCGCGCAGATGGTCCGGGTGTCCGTCACCGCGTAGGTCGGGTTGACCGTGAGGGTCATCGTCACCACGCTGTCGCAGCCGTTGACCGTCTGCAAGGTAGCACTCTGCGTGCCCGCGGCGGTGAACGTGACGGCGTTCCACGTGTATGGCAATTCGCTCGCGCAGATGGTCCGGGCGTCCGTCACTGCATAAATCGGGTTGACTGTGAGGGTCATCGTCACCACGCTGTCGCAGCCGTTGACGGTTTGCAAGGTGGCACTCTGCGTGCCCGCGGCGGAGAAGGTGACCGTGTTCCAGGTATAAGGCAATTCGCTCGCGCAGATGGTCCGGGCATCCGTCACTGCATAAGTCGGGTTGACTGTGAGCGTCATCGTCACCACGCTGTCGCAGCCGTTGACCGTCTGCAAGGTGGCACTCTGCGTGCCCGCGGCGGTGAAGGTGACGGTGTTCCACGTGTAAGGCAGTTCGCTTGCGCAGATGGTCCGGGCGTCGGTTACCGTGTAGGTCGGGTTGACCGTGAGGGTCATCGTCACCACGCTGTCGCAGCCGTTGACCGTCTGCAAGGTGGCACTCTGCGTGCCCGCGGCGGTGAACGTGACGGTGTTCCACGTGTATGGCAATTCGCTCGCGCAGATGGTTCTTGCATCCGTCACTGAGTAGGTCGGGTTGACCGTGAGCGTCATTGTCACCACGCTGTCGCAGCCGTTGACCGTCTGCAAGGTGGCACTCTGCGTGCCCGCAGCTGTAAAGGTGACGGTGTTCCAAGTGTATGGCAACTCGCTAGCGCAGATAGTCCGGGCGTCGGTCACCGCGTAGGTTTGGTTGACGGTGAGGTTCAGGGTCACCACAGAGTCGCAGCCGTTGGCAGCGGTGAAGGTCTTGGGATAGCTGCCGGAGGCATTATAAGAATCTCCGTTCCACATATAAGGCAGCTCGGAGGCACACACGACATCGCTGACCGTGATGTTGTAGGTCGTTTTCTCCATCACAATGAAACTGTCCGTGGCCATCACGTCACCGTTGGTATTGGTCACGGTGACGGAATAGTCGCCGGCAGGGACGGTGATGGTCTCGCCCGTTTCGCCGGTGCTCCACAAGTAGTTGGTTCCTAAATTGGTGTGGACGATCAGGCTGGTGGTTTGGTTCGGGCAGACACTGTCGTCGCCGGTGATATAGCAGAAGGGCGGGATGACAGCCTCGGTGGTGAAGGTCGTTTCCGTCCAATCGCTGGCACCCATTGTGTCGCACAAGGTGCGCACGCGGGCGTAATAAGTCGTTCCAGAGGCGAGACCCGTCAGATTAACCTGGGTGGTGCCTGTCACGAGGCCAGAGACATTGTCCGTGGAGAAGTCGGGAACAGTGCTGTATTCACATTCACATTCCCATTCATTACCGAACGCCGTACTGGTCCAGCTCAGCGTGGCGGAAGTCTGGCTGATGTCGGACACAAGGACGTCGGAGGGGGCATGACACGTTATCGGCACGAAGCCTATCTGTATCTGGTTCTTCGTGTTTGACATCGACCAGTTGGAGAAGCCACCTGGATTAGATGGGGAGATATCTGCGTTAAGACTATACACATAAATGGATTGCCCTAACGCAGACAAGGCCCGAAAAGTGCAATTATCACCCCCTACCCCCGTATTGTCATCTACCACCAGCAACAAGTTGTCGGTACCATTATAGGCGAACGGGACCGACAATTCTATCGTAATCCAAGCGTCGGTGAGCATCTCGACATTTCCACTGAACACGCGATCGGCAGCCGTGACAACCGTCCAGTCGGTATTGCTGCTGAAAGTGGTCTTGTTGGTATGCACCATATAGATATCGAGATTACGAGATATGGCGTTAGTAGTACCTTTATAGAATGCGACACTGTAGATATTGCCTGACCGGCCGATCTCCGCAGCTGTGAAGATCTGCTGTGACAAGTAATGATTGAGAATGGTGCGCGTGGGCAGTATGTTGGTGACACCTGTGCCGTTGCCGATCTGGACAACAGGAAGGGAGGCGGGATCTATCTTGGTGGTAAAGCTTACCGCAGCAGTCCAATCGCTGATCTCTGTCGTACCGCAGATGGTGCGTACACGGGCATAATAGGTGGTCCCCGAGTTGAGACCATTGAGCTGAACATTGGCGACGCCTGTCACGAAGTCATTCAGGAGAATCGTGGAGAAATCAGAAGAGGTGCTGCATTCGTATTCCCACTCGTAGCCATTGGCAGGACCAACCCAGGCCAATGTGGCGGACGTCTGGCCAATGCCATTGACGCTGACATATGAGGGCGCGTTGCACGGCGGAAGCGTGGTGAAGACCACTACCACTGACCAATCGCTGTCCCCTATCGTGCCGCACAAGGTACGCACACGGGCGAAGTAGATGGTCCAGGGAGTGAGACCCGTGAGCTGAGCAGTGGTGGCTCCCGTCGCATAGGCGGTGACTGTGTTCGTGGAGAAGTCGGCGGTCGTGCTGTATTCGTATTGCCACTCGTTGCCGTCAGCAGGGCCGGTCCAGCTCAGCATAGCGGTAGTCTGGCTGACGTCGGAGACAGTGATGGCGGTGGGAGCATGGCACGTCGGAAGCGTGGTGAAGCTGATTGTTTCGCTCCACTCGCTGATGCCTGTCGTGCCGCAGTAGGTGCGCACACGGAAGTAGTAGGTGGTCTCAGGGGTGAGACCGGCAAACTGATGATTGGTGGTTCCGGCTACATAGCCAGTGTAGTTGTTCTCGGAGAAATCGGCAGTCGTGCTATAATAGTATTGCCACTCATAGCCGTCAGCAGGACCGTTCCAACCCACCGTGACCGTAGTCTGGCCAATATTGGAAACGGTAATGTCGGTAGGCACCTGACACACCTGAACCGTGGTAAAGCTTACCGTTGCCGTCCAATCGCTGGTGCCTATGTTGTCGCACACGGTGCGCACGCGGGCGTAATAGGTGGTCCCAGAGGCAAGATTCGTCAGCTGAACCTGGGTGGCACCTGTCGCCATGCCGGAGACGACGCCTGTGGAGAAGTCGGGAGTCGGGCTGTATTGGTATTCCCACTTCTGACCATCGGCAGGACCATTCCAACTCAGCCGTGCAGCCGTCTGGCTGACGTTATAGACGTTGACACTATTGGGCGCCAAGCACTGCAACGGTGCAAAGCCTAACTGTATCTGGTTCTTCTTATTACAAACCATGCCTTGATGGTTACCCAGATTAGTAGGGTTATAAGTCGTCTCTGTATTGTAAAAAAGAATGGCTTGGTTTGAAGCATAAGTAACTCGGAAAGGGTGATTGGATTGAGAATGACCTGTTTTGTCATCTACGACAATCAACAAGTTGTCGGATCCGTTGTAGGCAAACAACTCCGACAACTCTATCGTGGTCCAGCTGTTGGACTGGAAAGTGACACTTCCACTGAAGACACGGTCGGCGAGGGTGACGTTCTCCCAGTCGTTCTCGTTGTAGAAGGTACTCCTTGGGATGTGTGTCATATAGATGTTGAGACTACGGGTCACAGCATTTCCGGTTTGGTAGAACGCGACACTGTGTATATTACCTGATCTGCCGATTTCCGTTGGAGTATAAATCTGTTGTGTGAGAGAATAATCATAGTCGGTATAGGTCGGCAGCATGCCATCAACCACATCGCCGTATCCGATCTGCACGAGGGCGGTGGAATCGAATGTGGTGGTGAATGTATGCGCGGCGCTCCAAAAGCTCGAGCCGTCGCCACAGTGGGCACGCACCTTCACGGAGTTTGTCGTGTTGGGAGTAAGACCCGTGATGGTATAGGGGTTCGTGGTCACGGTGATGAGGTTGGTCTCATCTCCATTCACACATATCTGCCATTCGGTGGCAGTGCCGGTCTCCGTCCAACTCAGCGTGGCGGAGGTCTGTCCGATGTTAGAACTAATGAGGCCGTTGGGCGTAGGACAAGCCATCGGCTCAAAGCTCAACCGGATCTGGTTCTTCTCTGTCAACACTTGGCCCTCTTCAGAGATAGTGAAGGGGTCATAGTCTATAATCTCACTTATGGCAATGGCCCGATCCAGTGCATAAAAGGTCCGGAAGTAGCGACCGCTGGCATGACCACCCGTATTGTCATCCATTACAACCAATAAATTATCGGTGCCGTTGTAGTCAAACGGCATTTGGAATTCTATGATGGACCAATCGTTGGACAGAAACGTGACACTTCCGCTGAACACGCGGTCGGCGGGGGTGACACTCGCCCAGTCGTCATCGTAGAAAAAATGGTAGTTGGGGGTGTGTGCTACATAGAGGTCAATGTTTCTGTCAATCGCATCACCGGTATTGTAGAACGCGATGCTGTAGATGTTACCCGCCCGGCCGATCTCTGTCGCTGTATAGATCTGCTGCGTGAGAGAGTAATCTTTCCAGATGTCTGTAGGCAGGAACCTGTTCGTGCCGTTGCCGTCGCCAATCTGCACGAGAGTTGGGAGGGGTTCTGCTTCGGTGGCAAAGCTTATCACGCTGCTCCAGAAGACAGGCGACGTCGTCTCGCAGAGGGAGCGCACGCGAGCATAGTACGTGGTGCTGGGGGTAAGGCCTGCGAGCTGGACATGGGCGCTACCTGTCACGAAATCGGAAATTGTGTTTTCAGCGAAGCTGATGGAGGTGCTGTATTGGTATTCCCAATTGTGGCCACCGGCAAGGTCGGTCCAGCTCAGCGTGGCGGAGGTCTGGTCGATGTCAGAGACCGTGAGGGCGGTGGGCGCTTGGCAGGCGATCGATATAAAGCCCAGCAGAATCTGATTCTTTTCATTCAATACCGTTCCGGAATAACTGCCCGGATTGGCAGGATTGAAACTGGCACTATGACCTAAAACGTCCATGGATTGGCTTGAAGCTGGGAATGTCAAGAAAGGCCGAGAGGGCGAGCTCGGGTGGCCCGTGTGGTCATCCACCACAATCAACAGGTTGTCGGTGCCGTTGTAGGCGAACAAGGAAGAGAATTCTATCGTGGTCCAGTCGTTGGACAAGAACTCCACATTCCCGCTATAGACAAGGTCGGAAGCGGTGACCGTCACCCAGTCGGCGGTTCCGCTGAAGGCGGTCTTGCTGGTATGAGCCATATAGATGTCAATGTTGCGGGTTGTCACAAAACCAGTGTAGTAGAACGCGAGGCTGTTGATATTCCCTGAATGGCCAACCTCCGCCGCCGTGTAGATCTGTTGCGACATGGAATAGCTGTAGCCGACCTGAGTCGGAAGTTCCTCGATGCCGTTGGTACCTTGACCGATCTGCACGATGAGGTCGGAATTGGATGCCTTGGTGGTGAACTGCTGCTTGGCACTCCACGCGCTCACGCCATCGCTGCCGCCACAGTTGGCCCGCACCTTAACGGTGTAGGACGTGTGGGGCGTGAGACCTGTAAGCGTATAGGGGTTTGACGTCGCCGTGATGGAATGGGCCTCGTCACCATTCACACAGATCTGCCATTCGGTAGCCGTGCCGTGTTCCGTCCAGCTCAGCGTGGCGGAATATTTGCCAGTGTCGGAGATGACCAGATCGGTAGGCTTGGGACACACGATGGGTGCAAAATCCAGCAGAATCTGGTTCTTCGTACCTCCTACCCAACCATTGTAACTGCTCGGATTGGCGGGATCAAAGTTCGTGTTGGTATCGTAACAGCCATGGGCCTGCCCCGAAGCGCTGAAGACACGGAACGCTCCATTGCCGTTGAAATTGTGTCCCGTGTTATCGTCCACCACAACCAATAAATTGTCTGCACCATTGTAGGCAAACGGAGCCGTCAACGCTATGGTGGTCCACTCGCCAGACAGGAAATTGACATCGCCGCTGAAGACGCGGTTGGCGGCAGTGACAGACACCCAGTCGGTGTTGTTGCTGAAGGCGGTCTTGTTGGTGTGCACCATATAGATGTCGAGGTTGCGGTTCGCAGTATCTCCATTATTATGGAAGGCGATGCTATAGATGTTCCCCGCCCGGCCAATCTCCGCCGCCGTATAGATCTGCTGCGTCAGAGAATAATTGCTTGCTATATTTGTCGGCACCGAGGTAGAGACGGTGTTGGCACCGTGACCGATCTGCACGAGCGTGGCCGGTGCAGGCGCCACCCCGAAAGTGGTCTTGGGCAGGAAGTTAGACTGTGAGGGCATGTTTACATCCAACGGATTGGACGTAAAATCTTGAACAGAGCTGCCATAGCTGGTCATACCCTTCCATGTGCAGGGATGTCGTTCTCCCACTGTCGTGTTATAGACACCGATGAGCAAATGGGCGCCGTGATAAGTATATGGCGTGGCGAAGGTGATGGTCATCTCTCCATTCACCACGCTCAAGGGTCCCTCATAGACGACCGTGGCGTCTTCATAGCCGTAAAAATCATGGATAGTGGCGTCCTCCACCTCCTTCATGAAAACCTTAAAGTTAGCGCCCTGCCACGTGAGATACTCATAATTGGAGTCGGCGTAGAAGGTGATGTCGGTGATAACAATGTTGTCAATGAGGTTGTAGAGCTTGTTGTCAGGAATCACAAACTCGGCCTTCGTATAGTAGAGAACGTAATTGCCATAGACTGGAATAGTGTTGCTTGTGGCAATTCCGTCATTCACCGTGTTTCCGGAGTTCACATGGAAAGGTATTGTTCGAAGGTAAAGACCTATTGAATCCACGCCCACTTCGGCGATCATGTAGTTGTTGAAACCCACCAAGGAGACGTCCACATCATCGGAAAAACGGTAGCCGGGGTCACATGTGAAATGTACCGTCAACACATAGTCGTGGCCTTCCTGGTCGAAGACATCCTGCGCGGAGAGCAAGCTGTTGAGGGTGGCATCCTGCCAATAAGTCGCGCTGGTATTGATGTGATACGGTGCGTTGGAGGGCGCATTCAACGTGTAGTCAGGGTGGCCGTTCCAAACCGGCTCGCTAAAGCCGTGGACATAGACATCTCTGACATCCTCGTTGATGAGCATCATAATGTCGGCACGATAGTTAAGGAGGGTTTTCGTGCCGGAATAGGCACCCAGGTTGTTCAAGTTCGGGACTGCGCTGTTACTATAGTATGCCAAGGCGAGCTGTTGGCCCGGGTGGGAGGTGGTGGTGGATGTGGTCAGGAATTTATGGTTGGAGCCAGGGTAGCCGGAGGTAGGATCGTAGAAGCAGATCAGGAGGTTGCTGGTGCCGTCGTAGTAGAACGGGTTGGTCAGGTTGATGGTGCCTGACTGGGTGAAAGTGCCCTCCCACACCTTGTCGCTTTCGGTCACGGGCACCATGTCGGTGTTGCTCACAAAGCTGTTTTTGGTCACATTCTTCATATACACCTTGACACCATTCATGTTGAAGCTGCTGGATATGATGTCCGCCACGTGGATTTGGGTGATCGTGCCTCCGTAGGGCATATCTATCTCGGCGGCAGTGTAAATCTGCTGTGTCAACGAGTAGTGGTAGTTCGTGGTGACCGGCAGCAAGGTCGAGTTGCTGTTGTATTCAAAATCACCAATTTCCACGCTATAGGTGTATTGTGCCTTCATTGCCGCAGGCAGCAGCAGCACAAAAGCAGTCAACAAAAGGAATATATTTCTCTTCATAACAATCGCTTTGTGCTGCGAAAATAATAATTTTTCAATACGGAAAGGAGAAAAAAAAAGATGGAATGGGGATTACCCCACTCCATCTCTCTTGGATAGTCAAACCAATGTCGGTTACTCGCCAATCTGACGACGGAGGAATCCGGTGCAGGTCAGTTCTTTGTTCACACTTGCGAGGTATTCGCGGATGTTCTGCTTGCCGTCGCCACCCATGACGAGGATTTGATACATCAGGGTGCTCTCTTTGAAGAACTTCACCAAACGGCCATTGGCGATTTGTTGAATCTGGTTCTCATTGAGGTTAGCGGCTTTCTTGGCAGCTTCTTCCTCCTTAATCTTGCGAGCAAGGTTAGCTTGTTCCTCGGTGATCCAGCCTTTACCCATGTTGGAGTTGATGTGCTCCTCGCTGTCAACGTGAGCAGGGTTGATACCAGCCTTGTTGAGGGCAGCGTCAACGGCCTTGCTGATCAGTTCGTTGCGGGTCTTGTCAACTGCAACTGCGAGCTCTCTATCCTTAACTTCTTGAGGAATAGCGTTCTCGTCGAGTGCGAGTGGGTTCATAGCCGTGATGTGCAGAGCCACATTGTGAGCAGCAGCCTTGCTGGCGTCATCGTTCAAGTTGAAGCCAGCGAGGGTAGCCTTGTGGTTGCCCATGTGGATGTAAGCCTCTACGTAGGGAGCCTCGAGAACGTCATAGTGAGGAAGCTCGATCTTCTCACCGGTCTTGCCGGTCAGCTCGGTCAGCTTCTCAGTAACGGTCATACCGTCGATGTTCATAGCGAGGAGCTCATCTCTGGTCTTAACGCCAGCAGCCATAGCCTTGTCGAGGAGGCTGTCAACGAAGTTCACGAACTCGTCACCTTTGCCTACGAAGTCGGTCTCGCAAGCCACAACGAGCATAGCGCCCAGAGTGTGGTCAGCATTCGTCTTAGCGACGATACGGCCCTCATTGGACTCTCTGTCAGCACGTTTAGCGGCCACTTTCTGACCTTTCTTACGGAGGATATCGATAGCTTTCTCGAAGTCACCGTCAGCCTCAACCAACGCCTTCTTGCAGTCCATCATACCGATACCGGTTTGTTGTCTCAGTTTATTTACATCAGCAGCTGTAATTGTTGCCATAATTTCAATATTTTAAAAGGTTAGTAATTTATTTAGAAGAGATTCTTCTTCTTCTGCCCTCTCTGGGAGCCTCTTCAGTGGTCTCTGCAGTCTCTTCGACTTGGTCAGCTTCGTCCTGAACAGGTTGAGCGTCCTTGTTCATCTCGCGCTCGTTGAGGCCTTCCTTGATAGATTCGCAGATAGCGCTCAGGATGACAGAGATAGACTTGGAAGCGTCGTCGTTAGCGGGCACCGGGTAGTCAACCATACGAGGATCCGTGTTGGTATCAACGATAGCGAAGGTCGGGATGGCGAGCTTGCGAGCCTCTGCCAAAGCGATGTGCTCCTTCATGGTATCGACGATGAAAACGGCTGCAGGCAGACGGTTCAGGTCAGCGATAGAACCGAGGTTCTTCTCCAGTTTGGCGCGCTCACGTTGGATCTGCAGACGCTCACGTTTGGAGATGTTGTTGAATTGAGGGCTCTCGATCAGACGGTCGATGTCGCTCATTTTCTTAACAGCCTTACGGATGGTGAAGAAGTTGGTGAGCATACCACCAGGCCAACGCTCGGTAACGTACGGCATGCCGACTTCCTTAACCAATGATGCAACAGTCTCTTTAGCCTGTTTCTTGGTTGCTACGAAT
Organism: Bacteroidales bacterium; assembly: GCA_024686335.1. GTDB lineage: Bacteria > Bacteroidota > Bacteroidia > Bacteroidales > WCHB1-69 > F23-D06. Next base: position 9,149 of record JAILCI010000049.1, on the reverse strand, counting down.
AAAATCTTACGACCTGAGCTGGCGATTTGTCTGGCAGCGGCGCAAGCCTCGTCCAGTTTGTCCATCGTCTTGTAGAGGTCAATGATGTGGATACCGTTTTTCTCCATAAAGATATAAGGAGCCATAGCGGGATTCCATTTTCTTTTGAGGTGTCCAAAGTGACAACCTGCTTCTAATAAATCTTCGAATTTTACGTTTGACATGTTTTATTAATTTGTTTACGTTCTTAAAAGCAACTTCGGAGTAGTCTTTGCAGAATCTCCAAAGTTTCGATACTAAACAGTGAATTGTATTCCGAATACTAACGTTTGCTGAATTGGAATCTCTTACGAGCCTTGGGTTGACCAGGTTTCTTACGCTCGACCATACGCGGGTCACGACGGAGGAATCCTTGAGACTTCAAAGCCGGACGGAGTTCAGGGTTAATCTCAACTAACGCTTTAGCAATAGCCATACGGAGAGCCTCAGCCTGGCCGGTAACACCACCACCGTCAAGGTTAGCCTTGACGTCATATTGACCAGTCAATTGAGCTACCATGAAGGGTTGTTCTACCTTATATTGCAAAGTAGGCACGCTGAAATACTCTTTATAATCGCGATTGTTAACAACGATCTTACCGGTACCTGCCTGCATGTAAAGACGGGCAACTGCGGTTTTTCTTCTGCCTAATGTATTGATTATTTCCATTGTTATTTGATATCGTTAATGTTAATTAATCTGGGTTTGGGATCTTGGTTCTCGTGTTTGTGGTTCGGACCTACATAAACGTGCAGGTGACGGAACAACTCAGCACCGAGTTTGTTCTTCGGCAGCATGCCCTTAACAGCGTGCTCGATGATGCGCTCCGGATATTTGCGCATGAAATCCTTCGGGGTAGCGAAACGCTGACCACCAGGATAAGTGGTGTGATGAACGTACTCTTTGTCCGTCCACTTGTTGCCCGTGAATTTCACTTTCTCAGCATTGATAATAACCACTTCATCACCACAGAAATAAGAAGGTGTGTAGTAAGGTTTGTGTTTTCCTTTAAGAAGGCGTGCAACCGTTGTTGCCAAGCGGCCGACAACCAATTCCTGTGCATCAATTACGAGCCATTCTTTTTTGACGATGTCTTTGTTCGCCGAAATTGTTTTGTAACTTACAGCATCCATTGTTTACTTTTTCTTTTTGTTGGGAAATGTCTTCACCCACATTCCCCGAGTTTTTAATTAATTCCTTTAGCTAACATTAAGGACAATAATCGGTTCTATTTTTAAGCGTGCAAAAATACATTTTTTTTCTTTCCACACAACACCCTCTCTTTCTTTTATTTTAGAATATATGATTATTGATTATCAATATGTTACGAAAAATGCCATCAACAAACGGATGTGCAAACCAACACCTAAATCGCTAATCAACGGCGCGATGAATGCAAAAAATTACCAAAAAAAATGCGATGTAACGGTGGCATGAATTCAACCGTGTCAATAATTTTCAATTGATGGTCGATGCACGCAATTGATGGTCGATGCACGCATCGACCCTACAAGGGACGGCCGTTAATCAAAAAAAGAGGAGCCAGAAGGTCGCCCCTCCAACTCCTCGCATTCTCTAGGGAGACGTTCCATGGAACGTCTCTACATTGTACGTCCTCAATTCAGAATTTTCAATTATCAATTGATGGTCGATGCACGCAATTGATGGTCGATGCACGCATCGACCCTACAAGGGATGGGCATAATCAAAAAAGAGGAGCCAGAAGGTCGCCCCTCCAACTCCTCACATTCTCTAGGGAGACGTTCCATGGAACGTCTCTACATTGTACGTCCTCAATTCAGAATTTTCAATTATCAATTGATGGTCGATGCACGCAATTGATGGTCGATGCACGCATCGACCCTACAAGGGGCTGCCGTTAATCAAAAAATTTTCAATTTTTAATTTTCAATTTTCAATTAAAAAATCTACTGATTGATCAAATCAAAGCTCCTCTTCACGAAGTTGCTCAGCTTCTCGCCAGTCAGAATGTTCTGGGAGAGCAGGGCAAGATCTACCAACTGCTGGATCAGAGTGTTACGTTTAGCCTCGTCACTCTCCTCCAAGAGTCTGTTGGCCAGCGGATGGTTGCCGTTCACCACCAAGTTGTAGTGCTCGAAACCACCGTAGAAGCTCTGCTGTCCGGAGACCTTCTCCATATCTTTGAAACGACGCATGAACTCGTTCTGCGTGATCATCACGGGCATGTCAGTCTCGCTCATGGAGTCCACCATGACTGTGAACTTCTGAGTATCAATATTCTTATCGAAGTACTCCTTCAAGCTCTTCTTCTGATCTTCAGAGAGCTTGGAGACAGCCTCTTCGTCGTTCTTCTCAATCAACTTCTCAACGATGTCGGCATCCACGCGGGTGAAGCGGGTCTTCTCCAGCTTCTGTTCCAGCATGTTGATGAAGTGAGTATCCAGGAAACCGTCCATGAGCAGCACGTCGTAACCGTGCTCTTTGGCTGCCTGAATGTAGAGATGCTGTTCGTCCACATTGGCAGCATATAGGAAGATAACATTCTCGTTTTTGTCTGTCTGCAAGGCTGTTACCATGTTACGATACTCCTCAATGGTGTAGTATTTGCCTTCTGTGTTCTTCAACAAGTAGAAGCTCTGAATCTTCTCGAAGAACTTCTCGTCTGTCAGGGAACCGTACTCCAGGAAGACCTTCAGCTCGTCCCATTTCTTCTCAAAGTCCTCGCGGTTCTCCTTGAACATGCTCTCCAACTTCTCGGCAACTTTCTTGCTGATGTAGGTGGAGATCTTCTTCACATTGGCATCAGACTGCAAATAGGAACGGGAGACATTCAACGGGATGTCGGGGGAGTCGATCACGCCATGCAACAGCGTCATGAACTCAGGGATCACGCCGTCCAGTTCATCGGTGATAAAGACCTGGTTACAATAGAGTTGCACACGGTTCTTCTTGAGGTCAAGCTGATTCTTCACCTTCGGGAAGTAGAGCACGCCCGTCAAGTTGAAGGGATAGTCCACATTCAGATGGATCTGGAACATGGGTTCCTCCATATTCATCGGGTAGAGTTTGTGGTAGAAACTCTTATAGTCCTCATCTTTCAGAGAAGAGGGTGATTTCTGCCAGATTGGTTCAGTGTCATTGATGATACGAGGCACTTGGATGGCTTCCTCCTTGGGTTCCTCTTTCTTCTCGCCATCCTCGCCCTCTTTGGTCTCTTCCGTCTTTTCCGGTTTCACCCATTCGGTCTTGGTACCACACTGAATCGGGATGGGCAGGAAGCGGCAGTATTTGTTCAGCAGTCCGACAATCTTCTGTTCGTCGAGGAACTCCTGGACGTCGTCAGCCACGTGAAGCACAATCTCAGTACCACGGTCTTCCTTGTCGGTCTCTTCCAACGTAAACTCAGGAGAGCCGTCGCAGCTCCATTTCACAGCCTTGGCGTCATCTTTATAGGATTTTGTGATGATGTCGACCACGTCAGCAACCATGAAGGAGGAGTAGAATCCCAGTCCGAAATGGCCGATGATGTTGGCGGCGTCGTTGCCTTTGTATTTGGCGAGGAAATCTTCCGCGCCGGAGAAAGCAATTTGGTTGATATATTTGTCCACCTCCTCAGCGGTCATGCCGATACCACGGTCGATGACTCTGATGGTCTTGTCCTCTTTGTTGACCTTCACCTGAATGGTCAGGTCGCCCAGCTCGCCGGCAAAGTCGCCACGAGTGGAGAGGGTCTTCAGTTTCTGGGTTGCATCCACTGCGTTGGAGACCAGCTCACGGAGGAAAATTTCATGATCTGAGTATAAGAACTTCTTGATTACCGGGAAGATATTCTCGGTCTGTACATTAATTTTACCTGTTTGCATAATATATTATTGTATAAATTTCTAAAAAACGCTAATTGATATTACAAAGTTTGTGCCAAAAAGACAGGGATGCATAATGCACCCCTGTTCTGACTTTATTTCTGATAGAAGACGAACTTGCCATCTTCTACGGAATCAACCATGATGACACTGCCGGGTTGCACATCCTCGGCAAGGATAATCTTGGAGAGCTCATTCAGAATATATTTCTGGATGACACGCTTCAGCGGACGGGCACCGTAGAGCGGATCGTAGCCGAGATTCGACAAGAGCTCCATAGCGTAGCTACTGAACTCGACCTTGATATTACGTTGTGACAGCATTTCGCCCAACTGATTGATTTGAAGATTGATAATCTCCTTAATCTCTTTGCGGGACAGCGGCTGGAACATCACAATCTCGTCGATACGGTTGAGGAACTCAGGCTTCAGCGACTTCTTCAGCAGGTCGGTGACCTCCGCCTTGGTGCGCTCGAAGACCTCTTCGTCGGTCAGGTTGGCACGGTCGGAGTAGTTGTCCTGGATAATATTGGAACCCAGGTTGGAGGTCATGATGATGATAGTGTTCTTGAAGTCGGCTACCCTACCCTTATTGTCGGTCAGACGGCCGTCATCGAGCACCTGCAGCAGCACGTTGAAGACGTCCGGGTGAGCCTTCTCGATTTCATCGAAAAGGATGACGGAATAGGGTTTACGACGCACCTTCTCGGTCAGCTGGCCACCCTCATCGTAGCCCACATAGCCTGGAGGCGAACCGATGAGACGGGAGACGGAGTGCGGCTCCTGGAACTCGCTCATATCGAAACGGATGATGGCATCCTCGGTGTTGAACAGATATTCGGCGAGTGTCTTTGCCAGCTCGGTCTTGCCGACACCAGTGGTGCCCATGAAGATAAAGGAGCCGATAGGTCTCTTCACATCTTGGAGGCCGGCACGGCTACGACGGATAGCATCGGAGACGGCTGTGATAGCCTCATCCTGACCCACCACTCTCTTATGCAGTTCCTCTTCGAGGTGCAGCAGCTTAGACTTCTCGCTCTGCATCATCTTGCTCACGGGGATACCGGTCCAACGAGCCACCACCTCAGCGATGTCGTCAGCGCCGACCTTCTCGTCAATCATGGCATTATCTCCTTGCAGAGCTTCCAACTCGCCTTGCAGCTTTTGGATCATATCCTCATCGTTCTTGATCAGACCATAACGCAGCTCTGCCACACGACCGTAGTTGCCCTGACGCTCCTCATTCTGAGCCTCCAGTTTATAGGCCTCGATCTCGTCCTTGCAGTGTTGGATCTTATCCATAATCTCCTTCTCGCTGCGCCACTTGGTAGAGATGCTATTGCGTTTTTCCTGCAACTCGGATATGGACTTGCTGAGTGCCGTCACTTTAGGATCTTTCGGATTCTCGCGCTTGATGGCCTCACGCTCAATTTCGAGCTGGCTGATCTTATGTTCCACATCGTCCAGCTCCTCTGGCACGGAGTTGATCTCCAGCTTCAACTTGGCTGCGGCCTCATCGATAAGGTCGATAGCCTTGTCGGGCAGATATCGGTCGCCGATATAGCGCTGTGACAGCTCCACGGCGGCGATGATAGCCTCATCGAGGATTTTGACTTTATGGTGATTCTCGTAGCGTTCCTTCAAGCCACGCAGAATAGAGATAGCGTTGTATTTATCTGGCTCCTCGATACGGACAGGCTGGAAACGACGCTCCAAGGCCTTGTCTTTCTCAAAATATTTCTGGTACTCATCGAGAGTCGTGGCGCCGATAGAGCGCAGCTCGCCACGCGCGAGGGCGGGCTTCAGGATGTTGGCGGCATCCATAGCGCCGTCACCGGAGGCGCCGGCCCCCACCAGCGTGTGGATCTCGTCGATGAAGAGGATGATCTCGCCGTTGGAGGCGATGACCTCGTTGATGACGCTCTTTAGTCGCTCCTCGAACTCGCCCTTATACTTGGCACCGGCAATCAGTGCACCCATGTCGAGGGAGAAGAGCCGTTTGGTCTTCAGGTTCTCGGGGATGTCGCCACTCACTAAACGCTGGGCCAGTCCCTCTGCGATGGCGGTCTTGCCGACACCGGCCTCGCCGATAAGGATGGGGTTGTTCTTGGTACGACGGGAGAGAATCTGCAACACACGGCGGATTTCCTCGTCACGGCCGATAACAGGGTCGAGCTTGCCGTTGCGGGCCATATCGTTGAGGTTACGGGCGTACTTGTTCAAGGCATTATAGGTCTCCTCGTTATTGGCGCTGTTGACCTTATTGCCCTTGTGCAGTTCTTCGATGGCACTCTTGAGGCCTTTCTCGGTCATGCCGGCATCCTTCAGGATCTGGGAGACCCGGTCACCTGCCATAAGCAAACCATAGAGCAGGTGCTCGAGGGAGACGAACTCATCGCCGGAGTCCTGACAGAAGATGATGGCCTTCTGCAACGCCTGCTGGACACCGCCACCGAGGTAGAACTCGCCGCCGGAGACTTTGGGCAGACGGGCCACCTCCTTGTCCACTACGGCTGCTACAACCTTGGGGTTGCACTCCTGTTTACGCATCAGGAACGGGACGACATTGTCGTCCATATCCAACATAGATTTCAATATATGCAGATTATCTATCTGCTGGTTCTGATTCCGCATCGCAATCATCTGCGCGTTGGAAATCACTTCTTGGGTTTTGATTGTTAAGTTATTTGGATTCATATCATTATTTCCTTTCTTAAAAAAACATCATTATTATAGCAATGACTTTGCCAAAAGGAAAAATATGACAAAATGTCAGTCTGATGGACTGAAAGCTCTAATTCAAATCCCAGCAGAGAGTGATGATATCCTTCCAGGGGAGCTGGAAGCGGTCGGCGAGGGGCTGGTGGCACACGGTCCCGTCGTAGCAATAGACGCACTGCATCAGCTGGGGGTTTTTCTGGAGGGCATAGCGTATCTTGGGATGGATAAGCAGATCCAACAACAAGGGCAGCAGCAGGTTAGAGAGCGCCAAGGTGATGCCGAAGTTAGAGATCTGATCGGAGAATATCTTGTCTACGATATACCCTTGCTCGTCGTCATGGAGCAGATCCCAGGCAAAAGCGGCGGCCTTTTTCTCGAGAAGCAGCTGGAGGGATTTTTCAGAGAGCGTGGAGAGATTTTGTGAAGAGAAGAGGATCTGTTCGGGCTTTATTTTCTCCAGTTCCTCCTCGGTGAAGTCCGTCTGTTTGACAAGCACCTTGGCCAGGGAAGCCAGCACGGTGAAGTCATCTTCAAAAACGGCACCCGCCTCGGCATATTCCTCGTCTGTGAAGTGGGCGTGGGTACCGAAGCCGTGCTGCATATAGACGATGACATGGTTCTCCACCAGTGTCTGCACCGACTCCGGAGGCAGAATGCTGTAGGAAGCCTGAGGATCGTCATCCTTCACCAAGGCCAACGTAGTCTTGGGCATGGGATGCTCCACCTTGAGGGGGTACTCTGCCACATCGGGGGTCGGGGTTTCGGTGATCAGGACTAAATCTTTCATGACAGGGGCGTTTAGAAGATGAAACGGCGCGTAGTGCCGTCATCGGTGCGCTGGATGGTCACGGGCACATAGTCGCCCTGGAGGATGCTCTCCACCTTTTCGGTCCACTCGATGAAGCAATAGCAGCCGCTGGCGAGGTATTCCTCGAAGCCGATGTTGGTAGCCTCCCGGGGTTCGTCGATACGATAGAAGTCGAAATGATAGACGGGCTCGCCATGGTCGGTCCAGTACTCGTTGACGATGGCGAAGGTAGGGGAAGAGGTGTTGTCCTGCACGCCGAGTTGCTGGCACCATGCCTTGATGAGCGTAGTCTTGCCGGCGCCCATCTCGCCATGGAAGCCGAAGACGCGTTCTTGCGGGTAGTGTTCCATGATGGCACGCGCCACCCTCCCGAGGTCCTGTTCTGTTGCGATGAGTTCCATAGTGTTAGTGAAGTCGCTTTTACGGATGCAAATGTATAAAAAATAATGAAATAAACGTTATAGCCCTTTGGACATACCCCTGCGTGCTCCCCGGCGCCTGCACGAAGTTGTCGGGCGAGAAGAAGCGGGCGATGACCGGGTCGTACAAACGTCCGTTCATGTTTATTATCTTCAACTCTGTGTAATGCTCATGCCCTGTAAAGCCCCGCTCCAGGCGGAAGTGGCGAGAGGTGTCGGCCAGGACCGTGTCGGCAAACACCGTCCAGTCGGCATCGCAATAACAGTTCTTAGTTGATCCAAAATATGTGAATCTATTATTTTTTATTGTCTCCATTCCTCTGTCTTAAACAAATGCATATATTAATCTACAATCTTAAAATAATTCAAGAAAATAAAAGCAATTGCTATTATTGATATTGTATTCAAATCATCCCTAAAGCCACAAAAAAGGACAACAAAAACAATACTATTTTAGTTCCTATATGGGATATACATATCATAATTACACAAATAGGATGAGTTTTGGATTTTAAAACTTCAATTCTATCAATGAATGTCTGCCCTGCATAACTTAAAAATATATTCATTTTTTTGTGTGAAGGTTGATAAATCCTAAAAACTATGGCTGGAACAAAAGAAAAAATCATCCAACTTGTTAAGGAAATAATCATAAAATCATGCCAGCAGACACGCACAAAAGAGGGGAAGATTACCATAAATAATATTAGAAGGAGACTCCATGAGTGAAATATTAAGAGACCGAAAGGGGTGGATTCTGTCTGACCAAGCATATAGGTGGTTTCAAAGGAATACCACAAGTATAGTCTGCTTATGACTTTTCCTATAAATGATGTTTGTTTTTCGTTCACTTTTCTCATAACTAATACATTTTCCCAAATCCTCCAAATCCATCCGTTGAAATATCCAAAATAAAATATGCAGTACTGATAATAAAGCCTATAGGGCCTCCGAAAGTTCCTATCAAAGTCATTGTCATGTCAAGACCGTATTTTGCACCAACGTCCCAAGGAGAGATAGTCGCTGAAATAGCCGCCATCCCACATATCCTCGCGGATATACTCATGCAGCAGCCTGGGCGGTTCCGCTCCCGCGTACCGCTCCCCGCTCGGGTCCACCCAACGCAACGGGTTGTTCAGGCAGTAGGAGTAGCGGTTGTACCCCTGCGTGCTCCCCGGCGCCTGCACGAAGTTGTCGGGGGAGAAGAATTTATTCACATAAGGCGTCCTTTTCTTCGTCATTATCATCATATTCTTTATCACAAGTTTAATTTTGAAAGAAGAAAACCATCATTTGAAAAAAGCCCAAGTAAAAGCAATAAATGAAATTAACAAATAC